>CALOEN010000049.1:0-53935 GCA_942492335.1 uncultured beta proteobacterium | reverse complement strand
CCGCAAGCACACCAAATACATCGATCCCGTAAAGCAGATCAACGTGCGGAGCGCGGACCGCGTGCGCATCGTTGCGATGAAGTCCGAAAAATCAGTGCAGAGCGATGAGTGATGAGTAAAGAGCATGCAAAACAGGGTTTTTACGCATTACCCATTACCCATTACATGTTGCCTGTAAAGGGGACCAATTGATTACGCTGTCACATTACCTGGTGTTGGGCGCGATCCTGTTCGCGATCAGCGTGATCGGAATCTTCCTCAATCGCAAGAATCTGATCGTGCTGCTGATGGCGATCGAGCTGATGCTGCTCGCGGTCAACCTTAATTTCGTCGCGTTCTCGCATTACCTTGATGATGCCGCCGGGCAGGTGTTCGTGTTCTTCATCCTGACGGTGGCGGCTGCGGAGTCGGCGATCGGTCTGGCGATCCTGGTTGTGCTGTTCAGGAACCTGAATACGATCAATGTCGAAGACCTCGACAGCTTGAAGGGATGAGCACCGGATGACGTCGATGCAAAAACTCTATCTCCTGGTGCCGCTGGCACCGCTGTTCGGCGCGCTCATCGCCGGCTTGTTCGGCTGGGCCATCGGACGCCGCGGTGCGCACTGGGTCACCATAGCCGGCATGGTGATCTGCACCGTCGCTTCAGGAATCGTGTTCCATGACGTGATGGCCAATGGCAACCTTTTCAACGGCCCGGTTTATACCTGGCTGATGACGGGAAATACACGCTTCGAGGTCGGCTTCCTGATCGACCAGCTGACCGCGACCATGATGCTGGTCGTGACTTTCGTTTCGTTGATGGTGCACATCTACACCATAGGCTATATGGCGGATGATCCCGGCTACCAGCGCTTTTTCAGTTATATCTCGCTGTTCACCTTTTCGATGTTGATGCTGGTGATGAGCAACAACTTCCTGCAGCTGTTTTTCGGCTGGGAGGCGGTGGGACTCGTGTCGTACCTGCTGATCGGTTTCTGGTACACGCGACCGACTGCAATATACGCCAACCTCAAGGCTTTTCTGGTCAACCGCATCGGCGATTTCGGTTTCCTGCTCGGCATAGGCCTGGTGCTGACGTATTTCGGCACGCTCGATTATGCGGCGGTGTTCGCCAACGCCGGCAGCCTTGCCACCAACACCATCGAAATCTTCCCTGGTGCGGCGTGGTCGCTGATGACGGTGATCTGCATCCTGCTGTTCATCGGCGCCATGGGTAAGAGCGCGCAATTTCCGCTTCACGTGTGGCTGCCGGACTCGATGGAAGGCCCGACCCCGATCTCGGCCCTGATCCATGCAGCAACCATGGTGACAGCGGGCATATTCATGGTGGCGCGCATGTCGCCGTTGTTCGAGCTCTCGGACACCGCGCTGTCGTTCGTGATGGTGATCGGCGCCATCACCGCCTTTTTCATGGCGTTGATCGCAACGGTGCAGTACGATATTAAGCGCGTGGTCGCGTATTCGACGCTGTCGCAACTGGGCTATATGACGATGGCGCTGGGCGCCTCGGCGTACTCGGCTGCGATTTTCCACCTGTTCACCCACGCATTCTTCAAGGCCGTGCTGTTCCTCGGCGCAGGCTCGGTGATCATTGCGCTGCACCACGAGCAGGACATGCGCAAGATGGGCGGCCTTGCGAAATACATGCCGATCACCTATGTGACGATGCTGATCGGCGCCCTGGCCAATGCCGGGCTGCCGCCGTTTGCGGGTTTCTTCTCGAAAGACACTATCATCGAAGCTTTGCACGCCTCGCCCCTGGCCGTATCCTCATTCGCCTACCCGCTGGCGGTGATGGGCGTGCTGATCGGCGGCTTCTACTCATTCCGCCTGGTGTTTTACGCGTTCCACGGCAAGTCCCGGTTTGATGATCCGCATCATCCGGATGTGAAAGAAGTGGAGGCGGAGCGCGCCGCGGCCGGGCTCCACGATGAGCACGGGCACGACGGGCACGCCCACCACCCGCCTCACGAGTCGCCATGGGTGGTCACTCTGCCGCTGGTGCTGCTGGCGATACCCTCGATAGTCGCCGGCTGGGTGATCGGCGAGTTCGTGTTCGGCGACTATTTCGGCAACTCGATTCACGTCATCGCCGCGCATCCGGCGATCGCAGAACTCGCGAGCGGATTCCACGGTGTGATGCCGATGATCACGCATGGCGTTTCTACACTCCCGTTCTGGCTCGCGGTGACGGGCGCCGGATCGGCCTGGTTCCTCTATGTCGTGCGTCCCGAATTGCCGGCCGTGCTGCGTCGTAAAGCGGGTGTGCTGGTGACCATCCTCATGGAGAAATACGGTTTCGACCGCTTCAACGACTGGTTCTTCGCCGGTGGTGCGCGCAGCCTGGGCAGCGGTTTGTGGAAGGGCGGGGACGTGGCGGTCATCGACAACATTTTCGTCAACGGTTCGGCGCGGCTGGTCGGCTGGTTTGCGGGCGTGGTCCGCCAGCTGCAGTCGGGTTTTATTTATCACTATGCGTTCACGATGATCATCGGCATTCTGGTGCTGCTCACCATGGTCTTTGTGTTCTGAAAATAACATTTAAAACAATCAGTTAAATAATATGCAGCCTGCTTTCCCGTTTTTGAGCATTGTGATCTGGCTACCGATGGTGGCCGGTGTGCTCGTGCTCGCCACCGGCTCCGATCGCAATGCCGGCATGGCGCGGGTGATCGCGCTGGTGGGCTCGCTGCTTGGGTTCCTGGTGACGCTGCCGCTGTATTTCGGCTTCGATGTGCTGGCGGGTGGATTTCAGTTCGTCGAGCTTTCACCCTGGATCGAGACCTTCAACGTCAACTATCACCTGGGCATCGACGGCATTTCGCTGCTGCTGATCCTGCTCAACAGTTTCACCACCGTGCTGGTGGTCATCGCCGGCTGGCAGGTGATACAAACCCGCGTTGCGCAGTATATGGCCTCGTTCCTGTTCCTGTCGGCGTTCATGAACGGCGTGTTCTGCGCGCTCGACGCCTTGTTGTTCTATGTATTTTTCGAGGCGACGCTGATTCCGATGTTCATCATCATCGGCGTGTGGGGCGGTCCGAAACGCGTTTATGCCGCGCTCAAATTTTTCCTGTACACGCTGCTGGGGTCGCTGCTGTCTCTGGTTGCGCTGATCTATCTCTACAACGTTTCGGGCGGCAGTTTCTCGCTGCTCGAGTTCTACCGCCTGCCCCTGGGACGTGAAGCGCAGATCCTGATTTTCCTCGCGTTTTTCGTGGCCTTTGCGGTCAAGGTGCCGATGTGGCCGGTTCACACCTGGCTGCCGGATGCTCACGTCGAGGCGCCCACCGGCGGTTCGGTGGTGCTGGCGGCAGTCATGCTGAAGCTCGGCGGCTACGGTTTCCTGCGCCTGTCCCTGCCCATCGTGCCTGACGCCAGCCACGCGCTCGCCGGTTTTATCATCGCACTGTCGCTGATTGCCGTGGTCTACATCGGGCTGGTGGCGCTGGTGCAGGCCGACATGAAAAAGCTCATTGCTTATTCGTCGATTTCGCACATGGGTTTTGTCACTCTGGGGATATTCATTTTCAATTCCCACGGCATGGAAGGCTCGATCATCCAGATGATTTCCCACGGATTCATATCGGGTGCATTGTTCCTGTGCGTGGGGGTGCTGTATGACCGCCTGCATTCGCGTCAGATCGCGGATTATGGCGGGGTGGTTAACACCATGCCGATATTCGCCTCGCTGTTCATGCTGTTTGCCATGGCCAACTCCGGTCTGCCGGGCACCAGCGGATTTGTCGGCGAGTTCATGGTGATCATGGGCGCTGTCAAGGCCAATTTCTGGTACGCGTTTGCCGCGGCCACGACGCTGATCTTCGGCGCCGCTTACACGCTCTGGATGTACAAGCGCGTGATTTTCGGCGCAGTGGTCAATCCCAAGGTGGCTGGCCTGAGCGATATCAACCTGCGTGAATTCCTGGTGCTGGGCCTGCTTGCCGTGCCGGTGCTGGTGATGGGCCTGTGGCCAAACCCGTTTGCAGAAGTGCTGCATACGTCAGTCAACGAACTGCTCACGCACGTGATGCAGAGCAAGCTGCCGCTGCAATGAGAGAGATGCGATGAATTACATCCTGCCACTGTGGCCTGCGTATTCCGAGTTGTTCCTGCTCACGATGGTGTGCGTGATCCTGGTCGCTGATTTGTTTATCAGCGACGACAATCGCATTTTCACCTATGTGTTGACGCAGGCCGCGCTCGCTGGCTGTATCGCGGTCACCTGGTTCACCGCCACTGCCGGGCCAACCTACACTTTCAGCGGCATGTTCGTCGCCGATCTGATGTCCGATGTGCTCAAGCTGCTCACCTATGTCGCCGTGATGATGATGCTGGTGTATTCACGCAGTTACCTCGCCGCGCGCGGCATGTTCCGCGGAGAGTTCTTCGTGCTGGTGCTGTTCGCCACGCTGGGCATGATGGTCATGATTTCCGCCAACCACCTGCTCACGCTCTACCTGGGGCTGGAGTTGCTGACGCTGTCGCTGTATGCGCTGGTGGCGCTGCAGCGCGACTCGGCGGTATCGACCGAAGCGGCCATGAAATATTTCGTGCTGGGCGCGCTGGCCTCCGGCATGCTGCTCTACGGCATGTCGATGCTCTACGGCGCCACCGGGACCCTGGAAATCACGCGGCTTGCCGAAATGATCGTTAATCGCGAATCCAGGGACCTGGTGCTGATTTTCGCGCTGGTGTTCATCGTTGCCGGCGTCGGGTTCAAGCTCGGCGCGGTGCCATTCCACATGTGGGTGCCGGACGTCTATCAAGGTGCGCCGACCGCGGTGACACTGTTCATCGGCTCCGCGCCAAAACTCGCGGCATTTGCCTTCATAATCAGACTCTTAGTTCAAGGGCTGGGTGCCGAGCAACTGATGGCCGAGTGGCAGCAGATGCTGATCGTGATGGCGGTGCTATCGATGGCGATCGGGAACATTGCGGCCATCGCGCAAACAAATTTGAAACGGATGCTGGCCTACTCCACGATCTCCCACATGGGGTTCCTGCTGCTTGGCATCCTGTCGGGGGATCTCATCGGCTTTGGTGCAGGCATGTTCTACGTCGTGGTGTATGTGCTGATGAATCTGGGCACCTTCGGCATGATCATGGTGCTGTCGCGCAAAGGGTTCGAGGCGGAGAATATCGATGATTTCAAGGGGTTGAACCAGCGCAGCCCGTGGCTGGCCTTCCTGATGCTGCTGCTGATGTTTTCCATGGCCGGCGTGCCCCCTACGGTCGGTTTTTACGCCAAGCTGTCGGTGCTGCAGGCGGTGGTCAATGCCGGCTATCTGTGGCTGGCCGTGGTCGCGGTGATGCTGTCCCTAATCGGGGCGTTCTATTATCTGCGGGTGGTCAAGCTTATGTATTTCGACGCACCAGAAGATGCTGCGCCGATTCTTCCGCTGACTGACGTGCGCGTGCTGATGTCGCTCAACGGCCTGGCGATGCTGCTGTTCGGCATCCTGCCCGAACCGCTGATGGCGCTGTGCCGGTATTCGATCCAGGCCTCCCTGTAAAAGACAGTAAGCGGTAAGCAGTGCGCCGTAACCAGGAGCGGTTTCCAAGGTCTGGTTTTCCCGCTTACTCCTGCTGCTTGCCCGGGTTCTGCCATGTCCAGTAAGCCATCTGATTTCACCGAAACTACACTTTCCACGGAAGTCGTTTATCAAGGCCGGCTGCTCAAGGTGCACGAGGACCGCGTAGTGCTTCACGACGGGCAGGAGGCGAGACGGGAATATATCCAGCATCCTGGTGCAGTCATGGTCATCGCGCTGCTTAACGAGACCACGCTGCTGCTGGAGCGGCAGTACCGCTATCCGCTGCGGCGGCATTTTTACGAACTTCCAGCGGGCAAAATGGAGCCGGGCGAGGCCCCGCTGCTGACGGCTCAGCGCGAACTGGTGGAGGAGTGCGGATATGAGGCCGGATCATGGCGCCATATCGCCTCGTTGCACCCGTGCATTGGTTATTCGGATGAGTGCGTGGAACTCTATCTTGCGCGCGAACTCGCTTATGTCGGTCATGCGCTGGACGACGGCGAATTCCTGGAAGTCGTGCCGACCAACATTTCCGAGGCGCTGGAGCGCGTGCGGTCAGGAGAAATCACCGAGGTCAAGACGGTGATTGGGCTGCTGTGGCTGGAAAAGATAGCCCGGTCGGGATGGTGAGGCGGTGCTGAGCGGCGGTGCAAACCCGAAAATTCAGCCCGCCGATTCGGATATCGCGGCGACCTGGTATTCGTCGGTGTCTTGAATCAGCTGCGGCTGCTGGAACAAGTATCCCTGTCCAAACTGCGCGCCCATCTCGAGCAGCAGTCTCACCACCTCGGGTTTTTCCACCCCGACGGCTATTACCTGCTTGTTCAGCCCGCGCGCGATATCGTTCACCGCCTTGACGAAAATCCGGCTGCTTTCGTCGGTGGCCAGATCGCGGATCAAACTGCCGTCAATTTTCAGATAATCGACTTCCAGCCGCTTGAGGTAATAAAACGAGCTGAAGCCGGCACCGAAATCGTCGAGGGCGAAGCGGCAGCCCAGACTTCTGAGTTTGCGTATGAAGGTCAGCGTGACGTCGATTTCCGCCATCGCGGCGGTTTCCGTGATCTCGAACACCAGTTGGCTGGGATCGATACAGCTCTCGCGCAGCAGCCTGATCAGCTGCTGGATCCAGTGCGGGTCGGAAATCGAAACCCGTGAAACGTTGACGAAGTAGCGCAGTTTTTTCCTGCCCTGGCTGTTTTCAGCGATGAACCGGAGCAGTTTTTCGACCACCCTCATGTCGATTTCCTGAACCATGCCGAGCGATTCGGCCAACTCGATGAAATTCGCGGGGAGTATGTAATTACCGTTCTCGTCGCGGATGCGCACCAGTATTTCGTGATGCACTGGCTTCAGGTTCTTCAGTTGAACAACCTGCTGGGAAAAAAGCACCAGCCGGTCTTCGTCCAGCGCGTCGCGCAGCTTCTTGGCCCAATGAATGCGCTGGTGAGTGCCGCGCATTGATTCGGTGGACTGGTCAAACAGCGTATAGCGGTTGCGGCCAAGATCCTTGGACTGGTACATCGCGATATCCACATTCGACAGCAGCGTCGGAAGGTCGCCGCCATGGAACGGGTAAAGCGCGATCCCGATCGAGGCGGTCAGATTGGCGAGCACTTTCTGTTCGCTCGCCTGGAACCGATAGTGCCGAATGGCGTCAAGCGCGGTATCGGCGACGCTGACCGCCTCCTTGCGCAGACCCTCGGGCAGGTGGATGGCGAACTCGTCGCCGCCCAACCGGTAAAGCTCGCCATTGCAGTTGCGCATCATGTCCCGCAACGCGCTTCCGATCCCGGTGATGAGCAGGTCTCCGGAGCGGTGGCCGAAGTTGTCGTTGATGTATTTGAAATGGTCAATGTCGAGGAACAGCAGGGCGCCGACGCTGCCTGTCTGCATCGATGACTCGATGCACCGCTGCAGGCTGTGGCGGTTGGGCAGATCGGTGAGGACGTCGTGCAGCGCCAGGTGCTCTATGCGCAGAGTCGCGAGATGCTGTTCAGTAACATCGCGTGCCGTACCGCGGATGCCGAGCATATCGCTATTCTCGTCGGTGGTGACGCGGGCGTTGATGCCGATCCAGCGGTCATCGCCGCGGGTGGTGACGAGATGAGTGACATAGTTCTCGATTTCGCCGGCACGCTTGAGCGTGGCCAGGAAACGCCGGTTGGAAATGTGCGACGGGCTCGATTCGAAATCGAAAAAGCAGCGTCCGATCAGGTCTTTTGGCGCAAGGCCGAAGATGTCATGTGCCGCATTGTTGAGATAAGTGAAGCGCCCCTGCGCGTCGGTGGCCCAGATCAGGTCATGCGAGGTCTCGACGAGGTCGCGATAGCGGTTTTCACTTTCAAGCAGCAGTTGGATGATGCGGCGTTTTTCCGCGAGAGAACGTTTGATGGTCGCCAGTTCCTGGGACGGTTTGTCGCCACCGGGGCCGGTCACAGAGGTCGTCAGGCGGTTGATCAGTTCCTTCGAATACCGGCGGTGTCCACCCGATGTGCGCAATGCGACGAGCACGCCCTGTTCGTCCCAGCGCCGTAATTTCTGTATGGGGATACTCAGCAGTTCCGATGCTTCCTGAATGCTGTATTCCGTTTCTGGTGTGGTCACTCCAACTCCCTTGTCGCGTGCGGTGCTGCCGTTGTCGGCGCCCCGGACCATCTGATTTTTCTGGGTTCAGTTTACCAAAGTCGCTGCCGTTCGGCTAAGCGAACTTGTCACGTGTATCGGTGATAAACCGGATTCAAATATAAGATGTAATATGTTGATTAATATAAGTAAAACATATTTCTACCGTGCTGCTGTACGGTCGGATTTTTTGCATGGTCAATCCGTTTTCCCGGATTCGATCTGGCGTGCATGCCGGTTTGCCCCGGCCGCGGGAATAGGCGGCCTAATGAACGTATCGGCACGCGCAACTCTATGAATTTGGTGAGGTTCCCCCTATCCGTTTTAGCGCTGGCTAACCTGCAGAACAGGCAAGTCTTCGCTGCAACTATTCACGTAAGCCAGCTGTGTCAAATCTGATAAAGCTTGGGTTTAGTGAATCTGATGTGAGTCTCCAAGCCCGTTTTGACGCGACACCAGGCGATTCATGAGCTTCAGGTCGCGCGGATTCAGGCGCAATGCGCTGTCGACCCAGATCTGCACGATGTCCAGCAGTTCCGAAAACTCGATCCGGTGCACGCGCCGCCGTACTGCGGCCAATGCCGACAGGCCATTGCGGCTGCGCTGCCTGCGTTTGATCAGTGCCGCAACTTCGGCCTCGCCCTGTCCGTCCTCTGCCACGACGTCTACGACGCCGAGCGCGTGCATTTCTTCCGCGCTGTAGATTTTTCCGCTGGTAAGCAGTGCCTCGGTTTCTTTCTGACCGATCTTGCGCTCGAGAAAGGAATAGGCGCCCATGCCGGGGAAAAGGTTGAAAAGGATCTCAGGCAGGCCAAAACGCGCATTTTTCTCGGCGACGATGAGATCGCTGGATAAGGCGGCCTCGAAACCACCACCCAGGGCCTCGCCCTGCACCAAAGATATCGTGGTCACCGGAAGTTCGTGGCCAAGGTAATTGCGGTATAGCACGTCGATGCATGCGCGTCCGTAATAAAGCAGTCCCTGGCGGTCGCGGGCTTCGATCAACTGCTTGAACAGATCAAGATCACCGCCAAGATTGAAGACGCCCGGAATTCCGGAAGCGAGAACGACATATTCTATGGCATGTTCTTCGCCGTAGCAGTCTATGCGTCCCTCGCTGTGCGTGAGAAAATCATAGCAGGTGCGTATGTCAGCGAGCAGGCTGGGATTGAAGCAGGGACGCGGTTCGGGAGTCCACCGCGACCAGAAAGCATTGGTCTGCTTGTCGAAGTGCGCGTGCAATTGCGGCGAAAAACTGAACTCAATACCATTACTGAGAGGGTTGCTTTGCGGGTGCTCGCGTACTTCCAGTACTGCAGCAGGAACATGCATATTCATGATGCTTCTCCCTTTTAAATTAAATATTGCTTTTATGACAACGAAATAAAGAACCGGAATTTATGTGGCGTGATTTAAGTCACGCGGATGATTTAAAGATATATTATGATAAAAAGCAAATCTAACGGTTTGATAGATTTTTGTTTTTTTGTTTAAAAACATGAGGTAACCTTATCGTATCCGGACCGGACTGCCAAGAAATCTATCAATCCCTTGATCTGGGTTTATTACGCTATCCAACCTATAGTGCCAAGGTTTCCGTGTGCCACCAGTAATGGTGGCCGGCATGACGACGCTATGGATTTGACTCGGGTGGCAAGAGCGGATAAAAGCTAGCAAACCTACTCATATTTATGATTCTGATTAAAGCTGTACTACGTTTTTTCCTGCGCCTGGTGTTGCGCGTCAAAGTCGAGGGTGACGTGCACCACCTGTTGCACGGCACCCCGCTCATCGTGTCCAACCATGATTCCCTGCTTGACGGGCTGCTGATCGGGTTGTTTTTACCCGGTGAGCCAGCTGTGGTGCTGACTCCAGAGATACGCAAGTCGCGCTGGTCGCGCCTGTTGCGGACGCTGGTGCACTGCATCGTCCTCGATCCGGCGCAACCGCTGGCTGTGAAGCGCCTGATAAGGCGGATCCGCAGTGGGCAGTCGGTGGCGATCTTCCCGCAGGGGCGGATGTCGACGACCGGTGGCGTGATGAAGGTATATGACTCCGCGGGAGTTATCGCGTCGCGCTGCGATGCCGATATCGTTCCAGTCCGGATTGCCGGCACGCAATATTCCCGGTTCTCGCTCATGGGCGGGCAGGCGCCGCGGCGCTGGTTTCCGCGCGTAACGTTGTCCATACACCCGGCGGTAAAGCTGCCGCCCATGCCCGTGATGAAGGCGCGTGAGCGCCGCCGCCGTCTCGCTGACGAAATGCTTAAAATCCTGCAGCGCATGATGTTCGCGTCCCGCCCGCGGCAGACCCTGTTCGAGGGTTTTCTCGATGCCATGGAACTTCACGGCCGTGGCATCCGCATTATCGAAGACGCGCGCGAACAACCCGAAACATACGGCGATCTGCTCAAGGCGAGCCTGGCGCTGGGCCGGCTCTGTACGCGCATCAGCACCGAGGACGAGATCCTCGGCGTGATGATGCCCAATATCAGCACCACGGTGAGCCTGCTGCTCGGGTTGTCCGCAATGCGCCGTGTTCCGGCCATGCTCAATTACACCGCCGGTGCCGATTCGATGCATGGCGCATGTGTTGCCACCGGCATCAGAACCGTGATCACATCGCGCCTGTTCGTCAAAAGGGCAAAGCTGGAATCGGCCATAAAGGCATTCTCCGGTTTCAATGTCGTTTATCTCGAAGATTTGCGTAAGAGCCTGAGTCTTGGCGACAAGCTGTGGCTCCTCTTCCGGGCTTTGCCGCGGCCGCGCGCGGTGCTGAGGCCGGTCGACCCCGGGGAAACGGCGCTGGTGCTTTTCACCTCGGGGTCCGAGGCGCGTCCCAAGGGCGTTGCGTTAAGCCACGATGCCGTGCTTGCGAACATGGCGCAGATGCGGGCGGTGATCGATTTCGGTTCCAATGACAAGTACCTCAACGCACTGCCGATGTACCACACGTATGGCCTGATCGCGTGCACCCTGATGCCGCTGTTCTCGGGAACCCGGCTGTTCCTCTACCTGTCGCCGCTGCGATACCGGGTGATTCCTGAATTTGCCTATGTCCGGGATTGCACCTATATCTTCGGCACCAGCACTTTTCTCGGGCATTACGCGCGCCAGGCACATCCCTACGATTTCTACAAAGCGCGGGTCGTGGTGTCGGGCGGCGAAAAACTGAACGCAGAGGTTGCGGATCTGTGGATGAGAAAATTCGGTCTGCGCATCATGGAAGGCTACGGCACGACCGAATGTGGTCCGGCCATGGCTTTGAACACGCCGCTGTGCTACCGCAAAGGCAGCGTGGGGCGTTTCCTGCCGGAAGTGGAGAGCTTTCTGACTGCGGTGCCCGGAATCAAGGAGGGCAGTGCGCTGCACGTGCGTGCGCCCAATCTGATGCGCGGCTACTATTTTCATGACCAGCCCGGCGTGCTCCATCCGCCGCGCTCGGAAGTCGGCGAGGGTTGGTACAACACGGGTGACGTGGTCGACGTCGACGACGACGGATACGTCACCATTCTCGGGCGGGTCAAGCGATTCGCCAAAGTCGCCGGCGAAATGGTGTCTCTGGAACTGGTCGAGCGCATTGCCTATCTGGCGGCGCCCGAATTCAAGCATGCGGCGACAGTGGAGCAGGTCACGGGCAGAGGCGAGAGCACGGTGCTGTTCACCACCGATCCCAAACTCGATCGGGTCACGATGTTAAAAGTGGCCCAGCAAAATGGCGCCCAGGAACTGGCGGTGGCGCGCCGGGTGGTGCATGTCGCTTCGCTGCCGTTGCTGGGCAGCGGCAAGACCGACTACGTGACGCTGGCAGTCATCGCGCGGCAGGCCTGACACCACGATCGCGTTCCTCATGAGTATTCGAATGACTGCAGCGCGGCCCAACACTTAGCATGCTCATTGCCCAGATCTCCGATTTGCATGTCATGCCTCCGGGAGAGCTTGCCTATGGCCGTTTCGACACGTCCGCCAGCCTCGCGCGTTGCGTCAGCCATATCATGCAGTCCAGTCCTCTACCGGACGCGGTGCTGGCCACCGGCGATCTGGTAAACGGCGGCAGCGCCGGCGAGTACCGGCTGTTGCGTACCCTGCTTGCGCCGCTGGTCATGCCGGTATATGTGATACCCGGTAATCACGATGAGCGCGGACTGCTGTGTGCCGAGTTCAGCGACCACTTTTATCTGCCGCGCCCGGGTCAGACGGTACATTATGTCGTCGAATATCCTGAAGCGCGCCTGGTGGCGCTCGACACCGTGGTCGCCGGGGAAACCGGCGGCGCGCTCGGCGCCGATCAACTGGACTGGCTGGAAGCCACGCTCGGAGCCGTGCCGAAGAAACCGACAATGGTGTTCATGCATCATCCGCCGGTCAGGACCGGCACCCGCTTCATGGATGAAATCGTGCTCGATGAGACCAGCGCCGAGCGGCTGGCTCGTGTCATCGGGCGCCATCCGCAGGTCGAGCGCATCACGTGCGGCCACGTGCACCGTAGCATGCAGGCTCGCTGGCACGGCACGATGGTGTCGATTTGCCCCAGCACCGCGTTCCAGTACAGTTTCGACTTGCGTCCAGACGCTCCCGCAACCGTCACCGGCGAACCGCCGGCGTATCAACTGCATTACTGGAACGGGACGGGACTCGTGACCCACACCGTGGGTGTAACACAGTAAAGGCAAGCCGGATTTCAGGACGCAGGAAACGCCTCAGCGCGGTTCTTCGGGTAGCGGTGGCAGCGCACGCAGGTAGGCTATCATTGCGGCGAGATCTTCGGGCGTGAGTTGACCGGTGGTGTTTCTGATCACTTCGCCCATCGCTGCGGCAGGCACGTCACCGTCGGCATAAATGCCAGTCACGAGGAAATCCTTCAGTTCGCCGTCACCCCATTTCTTGAGCCTGGTTGGTGTCAGGTTCGGGACATTTTTACCATCGGGACCCTTGCCACCGGCCAGGTAGCGGTCCTTTTTCGACCCGCCCAGGAAATTGCGCGGGGTGTGGCATTCGCCGCAATGACCGAGGGCCTGAACGAGGTAAGCGCCGCGGTTGGCGGCGGGCGTGAGCCGGGGGTCGTTTGTGTAGGGTCCGGGAGTAAAGAACAACATTTTCCAGGCGGCGAGGGGAAAGCGCCAGCCGAAAGGAAAAGGCAGGTCGTGCGCCTGACTGGGCCGGGCGCTCGGCGGCAGCGTGCGCAGGAAAGCCCAGAGATCGCGCATATCGCCGTCGACGATCCGTGTAAACGAGGTATAGGGAAACGCCGGGAAATAATGCGCGCCGTCGGGACGTACGCCTTCGCGCATTGCGCGCACGAAATCAGCCTCCGTCCAGCGCCCAATGCCCGCCTGCGGGTGCGGGGTGATGTTCGGGCCGTAGAAGGTCCCGAAAGGCGTCTTGAGCGCGCGCCCTCCTGCAAAGGGGGTGGCATCCTTCTTTTCTTCCGTGTGGCAGGCGAGGCAGCCGCCGGCCTTGGCCAGATATGCTCCACGCCTGGCGTCGCCTTGCGCGTATGCGTTGATAGATGTCACCCCGAGCAGCAGGGCCAGCGCGCCTGCCTTAAGCGGCCATCGTATGCGAGTCATCATATTCAGCGTTTCAAAAATGCGAAGGCCCCGCTGTTGCGGGGCCGTTACGGATGCAGATCCGTTACCGTTTCTCGCGGAACGTATCGTGGCAGCTGCCGCAATTCTTGCCGATTGCAATTCGCAGCTTTCATACCTGCTTCGTCGCCGCTCTTGGATGCAGCCAAGAGCTTGGTGACATTGGCTTGTAATTCTTCCTGCTCTGCCTTGAATTTTG
Organism: uncultured beta proteobacterium; assembly: GCA_942492335.1. Classification (GTDB taxonomy): domain Bacteria; phylum Pseudomonadota; class Gammaproteobacteria; order Burkholderiales; family SG8-41; genus CAKKQX01. Next base: position 39,984 of record CALOEN010000049.1, on the reverse strand, counting down.
CCGCGTCGCTGTAGACCTCCGGTAGCGCGCGGCTTTTCACGTCCTTGGTGCTCGGTTTAAATCCGTCCCAGGCCATTTTGTCCAGCACGTCGAGATATGCGGCATTGCGCGCGATCACGGCCGCGTTAAACGGTACTTTGCCCTTCGCCATGCCCGCCATCGGACCGAAGTATTTGCCCTGCAAGGTCATTACAGCCTGGCGCTGCTTGACCAGGGTTTCGGGTTTGCCTTGCGCCTGTGCAATGCTGGCCACGGACAGACTGAGGACTGCCAATATGCTGCAGGTAACGATTTTTTTCATGCGGTAGATCTCCAGGATTGATAGATTAAAAAGACGGTGAACCGACCTATAAACAGCCGCAAGCGAATATTTATTCCATCTCAGCTATTCTAACAGGGGGGGCGATCAGCGCGGCAGTTTAGTCAGATGCGCTCAGCCGTGTCAATTACAGTGTCAGGACATTGAATCCAGTGATGTTTTACGTCCGCGTTTGAGTTCGCCGCGCTGCCGTTTGTCGGTAAGCCGCCTTCGCTTGGAGGCGCGCGTCGGCCGCGTGGCTTTGCGGTTTTTGGGCGGGTGGGCCGCGGTGCGTATCAATTCGATCAGGCGATCCAGCGCGTCGGCGCGATTGCGGCTCTGGGTACGGAAGCGCTGGGCGGTGATGACCAGAACTCCGTCACCGGTGATCCGTCTGCCTGCCAGCGCCATTAGCCGTTCCCGCACCGGGACGGGAAGCGAAGGTGAATGCGCGGCATCGAAGCGCAATTGCACGGCTGTGGCGACTTTGTTGACGTTCTGTCCGCCTGGGCCCGAGGCGCGTATGAATTGCTCCTCGATCTCGCTGTCGTCGAGCGTGATATGGCGTGTCACCGTAATCATGCATCCCCCCCCCACTCTCCTTATTGCCACGAAGCAAGCTGTGCTCGGCGCTCCCTAGCACTGAGCCAATATCGCCTCCCGTCACACATTCGTGGTAAGAGGTTAGCAGGCCCCAGTGTACGAATTTCTGTAAACTAATGCTATCAAACGTATGCTAAATTTACTGTTTCAGGGAATTCCATGACCAAACGGATCGAATTGCCGCGCCCGAACTGTTTATGAGCAAGCTGATGACACCCCGATGGGGATATCTTGCCGGCCTCCTGGTCTGCGCCGGTCTGCTTGGCGCTGGTCTTTATCTGCAGTATTTCGAGTACCAGGAACCGTGTCCACTGTGCGTTCTGCAGCGCATCGTTTTCCTGGCGCTGATGGCGGTATTTCTGGTTGGGGCGCTGCATGGCCCGGGGCGCACGGGCAGCCTTATCTACGGCGGCATTCTATTTGTGACCGCCGGCACAGGCGCCGCGATTGCGACCCGTCACGTATGGCTGCAAAGCCTGCCGAAAGACCAGGTGCCGGAGTGTGGCCCGGGGATAGGTTACATGCTCGACAAGTTTCCATTGACCAAGGTGCTCGACAAGATTCTGTCGGGTTCCGGCCAATGCGCCGAGGTGGGCTGGACGTTTCTCGGCCTGAGCATTGCCGGCTGGGCGCTGGTATGGTTCGTGTTGCTGGGAATATTCGGGGTTTATCTGGCGCTGCTGGGAATGCGCCGTGCAGCCGGCCGATAGCGCTCTGCGCGAAGCAGGTGCGATGCACCGTACCGGTGGTTGCGGAACGTCAGGCCGAAATATCAGGCGTTAACTGCCGTTCAAGAGTTGAGATCTGGTCCTTCAGGTAGAGTTTTCTTTTTTTGAGGCGTTGCAACTGGAGTTGGTCTTGCGCGGTGCTTTGTGACAGTTGAGAAATGACGTCGTCGAGGTCGCGGTGCTCTGTGTTCAATTGGTTGAGTCGTTGTTTAACGCCTTCAGCATCTGCGGTTATTATCATGGGCGGATTCTCCACTTCAGCAGTAAAACACGTTTTTAGTATAGACCCAAAAAAAACAAAACACGAGACTGCGGGCCATGGTCGAACCTGAAGCGCGGGATGAAATCGGATAATATCCCTTTAACCTTTTGTTTTTCTTGAGCGAGTTTTGATCAACCCCACCGGCCTGAGCGTGCACTGTCCCCCACGTCGGCCCTATCTGGATATCCCATGACGCTTACCATTACAGTCAACGGTAGCCCCCATCCCGTCGCGGCAGAGCCGGAAACGCCGCTGCTTTATGTGCTGCGCAACGATCTGAAGCTCAAGGGCACGCGGTTTGGCTGCGGCACCGGCTTGTGCGGCGCCTGCATGGTCGTCATAGACGGCAAAGCCGTGCAGTCGTGCGATGTGCCGGTGTCGGCAGTGGCGGGAAAATCGATTACCACCATAGAGGGCCTGGGCGACATCGGGCGCCTGCACCCGTTGCAACAGGCGTTTGTGGATGAGCAGGCCGCGCAATGCGGCTATTGCGCAAGCGGCATCATCATGACAACGAAAGCGCTGCTCGATGCCAATCCCCGGCCCACCGACGCCGAGGTTCGCGAGGCGCTGGAACACAATCTGTGCCGGTGCGGCACGCACCATCGCATTCTGCGTGCCATCCGGCACGTGGTGGAAGGGGGAGCGGCAAAATGAGCACTTCCACTACGACTCCGCGCAAACTGCCGGGCAGCCTTGAGACCAATCGCCAGCTCGATCGCTGGCTGCGGTTCGACAGCGACGGCAAGGTCACCATTTTCCCGGGGAAAGTCGAAATTGGGCAGGGCATACTCACCGCGCTGGCGCAGATAGTCGCTGAGGAACTCGATATTGCGCTTGAACGCGTGCGGCTTGCGCCCGCCGATACTTCGCACAGCCCCAATGAAGGCATGACTTCAGGCAGCCTCTCGACTCAGCAGTCGGGCATGGCCCTGCGCTATGCGGCAGCGGAGGTTCGCGATCTACTGATGCAGCGCGCCGCGTCGAAATTGGGCAGTTCGCTGGAGCAACTCACGGTCAAGGACGGCACGATCACGGCGCGTGGCGGCGGCAGTGTCACTTACTGGGAACTGGTCAGCGCCGACCTGCTCACGCGCGAGGCGACCGCCGAGGTCGCGCCCAAGATGCAGGACCAGCACGTGGTGGTGGGGACGAACGTGCGCCGCCTCGATATTCCGGCAAAAGTCACCGGCAAACCCAGTTATGTGCAGGACATGGAGCTGCCGGGCATGTTGCATGGGCGCATTGCACGTCCGCCCGGCCCCGGTGCGCGACTTATTGCCCTGGATGTCGCGGAAATAGAGGCCATGCCGGGCGTCACGGCAGTCGTGCGCGACGGTGTGTTCATCGGCGTGATAGCCGGGCGCGAGGAGCAGGCGATACGCGCGCAGCGCCGCATCGCGCGCAGCGCGCAATGGGAAGAACGGCCGACACTGCCGGAAAACAGCGATCCGCGCTATCTGCTCGGTCTTAAATCCGTGGACGAGGTGATCAGCGAAGAAGAATGCGGCGGCAACCGCGGCAGCCGCGGCAACCCGGCTCGAGGCAGAATATTCGCGTCCGCATATTGCACATGCGTCGCTGGCGCCATCCTGCGCCGTGGCGCAATTCCAAGACGGGAAATATACGGTGTGGACGCATAGTCAGGGCATCTTTCCGCTGCGCGGCGATCTGGCGAAAGTGCTGGGCAGCGCCGAGAACGATATCGTCGTGATCCATGTGGAAGGCGCAGGTTGTTACGGCCACAATGGTGCTGATGACGTGGCGCTGGATGCGGCGTTGCTCGCGCGCGCCGTGCCGGGCCGCGCGGTGCGGGTGCAGTGGATGCGTGAGGACGAGTTTGCATGGGAGCCTTACGGTTCGCCGATGGTGGTGAAAATGAGCGCCGCCCTGGATGCTGCAGGGCAATATCGCAGACTGGACGCATGATGTCTGGAGCCATGGCCACAGCTCGCGCCCCGGGGTCAAAGCCGGGGTCAACCTGCTGGCCAACGGGCACCTCGAGAAACCGGCGACCATGGCGCCGCCCGGCGGCAATCCGCCGCTGCCCGGCGGCGGCAGCCACCGCAACGCGATACCGCTCTATGAATTCCCCGGCCAGCGCATCACCAACCATCTGGTCAGGGAAACGCCGCTGCGCACTTCCGCGTTGAGATCGCTGGGGGCGCACGTCAATGTGTTTGCGATCGAGTCATTCATGGATGAACTCGCCGTTGCGGCAAACGCCGATCCGGTCGAATTTCGGCTGCGCCATCTGAAGGACCCGCGGGCGCGCGCTGTCATCGAGACGGTGGCGGCGAAGGCGGGGTGGAAGCCGCGCGAAGCGGGCGATGGCACGCGTGGGCGGGGGCTGGCTTTCGCGCGCTACAAGAATGCAGGCTGTTATGTCGCGGTGATCGTCGATATCGAAGTCGGGAACGACGTCCGGGTCAAGCGCGCCTACGCGGCAGTCGATGCCGGGCAGGCGATCAATCCTGACGGCATCATCAACCAAACCGAGGGCGGCATCATACAGACCGTGAGCTGGACGCTGAAAGAGCGTATCGGTTTCGATCGCGAGCGTGTGACGACGCTCACCTGGGACGATTATCCTATTCTGACTTTTGCCGAGGCGCCGCAAATGGACGTGACGCTGATCAACCGGCCAGATATGCCGCCGCTGGGGGCAGGCGAGGGTGCGCAGGGCCCCACCGGCGCGGCCATAGCCAATGCGATTTACAACGCGCTGGGTGTGAGACTGCGCGACATGCCGTTCACGCGCGACAAGCTGATTTCAGCGCTGGCATGATGGACGGCAGGTGTTGGGTGGAATCGCGGGGATGTTGACCGCCCGGGGTATAAAGACGTGTGCACTGCCAGGAATGCAGGGTACAAAAAAAACGGACCGCCAAATATTCCTGTGCGGCCCGTCTACGGGAGAGAGTTCAGATCTGGGTGGCGAGGGCGTAGACCCGGTTGTAAAAGGCGCCGATATCGACTGTGCTGAAATCTTCGGGTAACTGGGGGCTCAGTTCACGCGATCCCTGGCCGCCCTGCACGGGCATCATGCTTATCGCCGGATTGCCGTTGACGCACAATTGCTCCACGGCATGGTGATACACGCCGGCATTGTTGATGGTTTGGGCTTTCCGGTATTGATCCATATATATCAGCATGACTGCCTCCGTAATGAGTGTTCCTGGGCTTATCTCAGCAGTTTTTGTGCCAGGTGTTGAAAATTGACGGACGCAAGTCAGAAAAAATACGTAATATATTGTTTATTAACGATAATTAAGTGTACATTCAGAATGTAAGCAAGCCTTATAAAACTTGATCCGGTACCATGAGGTTGCCTCTGGCCGGGCTTATCGACGGTTTCGGCATCGAAATCTCGACGGCACCGCGTCGGAATCGTGACGTTTGCTTACGTTAAAGCGTAAGGCCCGGGCTTTGATCGGGAAAGGGAGGGTGGTGTGAAGTCAGTCAAGTTGCTGAACTGGGCGTTACTGATGCTGCTGGCGCTGGCGTTTCCCGCAGCCGCACAGCAGGATTTCAAGTATCTAAAAAAGCTCGAAACGCCGTATGTGCCGACCAACCAGCCGACGGTGGATGCCATGCTGCGCATTGCCAACGTCGGCCCGGGTGATGTCGTGATCGACCTCGGTTCGGGCGATGGGCGCATCCTGATCACCGCGGCGAAATACCGCGGCGCGCGCGGTTTCGGCGTCGATCTCGATCAGGAACTCGTCACGGAAAGCCTGGACCATGCCAAGGCGGCGGGAGTGAGCGACCGCGTGCACTTCTATCGACGCGATCTGTTTGAAACCAGAATCAGCGAAGCGACCGTGGTCACCATGTACTTGTTGCCGCACGTCAATCTCCAGTTGCGGCCGCGGTTGTTCGCCGAACTGAAACCCGGTACGCGCGTGGTCTCGCACGATTATCATATGGGGGAATGGAAAGCCGATATCGAGGCCACGGTGCGGGGTCGCGGCAGCAGGATTTATTTCTGGGTCATGCCGGCGCAGGTCGGCGGCGCCTGGAACTTGCAGATCGGGCGGCCGGGCGCGCAACCCTATGACGTGCAATTTCAGCAGCAGTTTCAGGAGATCGACGGTTCGGCCATTCGCGCCGGCAAGCCGTCGTACGTGCGCGATGCCCGGCTCGACGGCGAGCGCATTTTCTTTTCTGCTGACCGACGGCAAGGACTACGACCACGTGCAACGCTTCGAGGGGCGCGTGAACGGCAATGTTATCGAAGGTACGGTGCGCGGCGAAGGCACGGCGCCGCGCACCCAATCCACATGGCGCGCCACCAGGAAAACATCATGACGATTTTCACCGCACCCCGCGATGATGCAGACCTGCCCGTCGCCTATCGCGACATAGCCGCGGCACCGCAAACGCTCGCCGGTGTCGCCCACCGCACGCCGGTGCTGACATCAAATACCGTCGATGAGCGCACCGGCGCAAAAGTGTTCTTCAAATGCGAGAACATGCAGCGCGGCGGCGCCTTCAAGTTCCGCGGTGCCTACAATGCGCTCTCCAACCTGATGCCGGAACAGAAGCAGCGCGGCGTGGTAGCGTATTCCTCGGGCAATCACGCGCAGGCAGTGGCGCTCGCCGGCAGACTGCTCGGGATCAAGGCGGTCATCGTCATGCCGGACGACGCGCCGGTGGTGAAAGTCCAGGCCACGCGCGGCTACGGCGCCACGAAGTGGTGCTTACGACCGGCGAACGGATTCGCGCGAGGCGCTGGCCGACGAACTCGCGCGCAGCCGCGGCCTCCGTGATCCCCCCGTTCGACCATCCGCACATCGTCGCCGGGCAGGGCACGGCGGCGAAGGAACTGCTCGAGGATGCCGGCACGCTGGATTACCTGCTGGTGCCGTGCGGCGGTGGCGGGCTGATCTCGGGCAGCGCGATTGCCGCCAACAAACTGTCTCCGGGCATCAAGGTCATCGGCGTCGAGCCTGCGGCCGGCGACGACGTCACGCGCTCGTTCAGGACCAAGACCATACAGAGCGTGCACAATCCGCAGACCATCGCCGACGGCGCGCGCACCTCTTCCCCTGGCAAAGTGACGTTTCCGCTGATCCTGCACCACGTGCACGACATGCTGACCGTGACGGATGAGGAGCTGCTGCGCTCCATGTTCTACCTGTGGGAACGCATGAAAATCGTGGTCGAACCCACTGGTGCGCTCGGCATAGCGGCGCTGTTCGAAGGCAAGCTCGACGCGCGCGGCAAGCGCGTGGGCGTGATCCTTTCCGGTGGCAATGCGGATATCAAGCAGCTTGCGGCTTATCTTTGATTCTAAGAGTCCCTAACATAATGAAACACGTGTGCGTTGCGAGTTAAAATTGGGGATGCCGCGAAGGACGGCGCAGAGCATATTCGCGATATGGCCTGCGGGAAGCTTCGCGTCCCGAGCCAAAATCGTGACAGCGCATCGTTGATTTGCGGCATTAGCCAACTACAGGAAGCAGTGAACATATGAGTGATTTCTATACGCAATTGATAACGGTGTTTTTAGGGTTTTTCGCGATCATGAACCCTATTGCCAATACTGCAGCCTTTGCCGGGTTGGCAGGAGACAAAGATAAATCAGAGCAATCCAGAATCGCCGCTAAAGCGCTGATTATTGCTTTTGTCGTTATTGTTTTATTTTCTTTGCTGGGTAAAACGATCTTCCACTTATTCGGGATCACGCTTTCTGCGCTGAGAATAACCGGCGGTATTCTGGTGTTTCTTGTGGGCTACCACATGCTGAACGGGGTGGGGTCAAAGCTGCATTCAGCTGAGAATATTGATGAATCCGATATAGCGGTATCGCCTTTGGCCGTTCCTCTCCTTGCTGGTCCGGGAACCATTGCAACCGCAATGAACTATTCCGCATCCGACGGAGTAACGGGAATAGCCGTGACAGTGGCCATGTTCGCAGTCTTATGCCTTATTACTTTCTTCTGTTTTATTTTCAGCTCGAATATTCTGGCTGTAATAGGTGCGAGTGGCCTTAGAATTGTGACTCGTTTAATGGGACTGATTCTTGCTGTAATAGGAACGCAAATGATGATAATCGGAATTATGTCAGTCATTAAAATGCCGGTCGCGAGCTAGCGGCAATGGCAGTTCGACGCCAAAAAGCGGTGCGCCTGCTTTTGGCGTTAACCGTCCAGCACACCATCGGTAACGAGCCTTGAGTCCCTGGACTATTTTAGGTGTTGTGTTTCTCATGATCGGAGGCATCGGCGTCGTGCTGCCGTTGCTGCCCACCACGCCATTCGTTCTGGTGGCGGCAGGCTGTTTTGCCAAGTCCTCGCCCAGAATGCATGCCTGGCTGCTGGCGAACCGTGTCTTTGGCCCGATGATCGTGGACTGGGAAAAAGAAGTGCGTATCGCTGAAGGTTAAATTGACGGCCCTGACGATGATGCTGGTAGTGGGCGGAGCGTCGATTCTTTTTTTTGTTGCGCCCGGCTGGCCCCGGCTGGCGGGTTTGGGATTGATCGTCGTGGGTTGCCTGGTCGTGTTGTCCCTGAAAGTGTGTCCAGGCGCGAAAGACCAAAAAAATTAACCGCCGATGAACGCAGATAAACGCCGATCAAGCCAGCCACAAAAGTTTGCATTCAGAAACACGGAATATAAATATCATCATCATCAAGATGTAACGTCTCTTTACTTGAGTTGTTAATTTTTTATCGGCGTTTATCGGCGTTTATCTGCGTTCATCGGCGGTTTCATAAGTTTTTTTCGTTGATTTGAATATGTCCATCCGCGTCGCCTCCATTTACCGCTACCCGGTCAAGGGGCTAAGCGCCGAGCCCTTGAATCGGGTGACGCTCGCTCCCGGCGCCTGCCTGCCGCATGACCGGCGCTTTGCAATTGCGAAGGCCGCGACGCACATCGATCCGGCGCATCCAGCGTGGCTGCCCAAATCGAATTTCTTCATGCTCATGCGCGATGAAAGCCTCGCGCAACTGCAGACGCGCTTTGACGAAGCAAACGGCATGTTCACGATCCAGGGCAAAGGCCGGATACTGCTGAGTACCCGAATTACGGACGATGCGGGTCGTGCCGCGATAGCCGCATTCTTCGCCGAATTTCTCAAGGACGCACAAGGCCATCCGCCGCGGATAGTGGAAGCGCCGGGCCACACGTTTTCGGACGCGCAGCAAAAGCCCGGTTCGACGACGTATCACTACGTGTCGCTGGTGAATCTCGCAAGCGTTGCCGCGCTGGAGCAGGTCGTTGGGATGGCGGTAGACCCGCTGCGCTTTCGCGCGAACGTTTATCTGTCAGCACTCCCGGCCTGGGAAGAATTTTCGTGGGTAGGTTCCAACGTCACGCTGGGCGCGGCGCGCCTGCGCGTCGTCGCACCGATCACCCGTTGCGCGGCCACCAACGTCAATCCTGCGACGGCGTCGCGCGATCTGAACCTGCCCGCCACCCTCCGGGAAAAATTCGGGCATGTCACTACCAAGGGCGATATGCGGTTATAGGAGGAGGGCCGTGGCTGCGATTTGCTGGCGCCGGGTTGACTGCTTGCGCCATCTGCCGCCACCGACCTGATTATTCAGCTGCTTTTCGCAGCAATCCGTTTTTTTCTGCTGTATCCCGCAACTGCGCGCATTGTGCCGCGGTGAGTCGGGTGTTCTCCGGCGCGGTGGTTTCCCGCATCAGATTGACCTTATCTTCAACGTGTTCGCCACTGTCCATCAGCACGTGGACGAGTTCGTGAGCGAGCGCGATGCCCGGGTCGCGCGTGGCGCGCGTTATCCATACGCTGTCGGCCAGTTCGGGACGCGTGCGGCTGTTGCTTCTGCCTATGGCTTCGGCATCGAACGCCGGCTGCTGGCGGGTATCGGTCACAAAATAAATGGTTGGCTTAGCGGGTTGCAGTCCGCGCGCCAGTCCGCGCGAAACCGGCGTATCGAAATAGTGATATTGCTGCGGTGCATCGACTAACACTAGTTCAGCCTGCGCCAGCTTCACGCCGCACTGGCCGAGGATCTGCGCTACCATGCCGGTTGCTGCCAGGACCTCTTTGCGTGACCATGCCCCGCCGGAAAATAAATCAACGACAGATCGAACTCATGAATGGGAACGCGCGGCGCAGCACCATGTGCGTAGATCTCTGCGATAGTTACGCTTTGCCGGTCAATTATCCGTACCGGCTCAACGGGTTGCGCTTGTGCAAGTCCGAAGACCAGCGCAAACAGCATCGCTGACGCCCAGGGTAAGCGGAATTCATCCATGCAATCATCATGTCGGGGAATGCGGCAAGCTGGCAAGCGCCGCGTCGCTGACGCGCTGATTCAGGCGGCGCCGGCATCGGAACCGATGATCTGACGAAATCACGGAAGATTTCGGCAACGTCACCGATTCATGCGCGGATTTGGCGCGCGGCTGACTATTTTTTGAGCGGGTTAAAATTAAGCACTACGGATTGGGCGTATGCGGCGCGATTCCGGCGCTTACTCACATACTTATCCACAGAAATTGTGAATTGTTTTTGGCTGCCTAAACGCTACTTTTTGGCGAACGTTTTTTTTCCTTATCTGTCAGCACCTTGCGGGCGTGTTAGGGGCGCAGCAATTCTGCACGGGGATGAATGCGTATAAACGGTCGCGTTACGCTTACAGGTCATTCACGGCGCGGTACATAGAAATGCGCGCCGAGGCTTTTGCGGACCTTGGCACGGCAGGCAAATCGACGCTCCTGACAGCATCAGCGAAAGCTTCCCTGGTGCCAGCCCCGGCGTGGTCTGTGACGCAAGGATATCAACAGCTTACGAGCCATCTCGAAACTGAGCCGAAAACCAGGCCGGTGGCCGGCCCGCCCGGGTCCTGCGGCGTGCCCCGGCGTAATATAAACGGTCTATGAGCGTGCGTTTCTGGATCGGGATGGCCCTATGCGGCGCCTGGCTGGCGGCTGGCCCGGCGGCGGCTGATGATCGCGTCGCGAGCGTGCTCGGTGAAGACATCATGCGCGCTCAGCTTGCCCCGGACGACGGGCGCGGGCAGGCGCGCCGTTTTGCCGCCCTGATCTGGCCGCGCATAGCCCGCGATTACATCGAAGGCAATGGGTTGTTGGCCACGCCCGACGAAGTCGCCGAGCTTGGCTTGTATGAAGCGGCGTTCGAGAAAAAAGACCGTGCCCAGCGCACGCGCAAACTCGCCGAGCTCGATCAGCGGCTGGAGTCGACCACGCTCGATCCCGGGGTGCGTGCGCACACCGAAGATTTCCGCGACACCCTGCGGCGGCTGCAGCAGCATGATGCGGAGTCGGACGCGCTGCCCAAACTCGATCCCGCGCAGCGTGAAAAGACTTACGCGCCATGGATAGAAATGTGGAAGCTGAACCAGGCGCTGCATGAACAGTATGGCGGTGTCGTCGCGCTGACCCAGTTCGGTCCCGATCCGCAGGGCGCGCGCGCCGCGCTGTTCGCGGATTATGAGGCGCAGGGGCGGCTTACGTTCTACGATCAGGTGCTGCGGGCGCAGTTCTTCGCCATGCTGGCCGAAACGCCGCGCATGGTGATGAAACCCGATGAAGTGGATTTCACGCCGTATTGGAAAAGACCGATTCCGGCTTCGTATTACAGCGAGTAGACTCGCCGTTTTTTGCTAGAGCTGCCGCTAGAAACCAAACAGATTGCGTCGCGCGTGCTGCAGGTGATCGGCGATACGCTGGCGGGCGAGGTCGGCGTCCCGCGCTTTGAGCGCGCGCACGATATCGCGATGCTCCTGCTGGTATTTGATCCGGCGTTCCGGGGTGACGATGCGATCCTTGAGTTTGCCCCATTCCGCCTGCTGGCGCAGCGCGGCCACGAGGTCGAGCACGCGGATCACGAAACGGTTGTGCGTCGCAGTGGCGAGTGCCTGGTGCAGCGCGGCGTCCCATAATTCAAACTCATCCAGCGTGGCTGCGCGCTCGGATTTGTCGAGGCAGGTTTCCATGCGCTCGAAGTCAGATGGCGTAGCATTGGTGGCGATCAGTTCGGCCAGCGCCGGCTCGATGCGCAGGCGTGCTTCCATCAGTTCCGCCGGGCTGGTGTGCGCCACGCTGTCAAACGGAAATCCCGCTTCGCCGGGCGTGCCGTCGCTGTCGCTCGCAAGAAAGGTGCCGCGGCCGACATGGCGGGTGATGGCGCCTTCGGCTTCGAGTTGCGCGAGCATTTTGCGCACCGCATTGCGCGGCACCGTGAAGCGATCTGCCAGTTCGCGCTCGGTCGGCAGCTTGACGCCAGGCGCCAGCGTGCCTTCGGCAGCCGCGTTCAGGATGAACTCGCGGATGCGCTGGGCGCCTGCGCGTGATGATGCACGGTTGTTGGTAGTGGCCACTGTGTTGGTGCCCTCGTCATCGGTCGGCAAGGCAAACCCGGCGGCGAACCGCTGTGCCACGCATCCCATTCAGCACATTGTTCATTAATAAACCAATAAGGTCAATTGGTTTATAACAGGCAGTAGGGCAGAATTGCTCAGGCGCATCAGTGCAAGCAGAAATTATTAGTGATTAGCTATGTATTAATGGTGCATCGCAACGAATATTCACCAATGAACCAATATCAACCACTATTGAACCAATATAAAACATCGTTGACAATTGGTCTATTTCTGCATAGGATTTACTCTGTTCGGCGTGCATCGCGCAACGGCCGTTTTCCCCGCGGTCTGTGGCATGCGCCGACTCCACATCTGCTGACTCCAGGAGGAAGGCGTGTCGTATCAGCAATGGTCACCCTTGCGGTTTTTTGCTGCGTGGCTTGACATGCGCGTGACTGAAACCGCGGCGTCGAGCCCGGCGCAACCAGTGCGCTTGGCGCTCATTTCAGAAGGCCTGCAGACTTGGCCCTTGTACGTGGCCACGGAAAAGCGGCTGTTCGAGGCGGCCGGGGTGCCTGTCGAGGTCACGCTCACCGGTTCTTCTGTAATGCAGCTCGAACGCCTGATCGATGGTGGCTTCGACATCGGATTCCAGCAGTCCGACCACGTGGTGCGGGCCGTCGAGCACGGTTCTGACCTCTTCATATTCATGGCTCAGGGATATGCGCCCGACCTGTCACTGGTGGTGGCGCCGGGAATCAAGGCATTCGCCGATTTGAAGGGTAAAGTGATCGCAGTCGATGGCGCGCGCACCGGTTATGCGCTGTTGCTGCGAAAACTGCTGGCCGAAAACGGGCTCGGGGACGATGATTACGAGATCAGGGAATTCGGCGGTTCGCGTGAACGTTTCGATGCGCTCGAAAGCGGCGCTGCCGCATCCAGCCTGCTCAATCCGCCGTTCGACCGCAATTTGTTTGCCACGGGTTTTGGCAGCCTCGGTGCGATCAACGACTTCTATCCGCTTTATCCCGGGCCCATCGCCGCAACGCGGCGCTCGTGGGCAAAGCGTAACGGGAAACAGCTGATCGCATTTATACGCGGTTTCAGCGCCGGCTTTGCATGGTTGCAGGATCCGGCCAATAAGGCGGAAGCGATCCGGCTGTTGCCGGCGCGCCTCAACATCAGCGCCGAGGCTGCATCGAAGGCCTATGATCGCTACGCTATGCAGGGTTTGCCGCAACTGACCAGCGACGGGCTGCGGCAGGTGATCGACGTCGTATGGGAGGCGGAAGGCCTGAAGTCCCCGCAGGGTGCGCCCGGCAAGTACCTGGACCTGTCGTACCAGCAAAGGGCGGAGTCAGAGCAATAACTTAGAATCGGTATCACGGGAGATTTAGAGATGGACCATGTGCAAACGGGCGCTTCGCCGGCACGCACCCAGGACCCGCGTGTGCAGTCGGCGATCCAGCACTGGGCGCCGCGCTTCGTCGCCAACGGCATCGCGCTCACCGATTTTCAGGAAGTGACCGCCGGCATTGCGCGGTGGGAGGACTGGTGCGCAGCCTGGTGCCGGCGCGGCGCGCTGCACGAAGATCTCGGCCGCAAGGCGCTGGTCGAAGGTTTCGGTCTTTCGGCGGGCGAGCACCTGACGCGCGCCGCGGTCTGCTATCACTTTGCGAAATTCGTGTTCGTCGTCGATTACGAACAGATGCGCGCCGCGCACATGAAGGCGGTCGAGTGCCGTAATCTGGCGTTGCCGCTGCTGCGCCCGGCCGGCAAGCGCGTCGAAATTCCCCACGAGGGCTCGAAATTTTCCGGCATCCTGCGCCGGCCCGAAGGCGTGGCGAAGCCGCCCGTCGTCATCATGTGCATGGGGCTGGATTCGGCCAAAGAGGAAATGGACAGCAACGAAAGCGTGTTCCTGGCGCGCGGTATGGCGACGCTGACGTTCGACGGGCCCGGACAGGGCGAAGCGGAATACGACTTGCCGATCCGCGGTGATTACGAAGCCGCGATGAAATCCGTCGTCGACTGGGTGGAGCAACGTGGCGGCGTTGACACTGCGCGCATCGGACTGTGGGGCGTATCACTCGGCGGTTATTACGCGCCGCGGGCGGCGGCGTTCGAAAAACGCATCAAGGCCTGCATCGCGCTGTCGGGGCCGTACGATTTTGGTGATGTCTGGGAAATCCTGCCGGAACTGACGCGCGATACGTTCCGCGTGCGCTCGAAATGCAAGTCGCCGGAGGAGGCGCGCCGGCATGCAGCGACGCTGAGCCTGAAAGGCATCGCGCAGAAAATCACCTGCCCGCTGTTCATCGTCGCCGGCAAACAGGACCGCATCGTGCCGTGGCAGGATGCGGAACGCCTGTCGCGCGAAGCCGGCGGCCCGGTTGAATTCCTGCTGATCGAAGACGGCAATCATGTGGCCAACAATCGCGCCTACAAATACCGCCTGCAATCGGCTGACTGGATGGCGCAGCAGCTCGGCTTGCCCAAGGCATGACACTCCTGATAACAAGCAATGGACAGGATTGACAAGATTAACAAGAACAAGACACCGGGAAAATCCTGTTAATCCTATGGATTCGGGTTTTCTATTTATTATTGAGACAACTGCTGATGACTTTCTCTGTGCACCCCTCTAGGGGGTATTAAAAAGAAATCTCTGTGATCTCTGTAGCTGAAGTTAATTAATTAAGCATGGACACGACAATGATTAAAGATAAACGCGTAGAAATCGCGATCCGCAACTGGGCGCCGCGGTTTGTGGCAAGCGGCGTGCCGCTCACCGACTTCCAGGAAGTCACGGCGGGCATCACGCATTGGGACGAGTGGTGCGCGGCGTGGTCGAAGCGCGCCGCGATCCACGAGGATCTTGCGCGCAAGGCGCTGGCTGAAGGCTGCAAGCTGTCGGCGGGCGAGCACTTCACACGCGCCGCACTCTGTTATCACTTCGGCAAGTTCATGTTCGTGCACCAATACGAGGAAATGCGCGCCGCGCACAGGAAGGTGGTCGAGTGTCGCAACCTCGCGTTGTCGCTGATTGACCCGCCTGGAGAGCGTGTAGAAATACCTTATATAAACAATAAGTTATACGGAATACTGCGCCGGCCGGCAGGCGCGGCGAAAGCGCCCGTCATCGTGATGTGCGTGGGGCTCGATTCGACCAAGGAAGAACTCGACGTCTACGAGAACATCTTTCTGGCGCGCGGCATGGCCACGCTGGTGTTCGACGGCCCGGGGCAGGGCGAGGCCGAGTACGACATTCCGATCCGCGGTGATTACGAGGTGCCGGTTGCAGCTGTGATCGATTACATCGAGACGCGCGCCGATCTCGACAGGAACAGGATAGGCATCATGGGCGTATCGCTTGGCGGCTATTATTCGGCGCGCGCGGTGGCGTTCGAAAAACGCATCAAGGCCTGCCTGTCGTTCTCCGGCCCCTACAGTTGGGTGGAAATTTTCGATGCCCGCAACGAGTTGTCGCGTGATGCGTTCCGTGTGCGCTCTCACAGCAAGACCGTAGACGAAGCACGAGAAGTGGCGAAAACGCTCACCTTGCGCGGCGTGGCGCAGAACATCACCTGCCCGATCTATATCGTCGGTGGCGAACTTGACAACCTCACACCGCCGGCCAACGCCGAGCAGATAGCCGCCGAGGTGTCGGGACCCAAGGTGCTCGACATCATCAAAGGCGGCAATCACGTCGTGAACAACCGCCGCTATATGTATCAGACGCAGGCGGCCGACTGGATGGCAACGCAACTGGGCGTTGCGAAGAGCTAGATTCAATGTGCAAACGAAGCCGCCAAGGAAAAGCAATATCAGACCGGAAAAGTATCATGCTCCGGTTTACTTCGCGTCTATGCTACTGACTTGTATCAGCGGCTGGCTTTTGAGATTTAGAGAAACTGGAGAAGAACATGGCACGCAAAGCGAAGAAAGTTGACCCCAAAGTCATCAAGGCTTCAGGTATAGATCCCCATCACGGTGTTAGTTCGGGACCTGACGGGTTGTACGATCCTGCCAATCCCGGCCACCGCTGGGACCGGCCGCTGCAGGCTCCGGGCCGCATGCAGGTCGATTTCGAAGAGCGCGTCGATTTCCGCCGCTTGCATGAATACCGCCTGGCGCGCACCCGCAACGCGCTGGCCAAGTCCAAACTGGGCGCGATTCTGGTGTTCGACCAGGTCAATATGCGCTACATCTCGAGCACGGTGATCGGCGAGTGGGCGCGCGACAAGCTCACGCGCTGGACGTTGCTCACCGGCAACGGCGAGCCGTATGTCTGGGACTTCGGTTCCGCCGCGCGCCATCACAAGCTCTATGCGCCGTGGCTGCCGACGAATCACTGCCTCGCGGGCAATGTCGGCCTGCGCGGCGCCGTCTCGCCGCGCGTCGGCCTGTTCGAGGAAGCGGCGCAGGAGATCAAGGACATCCTGGAGCAGGAAGGCGTTGCCGACATGCCGCTGGGCATAGACGTCGTCGAACCGCCGTTCCTGTTCGCGCTGCAGAAACTGGGCCTCAAGGTGATGGACGGCCAGCAGGTGATGCTGGATGCGCGTGAAATCAAAAGCCACGATGAAATCACGCTGCTCAACATGGCGGCAGCCATGGGCGACGGCGTCTACCAGGACATATTCGAAGCGCTCAAGCCCGGCGTGCGCGAAAGCGAGATCGTGGCCATGGCGACCAAGCGTTTCTACGAGATGGGCTCGGATTGTGTCGAAGCGATCAATGCGATTGCCGGCGAGCGCTGCAGCCCGCACCCGCACAATTTCACCGACCGCCTGATCCGTCCCGGCGACCAGGCCTTCTTCGACATCATCCAGTCGTACATGGGCTACAAGACCTGCTACTACCGCACATTCACGGTGGGCTCGGCGACGGCGGCGCAGCACGACGCCTATCAGCAAGGCGCGCGAGTGGATGGACAGCGCGATCGAGCTCGCTGAAACCGGGCGTGACCACCGACCACGTGGCGCAGGCTTTCCCGAAGGCCCAGGAAATCGGCTTCGACAACGAGATGGCGGCCTTCGGCCTGAATTTCTGCCACGGCCTGGGACTGGGCCTGCACGAGCGGCCGCTGATCTCGCGGCTCAATTCGTTCAAGGATCCCTACGAACTGAAGGCAGGCATGGTGTTCGCGGTCGAGACCTTCTGCCCGGCCAAAGACGGCGTGTCGGCGGCGCGCATCGAGGAGGAAGTGGTGCTGACGCCGACCGGCGCGAAGATCATTACGCTGTTCCCGGCGCAGGAGCTGCCGATTCGCGAACAAGTACTGATTAGCCGCCAAGGCCGCCAAGAACGCCAAGGAAAATCAAAATCAGATATTTTTTAACGAGGATAGTTTTTCTGCGTGCGGCAGCAACTTAAAATATTCATTTTTTTAGTCTTCTTGGCTCTACGTCTTGGCGGTAATGATTTGATTCGAGGTTTTAAATGGACACAAACGTGAAACGCAAGAAAAAAGAAACACCCGATAACGACATCGGGCAGGAGACGAGGCTCGAGCTCTACCGCATGCAGGTCGATCTGCGCTACTGCGAAAAGCGCGCCTACGACCTGTTCCTCCAGAACCTGGTCAAGGGCACCAGCCATCTGTCGCTGGGGCAGGAGGCGATTGCCGCGGGATTCGGCGTGGCGATGCGTCCCGACGACTGGACGTTCTGCACTTATCGCGGCCACGCGCACACGCTGGCGCGCGGCGCCTCCATGACCGGCGTGCTGGGCGAACTGATGGGGCGCCAGTGCGGACTGCTGGGCGGCAAGGGCGGCTCCATGCATCTTACCGATGTTGAGAAAGGTGTGATGGGATCGTACGCGATCATCGGTGCGCATCTGCCGATCGCGGCCGGCGCCGCCTGGAGCGCGCAGTACCGCGGCACCGAGCAGGTCGCGGTCTGCTTCTTCGGCGACGGCACCACCAACATCGGCGCTTTTCACGAAGCGCTCAATTTTTCCGCAGTGTGGAAACTACCGGTGATTTTCGTGTGCGAGAACAATCTCTACATGGAATACACGCCGATCCACACCGTAACCGCGGTCAAGCACCCGGCGGCCGACCGCGCCTCCGCTTACGGGCTGGAGTCCATCGTCGTCGACGGCAATGACGCCGACGCGATGTACCTGACGGCGATGAAGTACATCGAACGCGCGCGCAAAGGCGGCGGGCCGGCGCTGATCGAGGCCATGACCTATCGCCACAGCGGCCATTCGCGCGCTGACCCCGGCAAGTACCGGCCGGAAGGCGAGCTCGACAAATGGCTCGAGCGCGACCCGCTCAAGATGTACCGCGAGCGGTTGCTCAAGCAAGGCATCGCCGGAGCGACGCTCGACGATATCGAGGCCGAATCGATGCGCCAGGTCGATGCGGCGACCGCGACGGCCAAGGCTTCGCCGCCGCCGTCGATAGACGACATAGAGAAAAACGTGTGGGCAGACGGGAGTTCGGCATGGCGGAATTGACTTATCGCGACGCGGTCGCCGCGGGCATCGCGCAGGAAATGGAGCGCGACGAGAACGTGGTGTTCCTCGGTGAAGACATCGCTGCCGCCGGCGGCGTGTTCAAGGCGACGGTCGGCCTCCTGGAAAAATTCGGCCCGAAACGCGTGCGCGACACGCCGATCTCCGAACAGGCGATCCTCGGTGCCGCGATGGGTGCGGCGATGACGGGCTTGAAGCCCATCGCCGAGATCATGTTCTCGGATTTTCTTGCAGTGTGCTGGGACCTGGTTGCCAACGAAATCGCCAAGACGCGCTACATGACCAACGGCCAGATAACGCTGCCGCTGGTGATACGTACGGCCAACGGCTCCGGTTCGCGTTTCGGCGCGCAGCACTCGCAGGCGGTCGAGAACTGGGCGATGGCGATACCGGGTATCAAGGTGGTGGCGCCGGCTTTTCCTGCGGACGTCAAAGGCCTGCTCGCGGCCGCGGTGCGTGACCCGGATCCGGTGCTGTTCTTCGAGCAGAAATCGCTGTATGCCATGAAAGGCGAAGTGCCCGATGGCGAGTACGTCGACGAACTGGGCAAGGCCCGCGTGCTGCGCCGGGGCAAGGACTGCACCATCGTCGCGCTGGCCTCCATGGTGTCGCGTGCGCTGGCTGCCGCCGAAACGCTGGAAAAAGGAACACGGCATATCGTGCACCGTGGTCGATGTGCGCTCGCTGGTGCCGCTCGATACGCAAACCATACTCGCCGAGGTCGCGTTGACCGGAAGGATGGTGACGGTCGAGGAAAATCCGCGCTTGTGCGGCTGGGGCGCCGAGATTGCCTCTATCGTTGCTGACGAATGTTTCTGGAGCCTCGACGGTCCGATCGTGCGCATCACGACACCGCACATTCCGCTGCCCTCGGCCGACCAGCTGGAAGACCATGCCATACCCTCGGTCGAGCGCATCGTGCGCGAGATCCGGGAAAAGGTGGATTAAAAAAACAAGTTGACGGCGGACCAGATCAAGTGGCTTATGACCATGGTCGGCAGCAAAGTTGTTTACGAAGCAAAAGGCAAATAGCCACAGAGACCACAGAGTTCACAGAGAAAGATCAAAGTCTTCATCGCAGGGTTTTCTCTGTAGTCCCTCGAGGGCACCCGTCAAGCGGGTATTAAAAAGAAGGGTATTGAAGTGAATCCTCTGTGATCTCAGCGGCAAATAGGTTTTAGGAGAGATTGATGGATGTAATCATGCCGCAACTCGGTGAAACCGTCACCGAGGGCGTAGTAACCAAGTGGTACAAAAAAGTCGGCGACGCCGTCAAGGCTGACGAGATGCTGTTTGATGTCGAGACCGACAAGGTCAGCACCGAGATTCCGGCGCCAGTCTCCGGCGTGATTTCCAAAATCCTGGTCGAGGAGGGCGTGACGGCCAAAGTTGGCGTCCGGCTCGCGGTCATTCGCGAAAGCGGCGATGCCAAGACGGTGGCTGCCGCAGCGGTTTCCGGCGTGTCTGCCGCCAAACCGGTGGGGGTGTCTTGGGAAAAGTCGGGACACCCGGCATTGCCGCGCGTCGACGCCGCATCCCGGCTGTCACCCGTCGTCAGGAAACTCGTCGCCGAACACGACCTCGACCCCGGAAAAATTGCCGGCACCGGGCGTGATGGACGCATTACGCGGGATGACGTTACCGCATTCATTGCGGGCGGAGCGAAACCAGCCAAAGCTTCGGCGCCGGCCGCACCCACAGCAATCAATATGATTGCTGAGTCCACGACCGTGCCGCTCAACAGCGTGCGCAAACGCGTCGCCGAAAACATGCTCAAGTCGTGGACCACGGCGCCGCACGTGCTGCAGGTGGCGGAGGCGGATTTTTATCGCGTAGAGCAGGCGCGGCGGGAAAGCGGTGCGCAATGGAAACAGCGCGAAGGGTTTTCGCTGACTTATCTGCCGTTCATCGTGCGCGCGGTGTCGATTGCACTCGCCAAGTATCCCCGGCTGAATGCGACGTTCAATGGTGACAGCCTTACCCTATGCCGGAACATCAATATCGGCATTGCAGTGGACCTCGGCTCCGAGGGCCTGGTGGTGCCCGTAATCAAGGATGTCCCGAATAAATCGCTTCCAAAAATAACACGTGAAATCAATGATCTATCAAACAGGTCGCGCGCCGGGAAACTCAAGCCCGATGAGCTGGCCGGGGGCACCTACACCATCACCAACAATGGCGCGTTCGGTACCGTGATCACGGCGCCCATCATCAACCAGCCGCAGGTCGCCATACTTTCCACTGACGCCATACGCAAGAAGCCGGTGGTCATCGAGGCGACGGAAGGTGACAGTATCGCAATCCGGCCGATCGGCGTGCTGGCGCAGAGCTTCGATCACCGCGCCATCGACGGCGCCTACTCGGCTGCGTTTCTGCGCGAAGTAAAGGCGGTCATTGAATCACGGGATTGGATACAAGCCCTTGTCGAGCTGAGCGCCGTCAGAGACATCATCTATGGAACCCAGGGCAAAGATCAGGCAACTTGCAGGCAAGCAGCTGTTGTGCACGGCGCGCAATCGCGCGCTCGTCACCGACCGGCCGATCGAAAGCGGGGGCACCGACCTCGGCTATACTTCGGGTGAACTGCTGCTGCTGGCGATTGGCTCGTGCGCGACCGGCGGCCTGCGCATTTTTTTCGAATCCAAAGGGTTGCACCCGCAGGACATGGCCGCCGAGGTTTTTTTTGAGCCGACTGTCCCCGGCGAGCGTGACCGCATCGTGATCGAGCTCGCTCTCAACGAAGAATTGCTGCAGGCCGGCGCCGATGAAATCAAAGCGGCGGCAACCAGTGGCAGGGTCGCGAGCCGGGTCAATCTCGGCTCGGTGATCGACGTGAGGTTTGCCGGGCGCTGAACGCGCGCCAGGAGTTTTTTCAACAACGTAATCAGGAGATATGAAGATGACGGCACCGCAACAGAGTGCGCTGGTAGATCCGGCATGGATGGAGGCTCACCTTAACGACCCCAAGGTCAAGCTGATCGAGATCGCCGGCATGAGCGAGGATAAGATGCAGGCGTACAAGGCGGGACACGTGCCGGGCGCGGTGTGCTGGCCGTGGAAAGAGGCGCTGTGGGACGAATACAAGCGCGATTTCCCCTCGCCCGAAGACTTCGCGCGCCGCATGGGCGCGGCCGGAATCGGCAATGACACCTCGGTCGTGTTCTACGGGGAGGGCGTGCAGTTCGGCATCTACGCCTGGTGGACGCTCAAATATTGCGGCCACGACAAGGTTTTCGTGCTCGATGGTGCGCGTGACCTCTGGGCGAACCAGGGCCGGAAGCTCACCACGGAGGTACCGCCGCCTGCGAAGCCGGTGCAATACAAGCAGGTCGCGCGCAAAGAGGGCATGCGCATGGGCTACCAGGAGGTGCTGGCGAATCTCGGCAAGCCGGAGCCTGTGCTGCTCGACGGGCGCACGCCGGAGGAATTCCGCGGCGAGCGCGTCAACGGTCCGGGCAGCCCGGATGTCGGCGCGTTGCGCTACGGGCGCATCCCGGGGGCCAAGCATCTTTATTTCGAGGATCTGATCAACAAGGACAGAAGTTTCAAGCCGGTCGCGGAAATGCGCCGTCTGGTGGAAGCATGCGGCGCTACCGCCGACAAGGATGTGGTGACCTATTGCCGCATGAGCCATCGCGCAACGCTGCTGTATTTCGCGCTGACCGAACTCCTCGGATATCGCAAAGTCCGGATCTATGACGGCTCCTGGACGGAGTGGGGCAATCTCGTTGGGGTGCCGGTTGAAAGATAAGGGATGAGGGCCCTAAAGGATACGTTTCACTTAATGAGGGGTGAGGGGTGACGCGAGAGTCGCCCCGCCGTTCTTTATTGTCTTTATCCTTTGCCGCGAATTTCGTAATGAAAACTACTGGAGTTAACGTGATATGGCAACAAGTGACATGAAGGCGCACAAGCTCGGCTGGATCGGCATCGGCCGCATGGGATACGCGATGGCCGAGCGGCTGGCCAAGGCCGGCTGCGATATTTCGGTGTGGAACCGCACGAAATCGAAGGCCGAGCCGCTCGCAAAAAGCGGCGCCAAGGTCGTCGATGCGCTGACCGATCTGGCAGGGTGCGACATCGTGTTCACCATGGTGTCGACCGGCAAGGATGTGAAGGAAGTGCTGTTCGAGGCCAATGGCGTGATGTCCAAGGGCAAGGCGCCCAAGATCGTCGTCGACAGCACTTCGATTTCTCTGGAGGAATCCGCGGAGATCCGGGACAAGCTTGCCAGGCAGAATATCAAGTTTCTTGCCGCGCCGGTCTCGGGCAACGCCAAGGTGATCAAGGCGGGCAAGCTCACCGTGGTCGCATCGGGGCCGAAGGACGCTTTCGATGCGGTCGCGCCGTATCTCGATGCGATTGGCCGGGGCGTGTCCTACGTTGGCGACGGCGAACTCTCGCGCATCGCCAAGATCTGCCACAACGTGATGCTGGGCGTGGTGATCCAGAACCTGTGCGAGATCACCGTGCTGGCCGAGAAGGCCGGCATGCAGCGCCACGCGTTCCTCGATTTTCTCAACAAGAGCGTGATG
The DNA here is from genome assembly GCA_942492335.1 of uncultured beta proteobacterium. Lineage (GTDB taxonomy): Bacteria > Pseudomonadota > Gammaproteobacteria > Burkholderiales > SG8-41 > CAKKQX01. Next base: position 16,764 of record CALOEN010000049.1, on the reverse strand, counting down.
GGCTCGATGTTCACGCGCTACAAGACGCCGGCGCTCAGCAACCTTGACTTCCATGTCACGTTCACGCCGGAGTTGCTGCGCAAGGACATCGATCTCGGACTCAATGCTGGCAAGCAGTTTGGCGTGCCGATGCCGCTGACCTCGCTGACGCGCGACATCGTGCAGACGCTCATCGGCAACGGCTACGATCAGGATTTCTCGCAGATGCTGCTGCTGCAGGCCAAGGCCTCTGGCATCGAGTTGAAGTCAGAGAACGTGCAGGTCGGCGACGGATTATCCTGAGTAGATTTTGCCACAGAGAGAAACAGCTTGAACCGCAGAGATTCTTGTTTAATGCCCCCTTGAGAAAATACTTCAGATCGCCAAGAAAAATAAGTTAAGAGTGGCGTAACAAAATGAATCCCCTCTCCCAGTTGCGGGGGAGAGGGCTATGAATGAGGGGGCAGCCAAGCGTCATTTTGTTAGGTGCTCCAAATAGTTTTTTCAGTTCTTCGTGTTGATGTTTTTTGATCTTCTCTGTGATCTCTGTGTCCTCTGTGGCAAACTGTTTTTTCTTGAATGCAAAAGCTAGTCGCGTAATCATGCGATTGACTCATGCTGATTGAGCGCCTAACCTGAGGACAGAAGAACATGCGGCGAAAAGAAAGGCGTGAGGAGGGGAATTGAACATCGAAGCACAGCATGCCAAGCCGCGTATCGTGACGTCCGGCGCGGGCAAGCGCTACGGCGAGCTGCAGGTTTTTCGCGACGTCGATTTTACAGTCGGCGAGCGCGAGGTGCTGGCCATCATCGGGCCATCGGGCTGCGGCAAGACGACGCTGCTCAGATGCATCGACGGCCTGATGCCGCTGACCGAAGGCGCGATCACGATGGAGGGCAGTCCCATCACCGTCCCGCGCGAGGGTGTGGCCATGGTGTTCCAGCATTTCGGGCTGTTTCCCTGGAAAACGGTGTTCAATAACGTCGCTTACGGACTCAAGGTCGCCGGCGCTTCGCGCGTCCAGATCGAGGACAAAGTTTCCGAATGTATAAAACTGGTGGGGCTCTCGGGCTTCGAGCACTATTATCCCTATCAGATATCCGGCGGCATGCAGCAACGCTGCGGATTGGCGCGCGCGCTGGCGGTGGAGCCGCGCGTGTTGCTGATGGACGAGCCGTTCGGCGCGGTGGATGCCCAGACGCGCGAAATCCTGCAGTTTGAAATGCTGCGCATCTGGGAGTCGCGCCCGACGACCATGGTGTTTGTCACGCACGCCATCGACGAGGCAGTGCTGATGGGGGACCGCGTGCTGGTGCTCAAGGGACGGCCGAGCACGGTGCACGAGATCGTCGAGGTTGACCTGCCCCGACCGCGGGACCGGGCAACGCTGCTGCTGCCGCGCTTCGCAGAGCTGCGCGAACATGTATGGAACACGCTGATGGAAGAGGCGAAGGAAGCCGAGTTCAAGGTTTAAAGCGGGTAATTGTAGTACCGGTTGGCGCCATCAATCGGCTGATAGTTAAAATCTCAAAGGAGGAAGCGATGAAAAAATCTGGAGTTTCCATAAGTAAACTAAGTCTGTCGGCGCTTGCTGCCGGATTCGGCATCATGACCCTGGCCGCCACCACGCTGACGAGTGCACAGGCCGCAGATAAATTATCGATCGGCGTGCCCGGCGTGCCCCCGGTCTTTGTCTCGGCCTTGCCATATACCGCGAAAGAAGGCGGGTTCTACAAGAAATATGGGCTTGATGTCACGGTGAAGCCATTTGATTCCGGCGTCGCAGCTGCCAAAGCGGTTCTCAGCGGATCAGTCGATGCATCGATTTCGCCAACCGCACCGGTGGTGCGAATGATTTCGAACGGCGACGTGCCATTGGTTCTGATACAGGGTTATGAAAAGCCCGATTGGGTTTTGGGGTCGATGGATCCGGCAAAAGGAAAATGCGAGGATGTGAAGGGGCAGGCGGTGGGCGTCGATTCACCGCAGGGCGCGCGTTGGATCGCAGCGCAGAACATGACCCGGGCCTGCGGCCTTATGCCCGACAAGGATTACCCGACCGTCAACCTGAGTTCCAATGTCGGCGCGGCCATGGTCGCCGGCCAGTTGACTTTTGGCGTACTGCATCTGGACGACGTGCCGGTGATCGAGCGCGAAAGCGGCAAGAAGATGACGGTGGTTCTGCAATATGAGAAGACGTCGCCCGGCACGCATTACACAGCGCTAACCGTCAACTCGAAAAAACTGGCGGCAAATCGCGACATGCTGGTGCGCGTTGTCGCAGCGCATATTGAGGCAATCAAGTTCATGAACGATCCGGCCAATTATGGAAAAGTTGGCGGCTATGCGAAACCGACCGGCCGCAGTCTGCAAGATGCGACCAATGCGGTCAAAATGTTTGTCGAATTTAAATTACTGGCCCAATGGCATTTCCGGACTCGACCAGAAGCGGATCGAAAAAACCGTGAAGATTCAGGAAATGGTCGGGAAAAAGACCAAGGGCAAGAGCGGCATACAGCCTGGGAAACAACCGGCGAGTTACGATCGCATCACTGATCTTTCGATCTGGAATGATGCGATGGCGCTGGTGAAAAAATCGCAGAAATGACCCTGCTCGCCGGACAGACATCTGCTGGCGCAAGCGCCGGCAGATTCCGCACGGTTTTTCCTTTTTTTGACTACGCACATCAGATATGACATTGGTCAGGCTGATTAACTCGGACGCGCAATGGGTGCGCTGGACTACTTTTGCCGTCAGTATCCTGTTGGGCGCGGTGATCTGGGAATTGGCGGGGCGCAACGCCAATCCTGTGTTCATGGCACCACTGTTCGGTGACGCGCAGACGCCGGGCGCCGCCCGGCGCTTGCTCGATTTCGTTGTGGACAGCCAGTTCCGCGGCGCGTTGTTGAGTTCCCTCAAATTATTTGCCACCGGTTTTGGGCTGGCCCTCATCATTGGCGCGCCCCTGGGCATCGTTCTCGCCCGTCTTGTGCTGCTGCGCGTTGCGCTCGAGAGTTATCTGCTGATTTTGTATGCCACACCGATGGTGGCTTTGATCCCGTTCATCCTGTCGATACTGGGCTTCGGCTTCTGGCCCAAAGTCGTGGTCGTGTTTCTTTTCGCGCTTTTTCCGATTCTGTACAACACGCTGGAGGGTGCGCGCAGCGTCAAACCCGAATTGCTGGAGGTTGCGGGTTCGTTTCGCGCGGGCGAGTGGTCGATCTGGCGCGACATCCTGATTCCCTACACTTTACCCTTCGTTCTGACCGGAATCCGGCAGGCAACCGGCCGGGCCCTGGTTGGCATGATCGCCGCCGAATTTTTTCTGAGTACCAGCGGACTCGGCGAAGTCATCATGATTGCCTCGCGCACCCCGGATATGGCCAGCATGCTCGCCGCAATCGTTCTGATAACAGTTCTCGGTGTCATCCTCATGCGGGGCGCCCAAGTCCTTGAGCATAAGTATTCGGCATGGCGCGGGGTTGATGCATGAATACGCAGGCAACCGCTGCCGCTGCTGATATGAAGATGATAGGCCACTGGTCGAACGCCTATCTCAGATCAAATATCGGCGTGAAAATTATCGCAGGCCTGATCATCCTGGTCGCATGGCAGGTGGGTGTCGGCGCTTTTGCGCCTCGTTTCGTCGCCAAGCCGCTGAACATAATCACGGTCTTCCCGGCAGTTATTACCGATCCTGCCTTCCTGGCGGCGGTGGCCAGCACGCTGGGTGCGGTCATACAGGGCCTTTTCATCGCCGTGGTGGCGGGCGTTATCGTCGGCATCGCCATGGGCCGGGTCAAAATCATTGACCGCATGCTCAATTTCTACATCAACGGTTTCTACGCGATGCCGATGGTGGCAGTCCTGCCGTTGCTGGCAATCTGGTTTGGATATGAAAACAATGCCCGCCTGGCGACGATCGTGTTCGCCGCATTTTTTTCGGTTGCCATGAATGCCCGGGACGGCGCCCGTTCGGTGCCGCCGGAATACCTGGATGTCGCCAAGTCGTATCGCGCCGGCCGTCGCTATGTCTGGTTCGACATTACACTTCATTCGTCGCTGCCGTATCTTGTTGCCGGCATTCGTCTGGCGTCCGGGCGGGCCTTGGTGGGCGCGGTGATCGCCGAGTTCTTCATTTCCCTTGACGGGGTCGGCATGTATATTCTGTCCCATGCGCGGTCATTCAAACACAACGAAGCCGTCGTCGGCGTGCTGGCGCTGGTTGCCTTCGGGCTATTTGTCGATTGGCTCATGAATTGGGTGATGCGGCGCTATTTGCCATGGGCGAGGCGGAGCTGAAGTGAAATATCGACGGCTGGGCCATAACGGTCCGCAGGTTTCCACCATCGGCCTGGGTCGCGGCACTCAATCGATACAGTTCGGCGATCCGCTGGAAGCGGAATTCAACGCAACGATACGGCGTGCGCTTGAACTGGGCATCAATTTTTTCGACACCTCCGATGCGTACTGGGGCGGCCGCCACGAAACATTGCTAGGCCGGGCCCTCAAAGGCCAACGCAACCAGGCGGTGATTGCCAGCAAGTTCGGCAATATCGATCTGCCCGACGGCAAGAAAGGCACCAACGGCAGGCCTGGATACGTGGTCGAGTGCTGCGAGGCCAGCTTAAGGCGCCTCGGTGTCGAAGTCATCGACCTCTATTATCTGCACCGCGTCGATCCCGGCGTGCCGATAGAAGAGACCATAGGCGCGATGGCGCAGCTGATCAACCAGGGCAAGGTGCGCTTCCTGGGCATATGCGAGGCGGGCGCGCGCACCCTCAAACGCGCGCATCGTGAGCATCCGATCACGGTGCTGCAGACCGAATATTCGCTGTGGTATCGCGAGATGGAGCGCGACATCCTTGCGGCTTGCCGCGAGCTCGGTGTCGGTTACATCGCCTACGCGCCGCTGGGTCGCGGTCTGCTCACTGGAACGATCAAGAGCGTGGATGATCTGCCGCCGGGCGACAGAAGGCGCAATAACCCCCGGTTCAAACCCGAAAATCTGGCGCTTAACCTCGGCCTGGTGCGGGAACTGGAAGCCATGGCGGAACGCAATCACGCTTCGGCGGCCCAGGTGGCACTGGCATGGATAATCGCGCAGGGCGAGGATATCGTGCCTATTCCCGGAACCAACCATGTGCGCAATCTGGAACAGAACGTCGCGGCGGTCGAATTGCAATTGAGCGCCGCGGATCTCGCACATTTGAGCAAAGTCTTTGCAATTGGCGCCGGAGCAGGGGAGCGCTATCCGGTGCATGTACTCAAGGGTGTGGGTATTTAATGCCCGAACACGCCTACCGGGTGGAAAAGGAAGTCAAAGGACCAACTACCGCCGTGGTGTACGAAGAAGGCGTGCATGTCTGCAACAACGTGCAATACAAGGCCCGTCCCATTATCGCGGACTGGCTGGTTACAACACTGAAATAACGAGGAAAGCACATGGCACTGAAACCAAAGAAACGCATCTCTGCAAAAAAAACCAAAACCGTCGCGCCATCACGTGCGCGCGCCAAACCGGGTGCCGCGCAGGATTTCGTCAGCCTTCAGGAAATCATCCTGGCGGCGCGCCGCAAACTGCCGCAGCACCTGTGGGACCATCTGTCAGGCGGCGCCGATTCCGAAACGTCGCTGCTCAGGAACCGGATCGCGCTCGATAGTCTGGCGCTGCGTCAGAGGTGCTGGTCGACGTGCGAAAAATCGATATCACCACGACACTGCTCGGGCAGAAACTCGCGAGCCCGGTATTTCTTGCGCCGGTCGGCGGCTTCGTGGGGTTTGTGAATCCCAAGGAGGGCGTGTGTCCGGTCGCACGCGCCGCCGTCGCGCATGGCACGACTTCTTTTATCAGCACCGCGTCACTGCCCAGCCTTGAAGCAGCCGCGGCAGCAGTCAAGGAACCGCTCATTTTCCAGCTGTACGTCCGTGCTGACCGCAAGTGGGTCGAAGACATACTCGACCGGGTCAAAGCAGCCGGTTACCGCGCGCTGTGCGTGTGTGTGGACCGCAACTACTACGGGCGCCGCGAGCGCGACATCATCGGCCGCAACAACGTGCGCGAGGGTTTCGGCGACCCCAGCTTTCAGATGGGCCTGAAGTGGAGCGATCTCATTTGGATGAAGGAGCGCATCAAACTGCCGCTCATCGTCAAGGGCATTGCCCCCCCGGAGGATGCGCAGCTATCGGTCGAGCACGGCGCCACCCCGATGTCCGTTTACGTTTCGAACCACGGCGTTTTCCAGCTCGATCACGGGCGGGGCACGATAGAAGTGGCTGCCGGAGGTGGTGGCGGCAGTGGATGGCCGCGCCGAGATCCTGTGGGACGGCGGGGTGCTGCGTGGCACCGACGTCGTGAAAGCGATCAGCCTGGGGGCCAGCGCCGTCGGCGTGGGCAAGATGCTCGGGTGGGCGCTCGCGGCGGATGGCGAGGCTGGCCTCAAGCGCATGCTCGAACTGATGGACCTCGAGATACGCACGGCGATGGGATTGATGGGCGTGACCTCTCTTGCGCAGCTCAACCAGACTCCTGGGTGCGACCGACGCATCCGGTGCGCCCGGCAAGCCAGACCAATGCGTATCCGTGGTTTGAAGAACAGCTCAAGAACAGTTAAGTGATTAAGTGATTAATTGAGTGATTGAGTGATTGAGTGATTGAGTGATTGGGTGATTAGTTTATTAAGTAATTCGGCTTCTCTTAGCGCCGTAAAACCATCACTCAATCGCTTAATAACTTAATCACATGGTATGTCATGGCCGATAACGCCATCCATCATTAATGATGCCCTCGCGGATCGGGGGGAATCCCGCCGTTACCTCCGCTCTCTGGGAAATTTTAAATCAAATGACGATCCGCATATGGATCCGGCAATCAGCGAACAACGTATATGCATCGAGTATTCATGTTTTGCCAGTCCAGCGCTCCTGCCTTGAGGGTGATCCTGTGCTTCGCATGCGTGTCGCTATCAGGTTGTTTGATGGGATACGAAGAAGATCGTTTTGCAACGGGCCATGTGCGTGTTGTTCATTCGGAGCAGCACTGCAAGGATGCTGATCAGTCGGCCGGATCGAGGTTCCAAAACGCAGATCTCGTGTTTTCTCAGGAACATGGATTAGGACGTTTCGTCGTCCAGAACGGCCTGGGAAGTCCTCGCGCGTCAGCTTGCGGTTGAGCGTGATGGCAACATATCACTGGTCAGACCGTGCGACGGCAAGAGACTCGGCATGCAGTATGCCCAAATACAAGTGTGGCGGACACGAGGGTTTAGTCCGATAGTCCAGGAGGAGCCTCCCCCGCAGGCGGGCACGCTCGCGGCGCCACTCCGGGCAACTTGGTGCGCGGTTGCAAAGCTCTTCGATTGCCTGGGACAATTCCGGGGAAGCGGCCACACCGCTATCGGCCGAAAACAAAGCGCGCCTGGGTGGTGTAGACGCGACGGAATTTTTTCTCTTCCGGGTCGGCACTTTGCTGGATACGCAAAGATTGACAGGTATTATCGACCAACACGCTCGGATGAACTTGGTAGGCTGTCTATGATCCAGTCTGATCGAATTCGAGCCGATCGGGAAGCGGGCAGGTACCATGCTCTTTCGCCAAACAGTAGGTCGCGTTATGCTGAGCAATATCTAATTTGCCTTTTAGACCGCGGATACAGTTGGCAGGCTATTGATTGGGTATCACTACTCGCTGAAGTCTTTTGCTTCATGCACTCGGACCGATACTCCGCTTCGCTTCGAATCGCAAGCTTAGCGAAACGTTGAACGGCTGCTTTCCGATAACCTGACTGGCAGCTATGGGTCGGACGCGGTTCGTGGTAACCGCCTTAAATTTCTCTCGAACACGGCCATTGCTCGTTCTGCGGTATTTATTCCCCCGCTGATCCCTGATATCTTTACTTTGCAGGAACGTTGTACAACCATCACACCCTGCGGGGTTGTAAAATAGAGACTTGGTCGACTTGGTCCATCGGACCTTGGCCGCGCGACCTTACGCTGAGAAATACGCTATCCAATTGAAACTCCTGTCATTTCCGCGAACCAGTTCTTTTCGAGATGCCGCGCAATCTCTGGAGCGTCGCGTCCCTGATGGCCGGGACGAAGCCGATCGTGACTGGATCAAAAGTCAAAGCGGCCCCGAGGAGGCGACGAGGGCACTTGTCGCCCCACCGCCTTCATGAGCACCGCCGGCCCCAAAATCAACCGCCTGCACGCGCTATTGCCAAATCCAGGCTGGCGAGTGTCGGCGTGGTCCTGCTGCTCATCTATACAATTAGCGGATTCCTGTTTGCGCCGTGGCTGATCCGGCAGCAGTTGCCGTCACTGATCGATAAGCAACTGGGTGCGCAAGGGGCTGTGTCCGCGGTACGCATAAATCCCTTTCTTCTGACCTTCGAGGCCAGCGACCTGACGATTACCGAGAAAAATGGTACGCCGGCCTTGCAGGTAGGCCGCATATTCATTGATTTTGAGGCGAGCAGCCTGCTGCGCCGCACGCATGGACCTTCCGCCAGATCCAGATCGACCGCCCGGTCATCAATGCCGAACTTGATGCCAAAGAAAGTTTGAATCTGGCGCGATTGCTGAAACCTGCGTCAGAAGTTGCAACGGTCGAGCCTAAAACCCAATCCTCGCTACTGCCGCGGGTGTTGTTGCAGAATTTGGCGATTTCCGGTGGCGTCTTCAGCTTTACCACCACACGGTGCAGCCCGCGGCCAGTGCGCAGTTCGATCTGGTTAACCTCGACATGAAAGACGTGTCGACCTTGCACGATCATCGTGGCGAGCATGTCCTCACGGCGCAACTGCGCGGCGGCGGCAGCCTCCAATGGCAGGGCAAGGGCACGCTTGCTCCGCTGGAGTCCAGTGGATCGATCACGCTGAAAGACGCCAAATTGGCGGCGCCCTGGCAGTTCGCGCGCGATCATCTGGCGATCGCCGAGCCCGCCGGTTCGTATGAACTCGGGTTGCGCTACCGGCTGCGCCAGGTCGGCGGTGCCCTGGATCTGCAAGCTGACGATCTGACTTTCCGGATGAAAGATGTCGAGATCGTGCAACAGCAGGGTGGCGCGGCCTTGATCAGACTCGCGACGGTCGCTTTCGAAGGCGGCAGCTTCGATTTGCGACAGCGCAGCCTCGCTTTCAAAGACACGCGCATCACCGGTGGTGCGCTCAACGTCACCATCGACGAGGAAGGCACTTCGGACTGGGCCGGGCTGGTCACCTCGGCCGCCGACTCCGGACAGGCTACGGCCGCGCCGGTTGCCGGCAGAAAAAGCGGCAGCAAAGCCGGCCTGGAAGATCGCGCTGCCCAAAGTCAGCCTGGGGCCGTTGGCGCTCGCCATGACGGACCATAGCCGCGTCAAACCGCTGCATATGACCATCGCCGGCGCGCAAGCCGGGTTCGGCATTGCCGCCACGATAGGCGACCAGTCTCAGGTCGTTATCAATAGCGGCGCACTAAAAATAAACGATGTCAGCCTTCGCTCAATCGATGACAAGGAAGCGCCGATCACCTTGGCCACCGGCGAGCTTACGGACATCGCGTTCGACCTGCAGCAGAAAACCGTGCATGCCGGGCTGCTGCGGCTGGCGAACGGCAAAACGCGGGTCGTGCGCGAGGCCGACGGCAGCTTCCAGCTCGTCGGACTGTTTGCCGCGCGGCGCTACAAGCCGCTGCAGGATGCCGGTTTCGACATTACGCTGGACCGTGCCGAAATCTCCGGTTACGCAGTGGCATTGATGGACCGAACCTTCCAGCCGGCCACGGCCTTCGATCTGGAAAATGTGAGCGGTTCGGCATCGAATATAGCGGTGCCGTATCGCAACACCAGCCCGGTCGAGCTCGCGTTGCAGATCAAGCAGGGCGGCGCGCTGAAGGCCAAGGGCGCCGTCGATCTGCAGCACCAGACGGCTGATATACACTTCGAGGCATCCGCTGTCGCGCTGTCGCCGCTCGGGAGCGTGCTGAAGCACCACACCACCCTGACGCTGGCATCGGGAAAAATCGGTGCCAGCGGCCGCGTTATCTGGAACGGCAAAAGCAACCCGGCGGCGATTCGCTATACCCGGTTCGGCGGCGAATTACCGATATCGATCTCAAAACCGAAGGCTCCGGCGAACAGCTGTTCAGCTGGCGGCGCCTGGCCGCATCGAGCATCGATTTCAACAGCGCAGACAACCAGCTGAGCATTGCGCAGATCAACCTTGCCCAGCCTTACGCCAGACTGATCGTCAACAAGGACCGCTCCACCAACCTTGGGGGCATCATGCGTCAGAGGGAAGCGCCCGCATCCGCGCCAACCCCGGCATCCGACACCGGCGCGCCACTGGCGATCAGCCTGAATCGCGTCAGTGTCGATCGCGGCACCATGGATTTTTCCGACTTAGCTTGGTGCTGCCATTCACAACCCACATCAAGACGCTGGGCGGCTCGGCCAGCGGGCTGTCCTCGGCACCCGGTTCGCGCGCCAGCCTGAAAATTCGAGGTCGAACCGAGGATCACGGGCTGGCGCGCGCCGAAGGCACGCTTCAGGCTTTTGCACCCAAAAAATTCACCGATATCGCCGCCACATTCCGCAATATTGAGCTGACACCGCTCAGCCCCTATACGGCAACGTTCGCCGGCCGCAAGATCGCCTCGGGCAAGCTGTCGCTGGATCTGCAATACAAACTCAACAACAGCCGGTTGGCCGGCGAAAACAAGGTGGTGCTGGAGCAGTTCAAGCTGGGCGAGCGCGTGGAAAGCCCCTCGGCAGTCGATCTACCGCTGGACCTGGCGATTGCGCTGCTCACCGACAGCGACGGCAAGATCGACCTCGCCATCCCGGTGTCCGGTAACGTCGACAATCCGGAATTCAGCTACGCCCCGCTAATCATGAAGGCGATTAGTTCCGTGATCACGCGCATAATCACGGCGCCGTTCCGCGCGCTGGGCGCATTGTTCGGTGGCAGCAATACCGAGGAGTCTGGGCAACATCGTGTTTGACCCTGGCAGCACGCGCATCCTGCCCGCCGAATACGAGAAATTACGGCGCATCGCCGATGGCCTGCAGAAACGCCCGCAGCTCAAGCTGATGGTGCAGGGTCTGTATGACAAGGATGGCGACAGCCGCGCGCTGCGCACACAAACCGTGCGCGCCGAGCTTGCCGCGAGCGAGGGGCTCATATTGGCCAAGGGTGAAGACCCGGGCCCCGTTGACTTTGACAGCGCGAAGACACCGCGCGCTCAGGAAAACATGCTCACCGAGAGCGCCGGCGACGACGCCGTCGCGCAGTTTTTCGACGCTTTCCGTAAAACCGCGGGACACGAAGTCAGCCGAGTTAATCCGGCGCTGGCCCTGATTGGCCGCGGTGCCGGCGACCGTGCGCTGTACGAAGCCATCTATAAGCGCTTGATCGAATTGCGCGTGTTGCCGGCCTTCGGCACTTTCGATCTTGCCACTGCACGCGCCGACGCGATTATCAACGCGTTTACCAATCGTCTCAAATTCGATCCGGCGCGGCTGGGCAAACCAGCGGAAGCGGTGGGCGAAGTTACCAGCAACGGTGTGCCGGTGAAGCTATCGCTTGAGGCAATCAAATAACAGAATGCAGCGGCACGCGGAGAATTTCATGATATTTCCAAATTCTTTCATGCTGCCGCAATCGTCACGATATTCTCGAAACTCTTCCGGGTCAAACCTATGCTGAACCAACTCTCAGAACTGGAGCAAGCGAAGAGCACAGTCATCGACCTCACCATCAAGTTTGGCCCGAAGGTGCTCGCTGCGATCTTGATCCTTGTGGCCGCTCCTACGTCGCGCTGGATCAGCGCGATCTTCGACCGCTGGCTTGACAAGCTCCACCTCGAACCACCGGCGGCTGCTCGCGCGCCTTGCCCACCTGCTGGTCATGGGAATCTTCCTCATCCGCGTCCAGAGCTTCCCCGACAACACTATCATCCTTAGCTTCTGATGTATCAGTGGCGCCATCAACAAATCCGGCCCCCAGGCCTGGGCCGTCACCACCAAAGCCACCTTCGCTCCCCATCTGCATCGCCTCGAAAGGACCGTCGCCTTCCGGCGAGTCCCAATACTCAACGCGACGAATTGTGAACTGTCTGGAACCGGTCGTTATCAGGAACGGAGTCCCGGCTTTCACCTTAACTCGATTTTGCTGCATCAGGTTTCCTGGAAGACCTTCGGGGTACCAGATGAAGGGCTTATCGCTCCAGGGGTCATTGAGCGACTCGTCAAAGTCATCGAGAGTGGCTGGCAGTTTCCCAGACGTTCGCTGTTCAAGCAGCAGTTGCAGGATGACCTTTGTTGCCCGCACCTGGCACTCCGTGCGGATGTCCTGCAGACAAAGTTGATCTCTCGCAGGTCCACTGGCGATCATCGCGAGTAAAGGTGTTGTTCTTACACAATCGTGCACGACACGAACAAAATGGTTCTCGGCAACCGTGCGTCCGACACCTCCGGAATACCACTGAGCCAACCCATTGGCCTTTCCTGCATCTGCCGCGATTTGCTGGCTACGGTAAGATTTAATCGCTTCGACATTGTTACGCTGTATTCCGTTCAACAAGCGATGACTACGAGCCAACTCTCCTGGAAACTTCGTGGCAAGCAGCACGGGCCATAATCGTTCGTGCGAACCGTCAACGAGTTCGGTCAAATCAAACGTGTCGGCATTCAGCGTGTTGCGAATCAAGATTGCTGACGCATAGTTCGCCACTTCGACCGGGATCATCTGTTGCCGATGATCACCAATGATCTGCGTTGCCTTTTTGACAAGTTTCTCTTCAACACCCGAGTGCTGTGCCCATCCTCGCATATCGCGAAGTACCTTGATGGTCAGACTATTGCTTAGCCACCAATGAATTTCCTCACCGCGCCGAGCAGCGTGACGCGATACGGCAAATGCGTTTTCAAGTCGATCGAGAGCTCGATCCAGATGCCCTGCTTCCAATTCTCGATTTGCGTCGAAGAGAAGCAAGTTACTTGCTTCCGACATTTGTTGCCCTGTCTTCGATGTCACAATATCTGCCACGTTAGTCGTCGCCGGAGAGAATTCAGCGCATGCAGGTGATTCCGCAGCTTCTACCGCCAACTGAATGGCCTTCTCGCCAGCAATTCGATCGTCCTCCGACAAGGCAGCCCAACGCCCTGAGAGCGTCGGACTGTCAGATGCTGTTCTGAAGAATTTTTCGTCAAAAAGTTCGCTCGCGCGTTGATAGAGTTCGGACGTTCGTCGCTCATCGTCACTGACTGGAGCCAATACGGAGGCTCGTTGCTCGACGGTTAGCCCATCGTTGCCGGGCGATGAAGCATTCTCACTGAAAAACGGATCTACCCAGGGAATCTGGTACACGCGGAACAGACCTGTCCCGATGTAGGCGATGGTGACTGCTGCGGCCAGTGATGCAACGGGCCAGGTCCACGCACGCGGACGATTGTCGTCTTTCATCAAGGAGTTGGTGCGACACCAGGTGACCAGCAGGCAGCCGATTGCCAGTGGAAGGACAGAAAGAACGAAGGGCACGTCAAACCACCAGCACACGCCCGCCCAGCCAAATGCGGTGAGTGCAAGAATAAATGCGACGAACATCGACACAATTGTCGAACGGATCAACTGCGAGCACGCCTGGCCAACGCTGTACATCGTCAACATCAGGATTGCCGCTCGGCCCAGAAGCCTTCCGATCGTTGCATGCCCAGACACACTGTTGGGCAATCGCGTGTTTAACCAGACGCCGTTGATGCACTCACCAATTCCCATTCGCGAGCTGTAGTAAGGATAGAGCCAACTTACGAAGAGCACACAAAAAAGAATTGCTGCAATGCTGAGAACCGCCCGCGCCAGCCAGACGAGATGCTTGCTCAGCCAGACAGTCGCTGGACTGAGTCCCATATCAGCAAGTCGTTGAACTTTTCTTTCGTCCTGTTCAGTTCGAAAGGCCATCGCTCCACAGGCAACGCACACGGCGTGCATGAAGAATCCAACAGGCCCGTGCCAACCATTGTGGTTGGCGTTTTCAGCAGCGAGCCAGGTTACAAAGATCAGCGTTGCCAGCAGAAAGCCCAAATAAATCTTTCGTGTCTCAATCGCTTCCCTCCAGCGAAGGAATCGCAAGTGACGCCACAGATTTGGCCCCCACATTGCATACAGCAGACTCAGCCCGAAACGAGGCGGTGGTTGGTGAACGGCGACGTCCGGGCTGACAACTTCAAAGGCAGTCCGGTCTTCAACGCCGATTTCTACGACCATGCCCCCGTCGAGTCCTGATCGGCGAATTCGCCACCGCTTGAAGAATGACGGAGACTTTGCTGACGATTGATCGAAGAACGCTCGAGTCAGCCAGCGGTGCGTTAAGAGGTAGTTCAAACCAAGCACAAGCAAAGCGAGGGAACACGGCAACAGGGCCACAAGGAAAAACTGAATGCCAGTCACCGGCTGCTCTATCTCTCCAGCGTGCGAACGCCCGGTGATCTCAAGAGAGCAGATCAATACAAATATGTAGGTACCGATCATCGCCACCGCGGCCAGACCAAGTGCGACGATCACTTTTCGAGTCAGCAAGGAAAAGAACGTCGACCAGAGCAGACAACCTAAATAGGGCAACGCCACAAACAACAGTGCCAGCGGCACGATCATTCCTTGCACATCCGACTGAAACGTATTTTCAGGCAACGTCAGACTGCCCAGAGTCATCAGCATGCCCGAACAAATCGTTGTCGCCAGCAAAAGAGCGGTCGTGACAATGCCAAAGACCGTTTTGATCGTCAGCGTCAGTCCCGGAGGGCAGCCGAGCATGACGGGTCTTAGCTGCGTGCCATCTTCCCGCTCAATCGCAAACGTGATCGCCCCCGAACCAATCGCGTAGAAGCCCGTCAGCATGAAGGCAATGGGGACAATTCCCTGGAACGATTCCTGATCACTCGGAATCAGGAATGCAATCAGGGCCTGCAGAGCGAAGCAGCCAACAGCCATTGCCAGCCAGAGGCCGCGCTGCACGCGGTACTCTTTCCAGAGTAGTCTCAGAGCGATTGATGAATTCATTGTTCTGCCCCGTCGTGTTGCTCTCTGTGCGGTTTCAGACGTAAGCGGCCAAGAGAATAAGTAGGCTGGAACAGGCTCCGCGCGGTTCCGGCATTTCAAACTGTCGTGCTGCCGGAACCGCGGAGCTTGATCCAGCCTACTCACTACTCACATTCAGCACTGGCGAAGCCAGTGGCACACTTCGGATGCGAAACTCCATTGTTGTTTCAGATAAAAAGCCGGACGCGGAATAAAGGCGAATGCTGCCGGCGTTCCACCACCGCGTCCGGCCCCGCACGCTCACGACTTCAATTGGAATCTCGTTCCACGTCCCCCTGCATGTACCCCACATAAATGTCTTCAAGTGTTGGCTGTTTGACCTCAACAGCTCCGATATTCGTCCCCTGTTGAAATTCAGTCATTTCTGAATCCCGGGCATGCCGCACGAGCAACCGCCACTGGCGATCCTGCTGCACCTTGTGAATCAGCTCGCCTGGCGGTTTTGGAATGTCCGTCGCTCCGTTTCGAAGCGTGACGGTCAGCTCGCTGAGGCTGGTCTTCAACTCGTCCAGCTTCTCGACAATCTCGATCTTCCCATGCTTGACGATGCAGACGACGTCGGCGACTCGTTCGACTTCGGGAATCTGATGGCTCGACAGCAGAACGGTGCGGTCGGTCGCCGCGACGTCCACCATGCTTTCCAGAAATTCGCGACGAATGATTGGGTCGAGTCCTGACGTCGGTTCGTCAAGAATCAACAGCTCCGGGTCGTGCGATATCGACAACGCCAAGCCGACTTTCGCCTTCATCCCTTTGGACATCGTGCTGATGCGTTTTTTGAGCGGCAGCCCGAACTCACAGATCATCCGCCGATAGTTTTCAACGAACGACTTGTCGTAGAAACCGCCGCAATACCAGCCGATTTCGTCGACGGTCATCCATTCGTAAAGCGTCGGTTTGTCCGGCACGTAACCAATCCGGCGACGAATTTCCTGGCCATGAATCCAGCTATCGAGGCCAAAGATTCGACCGGAGCCACCATCGGGTTCCAGCAGGCCGAGCAGGATTCGCAAGGCCGTCGTCTTGCCGGCTCCGTTTTCTCCCAGCAGTGCGACAACGGTTCCCTCGCTCACCAACCAGCGACATTGTCGAGCCGCCACCTGGCGACCGAACTGCTTCGTCACGTTCTTCAGTTCAAAGACTGCGCTCATTCTGCGGTCCCCTTTCCGTTCAGCCGAGCCAGCTCTGTATCAATGAGCTGGCGGATATCGTCCACTTCAAGCTGGCTCTGCTGAGCTTCTTTCAGCACGGCTCGCAGACGATCCTGGATCAGTCCTTGTCGGTCTCTACGGCACTGCTTCACGGCACCAGTGGTGACCTGCAGCCCGGTTCCGCGAACAACATCCAGAATGCCTTCCGACTGAAGTTCACGATACGCGCGGGAAACAGTGTTCGGATTAACGGCCGTCTGTTTCGCCATCTCGCGCACTGACGGAATCAGCTCGCCTGGCAGAACCACCTCGCTGGCAATAGCAAACGTAATCTGCCTCACGATCTGATCGTAAATCGCCAGCCCGTTCGTAGCGTCGACTGAAATGATCATGACTCACCTCACTAGTGTCCTAACGTAAGGTAGAACAGTAGTCCGATTAACGGGCTGTCAACGACTAAATTTCACGTTTTAATTCTCAAAGGAAGCCTTGGTGGCACACACTTTCAGGAAGGCGGGCTCGTAGCAGTTCAGATTTCTGCGGCGTCAGTTCTAC
>CALOEN010000048.1:0-42360 GCA_942492335.1 uncultured beta proteobacterium | reverse complement strand
CACCAGGAATAAATTGGCTGAAGAAATAAGGTATGGTTTGATTGTCATTCAGGCCCTCTCCGAATATGAAAGAGCCTCCGAAGAAATTTACCGCGATACTTGGTGTGGTTGTTTTTAAATCAGATGGAGTCAATCGGGTTTGATCAGCATCAATTGTATAGGTTACATCGTAAATGGTTTCAACCTTATGCCCCTGCTTAATCACTTTCTCGTGCGGATGATAGATACCCGGGTTAGCACACGGCCCATGCGCGCAAATAGCAAGATAGGGAACTCCCGCGGCAGTTTTCACCGGTTCAAGCTTCGGAGTTGCCTTGTTTGACATCGGGATCACTTCGACAATCGCCGCACACAAAACCAATCCGACCAAAGTTGACGTAAAAATGACCAGCAAAGATCTGGCATAACTTGATTCTTGATTATTGACTGTCATCTGGTTTCTTGTCTTCTAATAGGTGAAACTCATGCCACTCAATTTTCCCGCAATGGAAAGCGGAACCAGTCGCCCAAGAATGGCATCTGCGATTTGCAGCATGAGGTCGAGTACCGTTTCTTCCTGCTGAACACACTCTTATTCATCAAATCGAGTCCAGTACGCCCGTTTTCCAAACATACGCCTGCTCTGGTCCAGGAACTTGCGCGCCCTTGCTTCGCCCAGTACATCACAAAGAAAAATGCGCATCTGTACAAACAGTCTTGCTTTTATCCAGAACAACCCCGGATAACGATAATCCCGTTTTTTTTGAGCACGCCGAAACTCTTCAAGCACAAGCTGGGCGTTGTAAATGCTGTTGCTGATACCGCCGACACGCATACCTGACACGATGATGTCGCCCATATATGCTGCATCTTTGTTTTGAAGTTCACGCAGCAAAAAGTCGTAATCTCCCGCTATCCGAAACGATAAATCGAACATCCCGTGTTCATCGAATAGATCGCGCCGGTGCATGGCGGCTTGGTGTGGAATGCCCATTTTTTGCCTGATTCGACGCTTGACGCTCTTCCACGATTTTCCGCGCAAACGCAGGGGCTGACCGTTTTGCGAGGTGATCATTACACGCCCATACGCGACGCGAATGTCCGATGGAAGTTTTGCAAGTTTTCCTGCGATGCGCGCAAGCACGGTCTCATCCCACAAGTAATCATCAGCGCCGAGGAAGCAAAGCCAGTCGCCCTGTGACTTAAGGATGCCTTTATTCCACGCATCACAAATGCCCTGATCAGGCTCCGATATCCAAACGGCAATTTTGCTCTGGTTGTCTTGCAGCATCCGCACCGTCGTGTCAGTTGAACCACCATCAATGATAATGAGTTCTTTATTCTTATAGGTTTGGTTCGCAACACTGTCTATGCACTGTTGCAGGGTTTTTTCGCCGTTATAGACGGCGACGATCACGGTAATTTTCGGTTCACTTAGCATTATTTTTGGTTCACCCGGTATTTCAGTGGGTTAAAGTTAAACTCACCATGTCACAAATGCAGGCGTAGATTGATGCAAAACTGGAATTATGTAATCCCGGTTTATTCATGGAACTTGAGAGAAAAGCGGTGCCGGGAAAAACCCGCCAAATTGACATTTTTATATGAACTCATGATGATATTTCACGGGCGGGTGAGTCGATCCACAAGCATTACTAAGATGCCTTGTATCTTTCGGTAAGCGCAACCAGCCGTTGCCTGATTTCCGCCGGCATCTCAAACGCGTCAGAGTAATAGTCCTGTGTTTTTTTAAACTTCTTGATGATCAGTTCGTCATTCATGCTCCCCATCAGTCCGTTAATAGTGCTGAGATATCGAGAGATGCTGTTGTGGTAGGGTGATGGGTAGAGTATCTTCAGGTTATCGTAGAGCGCAACTTGTCGACTGATAACCTTTCGCACTTCGTGAAACTCCTTGCCGGTGATTTCTTCCTTGGAGAGATTGAAACGGACAAAATTGATCTCGTCGTTCACGTATTTGCGGAACGTTTCAACCGCGCTCGGCTGAAACTGATCAATCTTCCTGGTTATCAAGGCATAGGTAAATTTGGTCAAAAAAAGACGAAGCAGGATGACAAAGAAACCCACGGCGGCGTCCTGTTTGTTTTTGAAGGCGTCCTGTAGCTTACCCATATTGCGGGTCAGCCAATGAAACGCGCCGGGATAGCGGTGCCTCTCATCAAATGCCACATAAGCAAAGCGCAGGTGCTTGATCTTGGCGCGCATATCCCTGTAGGAAAGTTGATCCTCGGGGCTAAGGGAGCGATGCAAGTAGAGCTTTTCAATCATCTCGCTTAAAGCCTCTCGGTCCACCCCCTCTTTCCATATCTGCCGGCAGATCCGATAGCACTGAGTGAACTGCTCCCGTTTGTAATCGAGATGAATTGCATCGGGTAGCACGGCATCCAGGTCGATCTCATCATGGGCAAGCACCGCCGCAAAGAGCGCGTCGCACTGCTCGCGAGAAAAGCGGGGCTCGTCAAGTGCCTTCCGGGTTTTGACTGTGTTGGCGTGGCGGTATAATTTCATCTTGATCCTGATTTTCGCGGAGCGGATTCAGGACGCTCGGGACAAGGAATAAAGCATAACTCCTTGGAGATATGCCATCATCGAGGGCCCTGCGGGCAGGTCTGCATGCCATCGCAGAGACCTCATCCCGGCCATGAATTCTCGGTGGCCACTTCAAATTTCTCCATCCATGGTCAAGTCAAATACCCCCACGTAGAAACAACAGGAATGGACTGATTGTTACTCGGAATGGTTACCTTTTGCAAGGCGACTGAGGGGGCAACATACCATGTTCATGAAACAAGCTTGTCGGCCAATAATTTCTACACAATTTGGCGGCTTACGATGATTTTTTTCCGCTTCAATATTGTGAAGTTGTTTCAGATTTCCGGGTAAGCGGGCGCGCCTCTCCGCTCTCAACGATGCAGAGTCTTTGGGCTTGCCTTTTCCAAAAAATTGACGGCGCGTTATAATGCCACCTTGGGCGTACCTGCTTGGGTCGACCTTAGTGCTGTCGGTCCGGGTTGCGAGACTTGCACCCGACCGCTCATTCCAAGGAGTAGCGTACGATGTATCAGCAGGGACTCGCGCACAGCGGCTATGCCGCCTTGGGGACCTCGGGTGTTTCCAAAGTTGTGCGCATATTGCGCCGCTTCGGTACAACCTTAGACGGCATCTCCTGATGGTGCAGCCGCGCGCAGAGCTCGCGCCGCTGATCGCCATCATCGGCTGCGATGGCTCTGGCAAATCCACTGTCAACGAAGAAGTGCTGGCTTGGGTGCGTCGTTATGCCACTGCCGAGGCCGCCCATTTGGGCAAGCAGTCCGGCAATATCGGCCGCGCGCTCACACGCCTGCCAATAGTGGGCGCGTTGATCGGTCGCTTGATCAGGCGCAAGTCTGACAGCGTCCGCGAACACCTCGACAAGAACAAAGTTCCCGGCGTTTTCCCCGCATTGGTGATCAGTGTGTTTATGCTACGGCGCCTGCTCCGGTTCCGGCGGATGCTGGCGTTACGACGCCAAGGTTGTATCATTGTTACGGATCGTTATCCGCAGTTGGAATTTCCTGGCGCCTATGATGGCCCCGGTCTGTCGGTTGCGGCGCAAGGGAATCGCTTCGTGCGCTGGCTGGCCCGGCGTGAACAGGCCGCCTTTGAGTGGATGACCAGTTATCGACCCGATCTGGTGATCCGGCTCAATATTGACTTAGATACCGCCTGCGCGCGTAAGCCTGACCACCGCCGCGAGGCACTTCGCGACAAGGTGGAAGTTACACCGCTGCTGAAATTCAACGGCGCCCACATCGTTGACATCGACAGCGCCCGGCCACTGATCGAAGTGCTCGCCGCAGCCAAGGCGGCAGTGGCAAGCACCATGGCCGAGAGGGGCTACACTTTCGGTCAATAATGTTTGGCTACGGCAAACCATAGCCACAGCCACGCAGCACCGATGACCCAACCGGCAATCACATCGGTCGGGTAGTGCACGCCGAGTACAATGCGCGACACTCCAGTCGCCAGCGACAGGCTTGTCGCCACGACGTACAGGGCCCAGCGCGCGCCGCGTTGGCGCAAAAATGGCGCCAGCAGTAACGCCACGGCCAGATAAAACAGCGTACTGTTCAGGGCATGGCCGCTGGGGAAGCTTTGTGAACTGACATAATCCAGATGAGTTACCAGTTGCGGCCTTGGCCGCCCCACCCAGAGCTTGAGTATCGTCGACAGCGCGATGCCGCTGAGCAGGACCCCGACAAGGAACAGGACGCTGTGCCATCTGCGCAGGAGTAGCAACCCCAGCACGATCAAGCCAGCCAAGACGATACGTGGCGTGGTATTTCCCAGCCAGGTCAAGCCCAGCCAAAACGCGGCCGCCCATTCCGGGCCAGCCAGTCGTCCGGGATCGCCGCTGGCGCGAAACCACAACAACAGCGGTGCGTCAAAACTGGCCGGGCCGTAGCGAACCAGCACAAAGCCGCACGCGCTGGCGGCAATAATCAGCAGCAGCGGCGGCAGCCACCATCTCAGACGCATTGCGCGCACGCCGTCAGTTCCAATAATTCATAATATAATCATACATTTATCGTAGGTGTATGCAAGGACAGGCGGATCGGCGTTTTGGCGCAACCGGCGGCATCAGTATTTTCCAATTGGAAGATGAGGCTGAAACGGTAGGCATCAGCTTTTTTTATTCGCACCGTGATAGTCTAGGGAAACTACTCTGGGGAAACGTTTATCCTGTTGCGAGTAGAAGAAGCAGGGCGCAAGATAACACTGGCCTATTATTATAGGGGAATCGATCATGAAATCCCGTTATCTGCTTGTGTTGTTTCTACTGGCGCTGGGTGTCAACCCCTCGGCCGAGGCGGGGCCTAGCAAGCATACCTGGGACAATATCAGCGATGTCGGCGCCTATGGCTTGGTGGGCTCGGCCTTGGTAATACCGGCGGTACGCGAAGACTGGCGGGGTGCCGGTCAGGCGGCCCTCAGCATCGGTGTCGCCACTGGCGTCTCGCAAGGATTCAAGTCGGTGATCCACGCGCGGCGTCCGGACAACAGCGACGATAAAAGCTTCCCATCCGGACATGCAAGCCTGGCGTTCGCCTCGGCAACCACTTTGCACCGCCGTTACGGCTGGGAGTTCGGTTTTCCCGCTTACGCGCTGGCAACCCTCACCGGCGTTGCGCGCGTGAAGGCCGACAAGCACTACTGGTATGACGTGGTCGCCGGCGCCGGGATTGGCATCACCAGCGGCTGGTATTTCACGGATGCGTTCAACAACAAGGTGCAATTGGTGCCTTGGGTCAACAGCAAGGGTGCTGGCATGATGGTGAGGGCGGCCTGGTGACAGTCGGGCTGTTGGTGACGTGCTATCCGCGACGGCTGCCCGCATAGCCATTGATTCGGCCTGACTAAGTTCAAACCTCAACAGGCCGGTTCATAATTCTTTCGTCGCCTTCGGCGCGGGGGGCTGCCAGCCACCGCCCAATGCCTTGATCAAGGCCACGCTTGCGACAAGACGGCGGCCGTGGATGACTAGCGCGGCGCGTTCGTTGACGAGCGCGTTAGCCTGCGCCGTGATAACGGACTGGTATTTGACGATGCCCGCCTGGTATTGGTTGTTCAAGATTTTCACCGATTCGCTCCCCGCTTTCACCGCCTCACCCTGTGCTGCTGCGGCCGCGGCGAGGATTTCTAGCGCGACCAGGTTGTCTTCCACTTCTCGAAAACCATTGAGCACCGTTTGCCGGTAGTTGGCAACGACCTCGTCGTAGGCAGCCTCCGTTTTCGCACTTTTTGCGCGTTTGAAATCATCTGTGGATAACGGCACAGTCAACGTTTCGCCCGCGCCGCTGCGGCGAATGCTCACGCCGGCGAAGAGGTTGAACGAATAGGCCGCCGCCTCAGCCTCGCCGATTTGCGCGCTGGCGACCGCCATCCGCCGCTCTGCGGCGGCAATGTCGGGGCGCCGTTCCAGCAAGTCTGCGGGCAGCGCAGGCGGCACTTCGGGCACATTGACGCTTAGCGGTGCAACGGCCAGGGAAAAATCGGCCGGCGCCTTGCCGATCAGCACCGCAATGGCGTGCTCGAACTGGGCCCTCGCGACGCGTGCGTCGTGCATCTGCGCCTGCGCGGCGCCGAGTTGAGCCTGCGCCTGCACAATATCGCCTCGGGAGGCTACGCCCACCGCATACTGATTGCGCGTGATCTGCAATGATCGCTCGTAGGAAGCGGCGGTGTTATGCAGCAAGCGGATCTCGGCATCCTGCACTCGAAGCTGAAAATAAGTTTGCGCGAGCTGCGCCTGCAGCGACAGCTTAACCGCCGCGAGATCGGCCTCACTCGCCTCGGCCGACGCGTCGCTGGCCTCGATATTGCGCCGAATACGGCCCCACAGGTCGATCTCCCACTGCACGAGCAGCCCGAGGTTGTTGGTACCGCCTAAAACCACTTGCGGGTATTGCGCCTCCCGGGCTATCTCGACAAGCGATCGGGCCTGCCGCACTCGTGCCTCGACTGCCTGGAGCGAGTAGTTCCGGATCTCAACCTGGGCGATCAGCGCGTCAAGCTGACCATCGCCGTAGAGCGCCCACCAGCGCCCGCTGGCCGACGCGTCGCGCGCCTGCTGCGCGGTCGATCCGGTCGCCTCCTTGTAAGCCGTGGGCACGTCGATGGGCGGACGCACATAGTCCGGCCCGAGCACCGTGCAGGCAGAGTTGATCGCCGCTAAGCCGGTAAAGGCCAGGGCGCGCAGGGCCGAGGTTTTGTTCGTGGTTGTCATGGCATCGAGTCGGTGGCGGGCGCGTAGGTAGTGGTGGGATGGGAGGACCGGCGCTGTCGCAGACTACGCGCCCAGGTGCTGAAGCGGTCGAGATAGAGATAGACAACCGGCGTGGTGTAAAGGGTCAGCACCAGGCTCATGATCAGCCCGCCGCCGATTGCTATGCCCAGGGGCTGGCGCATCTCGGCGCCGTCGCCGTGGCCCAAAGCCAACGGGATCGAGGCCAACAGCGCCGTCAGGGAGGTCATCAGGATCGGCCGAAAGCGCAGGAGACAGGCTTGGTATATCGCCTCGCGAGGCGCCACGGCTGCGTTGCGTTGGGCATCGAGTGCAAAGTCGATCATCATAATGGCGTTCTTCATGACGATGCCGATCAGCATGAAGATGCCAATCAAAGCGATGACGCTGAAGTCGGTCCGGAACAGCATCAGCGCAAGCAGCGCCCCCACGCCGGCGGAGGGTAATGTCGACAGGATGGTCAGCGGATGAATGTAGCTCTCGTAGAGCACGCCCAGAACGATATACAGGGTTAGAAAGGCCGCAAGGATGAGAATCGGCTGACTGTCGAGCACCTGCCTGAAGGCACGCGCCGAGCCTTGAAAGCTGCCACGCACCGAAGTGGGCACGACGAGGTCTTGCAGGGCGCGATCGATCGCCCGCGCCGCCTGCGACAGCGACACTCCTTGACGGAGGTTAAACGAGATCGTCGTGGCGACTAACTGGGAATGGTGGTCGATACTGAGCGAAGTTTCGGTCTGCTCATGGCTTGCAACCATAGACAACGGCACCTGGCGCCCCCGCGGGCTGCTGACATGAAGGCGGTCGAGCGCCTCGGGCGATTGCGCGTATTCGGGTGCGATGCCCATCACCACGTGGTACTGGTTCAGCAGCTCGTAGATGGTCGAAACCGGTCGCCAGGAAAATGCATCGTTTAGTACAGTGCCGATCTGCCTTTGGTTGATGCCCAGGCGTGCCGCAACGTCGCGATCGACGACGAGCGAGGTCTGCAGCCCCTTGCTCTGCTCGTCGGTGTCGACATCGAGCAGTTCCGGCAGTTGCGCCAGTGCCCGGCGGATTCGCGGCTCCCACATGCGTAGCGCGTCGAGGTCGTCGGCCTGTACCGTGTACTGGTAAGTAGAGCGGCTCCGGCGACCGCCAACGCGGATGTCCTGCACCGGATTGAGGCTAAAGATGGCGCCCGGCTCGTTGACGAGCCTGGTGCGCAAGCGTTCCGCGATCTTGTCGGCGCTCTCCCCTCTTTCGGACAGCGGCTTGAGTGTGACGAACAGCGACCCGGTGTTGCGTTGAGCACCACCGGTGTAACCAACGACGCTTTCTACTGCGGGGTCGGCGCGCACGATGTCAATAAAGTTGGCCAGCTTTTGCTGCATCAACTGGAAGGAAACGCTCTGGTCGCCCTGGATGCTGCCGGTGAGCTGGCCGGTGTCCTGTTGTGGAAAGTAACCCTTGGGAATAATGACATAGAGATAAACATTCAGGCATACGGTGCCCAGCAGGATGAGCATCGTGAGCGGAGCATGCCCGAGAGTCCACGCCAGGCTGCGCTGGTAAGCGTGCAGCAGCGCCGCAAACCCACGCTCGCTCCAGCGGTAGAAGCGGCCGTGCCGGCGCTCCGGCCCAGCCGGTTCGAGCAGACGGGCACACATCATCGGCACGGTGGTGAGCGAGACCACCAGCGAGATCAGTACGGCCACAGACAGAGTGACCGCAAACTCGCGGATGAAAAGGCCCACGTACCCCCCCATGAACAGCATCGGGATGAACACGGCAACGAGTACCAGGGTCATGGACAACACCGTGGAAGCGACTTCCTTCACCCCGATCCTCGCCGCCTCGTTCGGGGGCATGCCGTTCTCGATATGGCGCGAGATATTATCAAGAACCACGATCGTGTCATCGACCACGAAACCAACGGCGATGGTGAGCGCCATCAGGGACAGGTTGTCTAGGCTGTAGTCCAGCAGATACATAACGGCGAAGGTGCCGATGAGCGATACCGGCACCGCGACGCTCGGGATGAGCGCGGCGCGACCATTGCGCAGGAACAGCAATACCACCAGAATCACCAGCGCTACCGCCACCGCCAGCGTCCGGCCGGCATCGCGCAGCGAGCCGCGCACGCTGGAGGTGCGCTCCATCACCACCGCGACATCGATTGCAGCAGGAATCGACGCCTGCAACGCGGGCAGGAGCTTGGTGACACGCGCGACCGTCTCGATGATATTGGCATCGGACTCGCGGCTGATGATCACCAGAATTGCGGGTTTGCCGTTGGCCAGCCCCGCATTCCGCACATCCTGCACCGAGTCGACGACTTTCGCCACGTCGGCAAGCCTCACCGCGGCGCCATTGCGGTAGGCCACGATCAATGGAATGTAATCGGCGGCGGTCTTGGCTTGATCATTGGCGGTGATCTGCCAGTGGCGCCCGCCTTCCTCCACCGCGCCCTTGGGCAGGTTGGCGTTGGTCCCCGCAAGCGCGGCGCGCACGTCCTCCAAGCCGATGTCGTAATGGCTCAAGGTCCGGGGGTTGAGCTCGACGCGCACAGCCGGCAGCGAGCTGCCGCCGATCTGAATTTGGCCCACGCCATTGATCTGCGACAGCTTCTGGGCGATAACGGTCGAGGCGGCGTCGTACATCTGCCCCTGGGTCATGGTGCCCGAGGTCAGACTCAGAATCATGACCGGCGCATCGGCGGGGTTCACCTTTTTATAGCTCGGGTTAGTCGGCAGGTTCGGGGGCAACAGACTACGAGCCGCATTAAGCGCCGCCTGCACGTCGCGAGCCGCGCTATTAATGTCGCGGTCGAGATCGAACTGCAACACGATGCGCGTCGAGCCAAGCGCACTACGCGAGGTCATCTCAGTAACGCCGGCGATGCGTCCGAGCGAGCGCTCAAGCGGCATGGTCACCGCCGCCGCCATGTTCTCCGGGCTCGCCCCCGGCAAGGACGCCGACACCGTGATAGTCGGGATGTCGACTCGCGGCAGCGGCGAGACCGGAAGCAGCTGGAAAGCGACCGCGCCGACCAGCACCAGCCCGAGAGTGAGCAGCGTGGTGGCGACGGGCCGGTCTATGAACGTCGCACTGAAGTTCATGCGGAGCGCCTCACGCGCGATCACCGCTGGTCGCCGCAGCCAGCCGCCCGTCGATCCGCGTCCGGGCCGAGCGTGCCAGCCGGTCAAAGGCGAGATAGACCACCGGCGTGGTGAACAGCGTGAGCATCTGGCTCACGATCAGGCCGCCGACCATGGTGATGCCGAGCGGATGACGCAATTCCGAGCCCACGCCCCAACTTATCATCAGTGGCAGCGCACCCAGCAGCGCGGCCATCGTGGTCATCATGATCGGGCGGAAGCGCAACAGGCAGGCCTGAAAGATGGCATCCCGTGGCGTCATGCCCTGCTCGCGCTCGGCAGAAAGCGCGAAGTCTATCATCATGATGGCGTTCTTCATGACGATGCCGATGAGCAGGATGATGCCGATAATGGCAATCACACCGAGGTCGTTGCCCGAAACAAGCAACGCGAGCAGCGCGCCGACCCCGGCCGAGGGCAGCGTAGACAGGATGGTGATGGGATGAATGTAGCTTTCGTAGAGCACGCCCAGAACAATGTAGACCGTGACGATGGCAGCCAGAATCAACCATAACTGGTTCGCGAGCGACGCGCGAAACGCGAGCGACGCGCCCTGGAGTTTCACCTGCGCGCTGATCGGCAGACCAATGTCGCGCTGCGCGGCCTCGACGGCCTTTACCGCCTCACCCAGCGATGCGCCGCGCGCCAGGTTGAATGAAATCGTGGCCGCTGGAAACTGGCCGATGCGGCTGACGACGAGCGGCGCTGTCCGCTCGGTTACGCGTGCAAGCGCCGACAACGGAATCTGCTGCCCCGGGCCTCGGGACGACACCGTGCCTGGCGGCAGCGCGGCCGTCGAATCGCGGTTAGGCGCGGTGACATAGATGTTGTCGAGTGCGTTCACGCCCTTACGGAACTCGGGCAGAAGCTCAAGGACAACCCGATACTGGTCGGTCTGGGTGAATACGGTGGAAACAAAGCGCTGGCCAAAGGCGTTGTATAAGCGCATTATCGATCATGGCCGGCGTGATGCCGAAGCGGCTCGCGGCGGCGCGGTCGATTTCCACATACGCCTGCAGTCCGCCTTCCTGCTGGTCGCTTGCCACGTCCACAAGCCGTCGGTCCAGGCGCAGTTGCCCGACGAGGCGCGGCACCCATGCGCGAAGTTCGTCGGCATTCGCATCCTCCACCGAAAACTGGTATTGGGCGCGACTGACCCGGTCCTCGATGGTGAGATCCTGCACCGGCTGCATATGGAGCACGATGCCCTTGACTTCGGCAAGTTTGCCCTGCAAACGCCGTATGACATCGGCGGCGCTGCCTTTACGCTGCGACAAGGGCTTCAGATTGATCAGGAAGCGGCCGCTGTTCAACGTCGGATTGTTACCGTCGACGCCGATGAACGACGACAGGCTCTTCACCGCAGGGTCCTGCAGTATCACTTTCGCCAGCGCCTGCTGGCGCTCGGCCATTGCGCCGAAGGATATTGTCGGCGCGGCTTCGGAAATGCCCTGAATAGCGCCAGTGTCCTGGACGGGGAAGAAGCCCTTGGGAATCACGATATATAGCAGCGTCGCCAGCGCCAGCATGGCGATCGCCACGACCATTGTCGCCCTCTGGCGATCCAGCACCCAGGCCAACATGCGCGCATAGCGGGCGATCACCCGGTCGAACCATTCACCGCTCTTGCGGAAAAAGCGCCCCTGCTCCCGCTCGGGCACGTGTCGCAGAAGCCGGGCGCACATCATCGGCGTGAGCGTCAGCGAGACCACAGCCGAAATGAGGACGGCAACGGAGAGCGTGATTGCGAACTCGCGGAACAGGCGCCCGATCACATCGCCCATGAACAGCAGCGGGATCAGCACGGCGATGAGCGACAGCGTCAGCGAGATGATGGTAAAGCCGATCTGCTTCGCACCCTTGAGCGCCGCTTGCAGTGGCGATTCGCCCGCCTCGATGTAGCGCGTGATGTTCTCTATCATCACGATGGCATCATCCACCACGAAACCAGTGGCAATGGTAAGCGCCATCAGCGTGAGATTGTTGATCGAAAAGCCGGCGAGGTACATCACGGCGAACGTGCCGATGAGCGACAGCGGCACCACCACGCTTGGAATGAAGGTTGCAGCCAGGTTGCGCAGGAACAGAAAGATGGTCATCACCACGAGCGCCACAGCGAGCAGCAGTTCGAACTGCACATCGCGCACCGACGCGCGTATGGTCTCGGTGCGATCGGTCAGCATCACGACATCGACCGCGACGGGCAGCGACGCCTTCAGTTCCGGCAGCAGCAGCTTGATACGGTCGACCACTTCGATGACGTTGGCACCGGGTTGGCGCTGGATATTGACGATGATCGCCGCCAACTCGTTGGCCCACGCTGCGAGGCGTGAATTCTCGGCCCCATCGACCACCTCGGCCACGTCGACCAACCGCACCGCCGCACCGTTGCGATAGGCGATGATCATGGACTTGAATTCTTCGGCCGATTTGAGCTGGTCGTTGGTGTCGATGGTCGAGGACCGCGTGGGCCCGTCGATGGTGCCCTTGGCCTGGTTCGAACTGGCGCTGCCGATCGCGATGCGCAAGTCGTCGAGCGAAAGGTTATAAGCGGCGAGCGTCCTCGGATTGGCCTGGATGCGGACAGCCGGCCGCTGTCCGCCGCCGATACTGACAAGTCCGACGCCGGATAACTGCGAGATCTTGGCCGCAAACTGATCGGTCAGGCGCTGAATTTCCGTCAGCGGCAAGGTAAGCGAGGTCAGAGCCAGAGTCACGATCGGCGTGTCGGCCGGGTTGACCTTGTTGTAGATCGGCAACTGCGGCAGGTCTGCCGGCAAATAGGCGGTTGCGGCATTTATTGCTGCCTGCACTTCCTGCTCCGCCACATCGAGCGGCAGCTCAATGCTGAACTGCAGGGTGATGGCCGAAGCCCCGCCCGAGCTCTTCGAAGACATCTGTTTCAAACCCGGCATCTGCCCGAACTGGCGTTCCAGGGGCGCGGTAATGGACGATGTGACCACCTCCGGGCTTGCACCCGGGTAACGTCACCACCTGTATGGTCGGGTAATCGAACGTGGGGAGCGCGGACAGCGGCAACACGCGATAGGCGACGATGCCCGCAAGCAGGATGGCAATCATCAACAGCACGGTCGCCACCGGCCGGAGGATGAACAGACGCGATGGATTCATGCCTGGCAGCCTGTCGGTCTTGCGTTGATGATATGAGCGATAGTGGTCATGGTAAGCCAGTGGAACAGTGAAATTGACGCTGTGTGCTGTGGCACGGAGCGTGCTCGCACGTGTGCCTGCTCGTTTATCCTGCCATTATCGCCATTCTTTTGATGTTCCATGCCATCGTGACCACCAGCATGGTCTTGGTATCGACCGCGGCCTGCGCGTTGTAGCTCTGCTCAAAGCCCTTGCCGGTGGCAGGCATGATGCGCGAGTCTTCGTCGGTGAGGTTGATCTGGTCCGTTGGGCGCACCCCGGAGCTCGGCGATACCGGTGGCGTGGCGCGATCTATCGGACGGAAATTCACCATAGCTACACTCTCGGTATCATCAAACGGGATACATTTATGACAAATCATCGCCGTATCGTTCCGTTCACCCCGATCATTTCGACCGGCCAAACAGGCTGCTAGGCGACGCGGCGGCGGCCCGAGTGCTCAGGTGCCAGCCGGGCGTGTGGGTTTCGCACTCCCGGCAGTCGCTCCTTGCCCTTCTTGCCGCTGCGCGGCTCAAGCCGTCTAGCACTGGTCGGCGGCGGATCGCGCACTACGAGCTTGACCTTCGCCCCTTCGCGCAGCCTGTCGGCGCCGTCGACCACAACCATCGCGCCGACAGAGATCCCGCTGTCGATCGCGGTGATCTCGCCTTGCATGGGTCCGACTTTTACCGGGGTCACGGCGACCGTCTGGTCGTCCTTGACGACATATACGAACGTTCCCGCCGAGCCGCGCTGGATCGCCGCCGTCGGCACCAGCTTCGCTTTGGGCCGCGTCTCGACGATTAATCTTACGTTGACGAACTGGTTGGCGAAGAGCGTGCTGTCATCGTTAGGGAATTCGGCCTTAAGCTTTATCGTGCCCGTTGCGGTGTCGATCTGGTTGTCCGCGGCCAGCAGCCGGCCGGTGCCGAGCTTTTCCTTCTGAGCACGATCGTAGGCCTCGACCGGGATGCTATCGCCGGCGCGCAGCCGCTTCATCACGCGCGGCAAGGCATCCTCCGGAATCGGGAACACGACGCCGACCGGCTGCAGTTGCACGATCACCACGATGCCGTTGGCGTCGGACGTGCGCACAATGTTGCCCGGGTCCACTTGGCGCAGACCCACTCGGCCGCCGATCGGGGCTGTCACCAGGGTATGCGTGAGCTTCAGCTTCGCATTGTCGAGCCTGCTCTGGTCGATCTGCACTGCGGCCGCGTATTGTCGCACCAGCGACTCCTGGGTATCAACCTGCTGACGGGAAATCGAATCCTGCGCCAGCAGCGTACGAAAGCGTTCAAGATCAGCCTTCGCGTTCTCGAGCAACGCCTGATTACGCGCCAGTTGCCCCGCGGTAAGCGCAATCTGCATCTCGAATGGCTCGGGATCGATTTGGGCCAGGAGATCGCCCTCTTCGACCATCTGTCCCTCATCGAACGCAACGCTCATGAGTTGACCATCCACTTGGCCGCGAACCACGACGGCGTTGAGCGGCGTCACGGTGCCGAGCGCATACAGGTACACATCGAGGTTGCCCTGGCGCACGGGAACAGCGACGACGGGCGTCGCGGGGAGCGAAAGATTATCTGCGCCATTACGCTTGGTCTCTCCTCCGGGACTGGCATACCAGAGTGCGCCGCCAACCACCGCCCCGAGAATGATCGTCACTATCCAGCGCTTACGCAACCGTTGCCCTGACCCTACCGCAAGTGCACCCGGACGCGTGGAGGTGGGATCGGAGTTGGAGGTCATGGGGCCAGTCATTGGGTCAATCATGGAATTAGTATGGCGAAAGTAATACTTTCCTTGCGCGTTGCGCCGACTGCTGCCCAGAGGAAAGCAATTTTTTTGCGTTTTCGATAATGGCAGAGTCACCAGATTTCCGCAAGGACAAGCCTTGTCCAATGCGGCTTGTGTCTGAACAGGTGTTCAAGGCCCGCGTGGCCTTGGCCGCCTTGCAAGAAATCAAGACCATGGTTGAGTTGTGTGAGCAGTCCGAGCTGCACCCCAATCATCAAACGGAAGCGGCAACTGCTTGAGCGCGCGGAAGAGGTTTTTGACGCTGGCTCTGTTTGGAACCGGTGAACCTGGCGTCGCCGCACGCCAAGATCGGCCAATTGGCGCTGGATATCAATTTTTTAGAAAGTGCACTCCCCAAGACGGAGTGCTGAGCGCGCAGCCATGATTGACCGTCACCACAAGCCCTCCATTGCACGCCAGGCCAAGCTGCTGGATATCAGCCGGGGGACGCTCTACTGGTCAGGCCGGCCAATCTGGAACAAGCCTTGACACCCGACCCCATTGCAGGTCGCAACCGAGCGTCTTCCGTTCCTGAGTAGGGATCTCGCTTTCGCCGTTCGCGACCGCGACCGGAACGTCAAGGCTGTAATCGGCGGCAAGCACGATGGCGTTAAACCGTGGTTCAGCGCTCGTCGAGTTGCCGCTCGTAAACGCGGTACCGCTTGTAAGCGCGACCGCCGATTGCATCCATAATGCTGCGCATGCCGGCGTTGTCCTCCAGTATCCAGGACATCTCGAGTTGCTTCGCGCCGCGGCTGTGCAACTCTGTCCGCACCGCGTCGCTGAGCAGGAATGCAATTCCAATACCGAGACGGGTGTGCTGGAATCCGCGCCTGACGCCCATCAGCGGCACCCTGGCAGTGCTGGGGTAACGCACTTTGAGGCGCCACAGGAGCTTCAGCCAGCCGGTCGGGAACAGCCTGCCGCCGAGCCCGCGGATTGCCTCATTCACGTTGGGAATGCCGACGATAAAGCCGGCGGCCTCACCGTCGACTTCGGCAATCTGTATCAAATCCGGGGCGACGAGAAAGCGCAGGTTACGGCCAAGATCGTGGAACTCGGCTGCGGTGAACGGCACGAATCCCCAGTTTTCCGCCCAGGCATCGTTGAATATGTCGCGCAGCAGCGAGATCTCGTCATCGAAGCGTTTTCGGTCGAGCGGCCTTAGCCGTACGCGATGCGAGGACGCGGCAACCAGCCGCCGCATGACCGGAGGGGATTCGAAATTCGGAGCGATTATGTACGCCAGCGCATCCTTTGCCTTCCGGTATCCGCACTGTTCGATGCGCATGCCGTAGTACGGCCGGGCATGCCCCATCATGAATACCGGAGGCGTGTCGAAACCGTCGACCAGCAGCCCCATTTCGTCGTTGATCGAGAGACTGAACGGTCCGCGCACGCGCCGCATGCCTTGATCGTGCAGCCATTGTTCGGCGGCCGCTAGCAGTGCCGCGAAGGTTTCTTCCCGGTCCTCGGCATCCAGCATCCCAAAAAAACCGGTTGCATCGTCATACTGCTCCAGATGCAGCGCGTCCACCTGGGCACTGATCCGCCCCACCGGCTGTTCCCCGCGCCAGGCGATCCACGCCTGCCATCGAGCGTGCTGGAAATACGGATTGTTCCGGGCCGAAAGATGCATGCGCCGTTCGATCAAAAGCGGTGAAATCCAGGCCGGGTCGGACTCAAGAATGATATCGGGTATGCGGATGAACTGGTCCAAATCCGCCTTTCCAGCGACCGGGACGATACGCAACGGAGGAGACTCGTTCTGGGTGGGATTCACAGCCATAGGAAATTGCCAACGGGTTCGGGTATTATCGGGACATCTGCGGCCGCGGATTAGCGGGCCGCAGGGAATTTTGGCGTGCCCGAGGCGTTGTTTCAGCGCCCAGTTCGCAGTTCACCGTTCTCCCGGGAGCTTTGAACCGCAGTCTTCGCTTCGCTACTTAAGGGAGTCTGCTGTAAGTTGTAAGTAGTTGTAAGTTGGAAGTTAAAAGTTGAAAATTTATGGCATCATCTACATCTAATTAATTTAGGCAACAAATCTAATAAATGTTGGCAATAATAGTATAAACTATTATATAACTTAATGGGTTATAATCGAAACCTATAGCTTGGCTTTAACCTTGTACGCGCCTGTGATGGCTTTTTATGGGGACTCAAATTGAATCGAATGCCAGATCTTAAATTGACTCCGTTGCCTACCCCGACGGAACATTCGCTACCCTTGCGTCGTGCGGATTTCACGAGTCTGGCCGACGCGCTGGATTATGCAGCCCAGGGGGAAACCGGCGCAAACTTCTACTCTGGCAGTGGCACACTCACGACGGCGCTCCCGTATCGAACGCTCCGCCTACAGGCTTTGATTCTGGCTCAGCGCCTGCTATCCCTCCCTCTGGAGCGGGGCGCGCGGGTTGCGATGGTAGCGGAAACCGATCCGGACTTCCTGCGTTTCTTTTTCGCCTGCCAATATGCGGGGCTGGTGCCCGTGGCTCTGCCGGCCACGGTCAATCTCGGGGGCCACGAGGCCTACGTAGGTCGGTTGCGCGGCCTGTTGCTGAACTGCGGGGCTTCCGTGGCAATGGCGTCGGACCAATTCCTGCGCTTCCTGCGCGAGGCGGCCGAAGGCATCGGCCTGACCTTCCTCGGAACGCCCGCCGAGTTCGACGACTTACCGCAACAGCAAGGCGAGCTGCGGCGCAGCGGCCCCACCGAAACAGCGTATCTGCAATACACGTCGGGGAGCACCAGCTTTCCGCGGGGCGTGGTGATCACACAAGAAGCCGTACTCCACAACCTGGCCGGCGTGGTCAACCACGGCATCGAAATGAAACCGGATGACCGCTGCTTATCGTGGCTGCCGTTCTATCATGACATGGGGCTCGTCGGCTTCCTGCTGGCCCCTGTGGCTACGCAACGCTCGGTCGACTATCTCGGCATGCGTGACTTCGCCATGCGACCGCGTCGCTGGCTGGAATTGATGACCAGCACGCGGGCGACCATCTCGTTCAGCCCGCCATTCGGTTACGAACTGTGCATACGCCGGGTCCAGCCCAAGGATGTCGCGCGGTACGACCTGAGCGCCTGGCGCATCGCGGGCATAGGCGCCGAACCGATACGTGCAGAACTCCCTGATCGCTTTTCCAAACTGCTGGCGCCGGCGGGTTTCGATGCCCTCGCCTTCGTTCCGTGCTACGGCATGGCGGAATGCTCTCTGGCGATTAGTTTCTCGCCGCTGCGGCAGGGCGTTGTCGTCGACCGGATCGATGCTGATCACCTCGCGGACCACCTCCGCGTGAATCCGGCTAGCGCGGATGGTGGCCGCGTCAGCTGTTTTGTCCGGTGTGGCGCGCCGCTGCCGGAGCATGAAGTGGTCATTTGTGACGACCGGGGGATGGTGCTGCCCGATCTTCATGTCGGCCGGATCAAGGTGCGCGGACCTAGCGTTATGTCAGGTTATTTCAAGCAGCCGGAGCAAACGCGGCAGGCACTCTCGCCGGACAGCTGGCTGGATACGGGAGACATCGGATACCTGGTCGACGGCAGTATTGTCGTGACCGGCAGACACAAGGACATGATCATTATCAACGGCCGCAATATCTGGCCGCAGGACATCGAGCACATCGCGGGACGGCAGCCTGAATTGCGACCGATGGACGCATCGGCTTTTTTCGTGCTCTCCCCGGATAACGAAGAAGTCGCCGTGGTGGTCGTGCAATGCAATATCAGCGATTCGTCACAGCTCAGCCTACTGACCCTGCGGCTGCATCGGGAAATTCACGAGGAGTTGGGCATCACCTGCCTGATTGAGATCGTCCCGCGACACACGCTGCCGCGCACGTCTTCGGGCAAGCTGTCGCGATCAGGAGCGCGGATAGATTACCTGCGCAGGCTGAAAAGTAAGATTTCTCTCGTCGGCGGGGAAACACTGCCGGAAGCCGAGCCTGCATACCTGCTGGCGAAAGCGCTGGCACATGGCTGACACAGCGAGCGGATAGCCGCGACGGCGGCGTTTCCGGTCTATGGTCGCACACCGGCATCCTACGATTGACCGCCCATTCTGAGCTAGCCCTGACCGGCGCCACCGGGTTCATCGGCACGACGCTTCTTTCGCATCTGACGAGTGCCGGATGGCGTGTTCGCGCGCTCTACCGGCCCCGGAGCGGGCGCGTTCCACCAGACATGCCCGGGGTGATATGGTCACCGGGAAATCTTGAAGATGAAACCACATTGGGCGCCCTGGTGGCCGGGACGCATGCTGTCATTCATTGCGCTGGCGCCGTGCGCGGCGCCAGTCGTGCCGATTTTGACCGGGTGAATGCGGACGGAGCCCACCGCGTTGCCCTGGCCGCGGCGCGCCAGGCACAGGCACCACGCTTTTTGCTGATATCCTCACTGGCAGCGCGCATGCCGGAACTATCCCATTATGCCGGCAGCAAATGGCGCGGAGAATGCGCCGTCAAAGCCGCCTCTGAAAACATGCGTTGGACGGTGCTGCGGCCGCCCGCGGTGTTCGGCCCCGGGGATCGTGAGTTGCTGCCTCTGTTCCGCTGCATCGCCAAAGGCTACGCACCGCTGCCGGCTGGCGTGGGCCGGCGATTTTCTCTGATCTATATTGATGACCTGGCGACAGCCGTGGTGCGCTGGCTGGCTGCAGACGCCGGTTATGGCCAGACATTTGAAGTGGATGATGGGCATGCAGAAGGCTACGACTGGGACACGGTGCTGGACATCGCCGGGCGCGTGCTGTACGGAGGCGCGCCGGTGCGCCGCTTACCCATTCCTATCCCAGTACTGAATCTTGCTGCGCTTGCGAATCTCGCCGCTGCCCGGCTGCTGGGATACGCGCCGATGCTGACCACGGGCAAGGTTCGGGAAATCACGCATCCGGACTGGTTATGCGATAATAACGCTTTTACGCTCATCACCGGCTGGCGGCCGGTCTATGGGCTTGAACAGGGGCTCGCATGCACCTTCGGCAAGAATCTCGCGGCAAGCACTTTGGGAAGTTAAAGCCGTGGTGCCCGAGCCAAGTCCGCCGCAACTATCGTCTTGGCAACATCGGACTCTGAATATAGCACCTGTTAGAGCGTTGACGCAGGGCATGGCTGTCCGGCGTGATCCAGAAAACAAAAAGTTTCGGCACGGCATGACAGGGAACTTTATGGCGCAATACCAACATATCCTCTCCGGTCTCTACGAAGGGCTGGCGTCGCTCACACAGGGCCGCGCCGAAGTTGATGAAAACACCGAACTGGTGGGCCACCTTGATCTGGACTCGCTCCAGATCATGGATTTGCTGCTGTTCATCGAGGACCGATTCGATATCTCAATCCCGGTGAGCATTATCCCGGACGTGAAGACCGTGAGGGATCTTGCGATACAGATCGAAAAACTTACGCGTCGTGAATGATGGGAATTTTTAGCAAATTTCAGGCCTTGGCTACCACTCGCCATGAGCTCGCGGCACTGGGCATAGACCCGTTCGGCGTCCAGATAGATCGCATTATTTCGCCAACCGAGGGAATCATTCACGGTCGGCACACCATCCTGGCCGGCACCAATAATTATCTCGGCCTGACCTTCGATCCTGAGTGCATTGCTGCTGCGCGCACGGCTTTGGAGTTTGAGGGCACCGGCACGACGGGTTCGCGCATGGCCAACGGCAGCTACTCGGGGCACAGGAAGCTAGAGCGGGAACTCGCGGAGTTTTACGGTAAGCGCGACACCATCGTGTTTTCTACTGGGTACCAGGCCAATCTTGGCATGCTTTCGGCGCTTACCGGGCCGGATGACGTCGTGCTGCTCGACGCGGATTGTCACGCCAGCCTCTACGACGGCTGCCGCCTGAGCGGGGCGGAGGTTATCCGTTTTCGCCACAACAACGCGGAAGACCTGGCAAAGCGCTTGCGCCGTCTCGGCGCGCGTGCCGCCGACGCCCTGATCCTGGTGGAAGGCATCTACAGCATGCTCGGCGACTGCGCCCCGCTCAAGGAAATCGCCGCCGTAAAACGCGAGTTCGGAGGATATCTTCTGGTGGACGAGGCGCATTCCCTGGGAGTGCTGGGTGAACGCGGTCGCGGGTTAGTCGAGGAACTGGGGGTTATGGCGGATGCGGACTTCATTGTGGGCACGTTCAGCAAGAGCCTGGGGGGGGGCGGCGGTTTTTGCGTGAGCGATCACCCCGAGCTTGACCTCATTCGCTACTCGAGCCGGCCGTACATATTTTCTGCGTCACCGTCGCCCGCCATGATCGCTTCAACCCGGCAGGCACTGCGCGTTCTTGCCGCCGGGAGCCCGCTCCGAGCGCACCTGCGCGAGAATTTCGAGCGTTTGCACGCCGGATTGACGGGCATGGGTTACACGCTGGGCGCGCCCCCTAGCCCGGTGATCGCAGTGGTGCTCGGCGACAAGATCGAAGCGCTACAATTCTGGAATAGCCTGCTGCAGCGTGGCGTGTACGTCAACCTGATGCTCCCGCCCGCAACCCCAAACGGGGTGTCCATGATCCGCTGCAGCGTCAGTGCTGCACACTCATTCGAACAAATTGACGCAGTGTGCGCGGCGTTTGCCGATTTGCGGGCGACGGCCAGCAGCGCCGCAGAGCGCGGGACCTGAACCGCAACGCCGTTTTTCGCTTTGCCGGATGAAAATTTGCGGGACGCCGACTGCTGTGCCCGGGTGACCGGATTCGAGGTTGCTGCGGCACGTTACAGACTGGCATAATCATGCAGCCGGCCGCTGACCCCCCAGGCGCACCACTCGTAAAGTTCTACAGTCTACGGTGCTCGGCTCGCCACCGTTGAACATGTCCGCGCAGAACGACTTGTTGAGGGTCATGCCCTTCATTCGATGTGCCAAAGGGAACGGGTGTGAGCGAATTTGAGGACAGCCCGCGCTTACCAAGCCCGATGCGCCGGGTACTGGGTAATTTTGGTTTTCTGGTTCGAGGCCGTAGTGTTGCCGCCGCGATGTCGTTCGGCGCCACCATGCTGATGGCGCGGGCGCTCGGCCCAGCCGAGTTCGGCATGGTGGTACTGATTCAGGCCTATGCCCTGCTCATGCGCGGCCTGCTCAACTTTCGGTCCTTTGAATCGGTGATACGCTATGGTGTGCCCGCACACGATGCCGGCGATACCCGCACGCTGCGGCGTTTGGTCAAAGTCTGCCGCCGCGTGGATCTCCGTGCCAGCCTCGTCGCCACTGCCCTGGCACTGATCGTGGCGCCCCTGATCGGGCCGTCACTGGGCATGGGCCGCGACGATGTGATCCTGCTCACCGCATACAGTCTCGTGCTTCTGACCACGGGCAACAATACTTCCGGAGGCATCCTGCGTCTGTTTGATCAATTCGACACCATGGGAAGGATAATGACGATAGGCCCGACCATTCGCTTTTTCGGGGTGGTCATTGCTTGGTGGCTCGACAGCCCGCTGCCGGTGTTCGTGGCGATCTTGGCCTTCGCCTTTGTCACCGAAAATCTTTACGGACTCTGGCGCGGCCAGCATGAATACCGCCAGCGCATCGGCCGTCCGCCTGAGGGCGAGAACATCAGCGATGCTAACTTGGCCGAGTTTTCCGGGCTGCGTCGATTCCTGTGGAACAACTACTGGCAGTCAAACATGGATCTTGTGCGCAAGCACCTTTCCACCTTGCTGGCGGGCTACCTACTGGGGCCGGCTGAAGCGGGTTTGCTGCGTCTGGCGCGTGAGTTGTCGAGCTTGCTGTCCAAGCCGGCCGCGCTGATCCGCGAAGTTGTGTTCCCGGACCTGACCCGAAGCTGGCACCAGGGCAGTGCCGTCTTCAAACTGATCGCCTACCGCACCGCTCTTCTCGGTGGCGGTTTTGGCCTATTGTTCGTAGCGGCCGGCTACTTGTTTGGCGACAAACTACTGGGCTCACTAATCGGCAGGGAGTTTATTGCCGCCGCGCCGGTACTCACCCTGATGCTGCTGGCCGCCACCTTCGACCTCACAGCCTCATCGCTACGTTCTGCGGCCTATGCCATCGGTAGCGCTGGCAAAGTGTTGCGAATGTACGTGGTGTCGGCAGGTATCTATATGGTCTTGTTCGTTGCGCTCACATCGTGGATGGGGTTGATCGGCGCCGGCGTGGCTGCTTGCGTCGCCGCAGCACTGCCGCCACTCGCTATGGCAGCCCTCATCCGCAGAAAGACGCGTAACAGGGCAGCCTGAGTCCGTCGAGTGCTTACTTTGATTACCAACGTATCTTCCCCCCAGTCGCCGCGCTTTTCAACTGTACCTGCGTAATACTCTATTGCCGTGCCATGTTAAACTAAATTTTTCAGCATACGATATTCACCCTTGGATCGGGCGTCTCTGCGGGTTCTTCGTTATCGGCCATTTAATTGTGTACAACTTTAACCGCATGTCACACACATCATTTTCCTATCATGCCACCGCCGCCACACCTGCTGAACATTTATCAACCGCAGCATCATTGCAGCGTCTATTCACCACCGTGGCCGTGGGCGTGCGGCACCGACCTCCTGAACGCGCGCATACGAGGCTGTGCTCCCCCACGCACCCGAACCGAATGCCTCTATCCGGGTGACACGTTTGTTGGTTGATCTCATCGTTTTTAGAACGCGTGCTCGTGCCTTGGCATTTCTTCTGATTGCGTTCGCGACGGCATTACCCGCCAGCAGCGCGTTTGAGCGTACCGGCACCGACAATGTCCATGGTTTATGGGTCGACCACAGGGAAGGCAACAAGCGGAAGGTGGCCGTTTGGATCGAGGATTGCGATGGCCTCCTGTGCGGGCGCATCTACTGGTTGAAGAAGCCGCTGTCGGCCCGTGGTCACCCCAAGCGCGATAAGCACAACCCTGACGCTGCCCTCCGCGATCGGCCTCTGTGCGGACTGAGAATTCTGAGTGACTTTCGGCGCGTGAACGATGATTCCTGGAGTGCGGGCCAGATCTACAATCCCAGCGATGGTCGAACCTTCAGCAGCACGATCAGTCTGGAGAGCGACGGTACGCTCAGAATTCGAGGTTACATCGGCATATCACTGTTTGGCAAGACCGTGGAATGGGTGCGCCCACAAGAGAATCCGGAACGCTGCGGTTGATCGAGCGCAGACTCTTCCCGGGAATATACTGCGCAGTAGTGACGGTATGGCTAACTTGACATACGGCCGCCACTCTAACTGATGATCACCGGAAATCCGCGCTCGGCAGCGAATACAGGACAGCCGCCGTGCGCGAACGCAGCGCACAGTTGTCGTCCACACGCCGCCAGTAAACGTAAAAGCCTCAGGTCTTACAATTGTACCCGTGGCTTTTCGCTTCTGGTCCTGAGATATCTGGCGAAAGGCAGGGATGTCCTCGGGGTGCATAAGCGACTCTAGCCCGCTCACTCCAGCGGAAAATTTACAGCCGCTGCAGAAACCCAGCCGCTCCGCCATTGGCGAAGGCCAGCGGCATTCCCGCCGTCGACGAATAAACTTCACCGTCAACGAAAAATGGGCTGTCGAGTTCGACCTCGAGTCGGTGCACGTTATGGCTTTCGTACCCGTTCGCCGGCGTGATGTAGCGGTTGCGCCGACCGCGCAGAAGGCCAGGCATCGCTTTCAGCCAGTTGTGCGGGTGCGCGCGCACGCTGGTGTAATGCAGTGGCGCTGCCTCTAAGCCCCAGTAGGGACGCAGCCCCAGGAGCAGCCGCTCCAGCGTGGTGACATACACGATACCGCAGTCGAAAGCCGCGCTGGGTGCGCCGTCAATCGCCACGGTGACTGGCACGGGTGCGACGATGGCGCGATCGCCGCGTGCCATCGCAATGACGAAGCGCGCCACCGTGACCCCTGGTCCGAGTTCTCCGCGCAAGCCAGCAGTGTGCACGTGTCGCCTGCAGTATTCGGTGCCCTGAGAGATCGCCGCGGCGCCGAAGAACATCCCGTAGATGGACGCCCTCCCCGCACCCGGGTCGATGCGCATGACCGGGCGCTTGATCACGTTCAGACCGTCGCCAGCACGCGCGGCACATTCGATCAGGGATCGCAGTGCACGGTCCTGGCGGCCCTGCATGCCGATATCACCGGCTATCATGTTGGTGGTGCCGCCGCGCAATACGGCAAGCAGCGGCAACCGGGGAAACGGATTGTGCGAGAAGACCGTGTTGAGGACCGCATTAACGGTGCCGTCGCCACCGCTGATCGCGATGGTATTGACGCCGTGTTCCGCAAGTTCGCGCAAAGCCCGCACTACTGAAGGCGGATCGGATACATCGCGGCACGGAATGTCTGGATAGGCGCTGAACGTACGGCGCATCAACGCCGCGGCGCGCAGATTTTCCCCACTTCGGGGATTGAGCAAAACGCCTATCCGCAGCGCTTTCAGGCGCGACGCGTGATCAGGCGCCAGAGCGCCTAACACCGTCATGAAGCAGATTCCATCAGGCCCTGCGCGCGGCCTGGGCCAGACCTCAAGCAAAATATCAAAGGTCAGTCCACCAGTTCCAGTCCAAGGTCGAGCTGGGTTGCGGCCTGCTCCGCCTGCAATTCACCATCGCGGCGTTTG
This sequence comes from uncultured beta proteobacterium, assembly GCA_942492335.1. Classification (GTDB taxonomy): domain Bacteria; phylum Pseudomonadota; class Gammaproteobacteria; order Burkholderiales; family SG8-41; genus CAKKQX01. The sequence continues at coordinate 16,948 of CALOEN010000048.1, read as the reverse complement.
GACTCGACACCATCAAGGTATTCGCGGGTCACATCGCCGGTGATGTAGGTGCCGCTGAAGCACGAGGTCTCGAAACTCGTCACGCCGGGATTGACGCTTTTCACGTCTTCAATCAGCGCCTCGAGATCCTGGTAAATCAGTTCATCACAGCCGATTTCGCGCGCGATCTCTGCATCGCTGCGTCCGCAGGCGATTAATTCATCGCGCGTCGGCATGTCGATGCCATAGACATTGGGAAACCTCACTGGTGGCGCAGCGGAGGCAAAATAAACTTTACGCGCACCGGATTCCCTCGCCATCTGCACGATCTCCCTGCTGGTCGTCCCCCGCACTATCGAATCGTCGACCAGCAGCACATTCTTGCCCTGAAATTCCATGCCGATGGCGTTCAGTTTCTGCCGCACCGATTTCCTGCGTATCCCCTGCCCCGGCATGATGAAGGTGCGGCCGATGTAGCGGTTCTTGATGAAGCCTTCGCGATACGGCAGATCGAGATACTTGGACAGCTGCATCGCGGCGGGACGACTCGAATCGGGGATCGGGATCACGACATCGATATCGAGATGGCTGTAGTTGCGTCTGATCTTGTCGGCAAGGCTTTCACCCATCCGCAGCCGCTTCTCATAGACCGAGATACCGTCGATCACCGAATCCGGGCGCGCAAGATAGACAAATTCGAAGATGCATGGGTTGAGCGTGATGTTCTGGGCACATTGGCGGCTGAAGAAATTGCCGTCGTCGTCGATGAAAATCGCCTCCCCGGGCGCAACGTCGCGAATGCGCTGGAATCCCAGCGTATCGAGGGCGACACTCTCGGAAGCGACCAGGTACTCGGGCCCGTGCGGCGTTTCAGCGCGTCCGAATACCAGAGGACGTATGCCGTAGGGATCACGAAATGCAAGCAGCCCGTAGCCCGCAATCATTGCGACGACCGCATAAGCACCGCGGCAGCGCCGGTGCACGCCGGTGACTGCGGCAAAAATCGCCGCCGGGTCGAGCTTGTAATTGGCCGTCGCTTCCTGCAGTTCGTGCGCGAGCACGTTGAGCAGCACCTCGGAATCGGAATTGGTGTTGACGTGTCGAAGATCCTGGCGGAACAGGTCGTTCTTGAGTTGTGCGGAGTTGGTCAGATTGCCATTGTGGCCGAGCACGATGCCGAACGGCGAATTGACGTAGAACGGCTGCGACTCTGCTGCCGACCATGCTGACCCGGCTGTCGGGTAGCGCGTATGCGCGATGCCGGAAAAACCGGCCAGCGCGCGCATATCGCGTGTGCGGAACACGTCGCGCACCATGCCGCCGCCCTTGTGCATGTGGAAAGCCGCGCCCTCTGCGGTGACGATGCCCGCGGCATCCTGCCCACGGTGCTGCAGCACCAGCAAACCATCGTAAAGAATCTGGTTTACCGGTGTCTTAGCCACCACACCAAGAATTCCGCACATCGTGTCTACCTCGGTTTCAGTTATAAGTGATACGTTGCGACAAATCGCCCGGCAGCCACGTTTTTAGCATCATTGCCATTGTCTCGAGCGGCGGGCTAAGCGCCGCGTCGCGCCACACCGGCTCCTTAGGCAATGAGGTCAGCCCCGCCAGCAGCACCAGCACCATTACGATCAACGCACCGCGCATAAGCCCGAACATGCTGCCAAGTATACGGTCTTCGACACTCAGTCCGGCGCTTTTCACCAGTTTCGACAGGATGACCGCCAGCAGACCCATGAGCAGCAAGACCACGAAAAAAATGCCAGCGAAACCGACCAGAAGACGCAATTCCAGGGTCGGGATTGCGGCCGGCAACACCGTCGCAAGCTTGCCACCGAACAGATTCGCAATCACAAACGCCACCACCCACGCCAACAACGCCAATACCTCGCGCACCAGACCCCGTATCACGCTGAGCAATATCGACAACCCGACAATAGCGAGCACAGCATAATCAAATACTGTCATTATTTTGGAATGATTTTTCCATCGAGGCCTATGGCCTTGAGCTGCTGCTGCGCTTTTTCCGCGGCATTGCGCGAGGCAAACGGACCAACGCGAACCCGCGTCACCTGGCCCGTGGCAGTATTGACGACTTCAGTGTAGGCCTTGACCCCGGCGGAAGAAATCCGCTGCTGCATCTGCTTCGCTTTTTCGGCATCCGTAAGCGCGATAACCTGTACGACGAACGGTCCCGCCGGCTCCGATGCAGATTTCTTGATCTCTTCAGCTTTAGGTGCTGGTGACACTTTCTTGACCGCTGTTTGAGATGCACCTGCTTTGACAGGCGCTTTCACAGTCTCTGCTTTTTCTGCTGCCTTGACTGTCTTTTTCTCCGCTACCGCCGGCTTGGGATCGGCAACGGCTGCGCTTTGATGAGGGACTGGCGCTTTCATGGCAGATTTGGATTCAGGCAGCGGTGGGAGCGGCGCAACTTTCGAGGTGAACGCACCCGAATCGGACGACGGGATCTTGATATTGATGTTCTGCCCAACCATCTTGGGCTCGCTATCAAGCACCATGGGCAACACTACAGCCACTACCGTGACCAGTACGATTGCGCCTATCAGGCGCCGTCGCGCGCGTTTCTTGAGCTGAAGCTCTTCGTCACTAACAGGTCTGGCCATGCCGCCTCAATAGATAATGTTTAACTTATTGTTTTTATTAATGTTTTACTGCCGTCATCGGGCGCATTGAATGCCTGTCGTGCGCACATTGCCGCAGCCACCGTATAAAACGATCCAAAGACTAAAATTCTATCATTATCTACCGCCATCTCACAGGCTTGAGCGTAGGCTGCCGTGATGCTCGAGCATGCCGTGATAGGCTTAATCACGCCAGCCGCCTGCATATGCGCCAGCAACTGCGCTGCCGTCGCGCCACGTTTGTCCTCTATGCCGGCAACCAGCCAGCAATCAATGTGTTTTTTGACTGAGCCGATCACGCCTTCGATATCCTTGTCCTGCAGCATCGAGAATACCGCCAACGTGCGTCCGCCACACGCCATCGCCGCCAGATTTTCTGCCAATGCGCTTCCGGCATGCGGGTTATGCGCGACATCGAGTATCACTACGGGGCGGCCTGGAAGCACCTGAAAGCGCCCCGCAGCCTGCGCATGCAGCAACCCGCTGCGAACATCGTTGATCGTCACAGGCAGTTTCTCGCGTATTTCCTCGAGCGCCGCAATGCAGGCGCTGGCATTCGCCAATTGGTAACCGCCGCGCATTGCAGGATAGGGTAGGCCTGATTTATTGCCGCGCTGTCCCCGGAACCGCCATTGAGCCCGGTCTGCGGCGTAGCTGTAATCCTCGCCAATGACTTGCAACTGCGCGCCGATCTGTTTCGCGTATCCGAGCAAAGCCTGTGGCGGTCGCGCATCAGCACAGATCGCGGGCCGGCCCGCACGGAAAATTCCCGCTTTCTCGAAACCTATGGCCTCACGCGTATCGCCAAGGTAATCCATGTGATCGAGATCAACGCTCAATACCAGAGAGCAGTCGGCATCGAACACATTGACTGCGTCGAGCCGCCCCCCCAGCCCCACTTCGAGTATCGCCACATCGATCGCCTCCCGCGCAAACAACCACACAGCCGCGAGTGTGCCGAACTCGAAGTAAGTCAGCGCGGTAGCGCCGCGGGCTGCGTCGACCGCGGCAAATGCGCTGCACAGCATAGTGTCGCTGACCTCCCGGCACCCGATGCGCACTCGCTCGTTGTAGCGCAGAAGGTGCGGCGAGGTATAACAACCCGCCTTGTAACCTGCGTGATGCAATATGGCCTCGAGCATGGCACATGCTGAGCCCTTGCCATTGGTGCCGCCGACTGTAATGACCGGAAACTCTGGCTTGAGGCCCAGTATCCGCGCGACATGCTGCGTGCGCTCCAGCCCCATTGCGATGGAGCTGGGGTGAACGCGCTCGATATACTCGAGCCACCCGGCTAGAGTTTCAGGTTTCAAGTTAGAAGTTTGACGTTTCTGATCCCGCGTCTTCATTGATAAAAAACAGGACTGGCAGCCCTGCCAACTTCAAACCTACGCTGCTGCCGGCAGTTTCATCAATAGCGCAATCAGGTGTGCAAACTTGTCGCGCATCTGGCGGCGGTCGATGATCATGTCGATTGCGCCGTGTTCAAGCAGAAATTCGGAACGTTGGAATCCAGCAGGCAGCGTCTCCCTTACCGTCTGCTCGATGACGCGCGGCCCGGCAAAACCAATCAGCGCACCCGGTTCCGCCACTACCACATCCCCTATCATGGCAAAGCTTGCCGACACGCCACCCATGGTGGGATCAGTAAGCACGGAGATGAAAGGCAGCCGTTCCTCAGACAATCTCGTGAGTGCGGCACAGGTCTTTGCCATCTGCATTAGTGACAGTAATCCCTCCTGCATGCGCGCGCCGCCGGTCGCAGCAAAGCAGATGAATGGGAGGCGCTGTTCGAGACAGACCTGCACGCCGCGCACGAACCGCTCACCGACCACCGAGCCCATGGATCCACCAAGGAACTTGAACTCGAAAGCCGCCGCCACCACCTGTAAGGTTTTGATGCTGCCCTGCATCACCACCAGCGCGTCTTCTTCGGAGGTATCGTTGCGCGCCTCTTCCAGCCGCTCTGTATAGCGCCTGCTGTCCTTGAACTTCAGGGTGTCGACCGGCAGGACTTCGGAACCGATCTCATACCGGCCCTCAAGATCGAGCAGGTAATCGAGGCGCTCACGCGCCGATATACGATTGTGGCGGCTGCACTTCGGGCAGACATGAAGATTCTTCTCCAGGTCGGAGCGGTACAATACCGCTTCGCATGACTCGCACTTGCTCCACAGACCCTCGGGCACGACCTTTTTCTGGCCGCTGATCACGCGTTTGATCTTCGGCGGCAGCAGTTTCTGTAACCAGCTCATGCGACCCTCTCGATCAGGCTGTCCATGGCGCGGCGCACACCAGAAAGGAAGGTCCGGGCTTTCGCCGCAGCTTCCTCTGCCAGGGAATTTTCCATCTCCTGCACCAGCCTGCTGCCGATGACCACCGCGTCGGCACAGGACGCGATTTGTTTGGCAGTTTCAGCATCGCGGATGCCGAAGCCCACCCCGACCGGCAACTGCGTAAAGGTCCGGATATGCTCCAGACGCGCAGCCACGTCTGCGAGATCGATATTGGCCGCGCCTGTCACACCCTTGAGTGAAACATAGTAAAGATAACCGCGCCCCAGTGTGGCGACCTGCGTGAGCCGAGCGTCGCTGGTAGTGGGCGAGATCAGGAATATTGTATCCAGGCCCCGCGCATCGAATAACTCGACCAGCTGATGCGATTCTTCCGGCGGATAGTCGACCACCAGCGCACCATCGCCGCCAGCGGCCTTGAGCATGTCGGCAAACCGTTCGACGCCCAGCGCCTCGATGGGATTGGCATAACCCATCAACACCACCGGCGTCGCGGTGTTGGTCTTGCGAAAATCAGCGACATACCCGATGACATCCCGGAGCGACACGCCATGCTTCAGCGCCCGCTCGCTCGAATGCTGAATCACCGGTCCGTCTGCCATGGGATCGGAAAACGGCACGCCCAGTTCGATGATGTCGGCGCCGCCCGCGACAAGCGCGTGCATCAGCGGTACCACACCCTGCGGATCGGGATCGCCCGCGGTGACGAACGGGATCAACGCCTTGCGGCCCTGCTGTCTAAGCTTGTCGAAAGTAGCTTTGATACGGGACATGAAAAACCTTTTACCGCAAGCGCAGTAATCTCAAAGCAAAGACCCGAGTTCGATTTAAGGAAGATCGGGGCAATTTTCAGTCTTTGCGCCTTTGCGGTTCAATTTCAGAATTTAATTCCGGATTTCTCGGCGACAGTATGCATGTCCTTGTCACCACGGCCGGACAGATTGATCAGCAGTATCCGCTCTTTTTCCATGCGCGGCGCTATTTTTGCGGCATAAGCAAGCGCATGGCTCGATTCGAGCGCGGGGATGATGCCCTCGAGACGGCACAGATTATGGAACGCTTCCAACGCCTCATCGTCGGTCACCGCGACGTATTCGGCACGTCCGCTGTCCTTGAGCCAAGCGTGTTCGGGACCTACGCCCGGATAATCAAGGCCGGCGGAAATCGAATGGGTTTCTATGATCTGGCCGTTCTCGTCCTGCAACAAATAGGTGCGGTTGCCATGCAGCACGCCGACCTTGCCGGCGCAAAGCGTCGCCGCATGCTTGCCGCTTTCCAGCCCATAGCCCGCAGCCTCCACCCCGATCAGACGCACCGACTCCTCAGGGATATAAGGATAAAAAATACCGATTGCGTTGGAGCCACCACCGACGCAAGCCAGCACTGCATCAGGCTGGCGCCCGGCCATTTCCAGAATTTGCATCTTCGCTTCGCGGCCGATCACGGACTGGAAATCGCGCACCATCATCGGGTAGGGATGCGGACCGGCGACGGTGCCGATGATATAGAACGTATTCTCGACGTTGGTCACCCAGTCGCGCATCGCTTCGTTGAGCGCATCCTTGAGCGTCTTCGACCCGCTTTCGACAGAAACCACGCGGGCACCCAGAAGTTTCATGCGATAGACATTCTGCACCTGGCGCTTGATATCTTCCGCGCCCATGTAGACCACGCACTCCATGCCATAGCGCGCGGCGACGGTGGCGGCGGCCACACCGTGCATGCCGGCACCGGTCTCGGCGATGATCCGCTGCTTGCCCATGCGGCGCGCGAGCAGCGCCTGGCCGATGCAATTGTTAATCTTGTGCGCGCCGGTATGATTGAGGTCTTCACGCTTCAGATACACCTGTGCGCCGCCAAAATGTTCCGACCAGCGCCGGGCGTGGTAGACCGGGCTCGGGCGGCCGACATAATGCTTGAGCTCGTATTCGAATTCCGCAATAAACTCCGGATCCTGCTGATAGCGCGCGTAGGCGTCTCTCAGCTGTTCCAGCGCCTCGATCAGCGTTTCTGATACGAACACGCCGCCATAAGGCCCGAAATGCCCCTTCGTATCGGGCAGGTCATACATCTGCATTTCGCACTCCTGAAATGAACGCGGCAATTTTCGCTGCGTCCTTGATGCCTTTACTGGCTTCCACCCCGCTCGACACGTCGACTGCCCAAGGCCGGGTCTGGCGTATAGCCTCGGCCACATTGGCGCTACACAGCCCGCCGGAGAGCACTACCGGCAGCGGCAACGCCTGCGGCACCAGAGCCCAATCGAATACCGCACCAGTGCCACCGTGCACGCCTTCGACAAAGGCGTCGAGAAGCAACGCCTTGGCATCCCGATAACCGGACGCATATTGTAGCAAATTCACCCCGTCCCTGACCCGCACCGCTTTCATATAAGGCATGCCGAACTGGCGACAATATTCCGGCGTTTCGGCACCATGAAACTGCAGCAGGTTGACCGGCGCCTGTGACAGCACGTCGCGCACATGCTGCGGCTGCGCATCGACAAATACCGCAACGGACGTCACAAATGGCGGCAGCGTCCGGATGATGGATCCCGCTTGATCCGGTAACACATGGCGTGGACTCGTTTGGTGAAACACAAAGCCGACGGCGTGCGCGCCACAGCGTGCGGCAGCCAGCGCATCTTCCCGACGCGTAATCCCGCATATTTTCACCGCGGTAGGCATAAACCTCGCTCCAGAATATTCATTTGTCTATCAGATGCGCCAGCTGCGGCAACTTCGCGCGTGATACCTGCGGCAGCCCCCATTGGACATCATATTCCACCTGAGCCAGATAAAGGCCAGCCGCTTCGAACGTAGGCGCCGCATGCGCGCGATCCCGGCCCGCCAGCACCTCGCCCAGCCATTGGGGTGGATGCTTGCCGTTGCCTACGGCCACTAGAGAACCGATGATATTGCGCACCATATGGTGCAGAAACGCATTGGCGCAGAGATCAAAAATGAAATGATCACCGCGGCGCTCAATCTCCAGACTGCGCAGTTGCCGCACCGGTGATCGCGCCTGGCATTCAGCTGACCGGAATGCGCTGAAATCATGATCCCCGACCAGAAACTTTGCGGCGCTACGCATTTTGTCGAGTTCCAGCGGTCGGTGATGCCAACCTACCCTGCCCTGATCCGCCGCCGGCCGCACGGCATGGTTCAGAAGAACGTAGCGGTAGCTGCGGCCGAGAGCAGAATACCGCGCATGAAATTTCGGCTCCACTCTCGTTGCCCAGGTTACCGCAAGCGTAGACGGAAGCAGCGCGTTGGCACCGCGCACCCAAGCCGATTCCGGCCGATCCGCAGCCGTATCAAAATGAACCACCTGCGCCAGCGCATGTACACCTGCATCCGTGCGTCCGGCACAAATGGTGGCAACGCGCTCCCCGGCAATCTTTCCCAGGGCGTCCTCAAGTTTGTCCTGCACCGAGCAGGCCGCCAGCTGCGTCTGCCAACCGCAGAAGCCACCGCCATGATATTCGATGCCCAAAGCAACTCTCACACTCTCACCTGCTTGCCATAGACTGCATTAACAAATACTGCGTAGACAACATGAAAAATCAATTCGAAAAATCTTAATCCTGTCTATTGCATTTCGCCCTCATAAAAAACAAAAACCGCGGCAGCCAGGCTGCCGCGGTTCGATCCGTTTCCGGAACTCCAAAAATCAGCCCAGGGTTCCCAGGAGCTTTTTTGCTTCAGTCTGCTGGCCCGCGTCGCCTTCTTTGATCACCTCTTGCAGAATCTCCTTGGCGCCGTCTTTGTCCCCCATTTCCTGATAAGCCTTCGCCAGATCGAACTTGGTCTGCACATCATACCAGTGGGCGTCTTTATCGCCTTCTGCTGCCACCGGAGGTGATTCTGATGTGTCGTCCAGATTCAGACTGATGCCGTCCATATCGATCTTGAAATCCATCATGGAGTCGGAAGTATCGTTCTTTTTCGCGCTTGTAACGTCCACGACGGTCGTCGGCCCGGACGCCGGTTCTTCGTTGGGCAATTCGACATTAAAATCGATATTGCTGGCTTCAGGTGTATACGCATCGAGAGAGATGTCCGTCTGAGTCGGGGCACCCGCCTCCGGCATATCGAGCGTAAAGTCCGGCATCAGGGGCGGTGCATCTTCGTCCACCTTTTGCTCCGCCTCACCGGCCATGGACCGCATTGCGCCTGGCTCCATCATCGAGGTTTGTTCCACTTCGGCCTCGACCGGTTCAAACGAGATATCGGTGGTCGCTCCGGCTGTCGGCTGGCCGATTTCAAAATCAAGATCCGGCTCGGGCGTCTTTGTTGGCTCTTCTTCTGCAGCAGCAGGCATCGCGCTCTTGCCCGCTGCATACATCGTATTGCCGGAGTCGAGCGCGTAACCCATGGCTGCAACCTTGAGCCAGTTCTCACCCTGACCGCCTACGAGCTTGTTGAAAGTTTCGGCGCTCCGGTTAAACGTGGTCTTATCCTTTGCGCGCCGCATAAATTTCAAGGAGCTTGAACTGAATCTCCTCGCGCCCGGGATTTTTGGCCAGTGCTTCCTTGAGGATTTCTTCAGCCTGAGCGTCGCGACCATAGGCAATATAGACCTCGGCCTCGGCCAGAGGATCAACTTCGTCACCTGCCGGCGAAGCCTCCGTAGTCTCATCAGACATTTCAGAGGCGGTCTCGGCAGTAAAGCCTGATGCCGCAGATTTAGCCAGTGTGGGCGCCACCGCCCCGCCCTCATCCTGCACTCCGGACTGAGAACGGCGACGACGCACCATCCATAAGCCGAGGCCGCCGAGCAATAACGCTGCACCCCCGCCCGCCAGCGGCAGATTGTCCATCACCATGTCCATCACATCCGGTTCCGGTGGCGGCGGAACCGGTTTGGTCATGGGTTTCGATTTGGGTTTCGGCGTTTCAGCCTTTACTTCCGCAGCGGGTGCCGGCACGGCCGCTTTCATCTCGTCCTTCTTCGCATCCTCAACCATTGCGGGCTCTACCGGCTTTTCCGATTCGGGCTGAGAGGCCGCGGGCTTGTCGGCGGGGGATTCCGGCTTCGGTGCGGCTTTAGGTGCTTCAGGCGCCTGCCCCTCCGCTTTCTGCTGGGCGGCGGCCATGCCCGGGCTCTTGATCGCGAGCAGTTGCTGCATGTCTTTGAGGTTTTTCTCAAGCTGTGCGATGCGCTCATTCGCTTCGCTCAATGCCTTGTCCCGCGCTACCGCCTCCTCCTCCAGAATGCGCACGCGGTCGGCTGCACTTTGTTTAGCGCCAGCCGCACCTTTCGACGGTTCACCTTTCGACAGGCGTACCACCTCTTTTACCCCGTCTGCAGCCGCGCGATCATCGACCTTGGTCGTGATTTTGCCCCGCGCTGCAGTACGCGTTTCCGGCACCGAACCCGCGGCATCCGCGAGTTTCTGCCGGTATGCGTTCCAATCGGCAGCCTGTACCCGCACTTCTTTGACTGCTTCCTGTTGGGTGACGGCGGCCAATTCCTCTGTATCCGGCACGCGCAGTATCTTCCCGGTTTTCATGCGGTTCATGTTCTGTGAAAACGCGTCAGGATTAGTGCGGTACAACCCGGTCAGCATCTGTTCCAGCGTCACCCCTTCGGGTTTCATGCTGAGTGCAATCTTGGACAGCGTTTCGCCGCGCTTGATGGGCCCGTATTCTTTTTCCCCCATCGCTGTTGGCACAGTGACGGCAGCAGGCACAGCGGCCGGCTCAATCGCCACAGCAGGCGCTTGGGGAGCAGGCGCAGGGCGGGTCTCGGGCACCGCAACCGCTGCAGGCAATTCAGGGGCGGGTGCAAACCCCGGCGGATCGATGAGTCCGGTATATTCGCGCGCAATACGCCCAGCTGCCCAGTTGATCTCTACCAGAAGATCAATAAAGGGCTCGTTAACCGGGCGGGTAGAGGTAAGTTTGATGTAGGGCTTGCCATTGGGCCGCTTTTCTATGCTCATGCGCAGGCCAACCAGGGCCGGGCTGTATTGCAGGTTGGCCTGTTTGTAGGCATCGGGCGTAGCCAACTGAGTGGACAGAGTGGCAAGTTCATCCTTGTCCACCGATACCAGATCGATTTCCGCATTCAGCGGTTGACCCAGCGTCGACGACACAGTGAGTTTCCCGAGTCCGGCCGCTTCTGCAAACCCAGGCATCAGCAGCAGCAAAACCGCCAAGGCCCATCGTCTCAGAGTGATATCACGCACAACGCCACCCTTAGGTCTTTTTTTATGGAATATAAAGCTAACATCAAATAGTTAGCCATGCAAGCTAATATTACCTCTAATGTAATGCTCTGAGGCGGCTATTTTTAATCAAATTTCAGCAATTTAGCCCCAAGCGCCACTGTCATGACAATGTGCTGAAAACGTCGGATCTGGAGGGCCGCGGCGCCATCCCGGACCCCCAGTCAGGCACCGACCACTGAAGACGATCGGGCTACCGCCGGCGCCTTCCGGGAAAGCTCGCCTTCGACCAGGACGCGCAGCATGCGGCGCAGCGGTTCGGCCGCGCCCCACAGCAACTGGTCACCTACGGTAAAAGCGGAAAGATATTCCCCTCCCATCGGCAGCTTGCGCAGGCGGCCTACCGGCACCGCCAGGGTGCCCGTCACGGCCGCAGGAGTAAGTTCTTTTAGCGTTGCTTCGCGCTGGTTGGGAACCACTTTCACCCAGTCGTTAGCTGCTGCCAGCAGGTTCTCGATTTCGGGCAGCGGCACATCGCGCGTGAGTTTCACGGTCAACGCCTGGCTGTGGCAACGCATGGCGCCAATGCGCACACAGATGCCGTCTACCGGAACCGGATTGCTGCCGCGCCCCAGGATCTTGTTGGTCTCCGCCATACCCTTCCATTCCTCGCGGCTCTGGCCGTTGCCCAGATCCTTGTCGATCCACGGCAGCAGGCTGCCCGCCAGCGGATAACCGAAATTCTCCACCGGGAAATCGATGCTGCGCAGCGTATCGGCAACCGTCTGGTCAAGAGCGAGAATGGCCGAGGCCGGTTCGTCGAGTTGGCGTCTGGCCGAATCATGGACCGCGCCCATCTGCTGCACCAGCTCGCGCATGTTCTTGGCGCCGGCGCCGGATGCCGCCTGATAGGTCATCGCCGTCACCCACTCGATAAGACCCGCCTTGAACAAGCCGGCCATGGCCATCAGCATCAGGCTCACCGTGCAGTTGCCGCCGATGTAGTTCTTGACCCCCTTGGCGAGGGCGTCCTCGATCACATCCCTGTTGACCGGATCGAGGATGATCACCGCATCTTTTTCCATGCGCAGCGCCGAAGCCGCGTCTATCCAGTAGCCGGCCCAGCCGGCGGCACGCAACTTCGGGTAGATTTCGTTGGTGTAATCGCCGCCCTGGCACGAAACCAGGATATCCATGGCGGCCAGTTCGTCGATGGCTCGCGCATCCTTCACGACAGGCGCGTCCCTGCCTATGGCCGGGCCTTTGCCTCCGGCCTGCGAGGTCGAAAAGAACACCGGATCGATAAGGTCGAAGTCGCGCTCCGCCTGCATGCGCTGCACGAGCACCGAACCGACCATGCCGCGCCACCCGATCAAGCCTACTTTTTTCATGATAATTGCCTTTAATATCAATACCCTGACTCTACCACGCCTGCAAAGTCCCGGCCTCGGGAACGATCTGGCTTGTTCACTTTACTCATCACTCATCACTCTTCACCGCTATAAAGCGCTGCAACCACCGCGTCGCCCATTTCCTGCGTGCCGAGTTTTTGGGTGCCGGCCTCGTAGATGTCCGCCGTGCGGTAACCCTGCGTCAACACCTTTTTGACTGCCGCTTCGATCCGAAGTGCCCACGCTTCCTGATTAAACGTATACCGCATCATCATCGCTGACGACAAGATGGTCGCCAGCGGATTGGCAATGTTTTTTCCCGCGATATCGGGGGCCGATCCGTGTATCGGTTCGTAGAGTCCCTTGCCGGCAGCATCCAGCGAAGCCGAAGGCAGCATGCCTATGGAACCGGTCAGCATGGAGGCCGCATCCGAGAGGATATCCCCGAACATATTGCCGGTCACCATGACATCGAACTGCTTGGGGTTGCGCACCAACTGCATCGCGGCGTTGTCGACATACATGTGGGACAGTTCGACCTGCGGGTATTTTTTCCCGAGGCCGGTCACCACCTCGCGCCACAAGCGGCTGGTTTCCAGCACATTTTCCTTGTCGACTGAACACAGTTTTCGGTTGCGCTTCAGCGCCGCCTGAAACCCGGTCTCCGCGATGCGCAAAATCTCGGACTCGGCATAGTGCATGGTGTCGTAGCCTTCACGCTCGCCGGCGGCATTGGTGCGGCGGCCGCGGGGCTCGCCAAAATAAATGTCGCCGGTGAGTTCCCGCACGATCATGATGTCCAGCCCCGACACCACTTCCGGCTTGAGCGTAGATGCCCCGACCAGTTCCGGATACAGCAGCGCCGGACGCAGGTTGGCAAACAGCCCCAGCGCCTTGCGTATGCGCAATATCCCCTGCTCCGGGCGCTGCGCTCGCGGCAGCGCATCGTATTTTGGTCCGCCGACCGCGCCACACAGCACGGCGTCTGCTGCGCGCGCCAGCTTAAGCGTAGCATCCGGCAGCGGATCGCCATGCGCGTCATAGCCCGCGCCACCAAAAGGCGCCTCTTCAAGCTCCAGCTTGAGGCCGTCTTTGGCCAGAGCGCGCAAAACTTTGAGCGCCTGCGCCATGATTTCGGGGCCGATGCCGTCACCGGCCAATACTGCGATTTTCATTTTTATCCTTGATTTTGAACCGCAGAGGCGCTGAGACGCCGAGAACAGCAACCACTGCCAACCAAAAACGAACCCGGCGACAATCGAATCGATTTGCTCTGCGCCTCAGCGCCTCCGCGGTTCACGACTTTACACAAACAGCCAGGGCTGGCTGGCGCGGTGCCTGTCCTCGAACGTCTTGATTTTGTCTGCGTGCTGCAGCGTGAGGCCGATATCGTCGAGTCCGTTCAATATGCAATGCTTGCGGAACGGGTCGATGTCGAACTTCAAGGCGTCGCCGCCCGGCGTGGTCACCGTCTGCTGCTCGAGATCGACGGCCAGGCGATAGCCGGGTGTCGCTTCGATTTCCTTGAACATCCGGCCGATGATCTTGGCATCGAGCGTGATCAGCACCAGACCATTTTTCAGCGAGTTGTTGTAAAAGATGTCAGCGAAACTCGGTGCAATTACTGTCGTGAAACCATATTGCAGCAACGCCCACGGCGCGTGCTCGCGCGAAGAGCCGCAACCGAAATTCTCGCGTGACAGCAGCACCTGCGCGCCTTGGTAACGCGCCTGGTTGAGCACGAAGTCCGGGTTGAGCGGGCGCTTGCTGTTGTCCATGCCCGGCTCGCCGTGATCGAGGTAACGCAACTCATCGAACAGATTGGGCCCGAAGCCGGTGCGCTCTATCGATTTCAGAAACTGCTTGGGAATAATCGCGTCAGTATCGACGTTGGCGCGGTCCAGCGGCGCCACCAACCCTTCCCGAGATTGAAATTTTTCCATGATTATTTGGCCGCCTTCTCGAGCTTTTCGCCGCCTTTTTGGATGTCCTTGCCCAGGCCTTCCACGGTGTTGCAGCCGGCCAGTGCGATTGCCCATACGGCAAGCAGCATAACGGTGAATGATTTCATCATAGCCCCTCTCAATTAACGTTTCGAATGTCGACAAAGTGCCCGGCGATCGCCGCCGCCGCCGCCATTGCCGGACTGACCAGATGCGTGCGCCCACCCGGGCCCTGGCGGCCCTCGAAATTGCGGTTGGATGTCGATGCGCAGCGCTCGCCCGGCGCCAGCTGGTCTTCATTCATACCGAGGCACATCGAGCAACCCGGTTCGCGCCACTCGAAACCGGCCGCGGTAAAAATCTTGTCCAGCCCTTCCTGCTCGGCCTGCGATTTGACCAGGCCTGAACCCGGCACTACCAGCGCGAGCTTGATATTGGGTGCAATGTGCTTGCCTTTGACGACCTGGGCGGCGACCCGCAGATCTTCGATGCGCGAATTGGTGCAGGCGCCGATGAATATCTTGTCCAGCAGAATCTCCTTGATCGGCATGTTGGGCTTGAGATCCATGTATTTAAGCGCGCGCTCTATCCACTCCCGCTGCACCGGATCGGTTTCCTGCGCCGGGTCGGGCACTTTGCCATCCACGGTCGTCACCATCTGCGGCGAGGTGCCCCAACTGACCTGCGGTTGTATGTCTCCGGCCTTCAGCGTCACCACCTTGTCGAACTTCGCGCCGGCATCGCTTTTCATCGTCCGCCAGTACGCGACTGCCTGATCCCACATGGCGCCGACCGGCGCAAACGGCCGGCCTTTGACGTAATCTATGGTCTTGTCATCGGCCGCGACCATGCCAGTGCGCGCGCCGGCTTCGATCGCCATATTGCACAGCGTCATGCGGCCTTCCATCGACAGGCCGCGGATCGCGCTGCCGGCAAACTCGATGGCGCAGCCGGTGCCACCGGCGGTACCGATCTTGCCGATGATGGCCAGTATGATGTCCTTGGCGGTGATCCCCTCGCCCAGCGCGCCATCGACGACGATCTGCAGGTTCTTCGATTTTTTCATGACCATGCATTGCGTCGCGAGCACGTGCTCGACTTCGCTGGTGCCGATGCCGAACGCCAGCGCGGCAAATGCGCCATGCGTGCTGGTGTGAGAATCGCCGCACACCACCGTCATGCCGGGCAGCGTCGCGCCCTGCTCGGGCCCGATGACGTGCACGATGCCCTGCCGGCTGTCGAGAAACGGGAAATACGCCTTCGCCCCGAACGCCTTGATGTTCTTGTCCAGGGTCTCGACCTGCAACCGCGACACCAGGTCCGTGATCCCGTCTATGCCTTTGTCCCAGTTCCGTGTCGGCGTGTTGTGGTCCGCGGTGGCGATCACGGACTCCACCCGCCATTGCTTGCGCTTGGCCAGTCTGAGCCCTTCATAGGCCTGCGGACTCGTCACCTCGTGCACCAGGTGGCGGTCGATGTAAATCAGCGCCGTGCCGTCCTTTTCCTCGTGAACGAGATGGCTCTGCCACAATTTGTCGTATAGGGTTTGCGCAGCCATGTTAGACGTAACCTTATGGAAACTTTGAATTATTGCACATCCAGCCGGCCCGGAACAGACCGCAGCCCCCACCGTTTTCGGTTCAGCGCTCGCCCAGCCGCAATTTCCACCACAGAATCAACATGCCCGCGAACGCGCAGGCGGCAGCCAGAGAAAATGTGAGTTCGGGACCCAGTCGTTCCCAGCCATAGCCGCTGGCCAGCCCGCCTATCGTACCGCCCAGCCCGAATGCCATGCTGCCGTAAATCGCCTGGCCGCGCGCCTGGTGCCGGCCGCGGAAGAGTTTATGGATGACGCCGATCGCCGCCGCGTGTAGCGCACCGAAGGTCGCGGCATGCAGCGTCTGCGCGAATACCAGCAGCGCGGTGCTGTCCGCCGCCCAGCCTATGATCAGAAAACGCACCACCGCGAGCGCAAAACTCGCGATCAGGATCTGCCGCAGCGTGAACGCGCGATACAGATGCGGCATCCAGACGAAAATGCCGATCTCGCAGATTACGCCGAGTGCCCACAACCAGCCGGTCAGCGCCTTGCTGTAGCCGTGATTGACGAGATGGATGGAATAGAAAGTGTAGTACGGGCCGTGCGCGGCGGCCATCAGAGCGCATGCAACAATCAGCGCCATGACTTCCGGCTTCCGGATGATATGCCAGATCGGTTGCTGGTCGGCGGCGTGAGGAGGCACGGTCGCCTCCGGGATCTGCCAGCAAAACGCCAGCATTCCGGCCATCATCGCCAGCACGACCCACAGCAGCGCCTTGATCGAGACCCAGTCGAGCACATAACCGACCGCCACGACTGCGACGATGAAACCGATCGAACCCCAGACCCGGATGCGACCGTAGCGTGCCGTGTCCTCGCCGAGATGTCCGAGCGTCGTGGCCTCGATCAGCGGCAACGCGGCGCTCCAGAAAAAAGTCATCGCCAGCAACACCATGAACAGCAACGTGAATCCGCTGCCTG
>CALOEN010000047.1:0-12761 GCA_942492335.1 uncultured beta proteobacterium | reverse complement strand
ACATCTTCGGGGTGATCGGCGCGACCAGCCATGGATAGTGCTTCCACTCCCACAAATGATGATGGCTGTCGACGATAGGTCCGTCATACATGGTGATGCCCCTTTTATCGATAGACCGCCGGTTCATGCTTCCGCCTTGCTCCACTCCCCGGCCCCTCGCTTCGCTCTCCCCACTCACCAATCACTAAATACAGGTCTCCAGCCCGCTGTTCGTGATGGCCGGCGCCACTTCTGGCGAGGCGAGGAATTGAATCACCGAGCATGCGAGGGCAGCATCCGGGCAGCTCGCGGCAATCCCGGCGGCAAACGACGTGAACTTCTGCACTTCCGGTGGCAACGGCGTGATGTGGGCGATCCCCGGCACGGGAAGCAATTCGCTCATTTGCTGGAAGCCGAGCTCGGCCTCGCCGCGTGCCACCACGGCCCCAGCGCGCTCGCCGGCGCCAGCGAAGCGACATTTAGGCAGCACCTGGTCGGCGATGCCCAGCCGCTGGACCAATTCTGTCGTCAGATATTGCCCGCTCCTGCTGACGGAATGGGCGATGGATTTCGCTTCCAGCAGCGTGCGCCGCAGCGCGTCTACCGTGCTGATATCGGGCTTGGGTGCGCCCGCGCGCACCGCCAAGCCGATGGTGGAGCGGGCAATCAACGCATACCCCTCGGCCAGGACCAGTCCGTCCGCGATGAGTTGGCGCATCACGACGTCCGCAACGATGACGATGTCCACGACTTCGCCGCGCTTCAACCGGTTCGGGATGAAGCTCTCTCCCTTGCCGATGGACGTTGATACGGTGACGATTTTTTTTCTGGTCAGGCGCTCCAGTTGCGGGATCAGCGCAAGATGCGCCGCGGTAAAAGCGCCCGAGGTCATCACCCTGAAGTCGTTTGTCGTTGCGGTCATGGCGGTTTAAATTTCTTTTGGTTGTTCACTCTCACGCGCGGGTGCGACTGCTGCGGCGCGCGTGCAGTGCAGCACCGGCAGCGCTGTGAAAACAAGGCTCATTGCTGTTCCCCGCGCAGATTGAATAAATGGGAGCAGTGCAAGAATAACACCAGGCGCAATGGTTGTCCTTGAACCTGGAGCCCCATCACCTACAACTTTTCGCCGGTTCCTGCTATTCTGCCCATCCGGCTCGTTCGTGGATCCGCTCTTCCGGAGGAGAGCACAGACATACGTGCGATGTTGTTTACAATATATTAGGAGAATGTGATGAAGCGACTACCTGTAATCCTGGCGACGCTGTGCGTCGCCTTTATTGGCATATCGGCGCAGCCCGCCGCCGCCGAGAATGTGAAGATAACCCCACTCGGCGGACAAGAGGGCGAGTTTTGCCCTCAGGACCGGGCGCTGATCTTCGAGGACCCGAACGGCACGCGCATACTCTACGACGCCGGCCGAACGGTAGCGGGAGCGGACGATCCCCGGCTGGGCAAGATCGACATCATCCTTGTCAGCCACATGCATGGAGACCACGCGGGCAACGCGCACAACAAGGCGCCCAACTCGGGCAGTTGTGCGAAACCCGACGTTTCGGTGTCGGCGATGCCGAATTCAAACACTGTGAACATCGCGGTGGCCAAGAAGGCGAAAATAGTAACTGGCAGTGAAATGCCGCCCTTCTTCGCCAACAAGCTGAAAGCGAATGGCGGTGATCCGAAGAACTCGATCCTCGTGCGCTTCGGTGCAAGCAGGACGATCGGCGGTGTAACCATTGCGACGGTGCCTGCCCTGCACAGCAACGGCCTTGATCCCGGCTACATCGGCGGCGATCTGGGCAAGCACATGAAGGAAGCGGGAATCGCGGGGTATGTCGGTCAGGCCACCGGCTACGTGCTGACGTTCAGCAACGGACTCGTCGCTTATCTCTCGGGTGACACCGGCATGACGGCGGAGCAGGATCTCGTAGTCCGGCAGCACTACAAGGTGAATCTTGCCGTGATCAACATCGGCGACGTGTTCACCACCGGCCCGAAAGAAGCGGCGTATGTCATCAACGAGATGGTCAAGCCCGCCGAGGTGATTATGTCCCACGCCAACGAGGTGGGGACCAAAGGCGGCAAGGTCGTGCCGGGCACTCGCACCGACGCCTTCATAAAGGCGGTCAAGGTACCGGCGCACGTCCCGCTCTCCGGCAAGACGATGGAGTTCGACGGCAAAGGCGAGTGCGTGGCCGGCTGCTGATTCAGTAACACCGAAGAGAAACGGCCGGGCAGATGCCCGGCCGTTTTTTTGAGTATCGGCTCTGTTTATTCCAAGCACCCGTCATTGGAATGTTATTTCAAGTGTTTGATTTTAATCAATAAATTATAGACTCGGCTGGCCCGGGTTTGCCAGTGCGGATTGATATGAACCGCCAGCGCGACTACGATAGTAAACACGCTATCCGCAAACCAAGGAGCAGCCATGGCCACCGCAAAGAAAAAAGCGAAGTCCAAGCCCGCAAAAAAAACGCCGGCAAAGAAGCCGGTAAGCGCCAGGAAAGCCGCGCCACCCAAGAAGAAGCCCGCGGCGAAGAAGTCACCGGCCAAGAAACCCGTGGTGAAGCAGGTCGCCGCGAAAAAACCCGCAGTGAAGCCGGCCGCGGTAATAAAACCCGCCGTGACTCGGGCGGCGCCGCAAAAGCGGCCCGTCGCCATATTGTCCGCGGTAGCCGTCGCACCCCGGATTATCCCGACAGTCAAGCCCGAAGTTCCGGCGCGCGGACCGCTACCGGGCGAAGACCCCGTCGGCTTCGTCACGCACTACTACAACCATCTTTCGGTCGCCGTCGTACAGTTGGACACCGGCAGCCTGGAGGTCGGCGACACGATCCGCTTCCTCGGGCACACCACCGACTTTCGCCAGCGGATCGACTCCCTCCAGATCGAGCACGAGGCCGTAACCGAAGTCGGCCGCAGGCAGGCGTTCGGATTAAAAGTTAATGATCACGTGCGCGAGCACGACGTGGTGTACAAAGTCACCTAGGCATTTACGCCCGCAGTGGACTTAAAAGAAAGAAAGGGGCCACGCTGTCCCCTTTCTTTTTCTGGTCGCCAATCACTCAATCACTCATCACCCATTACTCATTACTCATTACTCATTACTCATTACTCATTAATCACTCATCACTCATTACTCAATCACCGGTCACCGTTTTTCCTGGAATCCATCGAACTTTGGCAGCGTATGCGTTTCAGCGTGCCACGGCGCCTTCGAGCCCCAGAAATTGTTCCTGTTGGGGAGAACCTCCGGGCTTGCATCCAGGGTACCCGCCGGCACGAGAACGTTTCCCGTGCTACCGACCTTGTGCGGCACGCGCGTGCCGCATTGCGTGCAGAAGCACACCGCAAAGCGCTTGGCGCCCGGCAGATCGAAACGGCGAACCAGCGATTCGCCGGAAAGCCAGGTGAATTGGTTCTCCGGGAGGAAGATATTAGCCGCATGCGCAGCGCCGCTCGCTTTCTGGCAGCGACTGCAATGGCAATACCTGAAATCCGACAAAGGCGGCTTGATCTCAAAACGGACCGCCCCGCACAAACAGCTTCCCGCGATGGATTTCTGTTGCATCATGACGCCTCTTTTAAGTTATTCCACTGCGCAAATAAATGGATTCAATATGAGGTAACCGTGCCAAAAAACTGCGGTCTTCCCCCCCACCTCCACCTGATGTGCCGCCTTACCACTACCCATTCCCCGGCCCCTCGCTTCGCTCTCCCCATTACCCATTACCCATTACCCATTACCCAATCACTAAATCACTGAATCACTCATCACTCATCACTCATCACTGATTCACAAGCAGTCACGTCCCGCAAAACGTCTGGTAGTGGGCGGACTCGCGCGCCGTCGCAGGTTCTGCATAGGCGGCCAGATCCTTCCGTTCATCGAAAGGCCGCTTCAGCACCGCGAGCAGCTTTTCAAAAGGCGCGTAGTCCCCGCGCTCGACCGCGGCGTCCAGCGCCTCTTCGACTTTATGGTTGCGCGGAATGTAAACAGGATTGACGGCGCGCATGGCCAGCACACGCTGCGCAGGGTCCCCCGGTTCGCTTTCCAGGCGCGAGCGCCAGCGTAGCAGCCATGCCTTCAGTGCCGTGTCATCGGCATACAGCTTACGCAGATCCGTATCAGCAGCGGAGCCGGTGTGTGCTGCAGCGTCCGACAAACGACGAAACGCCTGCGTGTAGTCGACCCCCTGCCCTTGCATCGTCGCCAGAAAATCAGTGGCCAGCGCAAGGTCATCGGCCGCTACACGCGCCAGCCCGAGCTTTTGGCGCATGCCTTGCAGCCAATAGTGTTCATACCTTTGCTGGAACGTGCCCAGCACTTCCATCGCCTGCGCAACCGCGCGATCCTGATCCTCATCCAGCAGCGGCAGCAAGGTCTCCGCCAGCCGCGTCAGATTCCAGCCGGCGATCAGCGGCTGATTCACATAGGCGTAACGGCCGCGTTCATCGATCGAGCTGAAGACCGTCGTCGGGTCATAGCGGTCCATGAACGCGCAGGGGCCGTAGTCGATGGTTTCGCCGGAGAGCGTCATGTTGTCGGTGTTCATCACGCCGTGGATGAAACCCACCAGCATCCAGCGCGCGATCAGCGCAGCCTGCCGTTCGCACACCGCCCGCAGCAGACCGAGATAGGCAGTGTCCTGGCCGTCGAGTTCCGGATAATGGCGTCTGATCACGTAGTCGGCCAGTCGGCGCAGCAGCGCATCGTCTCCGCGCGCCGTGACGAACTGAAACGTGCCGACGCGGATATGGCTGGCTGCCACGCGGGTCAGCACGGCACCGGGCAGCACACGCTCGCGCAAAACATCTTCGCCCGTGGTCACCGCGGCCAGCGCGCGCGTAGTCGGAATGCCCAGCGCGTGCATCGCCTCGCCGATCAGATACTCGCGCAGAACGGGTCCCAGCGCCGCCTTGCCGTCCCCCCCGCGCGTAAAAGGCGTGCGGCCGGAACCCTTGAACGCGATGTCGCGGCGCCGGCCGTGCTTGTCGATGACTTCGCCGAGCAACAAGGCGCGCCCGTCTCCCAATTGCGGTACGAAACCGCCGAATTGGTGGCCGGCGTAGGCCTGGGCAATGGTCGCGGCGCCCGGCGGTGTGTGATTGCCCGAGAACAGCAGCGCGCCCGCGGTGGCATCCAGCGCTGCGGCAGCCAGCCCCAGTTCTTCGGCCAGCTCGCGGTTGAGTTTGACCAGCACGGGCTGTGGCGCCTGCGTCGCCTGCCACGGCACATACAGCCCCTCCAGCTCACGGGCGTAGGTGTTGTCGAAGGCGAATGCCGCGATCGTTGGTGCGACTACAGATGACAAATTGGTGTTCCTTTACCCATGCCGAAATTAACTGCATGGAGTATGCATTAGTGAACAGACTGGACCTCCCACATTGCGGGGGCAACTGGTAGAATCATGCCATGAAATTACATACCAGAACGATTTTGCGGTGGGGGCGCCTGCTGCCTTTCATGGCAGGTGCGATTTTCGTGCTCTCGATGCTTGCTCCGGGCCCGGTCGTGGCGCAGGGGGTCGCCCCCTCCGATTCGCGCGCTGCGGCGCGGCTTGATTCGATCGCCATGCTGCTCGCCGGCCTGCCCCCGACTTATGCGGATCATGCTGTGCTTGCACAATCCGGCGCGTGGAAGATACACAGCAGCGCACTCCAGGCTTCCTGGGCAAAGGTGCGCGACGGGCAGAGAGTTGCGTTGACTGCCTGGCGCAATGTCGAAATTCCCCAGGGCTGCCCCGGCGGGCAGACCCTGCTGTATCCGTTCAGCGGCCCGGACTTTCTCAATGCCCAATGGCTGTTTCCGGATTGCGCCAACATCGTGATGTTCGGGCTCGAGAAAATTGGCGTAGTACCCGATGTCGAAGCGATGACGGATCAGGAATTCGAGCAATTGCTCACGAATGTGCGCGGCTTCATGACCAACCTGTTCGCGCGCAACTACTTCGTCACGGATACGATGCTCAAGAACCTGCGGAAGGAACGGTTGAACGGGGTGGTGCCCGTGTTCATGGTGACGATGAAGCTGTCCGGGGCCGAGGTGCTCCGGGTCGTGCCGATCGATACGTCCGCGATGTCCGCAAACCCCGTCCAGGCCGACGGTTCGCAGAGGACTCAGGGCCGGAAACGCAAGCTGAGGGGCGTTACGATAGAGTTCCGCAACGCCGGCTCGTCACAGGTGCGGCATCTGCACTACTTTTCCCTCGACGCGACCGATGCCGCCATGGATAATTATCCGCAGTTCCTCGATTACCTGCGCGCGCTGGCGCCAACGACGACGCTGATCAAGTCCGCGTCATACCTCTTGCATGGCAACGAGTTCTCCCGCCTGCGCGAGGTGATACTCGAAACGAGCCAATTCATTGTGCAGGATGACACCGGGATGCCTTATGCCCGGCTGCGCAAGCACGGCTGGCAGTTGCGCTTTTATGGCGTCTACGACGTTCCGATCAAGCCGTTCGAAAACGCCTACCAGCCGTCACTGGCGGCTGCCTACGAAAAACAGGAACCGAAACCGGTGCCGTTGCCGTTCAGGTTCGGTTACCTGACCAAAAAGAATGAAAATCGTTCGAACCTGATGGTCGCGCGCCAGCCCTCGCGCCAGGCCCAGTCCGGGGCCAAGCCCGTCCGCTGACGTGATGCGCCGCGCCCCGGCCGCATTGCTGGCATGCGCCCTGGCGGGCGGACAGGCGATCGCGGCATCCACAGTGGCGCCTGAAATCAAGAGCACGAGTTTTGTCACCTCCGACGGCGTGCGCCTGCATGTGCTGGAGGCCTGTCCTCAGGGCGCGGCCACCACGCCGGCTGCGCGATCCCCGGTAATTGCTTTCGTGCCCGGCTGGTCCATGCCGGCTGCGATCTGGCGCGAGCAACTCATCAGTCTCGGTGCGACGCATTGTGTTGCCGCGCTCGATCCCCGCGGCCAGGGAGAATCGGACGTTGCCCCCGATGGCTATACCATCGAAAGGCGGGCGGAGGACTTGCGAGAGTTCGTCGCGCGTTATCCGCGCGTCGTGCTGGTCGCGTGGTCGCTCGGGGCGCTGGAGGCGCTCGAGTACGTCAATCGTTACGGTTACGCCGCGCTCGAGGCGCTCGTTCTGGTAGACAGCACCGTGGGGGAGGATACGGCGCCCCCTTCCGGAAGCGGATTTCTCGATGCGCTCAAGGCTGACCGGCGCGCCACTATGGAGGATTTCGTGAGTGGCATTTTTAGTACAGAACGTCCCGAGGCTGAGCTTGCCGCATTAACGGACAGTGCACTGCGCATGCCGCTCGAGGCGAGCCTGTCCCTGTTTCCCCGGACGCTGTCCCGGGAACACTGGCGCAGCATCGCGAGGGGGTTTCCGAAGCCACTGCTGTATGTCGTCAGTGCGCAATTTGCCGAGCAGGCACAGACCCTGCAGCAGCACCGGCCGGCGACGCAAGTGGCGATCTTTGAGGATGCCGGTCACGCCTTGTTTGTTGACGAAGCAGAGAGATTTAATGCGCTGCTCGAGCAGTTTGTCAATGAGACGACAGCAGACTTGGAGACAGACCGCTAAGGTTTCTGCTTACCGCTTTTAGCGCGGTTATGAAGACCGTCCAACAAGGGCAGCGCAATGCCAAACGGCACTGCCCCAACGAGCCAGGTAAAAAAGAAATAGGGTTTTGGCTTGGACGGATCGAGCGAGACACGCCAGTCAAGAAATGTCGCCGTAACCATGTAGGCCCACGCCAAAGTCACCAGTACCAGCAGCACCACGCACATCACGGCGATCAAATAGTGCCCATTAAAAGATGCCTGCCAGAGCGACCAATGCGTGCGGGCTCGCTTGATGAGCACGTACAAGCACGCCAGGTCGATCAAAGCGAATATGAGGAAGAACAGATTTGTCAGGGACATGGTATCTCCGTCGCTTGCCACGGCACGCACAGCCCTTCCGGTTCACGGGCGCAGGTGTAGTCGAAGGCGAATGCCGAAAACGCTGACGAGTCTAGTGGCGGCAATATGAAATTCCTTAACGCCCACTGCGGTTAATTACCTGGAGAGTTTACTTTGATTTGCTACGCGCGGAAAAGATCAGAACCCCCCCTATATCTAAACGACCATTTCCGGGGGCAGCCCGGCGGCTGGTCACTTTGGCTCCGGCATATTGGCTCCGACATGACCTAAAGGTCAGTCTCCACCGCAACAAGCGTCGCGTGTTGTCTAAAGGTTAGCCTTCACCGAAACTTCATTTCATTGCGTTTTCACATGGGTCCGGGGACCGGCGTAGCAGCTAGGGGAGAGTTCAGCGCGGCAAACTATCTTCACCGCTTACTGCTTACCACTGACGATTCACCCATTAAATGAAATGTATCCTTTAGGGCACCCAATCACCACGTGAGGTTCCGCACTCCCCGGCCCCTCGCTCCGCTCTCCCCATTCCGTCAGACCCTATGCGGTGCCGTTTTTTGATATCCTGATAACCCGTTCACGAGGAACTGACATGAATACCCCAGTCAATACCCAACGCCGGAGGGTGCTAGGCGCAGGCGCAGCGCTGGCCACGCTGCCCTGGTGGCTGAAAGAGGCGCTGGCCGCCGACACCCCGATCATGACGCGCCCGATTCCGCACAGCGGCGAGCCGCTGCCCATCATCGGCATCGGCACCGCCATCATCTTCGATTTCGAAAACGACGCGGAAAAATTTGCCGAACGCAGCAAGGTGATCCAGGCGCTGATCGCGGGCGGCGGCAAGCTCATCGACACCGCCCATTCCTACGGCCGCGCGGAAGACAGGCTGGGCGACATCGTGGCCAAGCTGGGCGTGCGTGACAAGCTGTTCCTCGCCACCAAATACTCGTTTGCGCAGAATAAGACGGCAGCGACCGCGTCGCTGCAGAACTCGCTGCGACGGCTCCAGACCAACCGCATCGATCTGATGCAGGCATGGAACGTCCGGGACGAAAACTACGACTTCGGCCTGCTGCGCGAATGGAAGCAGCAGGGCCTGTGCCGCTACGTGGGCATGACCACCAGCAACGAGCGCTCCTACGAGGCCATCGGCAAGGTGCTGGTGCGCGAAAAACCCGATTTCTTCCAGGTGAACTATTCGCTGGGCGACCGCGAGGCCGAGGAGCGGCTGCTCCCCGCCGCGCGGGATGAGGGCGCCGCCGTGCTCGTCAATCTGCCGTTCGGGCGCAATTCGCTGTTCCGCACCGCGGGCAAACGGCCGCTGCCCGATTTCGCGGCGGAATTCGGCGCCACGACGTGGGCGCAGTTTTTCCTGAAGTTCATCCTCTCGCATCCGGCGGTGACGGCGGTGATCCCGGGCACCGACCGGCCCGAATACATGCTCGACAACCTGCAGGCGGGCCGCGGGCTGATGCCCGATGCCGCGATGCGCCAGCGCATCGTCAAGTATTGGGAGACGCTGGGCTGAGCGTACGGGTTCGGACGCGGACCGAACCCCGTCTATTGATTACTTTGCCGGGGGCAGCCCCCGCTTTTGTTGCGGGAGTGGCCCTGCGCTGCTCGACCAGCCGGCTTACTGAAGGTTTTCGGTTTATACCATTCACCATTCACTATTCACGGCAGTTAAGCGCTGCCCGGCGGCGCACATGGGTTCGGGAACCAGCGTCGTGGCAAAAGGAGAAGCCAGCGCATCAAATTATCTTCAAGGCGAGTTCTTGACCTTACGATTCACCCAATCACTTAATCACTTAATCACTTAATCACTTAATCACTTAATCACTCAATCACTCAATCACTCAATCACTCAATCACTCAATCACTCAATCACTCATCACTCATCACTCATCACTCATCACCCATCACTCATCCACCCAATCACCAATCACTGGTCACTGGTCACTGGTCACGATTCACCGCACTTCGCCTTGAACATTGAACCTGGAACATGCCCCTTTGATCTACCAGCCGTGCTGCTCGCTTTCCAGCACACCGGTCGCGGCGAGTTCGTCCCGGACCCATGCTTTCTCCTCCGGCGTGAGCGGTTGCAGTGGCCGGCGCGGCAGGCCCACCGGCCGTCCCATAAGTTCCAGCACATGCTTGACCGCTGCCGGGTAGTTACAGCGCACGACCTTGAGCAACCTCCCGACGGTGCGTTGCAGCTCAAGCGCCTTTGTACCATCGTTATCCAGGCATGCACGATATAGCGCGTGCACGAGCCGCGGCGCGAATTCGCTGCAGCCGGAGATGCAGCCGTCGCCGCCGACCGCGATAGACGGCAGCAAATGCTCGCTCGCGGTCAACGCGGCGATGTCCCTGCCCTTGCCGGCGATCAGCGTGCAGATATCCGCGAAGGTCTCCATGTTGAGCGATGCGTCCTTGATGCCCGCAAAGCCCGGAATGCGGTCAAACATCGCTTCGAGCATCGCTGTCGTCAACTCCGTTCCCGATGCCTGGGCATTGTTGTAGGCGATGATCGTGCCGCCGGCGGCGTCAGCGACGGCCTCAAAGTGCTGAACGATTGCCTTCGGTGCGACTTTCCGCTGATACGGCGCCAGCAGCACTGCACCGGTCGCACCGCACTTCGCGGCATGCTTCGCCATCTCGATCGAGAGGTCAGTGCCGGCAAAGGACACATTGACAAACGCCGGCACCCGCCCGCCTGCGGCGGAGACGAGCGACCGGGCGAGCTGCCGGCGCTCGTTTTCCGAGAGACTTA
The DNA here is from genome assembly GCA_942492335.1 of uncultured beta proteobacterium. GTDB lineage: Bacteria > Pseudomonadota > Gammaproteobacteria > Burkholderiales > SG8-41 > CAKKQX01. Next base: position 2,127 of record CALOEN010000047.1, on the reverse strand, counting down.
CCGATTCGCCGATGTGCATCGGATGCACCAGCGCGCTCGCGCCGCTCGCGATCAGGAAATCGATTTGCTTTTCGAAGGTGCCGAAGTCGATCGTGTTGTCGTGATTGAACGGCGTGACCGGCGAGCCGACGATACCGGCGTAGGTTTTCTTCATTCGGGTGCTCCTTCACAAATCTTCAAACAGCTCTTGCTTCTGTCGCTGTCGCCGACGTGCCATTTTCAATCCTTGCTTATATCGACTCAGCCCCTGACGAATTACGGGCCCAAAAAAGAGCCAGGCTCAATTATGTCATCACCAACCGTGCCGCGCCTGCTCGCGGCCTGGCTTCGCACCGAACTCCCGTGGCCGTCTGCCCTTTCAACGCGCTACAACCCACTACGGTCGACACGCCACTTCAATTAAATGAGCCTGGCCTCTTTTACTTGCTGCTCGACGCGACGATTTTTGCCCGCGTTCGCGCACGGGGTTTATAATTGGGCCTGGCCCCTTTTACTCTTAATTACACCGGCCTTCGAAAGGCACCATCTTTCGCGGACTAAAATGGAAATGTGAACCCGACCCCATTTTATCAATCTTGAATCAGGAGACATAAATCATGGCAGAGCAGCTGACAATTAATCGGAAAAAAACGGCGGTCCTCGTCATGGACTTCCAATTAAAACAGGTTAACGCTCTGAATCCGGAGACCCGCGCGGCGCTGATTCCAGCGGTGAACAATGTCCTGGATAAAGTCCGCGGCGCCGGTCTCCCTGTAATCTTCATCGAGGTCGTGCGTGGCGAGCGGACGCCGGATAACGCCCTTTCCCCGGAGGTTAAGCCTCAAAAAGGCGAACCTGTTCTGACCAAGAGCCGGACCGGGCCATGGACGACCACAAACCTCAATGAGATCCTGAAGGAGAAGGGAGTCGATACCCTCGTCCTGATGGGCATCAACACCAGCCGCGTCGTGCTGGTCACCCTCTGCTTTGCATCGGACATGGACTACAAGACGATCATCCTCGCCGACGGCTGCGCCGACTCCGACCCGCAGTTTCACGCTTTCCTCATGGAAAATATATTTCCGCGCTGGGCGAACGTTACCTCGTCCGCGACATTCCTCCAGTCACTGGAAAGTTCAAATTAGGGAAAACAATAAGCCGGTCGCCTGGGGTCGGTTATTGCCCTAAGGTTCGGTAGCGGGGATCGCGAATAAGGGGCCAGGCTTAGAGCCCGATAGTTTGTACGGTCGACACGCGCTTTCAATTCATTGGGCCTGGCTCCTTTTACTTGCTTTGATTCTTATACAGATCGAGAAAAAGTTCGGGCCGCAGAAAGTTTATACTGACGCTCTTAATGCCACAGAGAATAGACATGTCCCTTAAACACCACCTGGTGCATGTTGACGACATCCGTCCCGAGAACATGAAGGAAGGGGAAGGCTGGGCCATCTCCGAATTCCGGCTGCCCATCTCGGGCAGGGATGGGAGTTCCACCACGCTCTTCCACTCCATCTTCCGGCCCGGCTCTACTCACGCCAAGCACGTCCACCGCAATTGCGACGAGATCGCCGTTTATCTGCAGGGTCACGGTGTCGTCGGGCAGGGCAACGAGCGCACCGAGGTTAGGCCGGGCCACTGCCGCCTCATGCCCAAAGGGTCGACGCACTTCTTCCTCAACGAGACCAAGGACGAGGAAGGTCTGGTCATCGGTTTCTACGTCGGCGCGAAGAGCGTTGCGGACACCGGCTACGAATTCCACGGCCACGCGACGGAGGCGGACATCAGCATGCCGCGGGTCAAGAAGTTCAGCGCGGGCATTCTCACCCACATCGACGATGTGAAGCCCGCCCAGATGGACGTGAAGGACGGCTGGAGCATCACCGATTTCCGCATGCCGATCGGCCGCCACAACGGGAGCACGACCGCGCTCTTCTGGGCGAAGTTCATGCCCGGCGCCGTCCACAAGAAGCACCGGCACGAGAACTGCGAGGAACTCTACTATGTCATCCGGGGCCACGGGCTGGCGGGCGAGGGCCCGGACCGCGCAGAAGTACGGGGCGGCCACGTCCACTACATTCCCAAAGGCGTCGAGCACTTCATGTACAACCTGAGCCAGACCGAGCCCCTGGAAGTGATCGGCATCTACGT
>CALOEN010000046.1:0-30900 GCA_942492335.1 uncultured beta proteobacterium | reverse complement strand
AAAGGGGCGATGGCCAGGCTGCCGCTGTATTTGAAGCGCTGGATCAGGGCGTCAACGGGGAAAGCGTAGGCAAACACAGCCGTGGTGGTGTCGTAACGCGGCGGGTGAGACAGGCAAGCGCCGCAAACAGTGCCATCGGGCAACGGTAGCGCGCACGTGGCGCACCGCGTGGCGGGCAGGCGCGGCAAGGCGGCATTGCAGTTCACGCATAACTGGGCGTGATCGCAGGCGGCCCCGCACAACAGGCAAGCTTGCGGCAGCCCATTATTTAGGCAGTAGTTTAAAAATTTGTACACGGTATTTGACAAACGGCAGTCGTTCCGTAATGATTCAAGCCATTAAATAAACAGAGTTTTTTTACTTTTCCTCCGAAAGTGCCCATGACTACCCTGATTAACGAGCGGTGCGATCCTGTCGCTGACAGCGCGTCGCGCTGGAGTGTTGCGCAGATTGAGGCCCTGTTCGATTTGCCATTCAACGACCTCATCTATCGCGCGCAATCGGTGCACCGCCGGCATTTCGACGCCAATGCGGTGCAGTTGTCGACTTTGCTGTCTGTCAAGACCGGTGGTTGCTCCGAGGACTGCGGTTACTGCCCGCAGGCTGCGCGCTTTCACACCTCGATAGAAAATCGGGACTTGCTGTCTGTCGACGAAGTGGTCGCGGCGGCGCGCGCGGCAAAAACCAGCGGCGCAACCCGGTTTTGCATGGGCGCGGCGTGGCGCGGGCCCAAGCAGCGGGATCTGGACCAGGTGATAGCAATGATAGGCGCGGTGCGCGGACTGGGTATGGAGACCTGCGCCACGCTGGGCATGCTGAAAGCGGGGCAGGCCGAGCAGCTGAAATCAGCCGGCCTCGATTACTACAACCACAACATCGATACCGCGCCGGAATTTTACGGCGAGATCGTCACCACCCGCACTCAGGACGACCGCCTTGAGACGCTGGGGCGCGTGCGTGACGCCGGTCTGCATGTATGCTGCGGCGGCATCGTCGGCATGGGTGAGACGCGCGCGAGCCGCGCCGCGCTGGTCGCGCAACTCGCCAACATGGAGCCCCATCCCGAATCGGTGCCGATCAATAATCTGGTGCAGGTTGAAGGCACGCCGCTGCACGGCACCGAGACACTCGATCTTCTGGAATTTGTGCGCACCATCGCCTGTGCGCGCATCACCATGCCCAAGGCAATGGTGCGGCTGTCGGCGGGCCGCCAGGACATGCCCGAAGGCATACAGGCGCTTTGTTTCCTCGCCGGCGCCAACTCGATTTTCTACGGCGAGAAACTGCTGACCACCGGCAACCCCGATGTCGAAAACGATCGGGCGCTGTTCGAGAAGCTCGGGCTGCATCCGCTTCAGTGTTGAATTTTGAGTGATGAGTTTTGAGTGCTAAGCGGTTACCGCGATGGCTGATAGCCTTATTCTGGTCAAGAGTTTTGAGTTTGCGCTCAAGATCATCCGGCTATCGAGCAAGCTTCAGCAGCAGCGGGAGTTTGTAATATCGAATCAACTCGTAAAGGCCGGAACAAGTATAGGGGCCAATGTAGAAGAAGCTCAGGCGGGGCAGAGCCGAAGGGACTTTCTTTCCAAATGGCGATCGCCTCGAAAGAGGCTCGCGAAACCAAGGTCCCTAACATAATGAAACACGTGTGCGTTGCGAGTCAAAATTGGTGATGACGCGAAGGACGGCGCAGAGCATATCGCGAATATGGTCAAGCCGGTCGACAAAGTCAGCGCCGATTTTGATCGCAACCCTTTCGGGCTGGCACTAGTTTTCGCCTTGACTTTGTCGCTCCCCTTGCCCATATTCCGATATGCTCATGGAAGCTCGCGTCCTGAGCCAAAATCTGACAGCCATCGCGCGTTCATTATGTTAGGGACCTACACTGGCTACGTTTGATTTGACAAGTCCGGCATTGCAGGCGTGGACGTTCATGAAGAACTTGATGATGCAGAAGAGCTGATTCGGATTCTTACAGCGATCGTCAAGACTGCTGGACGTCCGAAGTGAACAATTCAACACTCAACACTCAACACTCAACACTCCAGCAAGCGCTAGCGACAGATCTCGCGGATCTCGAGACGCGCGGCTTGAAACGCCGCCGGCGCTTGCTGGAAACGCCTCAAGCGCCGCACGTCACGGTGGATGGTCGCGAGTACACCGCCTTCTGCAGCAATGATTATCTGGGGCTTGCCGCCCATCCCGAGCTGGTGCGCGCGCTGCAGGAAGGTGCGGAGCGCTACGGTGCCGGCGCCGGCGCTTCACACTTGATTCTCGGCCACAGTGTCGCGCACCATGCGCTCGAGACAGCGCTGGCCGATTTCGTGGAACTGCCCCGCGCGCTATTGTTTTCAACCGGCTACATGGCCAATATCGGCATCGTCTCTGCCTTGGCAGGGCGCGGTGATGCCGTATTCGCCGACAAGCTCAATCATGCTTCGCTCAACGATGCAGCGCTGCTGTCACGCGCCGGGTTCCGGCGTTACCCGCATCTCGATTTGAATGCACTGGAAAAGCTTCTGGCCGCGTCGCGCGCGCGCCGCAAGCTGGTGGTGACCGATGCCGTATTCAGCATGGATGGCGATCTCGCGCCGGCGCCTGAACTGCTGGCGTTGTGCGAACGCCACGATGCGTGGTTGATGCTCGACGACGCGCATGGCTTCGGAGTGCTGGGCGAGTCGGGGAGGGGAGTGTTGTCGCATTTCGGCATTCATTCTCCGCGCGTGATTTACATGGCCACGCTCGGCAAGGCGGCGGGGGTGTTCGGCGCATTTGTCGCCGGCCCGGCCGCAGTGGTCGACACCCTGGTGCAGCGCGCGCGCAGCTATATCTACACCACGGCCACACCGCCGCTGCTTGCGCATGCACTGCTCAAAAGCCTGGAACTGATCGCGCAGGAGCAGTGGCGGCGCGATCATTTGGAAAGTCTTATTGTTCAATTAAAACAGAGTGTTGCAAAAAACCGCTGGAAATTGATGGCATCCGATACCGCGATTCAGCCGCTGATGGTCGGAGGCAATGCCGATGCGCTGGCGTTGTCGGAACAACTCGCGCAACGCGGACTGCTGGTGCCGGCGATCCGGCCGCCAACGGTGCCGCAGGGCACGGCTCGATTGCGCATCTCGTTGTCGGCGGCGCACAGCGCGGAAGACGTCGGCCGGCTCGTGGCTGCGCTGAATGCATTGCAATGATGCTGCATACGGCAGTATCAGGCAGCGGTCCGGATCTGGTGTTGTTGCACGGCTGGGGCATGCATGCCGGCATCTGGGCCGATCTTGCGCGCGAACTGGCGCCGTTTTTCCGGGTGCATGCGGTGGACCTGCCGGGATATGGCGAGAGCGCGGCGTGCGATGCCTTTACGCTGGACCACGCAGCGGCGCTGCTGGCGCGGCAGATGCCGCAGCGCTGCCTGGTTTGCGGCTGGTCACTGGGCGGCCAGGTTGCGCTGGTTTGGGCGGCACTCGCACCGCATCAGGTTGCGCGCCTGGCCCTGATTGCGACCACGCCCTGTTTTACGCAACGCAGCGACTGGCCGCACGCGATGGAGGTAAACGTCTTGCGTGATTTTGAGCAGGCGCTGCAGGCGGATTACGCCGGCACGCTCAAGCGTTTCTTGTCATTGCAGGCCCAGGGAGATGCACAATCAAAGCAGGTGGCGCTGCGACTTAAAACGAGCCTGTCCGCGCGCGATGCGCCCGACCCCGGCGCGCTCGAGCAGGGTCTCGCGATATTGCGCGATGCCGATCTGCGCGCGCGGCTTTCAACCGTCGCCCAGCCGACGCTGATCGTGCATGGCGACAGCGATACGCTGACGCCGCTTGCCGCAGGCGAATACTTGAGCCGGAGCCTGCCCAATGCGCGTTTGGCCACGCTGCCCGGGGCGGCGCACGCGCCGTTCCTATCCGATGTAAAGACTGTGGCCGGGCTTTTAAAAAGGTTTTTCGATGAGCGATGAACAGCTGATCGACAAGCGCCAGGTGCAGCGCTCGTTCGAGCGCGCTGCGGCGACCTACGACAGCGCCGCAGTGCTGCAGAACGAAATATGCCAGCGTATGCTCGGCCGGCTCGATTACATCAAGTGCCGGCCCGCAACCCTGCTCGATGCCGGCAGCGGCACCGGCAACGCGCTCGCCGGGCTTACCCAGCGCTATCCGCAGGCGCGGATTGTCGCGCTCGATATCGCCCCGGCCATGCTGCTGCGCGTTCGCAGTCGCGTACCGTGGTGGAAGAATCTGCTGACGCGGCGCCCGCAGCCTGCCGTCGTGTGCGCCGACATCGAGCGGCTGCCCGTGGCCAACGCCGCGGTCGGCATGGTGTGGTCCAATCTGGCGCTGCAGTGGGTGAATGATACGCAACTGGCTTTCGCAGAAATGCGGCGCGTGCTGGCGCCGGGCGGGCTGCTGATGTTCAGCACCTTCGGCCCCGACACGCTGAAGGAATTGCGCATCGCGTACCAGGGTACCGACCGTCATACCCACGTCAATCGCTTCATCGATATGCACGATATCGGCGACATGCTGGTGCATTCCGGTTTCGCCGATCCGGTCATGGACATGGAAACCATTACGCTGACTTATTCGGATGTGCGCGAGTTGATGCGTGATCTCAAGGCGATAGGCGCACACAACGTGACACGGGGTCGCCCGGCTGCGCTCACTGGCAGAGCACGGCTCGAAGCCATGGCGCGCAACTACGAAACGTTCCGGCGCGAAGGCAGGCTGCCCGCCACGTTCGAAGTCGTTTACGGCCACGCCTGGAAACCGCAGCCGCGTCTAAGCCCGACCGGCCGCCCGGTAATCGAGATCAAGGGGGTTTAGGTTTGACCAGTCACGAATCACCAGTCACCAGTCACGGTATCTTCGTCACCGGCACCGACACCGGCGTTGGCAAGACACTGGTTTCCTGTGCTTTGTTGCGTGCCTATTCTGCGCGAGGGCTGCGCGTCGTTGGCATGAAACCGGTTTCCTCCGGCGCGCAACCGGAAGCAGGTGGCTTGCGCAGCGACGATGTAGAAAAAATACTCGCCGCAGGAAATGTTGCGCCGCCGCGTGAGCTCGTCAATCCGTATTGCTTTACGCACCCGATTGCGCCGCATATTGCTGCGCGTGAAGCGGGCACCCATATCGATCTGATGCAGATAGAGCGCGCTTATGCCGAGCTTGGTAAGCAGGCCGACATGGTGATAGTCGAGGGCGTGGGCGGATTTTGCGTGCCGCTCAACGCACGCGAAAATACCGCCGATTTGGCGCAGCGCCTGAGCCTGCCGGTGCTGCTCGTGATCGGCATCCGGCTGGGCTGCCTCAACCATGCGCTGCTGACGGTGCAGGCGATACGCGCGCGCGGCCTTGCGCTGTCCGGTTGGGTCGCGAACCATGTCGATCCGCAGATGGCATTTGCCTCTGACAATGTCGATGCGCTGGCTGAGCGGATCGCCGCACCGCTGATCGGGCGGATAGCATTTTCGGATGCTCCCGATTCGAGCCGGGCCGCCGTGGCACTTGCTATCGACAGGCTGGTTGCGTGAGGGCCGATGCCCGGAGCCGAAATCGTGCTTTGCAGCAGGCAAACCCGGGATCTTTTCCCTGGCCTATCTGGTTGCCACACACGGCCGGCTATGATAGATTCCGCACCTTTAACTTGGGCGTTGGCGCTGGCAACCAAGGACGCCGTGGATGGGGATGCGCAGGTGACGAGGAAACGGATAGCACAGTATTCGCCGCGCATCGCAACAATTCCCTGTATTCATCCGGTCGATCGCTGGTCTTGGGTTTCATTCCGGCGGCCTCTCTAGCCATGGCAATACTGCTGGTCTGGTATTCGGTGCATGGCGGGTTCCGCCATTAACCGGGCCGGATTCGGCAGCGCTTTATCTGGCGGTTCGCTGTGTCGGCCGACGCAGCCGTGGATTACGAGGCATCAGGCTGTCGCGGCGTCACACCGCATGGCCTGGCGCTAATAACGAATGGATTTATTTACAGGTGGGGGAAGCATGACCAGCAAGTTGGCTAGATCACTCGCAGCCGCGTTGGCACTGTTGGCATCAGGAATTGCCGGAGCCAATCAGTACAATCTGCAGACGCCGCAAACCATCATCGCGCGCGAGATCTATGATCTTCATTCGTTGATCATGTGGATCATCCTGGCGATCTTCGTCGTGGTGTTCGGCGCCATGACCTATTCGATCATCATGCATCGCAAATCGGCAGGGCACAAGGCCGAGCAGTTCCATGAAAACACCACGGTCGAGATCGTGTGGACGGTCATCCCGTTCATCATCCTGATCGGCATGGCGTACCCGGCGACCAAGACCGTCGTCTCGATGAAGGACACGTCCAACCCGGATATCACCATCAAGGCCACCGGCTACCAGTGGAAATGGAACTACGATTACCTGAAGGAAGGCATCAATTTCTACAGCAGCCTGGCCACGCCGCGTGACCAGATCGACGGCGGCAACAATGAGGGCCGGAAAAACAATCCTAATTACCTGCTTGAAGTCGATAATCCGGTGGTTGTGCCGGTCGGCAAGAAGGTGCGCATCATCACCACGGCCAATGACGTGATCCATTCCTGGTGGGTGCCGGCTCTCGGCATCAAGCAGGACGCGATTCCGGGCTTCGTGCGCGACACCTGGTTCAAGGCCGACAAGGCGGGGACTTACCGCGGGCAGTGCGCCGAACTGTGCGGCAAGGACCACGGCTTCATGCCCATCGTCGTCGAAGCGGTCGAGCCTGAGAAATATGCAGCCTGGGTGAAGGATCAGCAGGCAAAAATGGCGAAGGCCGCCGTGGCTGACGATCCCGCCAAGACCTGGACGCTTGATGATCTCAAGGCGCGCGGCGAAAAAGTTTATGCCGCCAACTGCGTGGCCTGCCACCAGGCGACCGGCATGGGCGTACCCGGCGCGTTTCCCGCACTGAGTGGCTCGAAAATCGCGACCGGGCCCAAGGAAGGCCATATCAATATCGTGATGAATGGCAAAACGGGCAGTGCCATGGCGCCATTCAAGCACTTGAGCGACGCGGACATCGCGTCGGTGATCACCTATGAACGTAACGCCTGGAGCAACAAAACAGGTGATTTTGTCACGCCCGCCGAGATCAAGGCATTACGGAAATAACCCAGGTATTCAGGAGAGTATTCATGGAAGCAGCACACGCACACGCCCAGGGTCACGATGACCACGCGCACCATCCCTCGGGGATCATGCGCTGGATACAGACCACTAACCACAAAGACATCGGCACCCTCTACCTGCTGTTCAGCTTTACCATGTTCATGGTCGGCGGCGTGCTGGCGCTGATGCTGCGCGTCGAACTGTTTCAGCCCGGGCTGCAGGTATGGCGCCCGGAATTTTTCAACCAACTTACCACCATGCACGGCCTGATCATGGTGTTCGGCGCCATCATGCCGGCGTTCGTCGGATTCGCCAACTGGCAGATCCCGCTGATGATAGGCGCGCCCGACATGGCGTTTGCGCGCATGAACAACTGGAGCTTCTGGCTGCTGCCGCCGGCGGCGACCCTGCTGGTGATCTCGTTCTTCGTGCCCGGCGGCGCGACTGCCGCGGGCTGGACTATTTATGCGCCGCTATCCGTGCAGATGGGCCCGGGCATGGATCTCGCGATTTTCGCGCTGCATATCATGGGCGCCTCCTCGATCATGGGTTCCATCAACATTGTCACCACCATCCTCAACATGCGCGCGCCCGGCATGACGTTGATGAAAATGCCGTTGTTCGTGTGGACCTGGCTGATCACGGCCTATCTGCTGATCGCCGTGATGCCGGTGCTGGCGGGCGCAATTACCATGATTCTTACCGATCGCCACTTCGGCACCCACTTCTTCAATGCGGCGGGCGGCGGTGACCCGGTGATGTTCCAGCACATTTTCTGGTTCTTCGGCCATCCCGAGGTCTACATCATGATATTGCCGGCGTTCGGCATCGTGTCGCAGGTCATCCCGACTTTCGCGCGCAAGCCGCTGTTTGGTTATTCGTCGATGGTCTATGCGACTTCGTCCATTGCCATCCTGTCGTTCATCGTGTGGGCGCACCACATGTTCACCACCGGCATGCCGGCCACCGCCCAGCTGTTCTTCATGTATGCGACGATGCTGATCGCGATACCGACCGGCGTGAAGGTGTTCAACTGGATCGCGACGATGTGGAAGGGTTCGATGACCTTCGAGACCCCGATGCTGTTCTCCATCGGTTTCGTGTTCGTGTTTTCCATGGGCGGATTTACCGGGCTGGTACTGGCCATTACACCCGTGGATATCCAGCTGCAGGACACTTATTACGTGGTCGCGCATTTCCACTATGTGCTGGTCGCAGGCTCGCTGTTCGCAATATTCGGCGGCACCTATTACTGGATCCCGAAGTGGACCGGCCACATGTACGACGAGACGCTGGGCAAGTGGCATTTCTGGCTGTCGATGGTGTTCTTCAACATCACGTTCTTCCCGATGCACTTCACCGGGCTGGCCGGCATGCCGCGCCGCGTTCCCGATTACGCGCTGCAGTTTGCCGATTTCAACATGATCTCGTCGATAGGCGCATTTGGCTTCGGCATGTCGCAGCTGATCTTCATGTGGGTGGTGATCAAATGCGCCCGCGGCGGACAGAAAGCGGCCGCCCAGGCATGGGAAGGCGCGGAAGGGCTTGAATGGACCGTGCCGTCGCCGGCGCCGTATCACACGTTCGAAACGCCGCCGGTCGTCAAGTAACCGCGGCCGGTGCAATGGAGCAGGTTTTGAGCCCCAAAGTCAAAACAGTGCTGGTGCTGGCTTCCATTGCGCTGGCATTTTTCATCGGCGTGATTCTCCGGCACTGGCCATGGTAGTCGCTGCACAGGCCAACCGCACGATGCTACGCAAGCTGTTCGTGGTGGCGCTGGCGATGTTTGGTTTTGGATTTGCACTGGTGCCGTTTTACAAAAAAATCTGCGATGTCACAGGCATCAACAACGTGCAGAAGGCCGACCAGGCGGCCAATACCCAGGTCGATGTCGCGCGCTGGCTGACGGTGGAGTTCGATACCAATGTGCGCGAGAACCTGCCGTGGACGTTCAAGCCGCTGGAGAAAAGCGTGCGCTTTCACCCCGGCGAACTGATGCAGGTAACGTTTGAAATTCGCAATACCTCGGACCGCGCAATCACCGGCCAGGCCATCCCGAGCTACGGCCCCCAGCTTGCAGCGGGCTATTTCAAGAAACTCGAGTGTTTCTGCTTCCGGCAGCAGACGCTGCAGCCGGGCGAAGTGCGGCAAATGCCGGTGGTGTTCGTGATCGAGAACGGCCTGCCGCAGGATGTGAACACCGTGACGTTGTCGTACTCGTTTTTTGAAATCGAAGGCACGGCCCGGAAAGGGTAGTTGATGCTGATGGCTGAACTTGATCACAGTCCCCGCAAGGCGACTTCGCTCCAGGTGGCGAAGGCGGTGTTGAGTGCGTTTATCGGCATACGAAAACGGGCGGCGCATGAGCACGATGCGGTGACCATATCGCCGGTGCAGGCCATTATCGCAGGCCTCATCGCGGCGGCAGTCTTTGTTTTTAGTCTGATCATGCTGGTGCGCTTCGTCACCAGCTGAGTGTCACGAAAGATTATTATGGAATCTCAAAGGGGAACCGCATTATGTTGAGTCAATCGGCGCGTTATTTCATTCCGGAACCGTCACGCTGGCCGATCTTCGGTTCGGTCGCCCTGCTGAGCATGGCATTAGGTGCTGCCACCTGGTTCAACGGGGTGCCGTGGGGCAAGTTCCCGGTGATCGGCGGCTTGCTGATCCTGGCCTATATGCTGGCGGGTTGGTTCACCACGGTTGCACACGAATCCGAAAGCGGAAAGTTCAACCAGCAGGTCGACACTTCGTTCCGCTGGGGCATGAGCTGGTTCATTTTCTCCGAGGTCATGTTTTTTGCCGCGTTCTTCGGCGCGCTGTTCTACATGCGCGTGATCTCGGTGCCGGATCTTGCAGGGTTGGAAACCCAGCAATTGATCTGGCCGGGATTCAAAGGCGTCTGGCCGGCCTCCGGCCCGGGCATAGCCGAGACATTCACGCCCATGGGTGCATGGGGCATCCCGGCGTTTAATACGCTGATACTGTTGAGTTCAGGGGTGACCGTGACATGGGCGCACTGGGGGTTGATGAAGAACAACCGGCAGCAGCTGATCTGGGGGCTGGTCATGACCATAGCCTTGGGCATGACCTTTCTGGGTTTCCAGATTTATGAATACGCGCATGCCTACAGCGAACTCAATCTCAAGCTCACCATGGGCGCGTACGGCGCAACGTTCTTCATGCTGACCGGCTTCCACGGCTTCCACGTCACTGTCGGCACCATCATGCTGATCGTGATCCTGTTCCGTTCGGTTGCCGGCCATTTTCGGCCCGAGCACCACTTCGGTTTCGAAGGCGTGGCCTGGTACTGGCACTTCGTCGACGTGGTATGGCTGCTGCTGTTCGTGGTGGTCTACTGGTTGTAAACGGACGGCTACAACAATAAAACAACGGCACGTCCGCAACAGACAATAAGGAGGAGGCCCTGACCTAGGGGGTTACCGCCGCACCCCGGGTGCGGCGTTTTTTTTAGCGGCAACCGATGCCGGGGCTGCGGTCAAAGCCTGGTGCCGATGATGCCGAAGTGGAAACCCAGCATGAGCAGGGCGAACAGCACGACCGAGAGCGTAACGCGCACCGTCAGCGCCTTGACGGCGCGTTCGGACTGCCCCTTGTCCTTGATCATGAAATACAGTGCCGAGAACAGGCTGGTCAGGATGGCGGCAATAAACAGCAGGACGATGATTTTCATGGATAGAACGGTGTGTGTTGGGCCAGTTTATCGGAAGCTGCGGACGCTCGCCAGCCATTATGGCTAATCTTGAGCTGCGCTTCAGTTTATGGCCTGCCATCGCCGCCGTCGCCGGCATTGCGCTGACACTTTCGCTGGGCAACTGGCAGTTGGGCCGGGCGCAGGAAAAAAACGAGCTCAAGGCGCGTATTGACCATCTGGCAGCGGGGCCGGCGATCAATGTGTCAGCGACTGAGATCAATGCGGCTGATGTGCAATTGCGCCGGGTCGAAGCGCGCGGCGTTTTCGAACCGAAATACGCAGTCTTGGTAGACAACAGGATTAGACGCGGCGTGGTCGGCTACCATGTGGTGATGCCGCTCAGGCTGGGCGAGGACGGCCGGTACGTGCTGGTCAATCGTGGCTGGGTTGCGGCAGCGCAAGAGCGCAACCACCTGCCCGAAGTTAAAACGCCGGCCGGGCTGGTGACGGTCACCGGCATGGCGCTGGTGCCCAGCAGGCGGTTTTTGGAACTGTCCGGCAAGGTGATGGAGGGAAAAGTATGGCAGAACCTGACCATCGAGCGTTACCGTCAGGCGATGCCGATAGCGATACAGCCGTTTTTGATCCAGCAGGATCAGGCCGGCGCGCCCGATGACGCGCTGGTGCGTGAGTGGGACCCTCCCGACCTCGGCGTCGACAAGCATTATGGCTACGCTTTTCAATGGTACGCGCTCGCTGTACTGATTCTGGTGATTTATCTGGTAACCCATGTCAAACGAAAAACCGAAAAAAAGCCGGCTTAGTCTCTGGTTGCTGATAGCCTTATGCACCGCGCCGGTGGTGGCGTCGTACGTCGCGTTCTACTTCATGCCGCCGTCCGGCCATGTCAACTACGGCGAGTTGATCGAGACCCGGCCGCTGCCCGATGCCCGCCTCGCGCGCGCGGACGGCACGCCGCTGCAGTGGCACGAACTCAAGGGCAAGTGGCTGATGGTGATCGTGGATTCCGGGGCCTGCGATGCGAATTGCCAGCGCAAGCTGTTATACATGCGGCAGGTGCGCCTGGCCCAGGGCAAGAACATGGACCGCGTCGAACGGGTCTGGCTGATCTCCGACGAGGCGCGGCCTGCAGACACAATGGTCCGGGATTTCAAGGGCACACAGCTGGTGCGTGCCGCGGGCAGCGAGCTGCTGAAACTGTTTCCGGCGCAAGGCGCGGCGGCCGACCACATATATGTCGTCGATCCGCTCGGTAATCTGATGTTGCGTTTTCCGCGAGACGCGGATCCGCGCAAGATGGTCAAGGATATTTCGCGGCTGCTCAAGATTTCGGGGATAGGCTGATGTTCAGAAAACTCGTGCTGGCAGCCGCAGGCCTGGCATTCATCGTGATCGTTGTCGGTGCTTACGTGCGGCTCCAGGATGCGGGACTGGGCTGTCCCGACTGGCCCGGATGCTACGGCCACCTGGTCGGCGTGCCCGACAAAGCGCACGAGCTGGTGAAGGCGGAGCAGTCATTCGGGCAACAGGTCGATGCCGCCCGCGCGTGGAAGGAAATGATCCATCGCTACCTTGCAGGGATACTCGGCCTGCTGATCGCCGCGATCGCCATCATGGCCTGGCTCAGGCGCGAAACCCTGCGGCAGTCTCCGGTGCTGGCCTCGTCTCTGGTCGTGCTGGTTTTGTTTCAGGCCGCGCTCGGCATGTGGACGGTGACGATGCTGCTGAAACCGGTAATCGTCACACTTCATCTGCTGGGCGGCATGACGACGCTCGCGCTGCTGACCTGGCTCGCCTTGCGGCAGTTGCAGGTTGATGGGCCGGACGATCATGCGGCATCGCGTCTGCGGCCGTGGGCCGCCCTCGGGCTGGTTATCGTCATCTGCCAGATTGCGCTGGGCGGCTGGGTTTCCACCAACTATGCGGCGCTGGCATGCGTTGATTTCCCGACCTGTCATGGCGAATGGCTGCCGCAGATGGATTTTCCGCACGCCTTTCAGTTCGTGCGGGAACTGGGCGTGACCGCCGCGGGCGCGCCACTGCCGTACGAGACGTTGACCGCAATCCACTGGATGCATCGTGTCGGCGCGCTGGTGACCCTGATCTATATCGGCGGTCTGGCGCTTGCCGTGCTGCGCTGTGGCGGGCTTGCCGCGCTGGGTGGGTTGATGCTGGCGGTATTGCTGCTGCAAATCGGCCTCGGGACCGCCAATGTGGTCTTCAGCCTACCGCTGCCTGTGGCGGCTGCGCACAACGGCACCGCCGCGCTTTTGCTGGTTGCCCTGGTGGTGTTAAACTTCGCCCTTTTCCGCAAGCCCGTCCGCTAGATGTCCTCCAGCCTCAGCCACCAGAGCACCGAATCGCGCTTTCATCAGTTTTACATGCTGACCAAACCGCGCGTGGTGTCATTGATCACATTCACCGCGGTGATCGGCATGTTCCTTGCCGTTCCCGGCATGGTGCCGCTGCAGCCTTTGCTGGCGGGCACGCTGGGTATCGCGCTGGTGGCGGGCGCGGCCGCGGCGTTCAATTGCCTGGTTGAACAAAAAATAGACGCAATTATGGCGCGCACCCGTGCGCGCCCGCTGCCGCGCGGGCAGGTTTCCTCGCTGCAGACACTGATATTTTCCGGCGTGGTCGGAGGCGCCGGCATGGCGCTGCTGTATCACTGGGTCAATGCATTGACGATGTGGCTCACGCTTGCGACCTTCGTCGGCTACGCCGTCGTTTATACCCTGATCCTCAAGCCGATGACGCCGCAGAATATCGTCATCGGCGGCGCTTCGGGCGCGATGCCGCCAGTGCTGGGCTGGGCCGCGGTAACCGGTGAAGTCACGGCTGATGCGCTGGTGTTGTTTCTCATCATATTCGCCTGGACTCCGCCGCACTTCTGGGTGCTGGCGCTGTACCGCAAGCACGAATATGCCAAGGCCGGCGTTCCGATGCTGCCGGTCACCCACGGCGACGAGTTCACGCGCCTGCACGTGCTGCTGTATACCGTGGTGCTCGTGGCGTGCACCATGCTGCCGATTGCAACCCGCATGAGCGGTGTGATCTATCTGATCGCGGCGGGCGTGCTCGGCGCGCGGTTTTTATACTACGCGGTCAGAATCCATGTTGCCTACAGCGATAACCTTGCGCGCCGCACGTTTCGGTATTCCATTTATTATCTGACCGCGTTGTTCGCCGCGTTACTGATCGATCACTACTTCCTCTTCCCGCTTTGACCGGCGGTTGCGTGCGATGATGCGTTTGCTCATGATCCGGCGCCTTTTTCTTTCCCTGTTGGTGTTCTCTGCGGTCTGGATAGCGGCCTGCGGGCAGCAGGATCCGGCACCGAAATTCCTCCTTACCGACGTGACCGGGGCCAGCTTCGGCAAAGCACTGGCGCTCACCGACCATAACGGCAAGCCGCGCACGCTGTCCGATTTCCGCGGCAAGGTGGTGGTTCTTTTCTTCGGCTTCACCCACTGTCCCGATGTGTGCCCGACAACGCTGGCAGAACTGGCGATGGTGGCCAAGGAACTTGGCAACGACGCGGACAGGCTGCAGGTGCTGTTCGTGACGGTTGACCCCGAACGCGACACGCGTGAAATGCTGCAGCGCTATGTGCCGTCATTCAACCCGGGATTCCTTGGACTGTACGGCGATGCCGAGGCGACGGCGAAGGCGGCCAAGGAATTCAAAATCTTCTTCCAGAAGCAGCCGCTGCCGTCAGGGGGCTATAGCGTCGACCATTCCGCCGGGACGTATATTCTCGATCAGCAGGGCAGGCTGCGGTTGTTCGCGCAGTATGGCAGGCCGGCCGCGGACCTGCTGCACGACATACGCATCCTGCTGGGAAGTACCTGATAAAGCTGAACCGCAGAGGCGCAGAGGAATTAGAAAGAACGGTTCTTGGTTTAACAAAAAATTACTTTGCGAGTCCTCTGCGCCTTTGCGCCTCTGCGGTTCAGCATTCAGCATGTCTGCGCGGACGCTCAGAAATAAAAAAGCCCCGGACTCGCCGGGGCTAGTGTCGGACATGAATACCGGGTTTACGCTGCCGCGGCCATGTTCCCCTTCATTTTCGCAAGCGCCTTGCTCTCGATCTGGCGTATGCGCTCGGCGGACACGCCGAATTCCGCCGCCAGCTCATGCAGTGTCGCCGCACCTTTTTCGTTGAGCCAGCGTGCCTCGATAATGCGGCGGCTGCGCGCGTCCAGACCGTCGATCGCTTTCACCAGTCCCTCGCTGCGG
The DNA here is from genome assembly GCA_942492335.1 of uncultured beta proteobacterium. Taxonomy (GTDB): domain Bacteria; phylum Pseudomonadota; class Gammaproteobacteria; order Burkholderiales; family SG8-41; genus CAKKQX01. The sequence goes on along the minus strand of CALOEN010000046.1, from coordinate 15,865 downwards.
ATGCGCGCGTTTTCCTCACGCTCGAGCAGTCGTGCCGGCTCGGCATCTTCCGCGACCAGATAACTGATCGGCGCGAAAGTATCCTCGTCCTCGGCGCCCACGGGTTCAAGCGCAACGTCGCGACCGCCCATGCGGGTTTCCATCTCGACCACGTCACTGGTCTTGACGCCCAGCTGGCGGGCCATGGCGTTGACGTCTTCGGTGCCCATGGTGCCCGGCATTTTCTTCATGCTGCGCAGATTGAAAAAGAGTTTGCGCTGCGCTTTGGTCGTCGCGACTTTGACGATGCGCCAGTTGCGCAGCACGAATTCATGAATCTCGGCGCGTATCCAGTGGATGGCAAACGACACCAGCCGCACGCCACGCTCGGGATCGAAGCGCTTGACCGCTTTCATCAGCCCGATATTGCCTTCCTGGATAAGGTCGGCCTGCGGCAACCCGTAACCCATGTAGCCGCGGGCGACGGACACCACCACCCGGAGGTGAGACATGACCAAGTGGCGCGCAGCTTCGAGATCATCATTCTGGCGCAGGCGACGCCCATACTCCAACTCCTGCTCAGCCGTAAGCAACGGGAAGCTGTTGACGGTCTGGATATAGCTCTCCAGACTGCCGGAGACGGACGGGATCGGCAAATTGTAAGTAGTCATAGTTCCCCCTCTTGCGTCAATTTTAGCACTCAAACTATGAGAGTGCCAGCCATCGCTAAAGTTCAACAGCTTCAAGCACTCAAGGCAGGAAAATGATCATATAGTGTTATAAAACAATTAATTATATTGGAGTGGCTGTAGGCCGCAGGCTACCGGGGGGTGGTCACAGAAAGATGCCGGTTTACGGACATCCAGGCGCCGAACCAGCCGAGTCCGGCCGAGAATGCAAGCAGGCTCAGGCTGTCCTGGATGCTCAGGTGACGCAACTGAAAATTGGCGCCATAAAGCTGCAGCAGATCGGTAAGTCCGTTGTTGAGCAGGTAGATGCTGCCCCAGATGATGGCCCATGCCGCCAGCGCGCCCGCCAGGCCCTGCAACGCGCCAAAATAAAGAAACGGCCGGCGGATGAAGGGATCGGTCGCGCCTATCAGCCTCGACACTTCGATTTCGTCGCTTTGCGTGAGGATCTGCAGGCGGATGGTGTTGAAAGTGACGGCAACGAGTGCAAAGGCGAGCAGGGTGGTGAGCATCAGCACAGCCAGCCGGCCCAGTTTGAGCGCGGCCTCCAGGCGCTGGGCCCAGGCCGTGTCGAGTTGCGCGTAGGCAATCTTGGGCCAACGCGAAAATTCGCCGCGAAGTTTTTCCAGCGCTTGCGCGCCGTTGTCCGCGGCATCGACGACAAATGCGTCGGGCAGCGGATTCTGCCCGAGGCTGGCGATGACATCGGCGATCCCGGTGCTGTTCTTGATATCGGCGAGCGCCTGATCGCGAGAAACAAAGCGAAACTTGCGCACCCCGGGCAGCTGCCTGAGGCGGGTCTCGATTTTCGCAATGTCTGCCGGGGCGGCATCCAGCGCGAGGAACAGGCTGATCTGCGGGTCGGCGGCAAGCTCGCGAGAGAACCCCTGCAGATTGAACAACCCGACGTAAAAGCCGACAGGCAATGCCAGCGCGATGCCGATGACGCCAATATTGAACAGGCTGGCAACCGGCGTGCGCGCCAGCCGCGCGATCACGGCAAACAGGGTACGAAAGTGCTGAGAGATCCAGATTTTCATGGCGCCGCCAATTCCCCCTGCTTCAGCACTATGGTGCGTGGCTTGAGCCGCTCGCTGAGGTTCTCATCGTGGGTGGCGATGACGACGGTGACGCCGACCTGGTTGAACGACTTGAACAAGTCGCCAAGATCGCTGGCATAGGCCGCATCGAGGTTTCCCGTGGGTTCGTCTGCAAGCAGTATCGCCGGCCGGTGGACGATGGCTCGCGCGATGCACAGGCGCTGTTGCTCGCCGCCGGAGAGCGTCACAGGATAGGCTTTTTCCCTGGCCAGCAGTCCGACCTTGTCGAGCGCTGCGCGCACCCGCCGTTGTGCCTCGCGACGCTCAAAGCCGCGGATGTTCAGAGGCAACATCACGTTGTCGAATACATTGCGGTCGAACAGCAGCTTGTGATCCTGGAAAATGAGGCCGAAATTGCGCCGGAGAAAGGGAATGGCCCGGGGTCGCAGCGCGCCCAGGTTCTGGCCGTTGATGACGACACTGCCGCCGGTCGGGCGCTCGATGGCCGCCATCAGCTTGAGCAGCGTGCTTTTGCCGGCGCCCGAGTGGCCGGTGATGAACACCATTTCACCCGTGTTGATCGCGAACGAAATGTTTTTCAGCGCCTCGAAACCACCGGGATAGCGCTTGTAAACTCCGCTGAAGGAAATCATTGGAGAGAGTAAGGAGTGAGGCGTAAGGAGTAAGGCGCAAGACGCGAAAAGCCGAAGGCGCGCCCGGACGGGGTTTTGCTCCTCACGCCTAACGCCTCACTCCTTACGGGGCTAATCAAGCAGCGCATCCACGAATTCCGCGGCATCGAACGGCCGCAAGTCTTCCAGCCCTTCTCCGACGCCGATAAAGCGCAGTGGAATGGGCTGGTGCTCCGGGTTGGCGGCGCGCAGATGGGCGATGGCGGCGATGACGCCGCCTTTGGCCGTGCCATCAAGCTTGGTCAGCACCAGGCCGGTGACGCCGAGCGCATCATCGAATGACTTGACCTGGTTCACTGCGTTCTGACCGGTGTTGGCGTCGAGCACCAGCAGCACTTCGTGCGGCGCGCCGGGCAGCGCCTTGGCGATCACCCGTTTGACTTTTCTGATCTCGTCCATCAGGTGCAGTTGAGTGGGCAGGCGGCCCGCCGTGTCCGCGAACACGATATCGATGCCGCGCGCCACGGCGGCATTGATGGCATCGAAGATCACGGCGGCGGCGTCTCCGGATTGCTGCGAAATCACGGTGACGTTGTTACGCTCGCCCCACGCCATAAGCTGCTCGCGCGCCGCGGCGCGAAATGTGTCCCCTGCGGCCAGCAGCACTTTCTTGCCCTGCTTCTGATAATAATGAGCGAGTTTGCCGATGGAAGTGGTCTTGCCCGCGCCATTGACGCCTGCCAGCATGATGACGTAAGGCCGATGTCCGCTGACGTCCAGCGGGATGGCCACCGGCTGCAACAGCTCCAGCAGAACCTGGCCGAGCGCTTCCCTGAGCTGAGCTGCCTCCGTATAGCGCTCGCGCCGGGCGCGGTCCCGCAGCTGTTCCAGAAGATGCCGGGTGGCCGTGACGCCGACATCGGCGCTGACCAGCACGGTTTCGAGCTCGTCGTAAAACGCATCATCGAGCTTGCGTCCGGCGCTGAACAGCCCGGACAGCCGCTGGCGCGTCTTGGAGAGCCCCGTCTTGAGCCGGGCCACCCAGCCGCCGGACTCGCTCCCGGTGCCGCGCGATTTGAGGAAACTTAACATGAGTTATGCAGTCAGAAGACCTTGTTCCAGAAGAAAGGCCGTCGTTGCAGAAAATAAATATTTTTACGCGGCCGGCCTGCCGAATTGGTTACAATTCTAGCCCGAAACATCACAAACCCGAAGCGAAAGACAGATGAGAGTTGTTCAAAGCGTTTTGCGTGCGGCGGCGGTTGCCGCATTATGGGCGGGTTTTTCCGCATATGCCGCGCCCACCGCCACCGAAGTGCATACGCTGGCCAATGGCATGCGCGTAATCGTCAAGCCCGACCATCGCGCGCCGGTGGCAGTGGTCATGCTGTGGTACCGCATCGGCAGCGTCGATGAATTCAATGGCACCACGGGTGTTGCGCACGTGCTCGAGCACATGATGTTCAAAGGGACAAAAAGCGTTCCGTCCGGTGAGTTTTCGAGGATCATCGCCGCCGCCGGCGGCCGCGACAATGCGTTTACCAGCCAGGACTATACCGGCTACTTTCAGACTCTGCACAAATCGCAACTGCCGCTTGCCATGAAGCTCGAGGCCGACCGCATGGTAAATCTGGTGCTGGCGCCTGAAGAATTCGCCAAAGAGATCAAGGTGGTGATGGAAGAGCGGCGCTTGCGCACCGACGATCGTGCCCGCGCCATCGTCTACGAGCAGTTGCTGGCGTCCGCGCTAAGTGCGCATCCCTATCGGCGCCCCATCATCGGCTGGATGAACGACCTTGAAAACATGCGGGTTGAAGACGCGCGCGAGTTTTACCAGCGCTGGTATGCGCCCAACAACGCCATATTGGTGGTGGTGGGCGACGTTGAACCCAAACAGGTTTTCGTCCTGGCCGAACAGCAATTCGGGAGCATCGCGACCAAGGTCCTGCCTGAGCGCAAGCCGCAGGAAGAACCGCCGCAGATCGGAATCAAGCGCATCACCGTGAAAGCGCCAGCCGATCAGCCGTATGTGCTGATGGCGTACCGCGTTCCGGTTTTGCGCGACCCCGAGAAAGACTGGGAGCCTTATGCGCTGGATATGCTGGCGGGGGTGCTGGACGGAAACGAGGCGGCGCGCCTTAATCGCACGCTGGTGCGCGAGGAACAGCTCGTAAGTTCAGCCGGGGCGGATTACGAGGGCGTGGCGCGTGGACCGGGGTTGTTCTATCTGAGCGCAGTGCCGACACCAGGCAAAACGCCGCTGCAAGCGGAGCAGGGGTTGCGCCGCGAACTGAAGAAGATCGCAACCGACGGCGTATCCGAGGAAGAGATGAAACGCATACGGTCCCAGTTGATCGCCAGCCAGGTCTACCAGCGCGACTCGATGTTTTCCCAGGCGCGCCAGATCGGCACGATGGAGACCTCCGGCCTGTCGTACACGGCAATTGATCTGATGATAGAAAAGCTCAAGCAGGTCACGGCCGCTCAGGTGCAGGCGGTGGCGAAAAAATACTTCGGCGATGACGCCCTGACCGTGGCCTATCTCGATCCTCAGCCGGTCGCCGGAAAGCGGCCGGCTGCACCGCCTCCGGAAATGCGTCATGCACAATAAACAATGGTTGAGCTGGCTTGCGGCCGCAGCGGTCTTGTTGCTGGCCTCTCAGGCCCATGCCATTCTGCCCATACAGCACTGGGAGGCAAAAAGCGGCGCACGCGTCTATTTCGTCGAAAATCGCGATCTGCCGATGTTTGACCTCTCCGTCGAGTTTCCGGCCGGCGCCGCCTACGACACCAAGGAAAAATCCGGCGCGGCGAGCATGACCAGCCAGCTGCTGCGGCTGGGTGCCGGCGGCATGAACGAGGACGAGATCGCGCGTCAGCTGGCTGATGTCGGTGCGCAGATGTCGCCGCAGTTCGATGTCGATCGCGCCGGCCTGGCGTTGCGCACGCTCTCAGGCGCAGCCGAGCGCAAGCAGGCGCTCGACATCTATGCCCGCGTCCTGCAGCGGCCGGAGTTTCCAGCAGAGGTACTTGATCGCGAGAAAGTCAGATTGATCAGCGCGCTCAAGGAAGCGGACACCAAGCCCGAGACCATCGCGGCATTGACGTTCTCCCGCCTGGTTTTCCGCGACCATCCCTATGCGCTGCGCTCATCCGGTGAAATCGACACGGTAAGCGCGCTTGCGCGCGAGGACCTGGTCACGTTTTATCGGCGCCATTACGTGGCACGGCAGGCGGTGGTGGCGATCATGGGTGACCTTTCCCGCGAAGAGGCGGAGGCAATTGCGGAGCAGATGACCGCCGGGCTGCCGCAATCCACAGTCAGCGTGCCCCAGTTGCCACCGGTCGCCGCGCTCAGCGCCGGCAGCACGCGCATCATCGCGCATCCGGCGCTGCAGAGCCATATCCTGATCGGCGCGCCCGGCATGCGCCGCGATGACCCGGATTATTTTTCGCTGTTCGTCGGCAACTACGTGCTGGGCGGCGGCGGATTCGTTTCGCGCATTACCGAAGAGGTGCGCCAGAAGCGTGGTCTGGCCTATTCCGCCTACAGTTATTTCGCGCCGCAGTTGCGGCGCGGGCCGTTCCTGATCGGCATGCAGACGCAGCGTGACCAGGCACAGGAAGCGCTCGCGGTAGTGCAAAAGACGCTGCGTGATTTCATTAATGATGGACCAACCGAAAAAGAACTGACGGCTGCAAAACAAAATATTGTCGGCGGATTTCCGCTGCGTATCGACAGCAACCGCAAGATACACGGGTATCTTGCGGTTATCGGATTTTACCGGCTGCCTTTGACCTACCTCGATGACTTCGTCAAAAAGGTTGAAAGCGTCACGACAGCCGGCATAAAAAGCGCGTTCGCGCGGCACATCGACCCGGACAAGCTGGTGACCGTGGTGGTCGGCGCCGCCGCGGCAGAAAAATAATAGTCCGAAACCACGGAGCACACAGAGTTCACGGAGTAAAGGCTGGTTCGAGACGATTTCCCGGTGTGCTCCGTGGTTAAATATTGTCGTTGTTCGAGAATTTGACTTGATGCGAAACAAGGTGCGTATCATCGGCGGCATATGGCGCAGCCGCCTGATTTCCTTCCCATCCCATGAAGATCTGCGGCCGACGTCTGACCGGGCGCGGGAGACACTGTTCAACTGGCTGGGACAGGATCTCGCCGGAATGACCTGTCTCGACCTGTTCGCGGGCAGCGGCGCGCTGGGTCTGGAGGCGGCTTCACGCGGCGCGAAACGTGTGGTAATGGTGGAGCGCGACACGGCTACATACAAGGCACTGGAGGCGAGTTGTGCGCAACTTGGTGCCGGTGCGGTGGAACTGGTAAGAGCGGATGCGCTAGAATTCATCAGGCGTGACGCGGGGCGCTATGATGTTATTTTTCTTGATCCGCCGTTTCGCGCGGATTACTGGGCGCAGCTGTTGGCGTTGCTGCCGCCGCATATGACGCCAGGCGCCATGGTGTATTGTGAAAGCGGGACACGACCGCAACTGCCTGCCGGCTGGCAGATATGGAAACAGGGGCACGCGGGACAGGTGACACTTTCAACTTCTGAAACGGACTGAAAATGAACCATAAAGCGGTGTATCCCGGAACGTTTGATCCGATGACGCTGGGCCATACGGATTTGGCGCGGCGCGCGGCCCGTATATTCGACACGGTGATACTTGGCATCGCCGACAGCCGCGCCAAGAAGCCGTTCTTCACCCTGGATGAGCGTGTCGAGATGGCGCGCCATGTGCTCAAAGACCTGCCCAATGTCGAGGTGGTGGGTTTTTCCGGGCTGCTGATGAAATTCGTGCAGCAGCACCAGGCCAAAGTAGTGATCCGCGGCCTGCGCGCCGTGTCCGATTTCGAATATGAGTTCCAGTTGGCCGGTATGAACCGCGATCTTTATCCCGATGTCGAAACCATGTTTCTGACGCCGGGCGAACAGTTCATGTTCGTGTCGGCAACCATCGTGCGCGAGATTTCGATTCTGGGCGGCGATGTCAGCAAATTCGTGCATCCGCATGTCGCGCAGCAGCTTGCAGCCAAGATCAAACAGCTGGGAGGCAAGTGAGCGTTTCGTCATGGCTTTGATCATCACTGACGAATGCATCAACTGCGATGTGTGCGAACCCGAGTGCCCGAATGAGGCGATATCTGCGGGCGAGGAAATCTACGTCATCGATCCCAACAAGTGCACCGAATGCGTCGGTCATTATGACGAGCCGCAGTGCCAGATCGTGTGTCCGGTGGATTGCATTCCGCTCAATCCCGATGTCGTCGAGACCAGGGAACAGCTCCAGGAAAAGTACCTGCGACTGACCGGACAGAAAGTCGTCAGTAGTTAGTCTGCCGTCATCGCTGACAGCGCGGGCAGTAAAACGTCGAGCGCTGTCCCTGCCGGATTTCTTTGATCGGTGTGCCGCAGGTGTGGCAAGGTTTACCGGCACGGTCATAGACCAGGAACTGGCTCTGGAAATTTCCGGCGAGGCCGTCGCTGCCCACGTAATCGCGCAGGCTGGAGCCGCCGGCGACTATTGCGTCCTTTAGCGTTTCGCGCACTTTTTCCGCCAGTACGCCGCAGCGCGCGCTTGAGAGCCGTTGCGCCGGTGTCGTCGGCCGTATGCCGGCGCGGAACAGCGCCTCGTTTGCATAAATGTTGCCCACCCCTGCCACCACATGGCTGTCCATCAGCACCTGCTTGATCGCGGCGCTGCGCTTGCGCGTGGCGCGGTGAAGGCACGCGCCGTCGAATACTGCCGACAAGGGTTCGGGTCCGATAACAGCGAGCAGCGGATGGCTGAGCGGATCGCCCGTGTGCCACAGCACCAGGCCGAAGCGGCGCGGGTCGCGCAGCCGCACTACCGTGCCGTTGTCCAGCACGAGATCGAAGTGGTCGTGCTTCGCGGGTGGCGACGCGGCGCCGGCCACCCACAGCCGTCCTGACATGCCCAGATGCAGGATCAGCGTGCCCGTGCCGCAGTCGAACAACAGGTATTTACCGCGCCGGGTAAGTTGGCGGATGGTCGCGCCCGCCAGCAGCCGCGGCAGGTTGCGCGGCACGGGTAGACGCATCCCGTGGTGGCGCACGATAGCGGCTTTGATTCTTTTGCCGACGAGTAGCGGTGCCAGACCGCGGCGCGTGGTTTCGACTTCAGGCAGTTCGGGCATAAAAAATCGGTGATTAGTGATTAGTGATTAGTGACCCGACTGCAGGAGATGCTGAAGACACAGAGCTTACCAATAGGCTATCCCTATGTTTATCAAACATAATTATGGCTTGGCCGCGGGCGGGGCGAGCAGCCGTTTGGCTGCATCAGCAAAGAAACTGTACTGCAAACCGAGATCGGAACGCAGCAGCACCAATTCCGGTTCGCGCTGAATTACGCCCAGTGTCAGTTCAGCGCCGTCTTCGAGTTTAATTCTGATCTTGTCCAGCGCGCGGCTGGTGGTGTGCGGCGTGACGCGTACCGCGGAGGCCAGACGCCAGTTATCGACCCAACGGTGGAGATCGTCCTGACTTAACGCGGCCGCGGGGTTTGCATCATCGCTTGAGGTCTTGATCCATTTGCCCTCTATCCGCTTGATAACGAAGTTGCCTAACTCAAATGCCACCGGCACTTCGCCGTCAGAAAAAAGTTGCTTGCTGATGAGTTGCGTGACATCGTACGGCAGCGCCGCGCCAAAGCGCAGTGCGACGGGATAGACCGCGTTTCCGGTCATCACATACTGCTCGCGTGCCACCGTATTGATCATGCCGAAGCTAAAGGTTTGCGCATCGAGCGTCAGCCGTGCCACGGGCCGGTCGAGGTCGAAACGCGCCAGATCAGTCGCGGCAAGCCGGCTGGGGGCCCCGGTATCGAGAATCGCTAACATGCTCTGCACCTGAAGCGTGTCAGCGCGCGCGGCGATCGGTGCTGTGATAAACCACTGCCCGCCGGTTTTTTCGAGAACCACCGGCGGTCGGGCCGCGCGCTCCAGGCGGAGTTTGGTGATCGCGTCCGCTTTGAGCACCGATAATGGGAAAATGCCGGACTTATCCTGGCTGGGCTTGAGGTAAATAAACGCCGCCAGCGCGGCGACTGCGGCGAGCAGCGCGGCGTTGAGCAGCCATGAACGCCTCATGTGGAGCGGCGGCGGCGCCACCAGATGATGCCGCCGGTCACGATGAACGCCAGCGGCAGCAGCAGCAGGAAAGTGAACACGATCAGGTAGAGCGTGACCTGGCCGATCTCGACATTGCTGTCGGCAGCAGTCCGCGGTTGTATCGTGATCAGGTTGTCATCGCCGGTCAGCCAATTGACGATGTTGATGCCTAAATCGAGATTGCCGCCGTTGCCGAGGAAAGTATTGGACAGGAAATGCCCGGTGCCGATCACCACCACACGCTGCGTGCGGTCGCCGACCATGCGTTCGAATGCGGTGGCGATATTCACCGGACCGGGAAAATCCCGCGTCTTGTCGAAAACGATTTTTTCGTCCAGCTTCCCGACTTCGACCCAGCCACGCGGCGCGACATCGATCAGTGGCGTGATGCGCCATTCGTCGCTTTCGGCCGCACCGATCTGGCGGGCAAACGGAAACATGGTGTTGAGGCGAAAGGCGTTGGTGATCGGATGGCGCGCATAAACTGAAGCCACGGCGAACGTCGGAGGGCCGCTGCGGGGTTTGAGCGTCGGATCCACCACCGTGCCGGGTGTCAGCACCAGCCCCAGCAGTTCGGAGACCGGTTGTAGTCCGCGCAGCGGTCCGGGATTGATCAGCCACAGCAGGTTGCCGCCGCCCTGTAGATAGTGCCGCAGCTTCTGCACCTCCGCCGGCAGCAGATCGACCTCGGGACTGGCGATGATAAGAGCCGCGGCATTGGCCGGCATTTCCTGGGCCACGGCCAGGTTGACGCTGTTAAGCTGGAAACCCTTCTGCTGCAACTGGCGCCCGAAATCGCCCAGGTCATGATTGGCAGCGCCATTGAGCTTGGCTTCACCGTGGCCATCCAGCCACAGCACCAGGCGGTCGGCACCGCGCGCCAGCCGCATCAGTGTATTGGTGATCGCCTGTTCGGTGAATTCGGTCAGATGTTCCTTGCGCTGCCGGTATTCGACCACCATTTCGACGGGCGCGCGCACTCCGGCGGCCGCCGCGAGTTTGGGCTGCTCTCGCGGATCGATAAAACGGAGCTCGATATCGGGCTTGACACGCAGATACGGATGCATGAATTCTTGTATCGATTTGTGCAGATTCTGCCCGCGGCCGTCCTGGGCAACGACATAGGCGGTTATGGTGACCGGTCCGGCGAACTGGCCGAGAACGTTGCGTGAGGCCTGAGACAGTGTGTTGCGCGCGCTGCGCGTGACATCCCATTCCTTGCGGTAGTCGCGCGCGACATAGGCGAGCAGCGCTGTGAGCGTGATGAGCAGCACCAGAAACAGGCTGCTCTGGAGCAACATTTGCATTCGCAACTTGCGGTTGATGTCCATCGCTTCAGCCCCGCAGGCGCCTGGCATCGAGTTGACGCACGGTCAGGATCAGGAACAGCGCCGTCAGCAGCAGCAGGCAGACGATGCTGTAGGTGTCTATCACCCCCTTGCTGAAGGCTTCGTAATTTTTCAGCGGGGAGATTACCCGGGCGAGCGCGGCTGGCACCGGCCAGCCGCGGGCCTGCATACCTTCACTTGCTGTCTCGCCAATCAGCAGCATTGCCAGCAGGGTCCCGAAGGCGCCGAGCGCCGCCGCCATCGGATACATTGTCAGACACGAGATGTACAGGCTGACCGCGGCAAAACCGGCGGCGAGCAGCACCAGGCCCGCGACCAGGCTCAGCAGCATGCCGTAATCAAGGCTCGTGCCGGCAGCGAGCGAAAGCGGCATCAGCGTTGCGAGTGCAATGATGATCAGCAGAAAGGTGATGAGGCCGAGAAATTTGCCAAGTACGATTTCGGTCACCGATATCGGCGCGGAGGTCAGCATGACCATGGTCCGATTGCGGCGCTCTTCTGCAATCAGCCGCATCGCGAGCAGCGGCACCGCGAACAGCAGGATCGCTGAGACCGTGGCGAAGGTCGGGGCGGCAATCAGTTCGGTGACGCCTGGCGAATTTGCCATTTGCGCCAACTGCGGCTGGATTTGCAGGAAATCATCGAGCCGTTTCAGAAAGCCGAAGCCGATGAGGATCTGCATGAGGGTCAGCACGATCCACGCCAGCGGCGAGGCGAACAGTGCTTTGAGCTCTTTGGCTGCGATGGTGAAGATCATTTAGATACCTTTAGCCGCCAAGGCCGCCATGACCGCCAAGGAAAACAGCCCTATGCCGGAAACGATAAACAGCACGCGACGACAACGTGGACAAAAGTGTCATTGGGAGACTGAGATAGTGCGTTGTGCGCGGGGTAAGTAGGTTCGCGCAGGTTTTGGATTTCTTGGCGATCTTGGCGGTCGAGCGGGTATTAAAAAGAAGCCTTGGCGGCTCATAGTGTGTCCTCGACCCGCGTCAGATTGGCGAACACGTCTTCGATGCTGGCCTGCGCCGGGTTGAGCTGGTACAGGCCCCAGTTTTTTTCCGCGGCCAGGCGGGTTAGGGTGTCTGTCGGATCCTGGTCGGCGGCAGACTGGACGCTGAAGAGTGTTTCCGATACCGGCTGGATTGACGCGATCCCGGTGACCGCGGCCAGTTCCTGCAGCGGCGGGGGTCGGCGCAAACCAAGTAGCAGAGTGCGACTGCCGTGGAACTGCTGCAGCGCGGTGATACTGTCGCTGTAAACCAGATTGCCGTGGTGCATGATCTGAACGCGGTCGCAGACCGCTTCAACCTCCGGCAGGATGTGCGTGGACAGGATTACGCTGTGCTTGCCGCCAAGCTCGCGTATGAGGCTGCGGATTTCGCGGATCTGGTTGGGATCGAGCCCGACCGTGGGTTCGTCGAGGATGACGACGTCGGGCGCGTGCACAATCGACTGAGCGATGCCAACGCGTTGCTGAAACCCCTTGGACAGCGCGCCGATCAGCTTGCCGCCAACGCTGCCGAGGCCGCAGCGCTGCTTGGCGTTGTCAACCGCATCGCGTTGCCCGGATTTGGGTACGCGGTGCAACTTGGCGGCGAGCACAAGGTATTCGTCGACCTTGAGTTCGCGATAAAGTGGCGGTGACTCCGGGAGATAGCCGATTTTGGCCTTGGCGGCAACCGGGTGGTCGAGCAGGTCGATGCCGCAGATGCAGATCGAGCCCGACGATGGAGCGAGATTGCCGGTGAGCATTTGCATGGTTGTGGTTTTACCGGCGCCATTGGGCCCCAGAAAACCCAGCACTTCGCCGCGCCTGAGTTCGAGATTGATGGCATTCACCGCAGTTTGAGTGCCAAAAGTGCGGCTCAGCCCGTGCGCGGAAATAGTTGTTGTTGCGTCGTCTTCTGCCATCGATGGTGGGGTCTGCGCTGTAGCGTCTTGTGGTGAGTCCGAAATATACCTAATATGTGGTGGTTTATGAAGCAAGCGGCGCAGTTTTTCGCCGGAAACCATTCTCTTGCCCCGCAACAGTCGTAACCGGTTCACCACACTATGATGAATATCAGACTGGCTGCAGTCGCGGTATGCGCGACGCTTACCGCATGTGCGCAGCAGCCTCCAATGCCGGCCAGCGATACCATGCCGGTCCAAAGCAAAGTCAAGCCCCAGCCTAAGGTCGTTGTCGCCAAGCCCGTCCCGCGCAAACCGCCACTGCCCGCCCAGGATCTCACCGACGAGATTTTGTTCAAGTTGATGCTGGCTGAGATCGCCACGCAGCGCGGGCAGTCAAATGTTGCGGTATCGGCGTTTCTCGATCTTGCGCGCGAAACCCGCGATCCACGCATTGCGCAGCGCGCGACCGAAGTCGCGTGGAACGCGCGCCACATACCAGCAGCGCTCGAAGCCGCCAGCCTCTGGCTGCAGGCCGATCCGGAATCGAAGCAGGCGCGCCAGGTGCTCGCCACGCTGCTGGTCAGCCAGGCGCAGCTCGCCGAGGCGAAACCGCATATCGAAAAATGGATAGCCTCCGATCCCGCCAACATCGGGCAGAGTTTCCTGCAATTGTCCGCGTTGCTTAACCGCCACAAGGACAAAACGGCGGTAGCGAAGCTGCTGCAGATGCTGGCGCAGCCCTACCCCCAGGTGCCAGAGGCCCATCTCGCCGTGGCCCAGGCCGCGCTCGATGCCAACGAGCTGGCGCTTGCGCTTGAGGAGGTGCGCATCGTGCTCGAGCTGCGGCCCGACTGGGAGCTGGCGGCGCTGTTCCAGGCCCAGGTGCTGCAGCGGCGCTCGAATGCCGAGGCAATCCAGTACCTTGAGGACTACCTGAAGACGTATCCTGCGGCCAAGGATGCGCGCCTCAATTATGCGCGGCTGCTGGTGAGTGAAAAAAAATTCAGCGAGGCGCGCGAACAGTTCGAAGTGCTGCTTGCAAATGTTCCGCAAAATGCCGACGTGACGATGGCGGTGGCAATGCTGGCAATCCAGGCCAAGGATTACGACGCAGCCGAAACCCAGCTCATGCACTTGCTGGAAATCAACTACAAGGATCCGGACGCGGTGCGGCTCTATCTTGGTCAGATCAACGAGGATCGCGAACGTTACGACGAGGCGCTCAAGTGGTATGGCGCCATCGGGCCGGGTGAACATTTCATCAACAGCAGGTCGCGTTACGCCGGCGTGCTGGCAAAACAAGGCCATCTCGCCGAAGCGCGCAACTATCTGCAGCAGACCAGCGCCCAGGACAACCAGCAGCGTGCACGCCTGGTGCAGGCCGAGGCCCAGTTGCTGCGCGATGCGCATGAATATCAGGAGGCGTTCAAACTGCTCGGCGCGGCGCTGGTAAAACTGCCTGATACACCGGACCTGCTCTACGATCATGCGATGGCGGCGGAGAAAGTAAACCGCATCGATGTGCTCGAAGCCAACCTGCGGAAGCTGATCAAGGCCCGGCCTGCAAATGCGCATGCCTATAATGCGCTGGGCTACACGCTGGCCGACCGCAATGAGCGGCTCGCCGAAGCGCATTCGCTGATCGAAATCGCGCTCAAGCTATCGGCCGAGGACCCGTTCATCATGGACAGCATGGGTTGGGTGCTTTTCCGCATGGGCAAGGACAAGGAAGCGTTGGACTATCTGCAACGCGCGTTTGAATTGCGTCCGGACGCGGAAATCGCGGGGCACCTCGGTGAAGTGCTGTGGCACATGGGACAGCGCGAGCAGGCGCAGAAAATCTGGTCCGAGATGCTCAAGGCGCATCCCAAGAACGAAATGCTGCAGAACACGATCAAGCGGTTTATCCCGTCGTTGTTGTAGTATTTACCATGAAGCGGATACTCACCTTGTGCGTGCTGGTGGCGACGCTGGCGGTGTCGGCCTGCGCCACGATGGCTCCCGGTTCGGGCGAAAACCAGGTCGGGGCCTCAACACCGTTTGACCTGAGCGGGCGCGTTCTGGTGAGCTACGATGGGCGCGCCTTCAGTTCCAGCGTACGCTGGCTGCATGTGCGGCAGCGCGACGAAATCTGGATGTTGTCGCCGGTCGGGCAGACGATAGCCTATATCAATGCCGGCGACTCGGGCGCCACCCTGACCACCGCCAGTCAGACGCAATATCAATCGGCGAGCGTGGAGAACCTGACGCGCCAGGCACTGGGTTGGGAACTGCCGCTTGCGCACCTGCAGTACTGGGTGCGGGGCGAGGCCGCGCCGTTCAGCGCGCCCGAAGCCGTGGCACGCGATGCTGAAACCAGAATCACGGCGCTGACCCAGGACGGCTGGCGCATTGAATTCGTTTATTTTCCACCGGCTGAGCATGGCGGGCTGCCGCGGCGGCTCGATTTGGCCCATGGGGCCAATCAGATGCGACTGGTGATCGATGGCTGGCGGCGCGATTCCGCCGCGCCATGATTATCCCGCCAAACAGTTTTGCCGCTCCGGCCAAGCTTAATCTGATGCTGCGCATTGTCGGCCGCCGCCCCGATGGCTATCACCTGCTGCAGACGGTGTTCCGGTTTATCGACTACGGCGACTCGCTGGATTTCCGGGTGCGCGCCGATGGCGCGATCATGCGCACCAACGAGGTCAGCGGCATTGCGGCCGACGACGACCTGTGCGTGCGCGCGGCAAGGCTGCTCCAGCAGGAATCGGGAACCCCGCTGGGCGCCGACATCACGCTGCACAAGCGTCTGCCGGCGGGCGGCGGCCTGGGCGGCGGCAGTTCCGAC
Organism: uncultured beta proteobacterium; assembly: GCA_942492335.1. Taxonomy (GTDB): domain Bacteria; phylum Pseudomonadota; class Gammaproteobacteria; order Burkholderiales; family SG8-41; genus CAKKQX01. The sequence continues at coordinate 303 of CALOEN010000046.1, read as the reverse complement.
GCCGCCACCACCCTGCTGGCGCTGAACCGCATCTGGCAGCTTGAATTGCCGCGGTCCCGGTTGCTGGAAATGGCGTTGAAACTGGGGGCGGATGTGCCGGTTTTTGTGTTTGGCGACAATGCCTTTGCCGAGGGCATCGGTGAGCGGTTGACGGCAATCCCCCTGCCGGCGGCATGGTATGTGGTGCTGACCCCGCCGGTAGCGGTGTCCACGGCCCGTATTTTTTCCCATCCGGAATTGAAACGTGACTCAAAAACGATTACAATACAAAGCTTTTCGGTCGAGCGGGCGGGCAACGATCTG
>CALOEN010000045.1:0-5696 GCA_942492335.1 uncultured beta proteobacterium | reverse complement strand
GTCACCTCAGTGCGCGGCTACGAGGCGTTCACGATCGGCCCCAAAAACCCGGACGGCACCCCGACCGGCGGCAGCACGAAGCTGGTGGGCAACGTCGAATTGTTGTTTCCGTTTCCGGGCATGGGCCTTGACAAATCCGTGAGGTTAAGTCATTTCATCGATGCCGGCACGGTAGGAAAGTCTTACAAATCAGATGGGATGCGTTTCTCAACAGGCTTTGCGGCGCTCTGGGTATCGCCGTTCGGGCCGCTAAAAGTGAGCGTGGCCAAGGCCTACAACGATAAACCCACTGACTCCACCGAGATGTTTCAATTTACATTTGGCGGGGCGTTTTAGCGACTGCCTGGTGGACGCAAGACGGTATATCGGCCAATATTATGGCAAGCGGGTTATTGCAAGGAGACTAACTTGAAGTACATTTATTCGACTCTGACTGTGCTGGCGCTGTCGTTCGGCATCGCTGCGGTCGAGGCGGCGGATCTAAAAATCGGATTTATCGATCCGGAGCGTATTAACCGTGAGTCAGCTCCCGCGGAGCGCGCCAGCAAGCAACTCGAGAAAGAGTTTGCCCCGCGAGCCCAGGAAATGCAGCAGCGTGAAGGGCAGATCAAGGCACTGCAGTCGCAGCTTGAGAAAGAAGCGATGACCATGAGCGAAAGTGATCGCCGCGGCAAGGAACAGGAACTCGCGCGCATGAATCTTGATTTCCAGCGTCTGCAACGCGAATATCGTGAAGACCTCAATCTTCGGCGCAATCAGGAGTTGGCTTCATTGTTTGAGCGCGCCAACCAGGTCATCAAACAGATTGCGGAGACGGAAAAATATGACCTGATCATCCAGGAGGCGGTGTATCGCAATCCGCGCATTGATATCACCGACAAAGTTCTCAAGGCCCTTGCCGACGGCAAGTAATAGGCCGGGCATGGCGTCCCTATAACCCGGCAGCGTGCAACCACCACACAATCTTCCGGGCTATGAGCAGCAGTAATCAAAAATCCCATACTCTCGGGGAGATTTCCCGGCGTTTTGGCGGGAAACTGACAGGCGATCCGGATATCCGAATCACCCGGGTGGCAACTCTGGAGAATGCAGGCCCGGGTGCGATTGCGTTTCTGGCCAACGAGCGCTATCGCCACCAACTTCAGACGACAAAGGCTGCTGCGGTGATAGTCGGGGAGGGCGCATCCGAACTGGCCGGTGGATTGGCGTGCATAGTGTGCCCCGATCCCTACGCTTACTTCGCACGTGTTTCCGGTCTGCTAAACATTTTGCGCGCGGCGCAACCCGGGATGCATCCGACTGCGGTGATCGACGCTGCTGCGGTCGTTGCAAAAAATGCCGAAGTCGGGCCCCTGGTGGTGATTGGAAAAAACACCACCATCGGCGCGCGAAGCAGGGTAGATGCGGGTTGCGTGATCGGCAATGACGTAGTGATAGGCGAGGATGTGATGTTATATGCCAATGTGACGGTTTATGATGGCAGCGTGATTGGCAGTCGCGTGACCCTGCATTCAGGAGCGGTCATTGGCGCTGACGGATTTGGTTTCGCCAGATCGGAAGAGCGCTGGCTCAAAGTCCCCCAAGTCGGGCGTGTGGTGATCGGAGACGATGTCGAGATCGGCGCGAATACCACCATAGACCGCGGATCCATCGAGGATACGGTAATTGAGGAAGGCGTCAAACTCGATAATCAGATCCAGATCGCCCACAATGTGCGCATCGGCGCCCACACGGTTATGGCCGCATGCTCCGGCATCGCCGGTAGCGCAACTATCGGGCGCCATTGCCAGATAGGCGGTCTGTCTGGCATCGCAGGGCACCTGACGATTGCCGACGGGGTGGTGATTTCCGCGCATACTCTGATTACCAAATCGATAGACCGGCCAGGCGTGTACACCGGCGCCTATCCTTTTGACACCAATCGCGAGTGGCGCACTAACGCTGCACAGTTACGCCATCTTGGCGCGCTTGCAGCGCGCGTGCGCGCGCTTGAGCAGATGCTAAAAAAGAAGAATGGAGAAGAATCTTGAACAGTACTGACATACGCCAGGTGCTCAAATATCTACCGCACCGCTATCCTTTCCTGCTGATCGACCGGGTTCTGTCGTGCGACCCGGGAAAGAGCATCGTCGCGCTGAAGAACGTGACCATCAACGAGCCGTATTTTGGGGGTCATTTTCCCAATTTTCCGGTGATGCCCGGCGTGCTGATTATCGAGGCTATGGCACAGGCTGCGGCGATACTTACTTTCAAGACGGAGGGCGGCCAGGCCGACAAGAAGTCGATCTATTATTTTGTCGGCATCGACGGCGCCCGGTTCAAGAAGCCGGTCACGCCCGGAGACGCCCTGCATCTCAACGTCGCTCTTGAGCGCAGGGTGCGCGGCATCTGGAAATTCAAAGCTGAGGCGCGCGTGGAGGATGCTGTGGTGGCCGAGGCTGTGATCATGTGTACCGTGCGTGAGCTCCAGGACGACGAGGACGCATAACCCGTTACCCGCTTCCGATAAAATGGACAGGAAAGTGATAGCGAAGATACATCCCACAGTCATTGTGGAGCCGGGCGCGGAAATCGCGACAGACGTTGAGATCGGGCCGTATACGATCATAGGCGCCCACGTTGAAATCGGGCCGGGCTGCCGCATCGGACCGCATGCGGTGATAACAGGCCACACCCGGATCGGCAGCAACAATCGCTTTTTCCAGTTTGTGTCTATCGGTGAAGAGCCGCAGGACAAGAAGTATGCGGGCGAACCCACCCGGCTTGAAATTGGTGACAACAACACCGTCCGCGAATTTTGTACTTTCAACTGCGGCACGGTGCAGGATGCCGGCGTGACCCGCATCGGCAGCGATAATTGGATCATGGCCTGCGTTCATGTGGCGCACGATTGCCGGATCGGCAATCACACCATATTCGCCAATAATGTGGCGTTGGCGGGTCATGTGGATGTTGGCGATTACGCGATACTCGGTGGTTTTACCGGCGTGCATCAATTCTGTCATATAGGCGCCCACACCATCACGGCGGTGGGAACCGTCGTGCTGCAGGACATTCCGCCTTATGTCACGGCGTCAGGCAATTCGGCGCAGCCTTACGGCATCAACAGCGAGGGCCTGAAGCGGCATGGTTTTTCCGCCGAAACCATCACGCTGCTCAAGCGTGCCTATAAAACGCTGTACAAATCCGGCCTGACGCTGGAAGAAGCCAGGAAACAACTGGCGCAGCAAGTCGAGAAATGCCCCGAGATTGCCGCCGTGCTGGAATTTCTGGCCGGCTCAACCCGCGGCATCATCCGTTAAACCGACTGCCCGCCGCCAGATGCCATTCGCCAGCAGCGCCGCACCGGTGATCGGGATCGTTGCGGGCGAACATTCGGGCGATTTGCTCGGCGCGCATCTGATCAAGGCGCTGCGTGAGCAGGTGCCGGGCGCGCGCTTCGTGGGCATAGGCGGGCCCAGAATGGAAGCGACCGGCGGTATGGAAGTGTTGTTTCCGATGGAAAAACTCGCAGTCCGGGGCTACGTCGAAGTCCTGCGGCATTTCATGGAAATTATCGGTATACGCCGCAAGCTTGCGGCGTATTTCCGCAAGCATCCGCCGGCACTGTTTATCGGCATTGATGCGCCCGATTTCAACCTTGGTCTCGAGCTCAAGCTCAAGGCAGCGGGCATACCCACCGTGCATTATGTGAGTCCGTCCATCTGGGCCTGGCGTAGCGGGCGCATAACCAAGATCAAACGCGCGGTCTCCAGAATGCTGACGGTGTTTCCTTTTGAGGCGAAAATTTACAAGGAAGCGCAGATTCCCGTGGATTATGTCGGGCATCCGCTGGCAGACCAGCTGGCGGATTTCCCCGGGATGCTGGCCGCCCGGGAGCAGCTGCGGCTGCCGGCAGGTGCGAAAGTGATCGCGCTGCTGCCGGGCAGCCGTGTCAGCGAGCTTGAACAGATGGCAGATCTGTTTGTGGCCACGGCGGCGGAGATTGCGAACGCCGTGCCGGGGGCGCGTTTTCTGGTGCCACTGGTGAGTCGCGAGACCAGGGAAATCTTCGAGGCGGCGCTATATCGCCGCCCGGTGGAAGATCTCAATATCAGCATCCTGTTTGGACACGCGCATGATGCGATGGCCGCGGCTGACGTGGTTATAGCGGCGTCAGGCACCGTGACGCTGGAAGCGGCGCTGCTTCGGCGGCCCATGGTCATCACTTACAAAATGCCATGGTTGAGCTTTCGGCTCATGATCAGACAGCAGCGGCTGCCTTATTTTGGCCTGCCCAATATACTGGCGGGGGAGTTTGTCGTACCCGAGTTTATCCAACAGGACGCGACCGCGGAAAATCTTTCGCAGGCGGTACTCAATCTGTTGTTCGACAAAACCGTCCGGGATCGCATCGAGGCGCGGTTTACCGGCATGCTGCATGAACTGCATCAGGACACCGCGAACAAGGCGGCGCGCGCTATTCTGCCGCTGCTGGGCGGGACTGTTGCGTGATCTGTGGCGTTGACGAAGCCGGCCGCGGCCCGCTTGCGGGGCCCGTATTTGCAGCTGCAGTGATCCTGGGTCCCGGCGTATCGATTGAGGGACTGGCAGACTCCAAGAAACTTACTGCCCGCAGACGGGAAATCCTGGCGCAGCACATCAAATCGCAGGCGCTGGCATGGGCGGTAGCCAGTGCCACGGTCGAGGAAATAGACGAGTTCAATATTTTACGCGCGAGCCTGCTGGCGATGCGCCGGGCGGTCGAAGCGCTCGCGGTCGAGCCGCGGCAGGTTCTGGTGGACGGTTTGCATTGCCCCGAACTGCGCTGGCCGGTTCGGGCCGTGGTCCGGGGAGACGCCACGGAGAAAGTGATTTCAGCCGCATCGATACTGGCCAAGGTGGCGCGGGATGCGCTAATGCTGGAACTGCACCAGCGCTATCCGCAGTACCGCTTCGATCTGCATAAAGGGTATCCCACCGCTGCGCATCTGGCGGCGCTGCACGAGCATGGCGTATCCGCAGTGCACAGGCGCAGCTTTGCTCCGGTGCGGCGGTTGATTGAATCCGGCGCATAGGCCGCTCTCACGCCTGTAATCTTCTGTGCTCTTCAATTTACAAAAGGAATGCGAATGAAATTATCAATCATGCTGCATCTGTTCGGGGTGGTGATCTGGGTGGGCGGGATGTTTTTCGCCTATATGGCATTGCGCCCGGCGGCGGCCAGCCTGCTAGAGCCGCCGCAGCGTTTGCCATTGTGGTCGGCAACGCTGCAGCGTTTTTTCGGCTGGGTGTGGTTATCCGTGGTGCTGGTTCTGGGCAGCGGTTTTTACATGCTGTCAGTGATCGGCGGTGCGGCTCGCGTTCCGTTCTACGTGCATCTCATGCTCTACATTGGTGTGGCAATGACGATGATATTCGCCTACGTGTATGCCTCGCCCTTTGCTGCGCTCAAACGCGCGGTGGACGGGAAGAACTGGAAAGAGGGCGGTGCCGCGCTTAACCGGATACGCATCGCGGTTGCGGTCAATCTGGGACTGGGGTTGCTCAACGTTGTCGTGGCCACCGTGGGCGCCATGTGACGGTGCTGAATCTCAGGTCAATTCGTCCAGCAGCATCTTCAGGCCGGTTTTTTCCCGCCTTGGACTGATCAGGTGCTTGCGCGCCTGGCATTGCTTTCTGATGAGGCGGTAAAAAACGGCGTCTGATTCCGCGCG
>CALOEN010000044.1:0-57926 GCA_942492335.1 uncultured beta proteobacterium | reverse complement strand
CTTTTAGAAAACTCATATAGCCGCCTCAAAATTGATTTTTAAATGATTCGGAATCTAAATTGGAACCTACCGGCTTTCTCCAGTAAGTACTGGACTTGGGCCTGCGAAGCTTTAAGTCGTCGCGCCCCAATAATCTTGAAATCAACGCAATTGGTGTCAAAAGCCCGAAGAAGATGATGCCCAATACGATCGGGCTGACCACCCTGCCCAGTGCATGCCCCAAAAAAAACCACGCTCTGTTTAAGGGGGTTAAAAGAGGCGGGTTAAGAAAACTCGCGACCAAAAAAAACAAGCTAATGAGAAAAAAAGAAGTGACGGCTATGGAAAATCCGTGTTTTATATAACCATACAGAGCCAGAGCAAAAAAAACTCCTGTAAATAGTAAGCCGAACTTTTTATTGGATGGGAGTTGAGCGTTCATGATAAAAGTCTTTCAATCGTTAAATGAGGTTGGTTGAACTGATCAGGCATTATGCATCCCATTTGTACAGAAAAGGGCTCTGGCTGAGCGGACTGGCGGCGCAGAATCATGCGGCATGGGACGTATAGCCACGCACGGTGAGTGTGCGGGTCACTGCTGCCTTGGCAGCCGCCAATACTTCGACCAATGGCAGGGTGGCGTCCACATCGACAATTGGCGCGCCGTTAAATTTCAGCAGCGGTATGGCTGCCACCTTGTCACGCAGCAATTCGCGGCGGTGATCTGGTTTGCGTGCACACGCGGTGTCCAGATCAACGTTGAGGCGGATCACGAGATCAGGGCGAAAGCTGGTCATCCACTCATAGGCTGCCTGCTCGCGCCGTGCCAGCCACCGCACCACCGCGCTACCCGATGCCGTGGCAGACAAATCTGTGCTATCGGATGCGCCAGGCACGTCCAGTTGCGGGTAGCGGTCAGTAACAACAATCAGACCACTGCGCCGTAGTGCCAGCATCCGCCGGAACCGGCGCAGGCGTCGCAGCAAAAATACCATGATAACCAAGGCGGTAAAAAGACCGGGGTTCTTCTTGTCGTCGCGCTGCGCGCGGGTGCTATCGGTTTTGCGCACAATCATTCGACTCGCCCACGCGCCGACCAGTGGCCAACGGATGATTGCGCGCCCCACGTTGCCCGACTGCTTGCCCAAATGGGCCGCCACGGCCGGACCGTAGGGGCGCATCCAAGTCAAAATTTCCTTGCAGAGTGTGGATTTTCCCGAGCCATCGCAGCCGATAACGGCGATCAGCGGTGCCAGTTCTACACGTTCCCCCGGCATCAGGAAATCACCTCGAGGGTTGTACCGAAGCGGCGCAAACCGCAGAGCACCAATCTTATCACAGCCACACCACTATAGGCGTACAGCGAGACAGCACAGTGGTATTCAATTCGGCCACGATGGCGATGTCTCCGCCAAGCCAGAAGTGTTCAGCGCGTCGTAGCCGCTGGTGACGATGCGTATCATGGTCTTGTCCGAGGCAACGCCCGGCGATACCCGGTACCACGCCTTGCTGGCGGCAGTTGAGGCGAACGATGCTGTCGCGCCAGAAAAGAACGCAATCATTGCTCCGACGATGATCATGCTGATCAGATAATTGCCGCGCACCCTGAACAAGGCTTCGCCGCTGCGAGCGAGTTCCTTCAGATACATCGGATGTTGCTCCTTGGAATGGGCGATAGGATGCGAAATCTCGCAACCCGAACCGACTGCTCGGGGCCGACCAAGGCGGCCAAGCCCGACTGCTGTATTCTAGCGCGCTCTCAAGTCCTTGGAAACGACAGTGCGGCATGGCATCTTGTAGCGGGTAGCACGTGCCCACAGCGACAGTTACTCAAAACATGCGCTCAATATTGTATGCGCGTCGAAATTCATCGTAAACTACTGCGTCCAGTAGAAAATTTGGTTGCCAGGCGTGAAGCGTTCACCTCATATGCTGCCCCGCCTGCCTCTTGCCGGCGTTATTGCTGTTATTGGCTGCGATGGTTCGGGCAAGTCGACGCTGACCGCCGATCTGGTCGCCTACTTGTGCGACAAGGGCCCGACCGAGCTGCTCTACCTCGGCCAGTCTTCGGGCAACATCGCCGACTGGATCAGAAGTCTGCCGGTGATCGGGGCGCCGTTCGGGCGTTACCTGGTTCGCAAGGCGGCAGGTGCTCATGACAAGAAGACCACCGCCCCGGATACTGCTACCACGCTGGTGATCTATCTGCTTTCGCTGTGGCGCGCGCACAAGTTCCGCAGGATGCTTGCACTGTGTCGCCGCGGAGTGGTGGTGATCACCGATCGCTACCCGCAAGCGGAAGCGCCGGGGTTTTACTTCGATGGGCCAGGCCTTGGTGCTGTGAACACCGAAAGCTGGCTGGCACGCAAACTCGCGGCGCGCGAGCTACGGCTGTACCAGTGGATGGCAAGCCATGTCCCGGCGCTAGTTATACGACTCAATATTGACGCGGACACCGCCCATGCGCGCAAGCCTGATCACAAGTTGGCTATGCTGCGCGATAAAGTCGCCGTACTCCCGACTCTGCACTTCAATGGCGCGCGCATCCTTGATCTCGATGGCCGCGATCCCTATGCGCAGGTACTGGATGCGGCGTTAAATGCGATCAGCACTGCAATCAAGGCGCCACTCGACTGAGGGCCACCGCGGGCTTCGCGATGCCGCGCCCGGGCGATACAACTTAAAGCCCAATGCCGCTGGCGTGATACTGACATCGCAACACACTGGAACACCCCCTGAGTGCACTGCCTTGCAGGAACGCAGTCGCGTGGCAGCATCATCAGGACCTTAATCTCGTTTCGTTAATATATCGGTAACAATGTGATATCTTCGTGGCCTGCCGATTAAGATTTGTCGTTATCCTCCGGCTGAATTGACAACCGAGCCCACCATGCTTGAATCCATTATCCGCACCGGTGAGCCGCATCCCCCCCTTGCCGGCGTTGTCGCCGTGGTAGGCTGCGATGGCACCGGCAAGTCCACGCTTGTCGCCGATTTGCTGGTCAGTCTGCGTGACAGGGGCCCGGCCGAGCGGCGCTATCTGGGCTTGGTCTCTGGCGAAATGGGCAATAAAATCAAAGGTCTGCCTGTTATAGGAGTCAGATTCGAGCACTATCTCGCTGGCAAGGCGCAGCGGGCCCAGGACATGAGACTGAAATTGCCCGGCACCGGCACTGCGCTGTTGATGTACCTGCTTTCCTTGTGGCGAGCGGCGCAACTGCGGCGGGTGATGCGTCTCTCGCGGCGCGGTGTGCTGGTGATCGCGGATCGCTACCCGCAGGCGGAGATTCCCGGCTTTCATTACGACGGCCCCGGCCTCACCGCCAACCGTACCAATAGCTGGCTGGTGCGCAAGCTCGCGGCGCGCGAGCAAAAGCTGTACGAGTGGATGGCTGAACAGAAGCCCACCTTGGTGATCCGCCTCAACATCGATGCCGATACCGCGCATGCGCGCAAACCCGACCATAGCCTCAGCGAGTTGCGCGACAAAATTTCTGTGATGCCGCGCCTGCACTTCAATGGCGCACGGGTTCTTGATCTGGACGCCTGCGCCCCTTATCCACAGGTACTGGGTGCAGCATTGCAGGCGATCAATACGGCCATCAAGACGCCACACAGTTAAGGCCTGTCGGTGTTTTTCTCGCTTGCGCATCGTGTTGTTCGTAAGGCTTGACAGGCGCTGAAGCCGCGAGTAACTTCAAACATGCGCCGATTTGAGAACCAGCTTGCGGGCGCCGCCGGCGAAAGTCGGGCGAAAAACAAATACGGCTAAAGCGAGTGCAAACCCGTTTTTAGCGAAAGCTGAAAGCGGGTTTTTTACGTCTGAACATTGGTGATGAATATGAACGAGCAATACAAATTGGAAACTCTGGCAGTACGCGCCGGCATCGAACGCAGCCAGTTCGGCGAGCATTCCGAGGCGATGTATCTGACATCGAGCTTCGTATTCAAATCCGCGGCGGCGGCGGCGGCGCGTTTTTCCAACCAGGAACCGGGGAATATCTACTCGCGCTTCACCAACCCGACGGTGACGGCATTTGAGTCGCGATTGGCGGCGCTTGAAGGCGCGGAGTGTTGCATCGCGACCTCGTCCGGCATGGCGGCCATCCTGTCCTGCGTCATGGGCCTGTTGAAAAGCGGCGATCACATCGTGTGCTCAGCAGGCGTGTTCGGCGCCACCGTGCAGCTGTTTGGCAATATCATGAAACGCTTTGGCATCGCCACCACCTTTGTATCGGGCACCGATCCGGCGGCGTGGAAAGCGGCGGTGTCACCTGCAACGCGCTTGCTGTTTGTCGAGACGCCGTCCAATCCGCTGACCGAGGTCTACGACATTGCGGCGCTTGCGGCGGTAGCCAGGAAGGCCGGCGCGTTGCTGGTGGTGGACAACTGCTTCTGCTCGCCGGCACTGCAGCAGCCGCTGGCGCTGGGTGCTGACATCGTGATTCACTCTGCCACCAAGTTCCTCGACGGTCAGGGACGGGTGCTGGGCGGCGCCGTACTCGGCAGGCGCGAGGTCATATACGAAGGGGTACTGGGATTCCTGCGCACCGCCGGGCCCACCCTGAGTGCGTTCAATGCCTGGGTAATACTGAAAGGGCTGGAGACGCTGCGATTGCGCGTGGATGCGCAGTCGTCCGCAGCACTGGAACTGGCGCGCTGGCTCGAGACGCAGTCGGCGATTGCGCGCGTCTATCACCCGGGGCTACCTTCCCACCCGCAGCACGAACTGGCCATGCGCCAGCAGAAAAGCGGCGGGGCTATCGTGTCGTTCGAGGTGAAGGGCGGCAAGGATGCGGCCTGGCGCATTGTGGACGCCACGAAACTCATCTCGATTACCGCCAACCTTGGCGACACCAAGACCACGATCACCCACCCGGCGTCAACGACTCACGGCCGCATTACGGCCGAGGCGCGCGTCGCGGCGGGGATAGGTGACGGGCTGTTGCGGGTGGCCGTGGGCCTCGAAAACATCGAGGACATCAAGGCCGATCTGGCGCGGGGCTTAAGCTAGATTATTTCACCGACAAGACGCCAAGAAGGGAAAAATAATACGAGAGCAGTACGGCGGACGTTCGAGCGATCACAGCGTAACGTTTGTCTCTTACGTCTCGTCATGCGCAGTCTTATCGAGCCGGTAGCGCATGCGCATGGCGGGGAGCAGGAACGTAAACACGCAGGCCAGCGTGAAGACGATGACTCCCGCAAGAATGAGCATGGTGCGCAGGTAAGGCAGCCCGCCGGCCATGCGCTGTTGCACGATCAGCACCAAGGTCAGCATCCATTCGATCGCGCCGGCAACCAGCGCCGCCTGTATGGCGCGCGCAGCCCAGCGCCGTGGTATCGCCAGCAGCAGCGCTAAAGCCACGCACAGCACTACCAGCGCCAGCTGGGACGCGCGCAGAAAGTGTGCTGCCAGCAACGCGAAGCTGATCACAACAGGGGCAATGCCAAGCGCCGTCTTCATTTGCTCATGACTTGATGTCGGCGCGCAACCGGAATTACAGATAAATCATCTGGCAACCGCTGGCGTCACAGCGCAGATAGCCGCCGCGCTGGTACCAGTCGTTCAGCACCCAGCGCTCGCAGGCGTGGCCGTCGACGGAGTGCACGTGTCGCGCGGGACGGTGGGTGTGGCCGTGAATTATTCTCGGATAGTGCTGTTCGCGCAGAACCTGCTCCACGGCGGCCGTGGAGACATCCATGATGTCCCCGGATTTGGCCTGTTTGCTGCGTGTGCTTTCGGCGCGTAAGCCGAGCATTTGCTGTTTCCTGGCTGCCAGCGGTTGCGTGAGAAATTTTTGCTGGTTTTCGGGGTTGTGCGCGTAGACGCGGAATTTCTGGTAATCGATGTCGTCGGTACACAGCGTGTCGCCGTGCATGACGAGCGTGCGTGTACCGTAAAGATCGAGCAGCGTCGGATCGGGGATCAATTGCGCGCCGCAGCGTGCCGCAAATTTCGGGCCGATGAGCAGGTCACGATTGCCGTGTATGAAGAACACCGTGACGCCTTTGCCCTCGAGTTGCCGGAGGGCGTCAGCGACGGCGGCGTTGAAGGGGTCGGAGAGTTCATCGTCGCCGGCCCACGATTCAAACAGATCACCGAGGATATAGAGAGCCTCGGCGTGGGAGGCCGTTTTTGCAACAAAATCAAAAAACTGCTGGTTGATGTGCGGCCGGTCGGCACACAGGTGAAGATCGGAAATGAACAGAGTGTGCATTTCTACTTGATAGGCAATGAAATATGGGTAATGGTTAACAGGCCTTAGGTTTTACTCTTCACCCTTCGCTCATTACCCTTCACAGCTATCAGACCACTTCCGCTTTCTCGATCACCACATCCTCGGCGGGCACGTCCTGATGCATGCCGCGGCTGCCGGTCTTGACCTTCTTGATCTTGTCGACGACATCGGTGCCGTCGACCACCTTGCCGAACACACAATAGCCCCAGCCCTGTGGCGTTGGCGCCGTATGATTCAGGAAGTTGTTGTCGGCAATGTTGATGAAGAACTGCGCGGTGGCGGAGTGCGGATCCTGCGTGCGCGCCATGGCGACGGTGTACTCGTCGTTTTTTAATCCATTATTCGCCTCGTTTTTGACCTTTTCTCGCGTCGGCTTTTGTTTCATGCCGGGCTCGAATCCACCGCCCTGGATCATGAAGCCGTCGATGACACGATGAAATACGGTATTGCTGAAAAAACCGTCCTGCACGTATTGCAGGAAATTGGCCACCGTTGCGGGCGCCTTGTCAGCGTCGAGTTCGAGGGTGATGACGCCGTGATTAGTGTGCAGCTTGACCATGATGTATTCCTATTTCGTTGATTTGACGGATGTATCAATTATTTGTGCGCGCTCGATGATTACCGGTTTGCGCGGCACATCACTGTGTGGCGGCTTGCCCGGTCCGGTGGCGACCCGGGCGATTTTCTCGACTACGTCCATGCCCTTGACGACTTTGCCGAACGCCGCATAGCCGTGGCCCTGTTGCGTAGGCGCGGTAAAGTTCAGGAAATCGTTATCGGCGATATTGATAAAAAACTGGGCCGTTGCCGAATGTGGATCCGACGTGCGCGCCATGGCAACGGTGCCAACGGTGTTCTTCAGGCCGCTGGCAGCCTCGTTTTTGACTGGCCCACGCGTCTTTTTCTGGTTGAAGTCCGCCGTAAAGCCGCCGCCCTGGATCATGAAATTCGGGATGATGCGATGAAACACCGTGCCGTCATAAAAACCCTCTTTCACGTATTGCAGGAAATTGTCCACCGTCTGTGGCGCCTTGTCGGGATAAAGTTCCAGCGTGATGCGACCCATGTTGGTGGTCAGTTCGACCTGCGGATTGGCGGCGCTGGCACTGAAAGCGACGAGCAGGGCGAAAACAGCAAAGGTGGATCTAAGTATGTTGAGCATCATTTTCTTAAGCATGATTTTCCAGAGAATCGGGCCGGCATCCGCCAGCCCAGGTTTGAATCAGACTTTCAACTGCGGGGACTGGAGCCTGTTATCAATTCCCACATGCGTGCGACGGAGGCGATTCGGGCTGCGACAAGCGCCTTGTTATCGACAATGTTGGCTATAACGCATCTCACGCGGTAATTGTTAACAGGCGCTAGGCAGCGCCCTCGTGAACAATTTTCCAGCCGCTGCCCTCTTTTATCCAGTACTGGCGTTTTCGCATGCTGTCGGACAGGTTGTTGCTCTCGTAATTCTGGTCAAACGTGACCACTGCAAGGTTGTCCATGCCCGGATAGAGAAACATGCTGACATTGTCGACTTTCAGCTTTATCCAAGTCTTGCCGGCATTGATCTGGCGCTTCTTCCGGGCCCAGCTGTCAAAATTCTGCTTGCCCGCGGTGAAACTCGCCCCGTAGTGGGCGAGGTATTTATCGGTAGCACGGCTTTCCCAGTCCTGGCGCCACGATTCGATGTTGCGGGCCAGTTCCTGGCGCAGGGATATGCTGGCGTCCGGGTTTACCCATTCTATGGTGTTAGTGATGATGACCGGTGTGAGGCCGACCTGGACGTTCTGGGTGATGGCTTCAAGATCCTGGTTGGTCAGCACGACGCATCCGTCGCTCGCGCGCGGTGGACGACTGTAGGTATCGCTTGGCGTGCCGTGCAGCCAGATGCCCGAACCATTGCGCCCCCGGCGCTTGTCCCATTCGTTGGGGTAGTTGATCGGGAACGCGCCGACGCCGTAGAGATCGGCGAGCTTTTCACGCGGCATCCTGCTCGTCACGTGATAAACGCCGACCGGGGTCTTCTTGTCGCCTTCCCTCAACTTGTCGAAGCCGTTTCTGCCGCTGCTGATGTAATAGTCGGCGACATAGCGTGGCATGCCGAGATGGTTTTCGAATACGTAGAGGGTGGACTTGGCGGCGTCGACCACAAACGCGTATTTCTGTTCCGGATGTAACTGCAGCAGATAGCGCGGCACGCGGTTGACGGGTCGTTGCTGCTGGTGGCGCGCGAGCCGGGCCACTACCTCCTCGCGTAAATCCGCAAGGCGATCCTTTGGCGCGTTCGGATCGTTGCCGATGGTGGTCAGCGGTCGCGACCGCGCCAGAAGCAAGTCGCCTTTGATGAGGTGAGCGAGGCGGAAGTTGGGATACGCCAGGATCACCTGGTCGATTTCCCGGAGCGCTACATCGAGATGGTTGTTCTTGATCTCAAGCAAGGTCTTGAACAGCGGTGCATCGGGCGCATGGACGGCGTCCTGGCGCTCAAGCAGTTTCTGCTGCAGCGGTAGTCCGCCCATTGCGTGTGCGGCTACGGTGCCCAGGGCAAACGCCAATCCGAGCGCAGCACGGGGAACACACCGCATGAGGAATTCCCTGTTCGCCGGACTGATCAACTGCCGGCGCGTTCTTGCAGAATGAGCCATTTGTCACCTGCTTTGACCAATACCAGCGTCTTGGTTCCATCGGCCTTGAAGCTGTCTGATCGGTAAATCTGGCGGAATGTCACTTTGGCGTGGTTCTGATCCTCGAAAGTCACCTTGGGGGCCTCGAGTACAACCTTGATTTTTTTCGGTTTGGCAATGCGCGCCTGGCGCTGCGCTTCCCAGTCCCGACGTGACATTCCATTGGGTGTTTTGAATGTGGGTGCGTAGTGCGCAAGATAACCCGGCACATCATTTTCCGACCACGCGTTCACCCAGCCGTTGACCGCCTGCATGACGGCATCGGCATTGTTGGGCGGCGTGGGTTCCACCTTGGGTGCAGGCGCTGCCGGTGCTGCAACAGGGGCGACTACTGCCCGGGCCTTGGTGGCGGGGGTTGCCGGAGCCGTTACTGTGGGCTTGGCAGCTGGCTTGGCAGCGGGAGCGGCTACTGGCGCAGTTTTCGGCGCGGTGTCGGTCTTGGCCATGGCCACCTTCGGTGGGCGCTGACCAGTGGAGAATAGCTCCTTGATCATATTGAGCTTGGTTTTTGCGGTGGGATTGCTGCGGTCGAGTTGTAGCGCCTTGTCATAAGCCTGGCTCGCCATCTTGGCGTAAATATCGCCCAGGTTTTCATGAGCAGTGGCGTAGCTCGGATGCGTGCGTATCGCCATTTCCAGCGCATTGCGCGCCTTGTCGAACTGACCCTGCGAGGCATACAGCACCGCGAGATTGTTGTAGGGTTCGGGCAGTTCCGGATAATCTTCCGTGAGCGCGGTGAATACCTTGATCGCTTCGGCGGGTTTATTCTGTTCGGTGAGTATCAGCCCCTTGAGAAAACGGCCGCGCGCTTCTTTGGGTTGGGTCGCAAGAAATGCGTTGACGCGGTCCAGCGCTTTGTCCAGCTGACCTTGCCGGAACAGTTGATTGACTTCCTGAAGGGCCTCGTTCTGAGCCTGCACAGGTGATGCGCCGAGCAGGAGAATCACGGCCAGAGTTGAGGCGAAAGCGGCGATGCTGCGTGGCGTCATTATGCTATACTTTCCTCGAATTTTTCAGGAGTTTAGTTGCTAAATCCTCGAAATTCTACCAAGAACCCCGGCTAATTCAAACTCCGTTTTTTACAGGCCGGTTCTGGTTGAAAAATGCGCAGCTGAATTCGCGCCGGATTTGGCGGCATTTTCCCCGAAATCCGGCCGAATGGACCGCCTTAAGACAAAAATTCATGCTGAAGATTTATGACTCATTAATGCGTGAAAAACGGGAGTTTGTGCCAATTACTCCCGGAAAAGCCCTCATGTACGTGTGCGGCATGACGGTTTATGATTATTGCCACTTGGGCCATGCCCGGGTGATGGTGGTGTTCGATGTGGTGAGCCGCTGGCTGCGCGCATCGGGTTTCGAGGTCACCTATGTGCGAAATATCACCGATATCGACGACAAGATCATCAGGCGCGCCCAGGAAAACAAAGAACCGATGGCTGAGCTAACAGCGCGCTTCATCCGTGCGATGGACGAAGACGCTGAAGCGCTAGGTATCGACAAGCCCGACGCCGAGCCGCGCGCGACGCAGTTCGTGCCGGGCATGCTCGACATGATCGCCGGGCTGCAGCAGCGCGGCCTTGCCTACCAGGCCACGAACGGCGACGTCAATTACTCGGTGCGCAAGTTTCCGAATTACGGCAAGCTCTCCGGCAAGTCGCTCGACGAGTTGCGCGCCGGTGAGCGCGTCGGGGTTGATCGTGCCAAACAGGATCCGCTCGATTTCGTGCTGTGGAAACAGGCGAAGGCGGGGGAGCCGTCCTGGGATTCGCCGTGGGGCAAAGGCCGCCCGGGCTGGCATATCGAATGCTCGGTGATGTCGAGTTCCCTGCTCGGCAGGCACTTCGATATTCATGGCGGCGGCCAGGATCTGCAGTTTCCCCATCACGAGAACGAAATCGCCCAGTCCGAAGGCGCGCACGACTGCAAGTTCGTCAATTACTGGATGCACAACGGATTCGTGCGCGTCCAGAAAGGTGAAATGACCGAGAAAATGTCGAAGTCGCTCGGAAATTTTTTCACCGTGCGCGACATTCTCAAGGCATACGATCCCGAGGTCGTGCGTTTTTTCATCATTCGCGCGCACTACCGCAGTCCGCTCAATTATTCGGACCAGCACATCGATGATGCCAGACAGGCGCTGACCCGGCTCTACACCGCGTTAAAGGGTATGGAAGCTGCCGTCGATGTTGTCGACTGGGGAAATCCGTACGCCAGGCGTTTCCAGGAAGCGATGAACGACGATTTCAACACACCCGAAGCGATGGCGGTGTTGTTTGATCTGGCCAACGAACTGAACAAAAGCCGCTCGCCGGCTGCTGCGCGGCTGCTCAAGTCGCTGGCTGCGATACTGGGGTTGCTGCAGCGCGATCCCAATGCGTTTCTCCAGGCTTTACCTGCGAGCGGCGGGCTGGATGCCGGGCACATCGAGCAGCTGATTGCCGAGCGCGCGGCGGCGCGCAAGGCGAAAAACTTCGCCGAGTCCGACCGCATCCGCAAGGAGTTGCTGGATGCGGGCATTATGCTGGAAGACGCGCCGCAAGGCACGATCTGGCGGCGGAGTTAAATTATCTGAACAAATTAATGGACAGGGTTAACAGGATTATCCAGGATCAGTTCAACAGCATGGGGTATAAATCTTGTCCCTTATTCTGCAAAGTGCTTTCGGTTTTCTCGGCCTGATCGGGATTGCCTGGCTGATCAGGGGTTTCTTTCGCCGGTTATGACATGATCAACTGGTACGGCGCCGTGCTGCCGGCGGGCACGCCGACAGCGGTGGTCAAACGGCTCAATGCCGATATCAACAAGGCGCTGCAACTGCCTGATGTGCGGCAGCGGCTAGCCAGCCTCGGCGCTGATCCACTAGGTGGCAGCGCAGACAGTTTCGGCGCCTACATCAAGTCGGAGATAGCGAAATACGCGAAAGTCGTCAAGGAGAGCCATTTGCAGCAGTAAGGCCGGAGGTCTTTCCAGGCACTTTGAGAGACCCCTAAATAGCAACGGGTTGCGGCGGGTGCGCCGCGACCCGTTTTTTTATGAAAGAATGCGCTATGCGTGCAGCGTGGTATGAAAAAAACGGACCGGCAGCGCAGGTGCTGAAGGTTGGCGACTTGCCCGACCCTGTGGCGGGTCCGGGTGAGGTGCGCGTACGGTTGCATGTTTCGGCCGTCAATCCGTCCGACGTGAAAGCGCGCGCCGGCAGCCGGCCGATCCGGTGGCCGCGCATTATTCCCAACAGTGATGGCGCCGGCGTGATTGATCAGGTTGGCGCGGGTGTCGATCCGCAGCGCATAGGTGAGCGGGTGTGGACCTTCAACGGCCAGTGGGAACGGCCGCTCGGTACCAGCGCGCAGTACATTACACTGCCAGCGGCGCTCGCCGTGCCTCTGCCGGACACGATATCGTTCGGGCAGGGCGCGTGCCTGGGCATTCCTGTGATGACGGCTCACCGCTGTTTGTTTGCAGATGGACCGATAGCCGGAATGACCGTGCTGGTGACCGGCGGTGCGGGCGTGGTCGCACACTACGCGATCCAGCTCGCGAAATGGGCCGGAGCCAGGGTGGTGACGACAGTCAGTTCGGAAGCCAAGGCGGAACACGCGCGTGCAGCCGGTGCGGATATCGCGATCAATTACCGCAACGAAAACGTCGTCGAGCGCATACGTTCGACAGTGGGCGGCGTCGACCGCGTGGTGGATGTTGATTTCGGCAAGAACCTGCCTGTGACGTCAAAAATATTACAGAACAACGGGGTGATCGCATCCTACGCTTCTATGGGCGATCTCGATCCGAAATTTCCCTACCGCGACCTGTTCCAGCTCAATCCGACGATCCGTCCGGTGTTCGTCTACACCATGCCGGACACGGCCAAGGCGCAGGCACAAGCAGATATTGCGCGCTGGATTGCGACAACACAGCCGATTTTTGCAGTTGCTGCACGGTTCCCGTTGGCCGAGGCGGTGGCCGCCCATCTTGCCGTCGAGCGCGGCGAGAAGATCGGTCATGTGCTTCTTGCCCTCGACTGAGATTGGTTCGAGGGCGGCGCCGGTTCCCGGGCGGGTTTTCGTGTGCTGTGAACACTGCTATGCTTTCGAACCAGAGTCTGCGGGATGGGGTCTGAATGCCTGTTGCGGGGGAATCCAGTCATGGCAAACGATAAAACCGGTCAGGTTGTGAGGGTGGGTTGGATGGCGTGCGCCATGGTGATCGCACTGGCTGGCTGGGCGCAGGACGGCGACGCGCAGACTCTGAAGAAATACCTCACGCCTGACGGCAAGACCATTTATTCGGACACGCCTGTTCCCGGGGCAAGGGTCGTGGGCAATGTGACAGCCCCGCCACCGCCGGATCCGGCGGTGATCGAGGCTGCGCGCCAGCGTGAATTGGCCGCCGGCGCCGAGGCGAACCGCCAGGCCGAAAAACTTCTGAAAGAACAGGAGACGGAACGCCTGAGATCCGAGGATACGAGCGCGAAACTCAAGAAAGCGCGGGATGCACTGGAACTTGGCAGGACGCCGAAGCCGGGCGACCGCATAGGCACCGCGGGCGGCGGTTCGCATTTTTCTGAAGAGTATCGTGCGCGCCAGCGTACGAACGAAGATGAGGTCAAGCGCGCCGAAGAGGAACTGAACAAGGACCGGAGGCGCTAGGTTTCGCCTCCAGGTCGACCTTTTACGGCTCAAAAAATTCTTTGACCTTGTCCATCCACGATTTGGCGCGCGGGTTGTGATGGCCGGCGCTTTTCTGGTTGATGGCCTCGAGTTCCGCCAGCAGTTCTTTCTGGCGCGCAGTCAGTTTGACCGGCGTTTCGAGGACCATGTGACACATCAAGTCGCCGTGCGAACTTGAGCGCACGCCCTTGATGCCCTTGCCGCGCAGGCGAAATACCTTGCCGCTCTGGGTTTCCGGAGGAATCTTGATCTTGGCGTAGCCGTCGAGCGTCGGGATTTCGATTTCGCCGCCCAGTGCGGCAGTGGTGAAGCTGATCGGCATCTCGCAGTGCAGATCGTTGTGATCGCGCTGGAACACCGCGTGCGCCTTGATATGGATCACCACGTAAAGGTCGCCTGACGGGCCGCCATTGACGCCGGCTTCGCCTTCGCCTGAGAGCCGGATGCGGTCGCCTTCATCCACACCCGCGGGAATTTTTACCGCCAGCGTCTTGTGCTGCTTGATGCGTCCGGCGCCATGACAGGCGGCGCAGGGCGAGGCCACGATCTTGCCGCTGCCGTGGCATTTGGGGCAGGTCTGCTGGATGGAGAAAAATCCCTGCTGCATGCGCACCTGGCCGTGTCCGTTGCAGGTGGTGCAGGTGGTGGGGCTGGTGCCGGGCTTGGCGCCGCTGCCGTGGCAGGTCTGGCATTCCTCCATCGCCGGGATGCGGATGCGCGTTTCGGTGCCGCGCGCCGCGTCTTCCAGGGAAATCTCGAGGTTGTAGCGCAAATCGGCGCCGCGGTAGACGTTGGACCGCTGACGGCCGCCGCCGAATATGTCGCCGAATATGTCGCCGAAAGCGTCCGAGAAATTGCCAAAGCCGGCACCCGCGCCCGCTCCCGCCGCCGCGTCGACCCCGGCGTGGCCGTACTGGTCGTAGGCGGCGCGCTTGCTGGCGTCAGTCAGTATTTCGTAGGCTTCCTTGGCTTCCTTGAAGCGCTCTTCGGATTTCGGATTATCCGGGTTGCGGTCCGGATGGTGCTTCATGGCGAGCTTGCGGTACGACTTCTTGATGTCCTCCGCGGAGGCGTCCCGGCTCAATCCCAATACTTCGTAGTAATCTTTTTTAGCCATTTCTTTCAATCAATAACCGCAAAGACGCAAAGACGCAGAGGTTGCGCAAAGAATCCGCTTTCTTTGCGTGTTCTTTGCGGCCTTCGCGTCTTTGCGGTGAGGATTTTGTTTTAACTTATTTCTTGTCCTTGACTTCTTCGTACTCCGCATCGACCACATTGTCGTCATTCGGTTTCTTGTCGCTGTCCGCCGCGGCCTGTTCGCCGCCCCCGGTCTGCGCCTGTTTCGCCTGTTCCTGTGCGTACATTTTTTCCGCGAGCTTGTGCGACGCCGTGGCCAGCGCTTCGGACTTGGCTTCGATCTCCGCCTTGTCGTCTTTCTTCAGCGCTTCCTCGGCCTCATTGAGCGCAGTCTCGATCTTGCCTTTCTCTTCGGCATCGAGTTGATCGCCGTGGTCCTTCATCGACTTCTTCACTGAATGCACCAGCGCATCGCACTGGTTGCGCGCGTTGACGAGTTCCAGCGCTTGTTTGTCTTCTTCGGCATGGGCCTCGGCATCGCTGACCATGCGATTGATCTCTTCTTCCGAGAGACCCGAGCTCGCCTGGATCTTGATCTTGTTTTCCTTGCCGGTGGCTTTGTCCTTGGCCGATACATGCAGAATGCCGTTGGCGTCGATGTCGAACGTGACCTCGATTTGCGGCATGCCGCGCGGCGCGGTCGGGATGTCGGTCAGATTAAACTGACCGAGGCTTTTGTTGCCGGAAGCCACATCGCGCTCGCCCTGCAGCACGTGGATGGTGACCGCGCTCTGGTTGTCTTCGGCCGTTGAAAATACCTGGTTGGCCTTGGTCGGGATCGTGGTGTTTTTCTGGATCAGCTTGGTCATGACGCCGCCCAGCGTTTCGATGCCCAGCGACAGCGGCGTGACGTCGAGCAGCAGCACCTCCTTGACCTCGCCCTGCAGCACGCCGGCCTGGATCGCGGCGCCAACCGCCACCGCCTCATCCGGGTTGACGTCCTTCCGCGGTTCCTTGCCGAAGAACTCCTTCACTTTTTCCTGCACCTTCGGCATGCGCGACTGGCCGCCGACGAGAATGATGTCTTCGATGTCGGAAATCTTGACGCCGGCATCCTTGATCGCGGTACGGCACGGCGCCATGGTGCGCTCGACCAGTTCGTCGACCAGGCTTTCGAACTTGGCGCGCGTGATCTTGAGCGTGAGATGCTTGGGGCCCGACTGATCGGCCGTGATGTACGGCAGATTGATGTCGGTTTGCTGCGAGGATGAGAGCTCGATCTTGGCTTTTTCCGCCGCGTCTTTCAGGCGCTGCAGCGCGAGCATGTCCTTGCGCAGATCAAGGCCCGATTCCTTCTTGAACTCGTCGCACAGGTAATCCATCAGGCGTTGATCGAAATCCTCGCCACCAAGAAATGTGTCGCCGTTGGTCGACAGCACCTCAAACTGGTGTTCGCCATCGACTTCGGCGATTTCGATGATGGAAATATCGAAGGTGCCACCGCCCAGATCATAAACTGCGATCTTGCGGTCGCCCTTTTTCTTGTCCATGCCGAACGCAAGCGCGGCCGCGGTCGGTTCGTTGATGATGCGCTTGACTTCGAGGCCGGCGATGCGGCCGGCGTCCTTGGTGGCCTGGCGCTGTGAGTCGTTAAAGTAGGCGGGCACCGTGATCACCGCCTCGGTGACCGGTTCGCCGAGATAATCCTCGGCGGTCCTCTTCATCTTGATCAGGACCTGGGCGGATACCTCGGGCGGCGCGATCTTCTTGCCGCGCACCTCGACCCAGGCGTCATTGTTGTCAGCCTTGAGGATTTTGTACGGCATCAGGGCGATGTCTTTCTGGACCTCTTTTTCCTCGAAGCGGCGGCCGATCAGGCGCTTTACCGCGTACAGGGTGTTCTGCGGGTTGGTGACCGCCTGACGCTTGGCGGGTGCGCCCATCAGCACTTCGCCGTCTTCCATATAAGCAACGATAGACGGTGTCGTCCGCGCGCCCTCGGAGTTCTCGATCACCTTCGGCTTGCCGTTTTCCATTACGGCGACGCACGAATTAGTCGTCCCCAGGTCGATTCCTATGATTTTTCCCATGATTTGCCTCGCTACCTCGTTAGTTTTCCTGAAAATTCGTCACTACGTTCAATATGGGGTTAAGGCCCCGGCTTTCAAGCGTCAGCTCTTGGCCTTGGACACCGTGACCATAGCCGGCCGGATCACGCGCTCATGCAGGCGATAGCCTTTTTGCATGACCTGAACCACGGTGTTCGGTGCGGCATCGGCTTCCACCATGGTGATGGCCTGGTGATGGTGGGGGTCGAATTTCTCACCTGCCGGATCGATCTCGGCCAGATTGAATTTGTCGAATACGGCTTTCAACTGCTTGAGGGTGAGTTCCACCCCGCTTTTCATGCTGTCGACCGTGGCGGTTTCGGCGGCCAGCGCAGCCTCCAGGCTGTCTTTGACCGCGAGCAGTTCGGACGCGAAACTTTCGACTGCGAATTTATGGGCATTGGTGACTTCGGTCTGCGCGCGTTTGCGTACGTTGTCCGCCTCGGCTTTGGCGCGCAACCAGGCGTCGTGATGTTCCTGAGCGTCGAGTTCGGCTTTTTTCAGCAGAGCTTCGAGGCTGGGCATGGCTTCTGTCGTCTCCACCGTTTCGGCCGGAGTCTGGGTTTGCTCGGGGGCGGTTTGATCCGAGCCGCTGAGTTCGGGGGTATCCTGCATGCTTGTTCGTTCCTTTATCGTTCAACCCTTTGTTTATTGGGGCGATTCACACTAATTCAAGTGCTGACGGCAAAAAACATAAGCTATTGATTATATTAGATTATAATCGATCTGCTTACATCAGACCGTAATAATCAACTTGTAGCATCACCCTGGAAAACGACCCATCTCATGGAGCAACAGACCACTATGTTGGACTTGCGTGAAGTGCCATCCAGTCATCTGCAAAGCGCCGCATTTTACACGTTAAGGGAGATGAAGCGGAGCCAGGTCGTGATTCTGCTGACTGCGGACGAGCCTTCACTCGTCATGCAAAGCCTCAATCTGCAGTTGCGTCACAACCTGGCTTATGAAATTCGTGAAGTGGAGGGCGGCTGGCAGGTGGACGTGCAGCGTCGAGAGGATGTGGCAGTGCAGGATGTGCCGGATGCGCTGACGCGCGATCATAAGCGCCTCAATGCGTTGCTCGGCAGCGCCATACAATATCTGAACCGCGGCGATGCCGCCGGCGCGGTGCCGCTGCTGCAGGATTTCGCGTCGGTGCTCAAACGCCATATCGAGGTCGAGGACGGATTGCTTGCACCCCTTCTGGCGCCGGCCGGAGAGCAACCGCAGGACGCACCGCAGCCCATCATGCAGCGTGAGCACGTTGAAATTCTGGCCCAACTGTCACTGATCGAGGAATGCCTGGCGCAGGATCCTCTGCCCGCCGGGGAGCTTGCGGCTTACAGCTCGATTCTGTCCGGCACCATGGCAAAACACGAGTATCGCGAGGAGAACAACTTGTTTCCGCAGTGGCAGCGCGCGTTGAATGGAATGTCGACGGTGGAGCAGAAGGAGATCATGGCGCGGGTGGAGGCGATGCTGCTGAAGGAGGGATGAGGGATGAGGGATGAGGGATGGGGCTTGTAACAGCTTCACTGCCGTGCTTCAGGTTCTTATTTTATCCCTCATCCCTCATCCCTCATCCCTAGCTCTTGGCGCCCATGCCCATGGCGCGCGCGCGCGACGCATCAAGCGCATCTTCGGATACGCTCAGGGTCCAGCCCAGCAGGTTCTTGAGCACGATGTCGGTCAGCGTTTGTATCCAGTCGTCGCGCTCGTTGAGGCAGGGGATGTAGTGATATTCGCGGCCACCGGCCTGCAGGTAGATGGTCTTGCCTTCGATCGCGATTTCTTCCAGGGTTTCCAGGCAGTCGCCGACGAACCCGGGGCACACGATGTCGACGCGGCCGGCCTTCTGTTTTCCCAGCCGGGCCAGCATTTCCGCGGTATAGGGTTTGAGCCACTCAGCACGGCCGAAACGCGACTGGAATGTGATCTGGTATTGCTCGGGTTTCAAATTCAGCGCTTCAGCCAGCAGGCGCCCGGTTTTCTGGCATTCGCAATGATAGGGATCGCCTTTGTCCAGAGTGAAGCGCGGCACGCCGTGAAAACTCATGATGAGTTGATCCGGGCGGTTGTTTTTCATCCAGTAATCTCGGATGTTTTGCGCCAGCGCATTGATATATCCGGTGTGGTCGTGAAAATGCCTGACCGTGCGCAGCGCCGGCATGTTGCGCATCTGCGCCAGACTGGCAAATGCGGCGTCGAATACCGTTGCAGTGGTGCTCGCCGAATACTGCGGATACAGCGGCAGCAGCAGAATGCGGTCGCAGTTCTGGGCTTTGAGTTTCTGCAGCTTGCTTGCGATCGAAGGCGCGCCATACCGCATGGCGTAATCCACGATCAGCGGGAATTTGACGCGCTCTCCAAGGTAGCCGCGCAACATCGTCGTCTGCCGCTCAGTGTGCACCTTCAGCGGTGAGCCTTCGCCCATCCATACCTGCGCGTAGCGCGCGGCCGAGGCTTTGGGACGGGTGGTGAGCACGAACAGATTGAGAATCACCGACCACAGTAACCGGGGGATTTCCACTACCCGTGGATCGGAGAGAAATTCCCTGAGGTAAGTACGCACCGCCGGCGCCGTCGGAGCCTCGGGCGTGCCGAGATTGACCAGCAGCACGCCGATGCGCGGAGGCGTGCCGTGATTGAATTGCGGTTCGGGCAGCATGGCGATGGGTAATGCGTTACGGGTAATGGGCAATAACAACGACAGTCGGGATTTTGCCGTTATTCATCACTCATTACTCATGACCGCCTCAACGCTGCGCCAGCGCGCTCGAGAGCAGTCTGGCGGTGATGTCGACGATGGGGATCACGCGCTCATAGGCCATGCGCGTGGGGCCGATGACGCCGACGGTGCCGACGATCTGGCCCTCGATTTCGTAGGGGGCCGTGACCACGCTGCACTCATCCAGCGGGATAAGGCCCGACTCGCCGCCGATGAAAATCTGCACGCCGTGGGCGCGGTTGCTGATGTCAAGGATCTGCAGCAACCCGGTTTTGCTCTCGAACAGCGCGAATAGTTTCTTCAGGTTCGTCATGTTGGATGACAGTTCCTGGATGTCGAGTAAATTGCCTTCGCCTGAAATCACGAAATCCTCGGAAGATTCGCTTTCCGCCTGGCTGCCGGCATCGAGTGCCGCCGTCATGAGGCGGGTCATTTCTTCGCGCAATTGCCTGAGTTCGGCGTGGACACGTTTTCTGACCTCGTCGAACGTCAGTCCCGTATATTTCTGATTGAGGATGTTCGCCGTTTCGGTCAGTTCGGAGGGCGAAAACGGTTTCTCCGTGAAAATGATGCGGTTTTGCACATCGCCTTCCGGCGTTACCAGGATCAGCAGGATGCGCGTTTCCGACAGCTTCAGAAATTCGATGTGCCGGAAACCGGAGCTGCGGCGCGGTGTCATTACCACACCCGCGAAACTCGTCAGATCCGACAGGAGCTGGGACGCGGAGGAGACCAGTCGCTGGGTGTTCTCAGAATGCAGCTGGCCTTCAAGCTGATTGATCTCTATGGTGTCGAGCGGCTTTATTTTGAGCAGCGTATCGACAAAAAAACGATAACCGCGCGCGGTCGGCACACGCCCGGCCGAGGTGTGGGGGCTGGTGATAAAGCCCATCTCTTCGAGATCGGCCATGACATTGCGGATGCTGGCGGGAGACAGGTCGAGCCCGGAGTATTTCGACAGCGCTCGCGAACCCACCGGCTGGCCATCGGCGATGTAGCGCTCGACCAGCGTTTTGAGCAGGATCTGGGCACGTTCGTTCAAGGTGGCGACGTCGGCTGACATGAACCTATTCTACACAAAACCGGTGTGCGGTGAGCAGGAGTGCTAACTGCTTGAGCAGCCTGCCGATTACGGTTCGAGGCTGATCTTCCACCGCTTACCGCTGGCCAAAAAATTATGGTTTAATTCGGGCATGAAAACGTCGTTCAAGACCGTTGCGCTGATCGGAAAATACAAGAGCCCCGAGGTCGTCGAACCGCTCCTGCGGCTGGCGAAGTTCCTGGCGGGGCGGGGCGTTGCGGTGCTGCTCGACCGCCTGACGGCATCTCATGTCAGGGATTGCCCGTATCCGGTATTGCAGCTCGAAGAACTGGGCAAGCAGGCCGATCTGGCCATCGTTATCGGCGGTGATGGCACCATGCTCAATATTGCGCGCACGTTCGCACCCTTTGACGTGGCGCTGGTCGGCATCAATCAGGGCCGGCTGGGTTTTCTGACCGACATCTCGACCGATACCATGGTAGAGACCATAGGCGCGATACTCGACGGCAAGTTCGTGGCCGAGGAGCGCATGTTGCTGCAGGCCGAGGTTTTCAGAGAAGACCGGCGGGTGTTCGATGTGCTGGCCTTCAACGACGTCGCTGTCAGCAAGGGCGCGATGGGCAGCATGATCGAATTCGAGATTCATATCGATGGCCAGCAGATTTACACCCAGCGCTCCGACGGCCTGATCGTCGCCACGCCCACGGGTTCAACCGCATACGCGCTGTCCTCGGGCGGCCCCATCGTGCACCCATCGCTTTCAGTGATGACGCTGGTGCCGGTGTGCCCGCATACGCTGTCCAACCGCCCTATCGTCATCAGCAGCGAGTGCATGGTTGAAATCGTGATCCAGAGTGCCGACGATCCGCGCGCTCATTTCGACAGCCATTCGCATTTCGAGCTGCGCGCCGCAGACCGCGTCGTGGTGCGGCGTTATTCGCACACCATCAAACTGCTGCACCCGGTCGGTCATAGCTATTACGGCATGCTGCGTGAGAAACTGAACTGGAACCGCGAGTGAGTCGTGATGAGTAATGAGTGATGGGTGAAGGGTGAAACCCGGGGAAATCTTCTCGTTGCCCATCACTCATCACTCATTACTCATAACTCATAACTCATCACCCGTTACTGGCAATGCTGCGTTCACTCTCAATCCGCGACTTCGTGATCGTCGACCGCATGGACCTCGAGTTCGATGCGGGGTTCACGGTGCTTACCGGCGAGACCGGCGCCGGAAAATCCATCCTGATCGATGCGCTGGCATTGGTGCTGGGCGAGCGCGGGGAGGCGCTGGTCGTGCGCAGCGACGCGAAGCAGGCGGAGATCAGCGCCGAGTTCGACGCCAGTGCGGCACTCGTGCAGTGGCTGGATGAAAACGGTCTGGCCGGCGACGAGGGCGGGTGTCTGATGCGGCGCGTGATCGACGCGGCGGGCCGTTCGCGCGGCTTCATCAACGGTCGCGCTGCGACGCTTGCGCAATTGCGCGAGGCCGGCGAATTGCTGGTCGATATTCACGGGCAGCACCAGCACCAGTCGCTGATGCGCACCACAGCCCAGCGCGAGTTGCTCGACGCCTATGGTGGCATGCACGGACAGGCGGCCGAAGTGGCGGGAGCGTGGCGCGACTGGAAGCAGCGCCGCGATCGTCGCATCGCTTTTGAAGCCGATGCCGCGACGTTTGCCGCCGAGCGCGAGCAGCTCGAATGGCAGGCGCGTGATCTTGAAGCGCTTAACTTCAGTGCCGAGGGATGGCAGGAGCTGCTCAATGAGCACGCGCGGCTGGCGCATGCCGCGAGCCTGATCGAGGCCTCGCAGAACGGCCTCGATGCGCTGTCCGAGAGGGACGGCTCGAGCCTGTCTCAGGTCAATGGCGTGATCGCGCGGCTTAATAACCTGCTCGAACACGACGCCGGGCTCAGGTCGATACTCGATATTCTGGAGCCGGCGCAGATCCAGCTGCAGGAGGCGGTCTATGCATTGCGACATTATGGCGAGCGCCTTGATGTCGATCCGCAGCGGTTGCGCGAAAGCGAGCAGCGGCTGGATGCCATAAACACCGCGTCGCGCAAATACCGCGTGACGCCGGAACAGCTGCCGGAGACTCTGGAAAATGCCCGTCTGCGCCTGGCCGAATTGGCCGTGAGCGGTAATGTCGATGTGTTGCGCCGGATGGAAGAGGAGGCGCATGCGGCATGCCTGGCTGGTGCGAAAAAATTGTCTGCAGGACGCAGGAAAGCGGCGAAGAAACTGTCGGAGCAGGTTACCGCCGCCATGCAGAGCCTGGCCATGACCGGCGGCGCATTTGAAGTGGCGCTTGAAACCGGGCAAGAGGTGAGTGCGCACGGGCTGGAGCACATCGAATTTCGGGTGTCGGCGCACAAGGGCATGGCGCCGGGAGCGCTGGCGAAAGTGGCCTCGGGCGGGGAGTTGTCGCGCGTGAGTCTCGCGCTTCAGACCGTGGTCAGCCAGGTGGCGCGAGTGCCGACGCTGATATTCGACGAGGTCGATGCCGGAATAGGCGGGCGCGTGGCGGAAATCGTCGGCAAAATGCTCAGGCAGCTCGGGAAAAAACACCAGGTGATGTGCATCACCCATCTGCCTCAGGTCGCGTCCTCGGCCGACCAGCAGTGGCAGGTCACCAAGAGCGCGGCCAATGGCAAGGTATCAAGCAAGGTTGCGGTGCTGGACAAGACGCAGCGCGTGGAAGAGATCGCGCGCATGCTGGGCGGAGTGAAGATCACCGAGACCACTCGCAAGCATGCGGCGGAGATGCTGGGAGTCAAAAGCTGAGAATTATGAACCGCCAAGGCCGCCAAGCACGCCAAGAAGATCTACAGTAACTCTTTGTTTATATTTTAAATAATACGACACGTTTGGCGTCAGCGTAGGCCCGGGATCAGGCTCGCAAGGATCCTTCCCCTTATTTCGTTCCGGTTTTTCTTGGCGTGCTTGGCGCACCCGTCAAGCGGGTATTGAAAAGAAGCCTTGGCGGTTAAATTAAGTTTAGCCCTTGTTCGGGCAGTTGGACTTGATGCAATCGGCGTAGATATGCAGCGAGTGGTCGTGGATGCGGAAGCCGCGCTCTTCGGCGATCTGGATCTGCCGCTTCTCGATTTCGGAATCGAAGAATTCCTCGACGTGGCCGCACTGCACGCACACCAGGTGATCGTGGTGACTGCCCTGGTTAAGCTCGAACACCGCCTTGCCGGTTTCAAAGTGATGGCGCATCAGCAGACCCGCCCGCTCGAACTGGGTCAGCACGCGGTAAACTGTGGCCAGGCCCGTATCCGTGCCCTCGTCGACAAGTTTCTTGTAGACGTCTTCGGCCGAGAGGTGGCGGATCTCGCTTTTTTCAAACAGCTCGAGTATGCGCAGCCGCGGCAGCGTGGCCTTGAGGCCTATGGTTTTTAAGTCGCTGGGTGAACTCAAGTGACGCTTTCCTGTCGGAATCGGTTGCTCTCAGCTATCATATTCATTTTCAGCCACTTTGGAAACCGCGCTCAACGAAGCCGGCATAAGTCTCACGGCCCTATCAATGCGAAAAATAGTTCTTCTCTTGTTGTTGCTGTCGGGCTGTTCGAGCGTACCCTCGATACCGGGGCTTGAGACTTACAAGATTGACATCCAGCAGGGCAATTATGTCACGCAGGCCATGGCGAGCAAGCTCAAGCCCGGCATGACACGCGCACAAGTGCGTTTCGCGCTCGGCACGCCGCTGGTGGTCGATCTGTTCCGCACCGACCGCTGGGATTACGTCTACATGTATCAGAAACGCGGCGTTATCACTGAATACCGTAAATTGGCGGTCTTTTTTGAAGGCGACAAGCTGCTGCGGGTTGAGGGTGATGTAAAGCCGGAGATCGGCAGTGCAACGCTCGATGGCAGCCCTGCACCGCCCGGCAAGCCCGATCCCTCGACGAGTGCTACACCACCCAAACCCGTAGAGGCGGCGGCTCCGGCGGAAGCAAAGCCCGAGGGTGCAACGCTGACGACGACAACCGGAGAGCCGGTGAGCACAATGTCGCCAAAAACAGATCCAGTGAAGCCCGAAACCAGCCAGGCCAAGCCACAGGAAGAGAAACCTCAGGAAGAAAAAGGCTTCTTCGGCGGTTTGCTGGATAAAATCGGGTTTTAATTGAGTGATTGAGTGATTGAGTGATTGAGTGATTGAGTGATTGAGTGATTGAGTGATTGAGTGATTGAGTGATGGGTGATCTATCGCCGAATTACTTAATTACGGACTTAACGGTAAGCACACATGACAACGATCAATATTGCAGTTGCGGGCAGTTCCGGACGCATGGGGCGGATGCTGGTTGAGGCGGTATTGGGCGGCGGCGACACGCGGCTGGCTGCCGCACTCGAGATGACCGGCAGCCCGTATCTTGGAAAAGACGCGGGCGAACTGGTCGGCGCGCCGTGTGGCGTGAAAATCAGCGATGATGTTGGAAAAAATCTCGCCGGCTGCGATGTGCTGATCGATTTCACTCGGCCCGAGGGCACGCTCGCACATCTTGCGGCCTGTCGCAAACTGGGCGTAAGGATGGTAATCGGAACCACCGGTTTCAACGACGAGCAGAAAAAAACCATAGCAGCGGCGGCACGCGATACCGCCATCGTGCTTTCGCCCAACATGGCGGTGGGTGTCAATGTCACCTTCAAGCTGGCCGAGATCGCTGCCGGCATACTCGGCGATGACTACGACGTTGAGATCATGGAGGCGCACCATCGCCACAAGGTCGATGCCCCGTCTGGCACGGCGCTGAAGTTTGGCGAGGTCGTGGCCGGCGCTTTGAAGCGCGATCTGGCGCAAACAGCGCTGCATGGCCGCTCAGGTGTCACCGGGGAGCGTGATGCAAAGACCATAGGTTTTCACGCCATTCGCGGCGGCGATATCGTGGGAGAACATACTGTGATGTTTGCGGGGCCAGGCGAACGAGTCGAAGTCACGGTGCGCTCCGGCAGCCGCATGACCTATGCGACCGGCGCGTTGCGTGCCGCGCGTTTCCTGGCCGGTAAAAAAACCGGCCTCTACGACATGTTCGACGTGCTGGGCCTGAAGTAGGGCCTGGCGATACCCGCGAAGCGGTAAATCCTGCACGCAACAGGCGGGTTTGAGAACGGCTTGAAATTGAAGCTGCGGGTGCTTTCGCGTATAATGTTTTTCAAGTAGCGGGACGGGCTTGAAGCCTGTCCCGCTTTCCACGTATAATCCCGTAAAATCAGGAGCTTGCAGTGTTGTCGCGTACGCCCGCCATCCTTGTGCTGCGAGATGGTACCGTTTTCCGCGGTACCTCCATCGGCACTGCGGGGAAGACGGTCGGGGAAGTGGTGTTCAATACCGCCATGACCGGCTATCAGGAAATCCTCACCGATCCTTCCTATTGTCGCCAGATCGTCACCCTGACTTACCCTCATATCGGCAATACCGGCGCCAATGCCGAGGACGTCGAATCCGGAAAAGTATTTGCCGCCGGACTGGTGATCCGCGATCTGCCCCTGCGGGCTTCAAACTGGCGCCAGAACTGGACGCTGCCCGAGTATCTGCAACGCGAAAGCGTGGTGGCGATCGCTGATATCGACACCCGCAAGCTGACGCGCATACTGCGCGACAAGGGCGCCCAGAACGGCTGCATTATGGCCGGCACAATCGATGAAAAAGCCGCGCTTGAGGCGGCCCGTGCCTTCCCGGGGCTGGTCGGGATGGACCTGGCCAAAGTCGTCAGTTGCGATAAGGCTTATGAGGCGGACGAGAGCGTGTGGGCGCTTGGCGAGGGCTACGGCAAGCGCAAGGAGTCGCGCTTTCATGTCGTGGCCTACGATTTTGGCATCAAACGCAATATTCTGCGCAAGCTCGCGGCACGTGGCGTCAGGTTGACGGTGTTGCCGGCGCAGACCCCGGCGCAAGAAGCGCTTGCGCTAAAACCCGACGGAATTTTCCTGTCCAACGGTCCGGGCGATCCCGAACCCTGTGATTATGCGATAGCTGCCATCCGCGCCTGCCTGAAGACCGATATTCCGGTATTCGGAATTTGTCTCGGCCACCAGCTGCTGGCGCTGGCGAGCGGCGCCCGAACGCTCAAGATGAAATTCGGCCATCATGGCGCCAATCATCCGGTGCAGGACCTCGACACCGGGCGCGTCATGATCACCAGTCAGAATCACGGTTTCGCAGTGGATGCCGACACGCTGCCCGCGAACGCGCGCGTCACTCACGTCTCGCTGTTCGACGGCAGTCTGCAGGGGTTTGCACTCACCGACCGGCCGGCCTTCTGTTTCCAGGGCCATCCGGAAGCGAGCCCCGGACCGCATGACGTGGACTACCTGTTCGACAGGTTTGTGAAATTGATGATGGAACAACGCAAGGCCTAACCGCAGAGGCGCAGAGGCGCAGAGGCGCAGAACCTGCACCGACCGCAGCCGTGCTACAAGTCGGAAGACTTTAATTTCTTTGCGTTTGAATTGACATGCCAAAAAGAACCGACATAAAGAGCATCCTGATCATAGGCGCCGGTCCGATCATCATCGGCCAGGCGTGCGAGTTCGATTATTCCGGCGCCCAGGCGTGCAAAGCACTGCGCGAGGAAGGGTATCGCGTGGTGCTCGTCAATTCCAATCCGGCGACCATCATGACCGATCCGGACATGGCCGATGCGACCTACATCGAGCCGATCAACTGGCAGATGATAGAGAAGGTCATAGCCGCCGAGCGTCCCGATGCGCTGCTGCCGACCATGGGCGGGCAGACAGCGCTCAACTGCGCGCTGGACCTGGTGCGCCACGGCGTGCTCGAAAAATACGGCGTCGAGCTGATAGGCGCATCGCGGGAGGCGATAGACAAGGCCGAGGATCGCGAGAAGTTCAAGGTGGCCATGGCAGGCATCGGCCTCGCCAGCCCGCGTTCGGCCCTGGCGCACAGCATGGAAGAAGCGCTCCAGGTGCAGGCGATGGTGGGTTTTCCGACCATCATCCGCCCGTCGTTCACCATGGGCGGCACCGGTGGCGGCATCGCCTACAATCGTGAGGAATTCATCACCATCGTCGAGCGCGGGCTCGATGCCAGCCCCACCGAAGAGGTGTTGATCGAGGAATCGGTGATCGGCTGGAAAGAATTCGAAATGGAAGTCGTGCGCGACCGCAAGGACAACTGCATCATCGTGTGCGCAATCGAGAATCTGGACGCGATGGGTGTGCACACCGGTGATTCGATCACGGTGGCGCCGGCGCAGACGCTGACCGACAAGGAATACCAGATCATGCGCGATGCTTCGATCGCGTGCCTGCGCGAGATCGGCGTGGATACCGGCGGCTCCAATGTCCAGTTCGGGATCAACCCCAAAGACGGGCGCATGGTGATCATCGAGATGAATCCACGGGTGTCGCGGTCCTCGGCGCTGGCGTCCAAGGCGACCGGTTTCCCGATCGCGAAAGTCGCAGCCAAGCTGGCCGTGGGCTTTACGCTGGACGAGTTGCGAAACGAGATCACCGGGGGCGCGACACCGGCTTCGTTCGAGCCGAGCATCGACTATGTCGTGACCAAAATTCCGCGTTTCGCGTTCGAGAAATTCCCGCAGGCCGACGACCGCCTCACCACCCAGATGAAGTCGGTGGGCGAGGTGATGGCGATAGGCCGCACTTTCCAGGAGTCGATGCAAAAGGCGCTGCGCGGGCTCGAAACCGGCGCTGACGGCTTCGATGAAAAATCGACCGACGTCGATATCATCGAAAACGAACTCGGCGATCCGGGTCCGGATCGCGTCTGGTATGTTGCCGACGCCTTCCGCTGCGGGATGAGCATAGATGAGGTTCACGCGCTGTCGCATATCGATCCGTGGTTCCTGGCGCAGATCGAGGACATCGTGCGCCAGGAACAGGCGCTGGCCGGCCGGACACTGGAGGCGCTCGACGGTGCGGCGCTCAGGACGCTGAAGCGCAACGGTTTTTCCGATCGCAGGCTGGCCAAGTTGCTCGTCACTGACCAGCGAGCGGTCCGAACACGCCGCCACGAGCTTGGTGTGCGTCCGGTCTACAAGCGAGTCGATACCTGCGCTGCGGAGTTTGCGACGCACACCGCTTACATGTATTCGACCTACGAAGACGAGTGCGAGGCGCGGCCTACAGACAGAAAGAAAATCATGGTCCTCGGCGGCGGACCCAACCGCATCGGGCAGGGCATAGAATTCGATTATTGCTGCGTGCACGCCGCGCTGGCGCTGCGCGAGGATGGTTTTGAGACCATCATGGTCAACTGCAACCCGGAAACGGTTTCCACCGACTACGATACTTCGGACCGGCTTTATTTCGAGCCGCTGACGCTGGAAGACGTGCTCGAGATCGTGCACATTGAAAAGCCGTTCGGCGTGATCGTGCAGTTCGGCGGACAGACGCCGCTCAAGCTCGCGCGCGAACTCGAGGCCAACGGCGTGCCCATCATCGGCACGACTCCGGACTCGATCGATATTGCGGAAGACCGCGAACGTTTCCAGAAGTTGCTCAACAAGCTGAAGCTGAAACAGCCGCCGAACCGTACCGCGCGCAGCCCGCAGAAGGCGCTGCAGGTCGCGGAAGAAATCGGCTACCCGCTGGTGGTGCGCCCCTCTTACGTCCTGGGCGGGCGTGCCATGGAGATCATCTACCAGCAAAGCGACCTCGAGCGCTATATGCGCGAAGCGGTGAAGGTGAGCAATGACAGCCCGGTGCTGCTCGACCGTTTTTTGAACGATGCGACCGAAGTCGACGTCGATGCGGTGTCCGACGGCCAGCAGGTCGTGATCGGCGGCGTGATGGAGCACATCGAGCAGGCTGGTGTGCACTCGGGCGACTCCGCGTGTTCGCTGCCGCCGTTCTCGTTGTCGCAGGCGCTGCAGGACGAAATGCGGCATCAGACCGTCGCCATGGCAAAGGCGCTCAACGTCGTCGGCCTCATGAACGTGCAGTTTGCCATACAGGAAGGCACGGTCTATGTGCTGGAAGTGAATCCGCGTGCCTCGCGCACCGTGCCTTTCGTGTCCAAGGCGACCAGTCTGCCGCTGGCCAAGATCGCGGCGCGCTGCATGGCGGGCAAGTCGCTGGCGGAGCAGGGTGTGGAGCGCGAAATCGTGCCGCCTTTTTTCTCGGTGAAGGAAGCGGTGTTTCCGTTCATCAAGTTCCTGGGCGCGGATACCATACTCGGGCCGGAGATGAAGTCCACCGGCGAGGTCATGGGCGTCGGGACCACGTTCGGGGAAGCGTTCGTGAAATCCCAGTTGGCTGCGGGTGAGAAGCTGCCAACTTCAGGAAAAGTCTTCGTCAGCGTGCGCGACGGCGACAAACCGCGCACGCTCGAAATTGCGCGCGCACTTGTCAAGCTGGGCTTCGCCCTCGTGGCCACACGCGGCACGGCCGCAGCACTTGCTGCGGATGGACTGGCCGTGACGCCAGTGAATAAAGTTGCGGAAGGACGGCCCCACGTTGTCGACATGATAAAAAACGGCGAGATTGCGCTGATAGTCAATACGGTGGAGGAAAAGCGCACTGCTGTTCGCGACTCGTACGTGATCCGCCGGGCGGCGTTGCAGAACCGGGTCACGGTCTATACCACGCTGTTCGGTGCGCGCGCGGCGTGCAACGGCATGGAGCAGGCCCAGGAACTGAACGTTTACGTGTTGCAGGACCTGCACTCGAAACTGGCGGCGACAAACTAGTGATGGCGAAGACGCCGGCGCCGCGCTAATATTATTGCCGTTCGCCCGAATTTCACCAATTGCTGTGTTTCCATCCCTGGTTGTGCCGCTTCGTATGAACCGGCGCGCGGGGTTTTTTTGAGGGCGGAGACGCCCGGATATGAGAAAGAAGAGATCATGAACAAGATACCCTTGACCGTAATCGGTGCTGAAAAGCTGCGTGCCGAACTGCAGGAACTCAAGACTGTCCAGCGCTCTGCGATCATCGCCGCAATCGCCGAGGCGCGCTCGCACGGAGATCTTGCCGAGAACGCTGAATACCACGCCGCCAAGGAGCGGCAGAGTTTCATCGAGGGCCGCATTGTCGAGCTCGAAGCGAAGGTGTCAAATGCGCAGATCATCGATCCAGCGTTGCTCGACACCGATGGCCGTTGTGTTTTCGGGGCGACCGTCGAGCTTGAAGACGTGACCAGTCGCGCGGTCGTGACCTACCAGATCGTCGGCGATGACGAGGCCGATATCAAGCAGGGCAAGATTTCGATCAGTTCCCCCATTGCGCGCGCGCTCATCGGCAAGTATGCGGGCGATGTGGCCGAGGTGATGGCGCCGGGCGGCGTGCGTGAGTACGAAATTCTTGACGTCAAATATATTTAACCGCCAAGGCCGCCAAGAAAACCTGATTGATCTGCTCGACGTACTCACCAGTTGCCGATGGCTTCAACATATCAAGTCTTGGTTACGAATCTGTTTTTTGAGAGTCATTTATTTTGGTTTCCTTGGCGCGCTTGGCGTCTTCTTGGCGGTTATAAATGAGGTTTTTTTCAGACGCTCTGCAATCTGTCGCCATTACCCTCTGGGTCGGCGGCATGTGGGCCATAGGGTTTATCGTCACGCCGCTGTTGTTTGCGCGCGTGCCCGAACGCATGCTGGCCGGGCTGATCGCGGGCAAGCTGTTTACCCTGGTTGCTTACATCGGCATAGCCTGCGCACTCGTTCTGTTGTTGTTTCGCATGGCACGCTTCGGTGTTGCGGCACTAAAACAGGGGACGTTCTGGGTGGTGGTGGCGATGCTGGCCCTGGTTCTGATCGGGGAATTCGGCGTGCAGCCGGTTCTAGAGAGTCTGAAGGCGCAGGCGCTGCCGAAGGAGGTGATGGCCTCTATTTTTCGCGACCGCTTCGGCACCTGGCACGGCGTGGCGAGCGGGCTTTACGTGATACAAAGCCTGCTGGGACTCGTGCTCGTCGTGCGGCAGCACCTTGGGCCGAGATGAGCGATCAGGTCATGCGGTGATTAAGTGATTAAGTGATTAAGTGATCAAGTGATTGAGTAATTTAGTGATGGAGAAACCACAAAAGTCAGGCCTGCCCCAATTACTAAATCGCTTAATCACTCAATCACTAGAAAACTAGTCGTTCTGGTAGCTGCGCTTGGTTCGGCGGGGTTGTTTTCTGGTTCTGTTGCGACGGGGTGGTTTTTTTTCAGCCGTCTCCGGGTTCGGCCGGAAGACGATGAGGATTTTGCCAATTTTCTGAACCGGGCTGGCATCAAGCGCGATGCAGATATCGGTTATCAGGTTCTTGCGCAGGGTCCGGTCATCGCCCAGCACCCGGATCTTGATCAGTTCGTGGCTTTTCAGATTGATGTCGATTTCGGCAAGCACGGCGGGCGTGAGTCCGGCATCGCCGATCATGACGACCGGTTGTAAATGATGAGCGCGGGCACGCAACGCGCGGCGTTCTTCGATTAGCAGGGTATTCATCGGTTAATTTTAGCGTATGGCACGTACCAAAACCAGCAAAGCGTGGATGCACGAGCATCTGAACGACACCTACGTCAAGCGCGCCCAGGCAGAAGGGTACCGCTCGCGCGCCGCCTTTAAGCTTGCCCAGATCGCCGAGCGCGACAAGTTGCTGCGCCCGGGAATGCTGGTAGTCGATCTCGGGGCGGCTCCCGGAGGCTGGTCGCAGGTCGCAGCGCAGGCGGTGAAGCCGGGCGGGCAGGTGGTTGCCGTGGATGTGCTCGATATGCCGGAGCTGCCTGGCGTCCGCTTCGTGCGTGGCGATTTCCACGATGCCGCAACACTGGACGAGCTGGAACAGCGGCTGGGCGGGCAGCGGGTGGACCTTGTGTTATCCGATATGGCCCCCAATATCAGTGGCATAGCCGATGTTGACCAGGCGCGTGCCATGGCACTTGCCGAACTGGCGCTGGATTTTGCGCAAAACCACTTGAAACCAGAGGGGAATTTCGTGGTCAAACTGTTTCAGGGCGCGGGTTTCGAGCAATTCGTCAAAGCCATGCGGGAGCGGTTTGGGAAGGTTCTTACGCGCAAACCGGAGGCTTCGCGCAGTCGGTCGAGCGAAGTATATTTGCTGGGAAAAGGCCTGAAGCGGGTTTAATGCTTCTGCGCCGGCCGGGGATGCTTGCTATACTGCAGGCAAAATGAGTTTAGTATTGAGTTAGTTAGCGTCGAATCGTGGCGTAAGGAGCCTACTTGAACAATCTGATTAAAAATGTCTCGATCTGGCTGGTTATTGCACTGGTCCTGATGACTGTGTTCAACCAGTTCAGCACGCGGCAGACCATGCAAAAGCCGATGGAATATTCGCAGTTCATCGACGAAGTGAAACAGGGCCGCATTGCCAAGGTCACCATCGAAGGGCGCGTGCTCAAGGGTGTGAAGGGCAGCGGCGAGCGCTTTACCACCTACTCACCGTCGGATCCGTGGCTGGTGAGCGATCTGCTGAAGAACGGCGTGATCATCGAGGCCAAGCCTGACGAAGAGCCGTCGCTGCTGATGAATATTTTCGTGTCGTGGTTCCCGATGCTGCTGCTGATCGGCGTATGGGTATTCTTCATGCGCCAGATGCAGGGCGGCGGACGCGGCGGCGCATTCTCGTTCGGCAAAAGTCGCGCGCGCATGCTCGACGAATCGACCAATACCGTGACCTTTGCCGATGTCGCCGGCTGCGAGGAAGCGAAGGAAGAGGTCTCCGAACTGGTCGAATTCCTGCGCGACCCCAGCAAGTTCCAGAAGCTCGGCGGGCGCATCCCGCGCGGCGTGCTGATGGTGGGCAATCCCGGCACCGGCAAGACGCTGCTGGCGCGCGCCATTGCCGGCGAGGCCAAAGTGCCGTTTTTCTCGATATCCGGTTCTGATTTCGTCGAGATGTTCGTCGGCGTGGGCGCGGCGCGTGTGCGCGACATGTTCGAGCAGGCGAAGAAGCAGGCGCCGTGCATCGTGTTCATCGACGAGATCGACGCGGTGGGTCGCCAGCGTGGCGCCGGCCTCGGCGGCGGCAACGACGAACGCGAGCAGACGCTGAACCAGCTGCTGGTGGAAATGGACGGCTTCGAACCCAACGCGGGCGTGATCGTGATTGCCGCGACCAACCGTCCCGACGTGCTCGATCCGGCGCTGCTGCGCCCCGGCCGTTTCGACCGCCAGGTCGTGGTGCCGCTGCCCGATATTCGCGGCCGCGAACAAATCCTTCTGGTGCACATGCGCAAGGTGCCGATAGCGCCCGATGTCCAGGCCGACATTATCGCGCGAGGCACGCCGGGTTTCTCCGGTGCCGACCTGGCCAACCTGGTGAACGAGGCCGCCTTGTTCGCGGCGCGCACCAGCAAACGGCTGGTCGATATGTACGACTTCGAGCGTGCCAAGGACAAGATCATCATGGGTGCGGAGCGCCGATCGATGATCATGCCCGAGCATGAACGCAAGAACACTGCTTATCACGAGTCCGGTCATGCCGTGGTGGCGAGACTGCTGCCCAAGACCGATCCGGTGCACAAGGTGACGATCATTCCGCGCGGCCGCGCGCTGGGCGTCACCATGCAGCTGCCGACAGAAGACCGCTACAGCATGGATAGCGAACTGATTCTGCAGAACATTGCGGTGCTGTTCGGCGGCCGCATTGCCGAAGAAATTTTCATGGGGCAGATGACCACGGGCGCTTCCAACGATTTTGAGCGCGCCACCGACATGGCGCGGCGCATGGTCACGCAATGGGGCATGAGCGAATCTCTCGGTCCGATGGTCTATGGCGAAAACGAGGGCGAGGTGTTTCTCGGCCGCTCGGTCACCACGCACAAGAACGTCTCGGAAGCGACGATGATGAAGGTTGACACCGAAATCCGCCGCATCATCGACCAGCAGTATGCGCTGGCGCGGAAACTCATCGAAGACAACCGCGACAAAGTGGAAGCGATGGCCAAGGCGTTGCTGGAGTGGGAGACCCTGGACGCCGATCAGATCAGCGACATCATGGAAGGCCGTCCTCCCCGCGCGCCTAAACCCACTCAGGCACCGGCGCCGGCGCCCAAGGAACCGCCTCCCAGCGCTGCGGCAACGGCTACGCCGGCGCAGGAAGCTGACAGCCGTGAAGGAGTGAATAGTGAGGATTCAGGGTACAAGCGCTTTTACGATTGCTTTTTTGCCCATGCCTCGCTCTTTCCCCTTACTCACCGATGTTTCTCCAATGCGGTAAATTCCGGCTCTCGTTTGATCGTCCGCTGATCATGGGCGTGATCAATGTCACGCCCGACTCGTTTTCCGACGGCGGGAAATATGCGATGGCGGAACAGGCGGTCGCGCACGCCAGGGCGCTGATCGATGAGGGCGCGCATATTCTGGATATCGGCGGCGAATCGACGCGTCCTGGCGCGCTGCCGGTGACGCTCGAAGAGGAGCGGCGGCGCGTGCTGCCGGTACTCGAGGGACTTGCGGACTGCGGCGTTCCGGTTTCGGTGGACACGCAAAAGCCCGAACTGATGCACGAAGCGATCGCTGCCGGCGCTTCCATGATCAACGACATCAATGCGCTCACCGTTCCCGGCGCGCTCGAGGCCGTTGCTGGCACGTCGGCTGCGGTGTGCCTGATGCACAAGCAGGGCGACCCGCAGACCATGCAGCAGGCCCCGCATTACGGCGATGTGGTCAAAGAAGTCGGGAAATATCTGGCGATGCGCATGGCTGCGGCGGAACATGCGGGCATAAAGCGCGAACGGCTGGTGATCGATCCGGGTTTCGGTTTCGGCAAGACTTTCGAACACAATCTTGAGTTGCTGCGCGAACTTGCGCAGATCGCGACGCTCGGCGTTCCGGTGCTGGCCGGATTGTCGCGCAAGTCCATGCTGGGAAAAATCACCGGGCGCCAGCCCGGGGACCGCGTATTTTCGAGTATTGCCGCTGCGGTGATCGCGGTCGAAAATGGCGCACGCATCGTGCGAGTTCACGATGTGGCGCCGACGCGAGACGCGCTCGCGGTGTGGGCAGCCGTGAATGGAAGCCAGAGTCAGGATTAACGGCCGCCAGGGGGGCTGAGCATCGTTTGATTTGTTATGTGTGCAAAGTATATGACGATGACCTGACATTCATGCCGGAGCGGGATTGGAATCAGGTGCGGTGTTGATTTAAGTCAAGAAATTATCTGTCCGATTCTGTAATCTTGCGGCTGGGCCTAAGACGACGCTGGTTTCGAAGGCGCACTGGCCGTAAGATAAAAGGACGCAATGGAAACGATCAAGACGGATGTTGCCATTATCGGAGCGGGGGGCGCGGGTTTGCGCGCTGCCATCGCACTGGCCGAAGCGGATTCCAAAATTCGCATTGCACTGATCTCCAAGGTTTATCCGATGCGCAGCCATACCTGCGCGGCGGAGGGCGGGGCGGCGGGGGTGGTCAAACCGGACGACAGTTTCGAGCAGCACTTTCACGATACGGTCGGCGGCGGTGACTGGTTGTGCGACCAGGATGCCGTCGAATATTTCATCAACGAGGCGCCCAAGGAGTTGCTCCAGCTGGAGCACTGGGGCTGTCCCTGGAACCGCGAAGCGGACGGTTCGGTGGCGGTGCGGCCGTTCGGCGGCATGAAAATCCAGCGTACCTGGTTCGCTGCAGACAAGTCGGGTTTTCACATACTTCACACGCTGTTTCAGACCTCGCTGCAGTTTCCGAATATCCAGCGCTACGACGAGTATTTCGCCACCGATCTGCTGGTTGACGACGGGCGCTGCCAGGGATTCACTGCGATCGAGATGCGCAGCGGCCAGATGCGCCATTTCCAGGCAGGCGCGGTGATCATTGCCGGCGGCGGCGCCGGCCGCATGTTCCCGTTCAATACCAATGGCGCGATCAAGACCGGCGACGGCATGGCCATGGCCTATCGCGCGGGCGCGCCGTTAAAGGACATGGAATTCGTCCAGTACCATCCGACCGGGTTGCCCAACACTGGAACGTTGCTCACTGAAGGCTGCCGCGGCGAAGGCGGGGTCCTGCTCAACAAGGACGGCTATCGCTACCTGCAGGACTA
Source organism: uncultured beta proteobacterium (assembly GCA_942492335.1). Lineage (GTDB taxonomy): Bacteria > Pseudomonadota > Gammaproteobacteria > Burkholderiales > SG8-41 > CAKKQX01. The sequence continues at coordinate 21,425 of CALOEN010000044.1, read as the reverse complement.
CGGCATGGGGCCGGAAACCCCGCTGGGCAAACCGGAGTTGAAGACCATGGAACTCGGTCCGCGCGACCGGCTGAGCCAAAGTATCTGGCACGAACATCAAAAAAGGCAGGGCGGTCAAGACGGCGTGGGGCGATTGTGTCTGGTTGGACATGCGCCACCTGGGCGAGAAGAAGATCAACGAGCGGCTGCCTTTCGTGCGCGATATTTCGATCAGCTACCTCGGCGTGGACCCGGTGAGCGAGATGGTGCCGATACGCCCGGTGGTTCATTACATGATGGGCGGTATCCACACCGATATCAACGCGGCGACGTCGCTGCCGGGGCTTTTCGCGGCCGGCGAATGCGCCTGCGTCAGCATCAACGGCGCCAATCGACTGGGCTCGAACTCCCTGGTGGAGATCCTGGTATTCGGCCACCGTGCGGCGCTTTCGGCGCTGGAGTATGTGCGCAGTGTGAAACCGGGCAACGAGGCCGCGCTGTCAGCGCAGGCAGATGCCGCACAAGCGAAACTCCGCGCGCTGTTCCTGAGAAACCCCGGCAAGGAGTCGATCGCGGGATTGCGCAAGGAAATGACGGATACCATGGAAGAGGGCGCCGGCATTTACCGCACCCAGGAAGGCCTGGACAAGACCTGCGACAAGATCGCGGAACTGCGCCGGCGCTACGGCGATGTCGCGCTCCATGACAAGACCAACGTCTATAACACCGATCTGCTCTCTGCGCTGGAACTGGGCTCGATGCTCGACTGCGCCGAAGCCGTCACGGTGGGTGCGCGTGAACGCAAGGAATCGCGCGGCGCGCATCAGCGCCTCGACTTCACGGCTCGCGACGACGGCAAATATCTCAAGCACTCTATGGCCTACTACAACGGGCTCGAGCCTCCGCGTATCGACTACCGCGATGTGGTCATTACCACCTCCCCCCCGGGTGTGCGCGATTACTCGGGAGCGAAAAAATGAGTGAAAACAGACTTGCCGCCCTGCAGGTTGAACTCGAGGTCCTGCGTTATAACCCCGAGACGGATACTGAACCGAAGTTCCAGCGCTACTCGGTTCCCTGCAAAAACGAATGGTGCGTGCTCGACGCTCTGAATTACCTCAAGGACCATCTCGATCCGACACTTGCCTTTCGCTGGTCCTGCCACATGCAGGTATGCGGCAGCTGCGGCATGATGATCAACGGTGAACCCAAACTCGCCTGCAAGGCCTTCGTGCGCGATTACACCGGCGTGATCCGGATCGAGCCGCTGGCTCATTTCCCGGTCGAACGCGACCTCGTGTCGGTTGCGGACGATTTCATGGCCAAGTTGAAGCGCGTCAAACCTTACCTGATTCCGGCCGAGAAGCGGTCGCTTGAGGAGGGGGAATACCGGCAGACGCCCGCCCAATTGAACCGCTACAGAAAATACTCGATGTGCATTAATTGCATGTTGTGTTACGCGGCCTGTCCGGAATATGGCCTGACCAAATCGAAGTTCATAGGGCCTGCGGCGATCACGCTTGCGCATCGCTACAACCAGGACTCCCGCGATGGGGGGCGTGATGAGCGCCAGGAGGAAATCGCGACCAACGAAGGGGTGTGGGAATGCACGTTCGTCGGCGCCTGTTCCGATGTCTGTCCGAAACACGTTGATCCCGCCAGCGCCCTGCAACAGGTGAAGATAGCAAGCACCGTCGATTGGTACCTGGAGCACTTTATGTCATGGGTGAAAAAATGAGCCGCAGGCCCTATGTTCAGGAGTTGTCCAGGACAACCTGGTATTTCAAGCAGCCGCGATATATGCGCTATATGGCGCGCGAGGTGACCTGCATTTTCATCGGCGCCTACACGCTGATATTGCTGGTGGGTCTGATGCGGCTGTCGCAGGGCCAGGCGCAATACGAGGGCTTTCTGACGGCGTTGCAGCAGCCGGGGAGCATCGTGTTTCACATCGCTGCCCTGGCATTTTCCCTCTACAACACCTTTACCTGGTTTAACGTCGCCCCCAAGGCGTTGCCGATACAGGTCGGGGAAGAGATCTGGCCCGATAGCGTCGTGGCGATCGCGCATTATGTCGTCTGGGTGGTGTTGTCGCTCGTGATCCTGTTCTGGGCGGGGGTAATCTGACCATGGCCAAATCGAATAAACCCATCATCTGGGGAACGTTTGCCGCGGGCGGCACGCTGACGGCATTCATGACGCCGGTGCTGATCGTCCTGACGCTATTGGCCGCCACCGGCCACATGCCCGACATCCTCAGCTACGAAAAATTGCACGGCTTTGCCGCAGGCTGGTTCGGCAAGCTGTCGATTTTCGTCGTTATTTTTCTGTCGCTTTGGGGGACGGCGCATCGCCTGCGTATTACCTTCTTCGACTTTGGCGTGCGCGCCGATACTCTGGTGGCGACCGTGGTCTATCTGGTCGCGGCGTTGGGCAGCATCGCTACGGTGGTATTCCTGTTACGCATCTGAAACACTGTGTTGACAGGCTGCAGCGAAGGCATTAGCTTGTATGCCAGCCGATGACACCGATCGCTCCCGCCGGAGCACAATGATAAGAGGGAGAACCCAGTGAGCCCACCCCCACCAGTTGCAGTGCGCGAACAGGCGCGAGAACAGTTATTCAGTTCGGTCTGGAAGCGGGATTTGAACGATGTGTTTGCCGACGTCGCTCCGTACTATGACCGCGCAAATTATGTTGCCAGCCTCGGGCTGTGGAACCGGTTTTTGAATAGCTTCATGTCGGTTATCGAACTGCATCCGGGCCAGCGCGTGCTCGACGTCTGCGCCGGCACGAATGCGATCGGCATTGCGCTCCTGAAGCGCGAACCCAGCCTGGAAGTGCATGCGATGGACCGCAGCGCGGCGATGCAGGAGGTCGGACAGCAGCGCGCCAAGGCGAGGGGGCTGCGTATCAGCAGCGTGATCGGCGATGTGCATGATCTGCCGTTCCCGGACAACCATTTCGACGTCGTGACCATTCAATATGCATCGCGGCACCTGCGCATCAAGCGCGTCAGCGAGGAAGTGTTCCGGGTGCTCAAGCCGGGCGGAAGCTTCTATCACGGCGACATGTTGCGCCCGGGTAATCCTGTGGTCGAAAAACTCTATTACGCCTATCTGCGCTTCTGTCTTGCCATGACGGGTTTCCTGTTCCGCAGCAGTCCGGCGGCGCTCAATTGCAAGAAATACTTCATCGATGCGCTGCAGATGTTCTATTCGGTCGAGGAGTTGTCCGACATGCTGCGTGAGGTTGGCTACCGTGACGTTACGGCCAAGACCGTGTTTGCCGGCATGATCGGTTTTCACCGCGCGATCAAACCCTAGGGCGGTGGGAGAGACGCGGTTGTAACCGCGCATGGACCGATCTGGCGCGTTGGCGGTTCTGAACCGCAAAATCCTGGCGACGTTCAGCCGGCGCACGACCGATGCGCTCCGCGCAGCGTTGCCGTTGCGCATTGCCCTGCCTCACCTAGAACCGGTTCTGGCGCGGAACGTCACCAAGGAGATGCAGAAAGACACGCTGATCATCCGCGGTGCCGGTGAAGCGCTTGCGGCCGGGGCACTGCCGGACCGCGAAGCATTGGGCGGGCTATTCGAAGCCACCAAGGAGATCGACAGCGCATTTCTGGCGCAGGTTGGCAGTTTGCCCATCCGGATCGTGATTCCCTACGCCGAGATAGCGCCAGTCAGGTTGGAGCGCATTGAACGACTGTTCGGCGCCGCATACCGCATACTCGATGCCTGGCGCACGGCGCACGGGGTTCGCGCCGCGATACAGGCTGCTTACCCGCGTGTGGAGCTTGAGCGGCTCCTGTCGAGCCTGTTGCGCCTTTACGCGCAGGAAACCCGGGTGCTGAGCCGCTCGGTGCGGTTACCGGCGTTGCTTACCCCGGTCCGGGAGCGCATAGCGCAAAGTCTGCACGGCATCATGAGCGACGCGGCGGTGCGGCTGGCGGGCGAGCTGGCTGCCAGAGTGTATCGGCGGTAATCAGGCCGGCGGCGGCCCTGACTGCACTGCAGATGAATACAATGTCTGCTGCGGCTAGAATAGACCCTGTTCAAACGATTCAACTGGCGGGAAACAATGACAAGAAAATATTTCGGCACCGACGGCATGCGCGGCAAGGTTGGCGACATGCCGATCACGCCGGATTTCGTGATGCGCCTGGGCTATGCCGCCGGCAAGGTGCTCGCCGCTTCCGGCAAGAAGGGCGGGGAAAAGCCCACAGTGTTGATCGGCAAGGACACCCGGGTCTCGGGTTACATGCTCGAGTCAGCGCTCGAGGCGGGGTTGACGGCGGCCGGTGTCGACGTGCTGCTGGTGGGGCCCATGCCGACACCGGCGGTCGCTTATCTAACACGGGCGTTGCGCCTGTCGGCGGGCATCGTCATCAGCGCTTCACACAAACTGTTTGACGACAACGGCATCAAGTTCTTTTACGGCAACGGCGCCAAACTGCCGGACAGCATAGAGCGCGCGATCGAGGCCGAGATCGAGCGTCCGCTCAAATGCATGGCCTCGGCCAGGCTCGGGAAAGTGCGGCGAATAGACGATGCGGCCGGGCGATACATCGAGTTTTGCAAAAGCACGTTCCCGGTGCGGCTCGATCTGCGCGGCATGCGCATCGTGGTGGATTGCGCCCATGGCGCTGCCTATCATGTCGCGCCTCACGTTTTTCACGAGCTGGGTGCGGACGTTACCACGGTCGGCACTCAACCCGACGGGTTCAATATCAACGACGAGGTCGGCGCCACTTCGCCCCAGGCGCTGCAGACGGCCGTCAAGCGGAACAAGGCTGACCTCGGCATTGCGCTCGACGGCGATGGCGACCGCCTGATGATGGTTGATGACCATGGCCGTTTGTACGATGGCGATCAGCTGCTGTACATCATCGCGCGCCACCGTCACACGCTGGGCGAACTCAAGGGCGGGGTGGCCGGCACGCTTATGACCAACCTGGGCTTCGAACACGCGCTTGCCCGGCTCAGGGTGCCGTTCGCGCGCGCCAAAGTCGGTGACCGTTATGTGTTGGAACTGCTCCAGGCGCGCGGCTGGCAGCTCGGCGGCGAAAATTCCGGCCACATCATCTGTCTCGACAAGCACACCACCGGCGACGGCATCGTATCCGCGCTGCAGGTGCTGCATGCGCTGGTCGAGAACGGAACGACGCTGGGCAAGGCAACCAGCACGATGAAAATGTATCCGCAGGTGCTGCTCAACGTGAAGGTAAAGAAAGGGTACGATTTTCTCAAGCATGCCGGCGTCAGACGGATAATCAGCGAGGCAGAAGCCGACCTCGATGGATCCGGCCGTGTGCTGGTGCGCGCCTCCGGCACCGAGCCGGTGTGTCGCGTCATGGTCGAGGGTGAATCCGGGCCCCAAGGTCAAAAGCTGGGCCAAGCGCATAGCCGATACCGTGCGCAAAACTGCTTGATCACTTGGAATAGTTTATAACTATCTGAATATAAACACAATAATGTAATATTGACATTGACACTATATTTTTATATTGTTAGAAACATGAAAACGAATGATGCTGTGATTGCACTTTCAGCGCTAGCTCAGGAGTCGCGGCTCGCCATCTATCGTCTGCTCCTGCAGGCGGGAGCTGAGGGTCTGGCTGCCGGTGCCGTCGCCGAAAAACTCGGCGTATTGCCGGCCACATTGTCGTTCCACTTGAAGGAGTTGAGTCGCGCCGACCTCGTGAATTCGCGCCAGGACGGGCGTTTTGTCATTTATTCGGCGAATTTTGGCAACATGGTCAAGCTCGTGACGTTTTTGACCGAGAACTGTTGCGGCGGGTATGCCTGCATCAGTGAACCTGTGTGTTCCGCCGTCGCGGAAGTCAAACCAGGTGTGGCGGCATGATCGGGTGCGGAGCCGTTGCCTCCTGGGCACGCTGCGAGCCACGGGCGAGGTGATCATGGTGGCCAAAGTTTTCAATGTGCTGTTTCTGTGCACGCACAATTCAGCGCGCAGTCTCATGGCCGAGGCGATACTCAACAATCCCGTGATCAGCCGGGAACGTTTCAAAGCCTACAGTGCGGGCAGCTTCCCGTCGGGCAACCCCAATCCGTTTGCGCTCGATCAGATCCGCAGCGTCGGTCTGCCACTGGATGGGCTGCGCAGCAAGAACTGGGATGAATTCGCCCAACCCGATGCGCCGAAAATGGATTTCGTATTTACCGTTTGCGATAACGCCGCGAACGAGGTCTGCCCGGTATGGCCCGGCCAGCCGGTGACCGCGCACTGGGGCTGCCTGACCCGGCGGCAGTAGCCGGCACCGACGAGCAAAAACGCCGTGCCTTCGCCGAGGCTTTCCGCCATTTGGCCCATCGCATCAATATCTTCACCAGTTTGCCGCTGGACAAGCTCGACCGCCAGAGCCTGCAACAGAAACTGAAGGAAATCGGCAAGCGCGGCAGCGAAGTGTCTCAGGCATGACTGCCGCAGCGAAGACACCGCCGGCGCTTGGCATATTCGAACGCTGGCTCACGCTGTGGGTTTTCCTGTGTATCGTCGTCGGTATCGTTCTGGGTCAGCTCTTCCCGGATTTGTTCCAGACGATAGGCCGGATCGAAATCGCCCGCGTCAATCTGCCGGTCGGCACCCTGATCTGGGTGATGATCATCCCGATGCTGATCAGGATCGATTTCAGCGCGCTGCATCAGGTGCGCGAGCATGTGCGGGGCATAGGCGTTACGCTGTTCGTCAACTGGCTGGTCAAGCCGTTCTCGATGGCGCTGCTGGGCTGGCTGTTCATCCGCCACCTGTTCGCGCCCGTGGCTGCCGCCGGAACAGATCGACAGCTACATCGCGGGTCTGATTCTGCTGGCGGCGGCGCCGTGCACGGCGATGGTGTTCGTATGGAGCAGGCTCACCAACGGCGATCCGTACTTCACGCTGTCGCAAGTCGCGCTCAACGACATCATCATGGTATTCGCGTTCGCGCCCATCGTCGCATTGCTGCTGGGTGTGGCATCGATCACCGTGCCGTGGGACACGCTGCTCACTTCGGTGGTGCTCTACATCGTGATTCCCCTGATCCTGGCACAGTGGTGGCGCCGCCGGCTGCTCACGCGAGGGCAGGCGGTTTTCGAGCGCGTGCTGGCGCATATCCAGCCGTGGTCGGTGACGGCGCTGCTGGCCACGCTGATCCTGTTGTTCGCGTTTCAGGGTGACGCCATTATCCGCCAGCCGCTGATCATCGCATTACTCGCCGTGCCGATATTGATCCAGGTGTTTTTCAATTCGGCTCTTGCCTACTGGTTGAACCGTGCGGTGGGGGAGAAACACAGCGTGGCCTGTCCGTCGGCCCTGATTGGCGCATCCAACTTCTTCGAACTGGCGGTGGCGGCTGCGATCAGCCTGTTCGGATTCGAGTCCGGCGCAGCGCTGGCGACCGTGGTGGGCGTGCTGATCGAAGTGCCGGCGATGCTGGCGGTGGTCCGGATCGTCAACGCCAGCAAACCGTGGTACGAAGCGGGCATCACGCCAAAGACTTGACGCCAGCAACCGCGGTCTGCTCTCCATCAGCCATGCTGACTAACTGCCGCTGCTTTTCCCAACCGAGGAATTGCAGGCGGTTGTATGCCGCGCTGAAGATGCCAGTGGCCTCGTCGAGCATATCGTTACATATCCCGCTTTCGTTCAGCAACGGGTCGCTGGCCAACAGTTTGAGTTCGGTCAGCCGCGCCCTGATGTCATCCATGCCGCCCAGGGGCAAATGCATTAACTGCGAAAAACCATCGTTTTGCATGACATAGAAGCGCGTCGCTTCGATGTAGGCTGTCAACAAAAAACAGATAGGCGCGGCAGTATCGGCTTCCAGAATCACGCGTCTGATCGTCATAAATTCCTCCTGGTCAGTCTGCAATAAATTGTTTCTGCTTACCGGCGGTAATTCCGGATCACCGGCAATCGACGGCGGAATATCGCAGGTCAATATTGCATGATCATTAAGGGTGGTGAAACGAAAGGCGCTTTCCTGTCCGGTCCTGGCCCAATATTGGGGCTGCGGCATCCCTGTAACATTTCTGTAACCTCGGTCACCTATCATGGCGCCTGTTGTCTTTGTAGTCAGTAGTTTTAACTCGTCAAAGGAGTCATCCATGAAACTTGATATTTCATCATTAAAACAAGCGGTAACAGTAGTTGCACTGGTATTGCCCACGGTGGGGTTTGCAGCCGATATCACCGGAGCAGGCGCGACTTTCCCGTACCCGGTCTACGGCAAATGGGCGGAGGCCTACAAGGCCAAAACCGGCGTGAACATGAATTATCAGTCAATAGGCTCCGGCGGCGGCATCAAGCAGATCCGTGCCAAGACCGTCGACTTCGGCGCCTCCGACGCGCCACTCAAGGCCGAAGAACTCGAAAAGGACGGCATGATCCAGTTCCCGATGGTGATGGGTGGTGTGGTGCCCGTCGTCAACGTGCAGGGGATTGCGCCGGGACAGATCAAGCTCAGCAGCCAGGCACTGGCCGACATCTATCTCGGCAAAATCAAGAGATGGAACGATCCCGCGCTGGTGGCGCTTAACAAGGACGTGAAGCTGCCGAATCAGATCATCACCGTGGTGCATCGTTCCGACGGTTCGGGCACGACTTTCATTTTCACCAACTACCTGTCCAAGATCAGCAACGACTGGAAAAACAAGGTGGGCAACAACACGGCAGTGCAATGGCCGGCACTCACCAGCAGCGGCGGTAAAGGCAATGAAGGCGTTGCCTCGTTCGTGCAACGCATCAAGGGGTCAATCGGTTATGTCGAATACGCTTACGCCAAGCAGAACAAGCTTGCCTACGTGATGCTGCAGAACCGGGAGGGTGCATTCGTTGCACCGAACGAAAAGTCGTTCCAGGCTGCAGCGGCAGGTGCCGACTGGAAAAATGCACCAGGTTTTTATGAAATTCTGACCAATGAGCCGGGCAAAGGCAGTTGGCCCATCACCGGCGCCACCTTCATCCTGATGCATAAAGTACAGCCCGATCCGGTGCGCGCCAAAATCGCGCTGGAGTTCTTTGATTGGGCATACAAAGAGGGTGACAAGATGGCGTCCGACCTCGATTACATCCCGATGCCGGATGCAGTCGTGCAACTGGTTCATGCGCAATGGAAGAGCAAGCTCAAGGATGCCAATGGCAAGCCGATCTGGCAGTAAGCAACCTGATTATTGACAGATGACAGGTGTGACCGGGACAGGGTAGGATGAGCGCTCGGAAATATTCAGTAATCGAGAGCATGCACATCACTGCTGATCAAAAGATCGAGGCGAAAACCATTCCCGCCGGAAGTCTGAAGCGCCAGTATGTCTACGATGTGCTGTTCCGGAATGCGACGCGTTTTTTCGCTTTCCTTGTCCTGCTGCTTTTACTGGGTATCATCGGCTCTCTGGTCTGGGGCGGATGGCTTTCGATCAAGACCTTCGGTTTCGGGTTTTTTACCAGTTCCGCCTGGAACCCCGTCACCGGCGAGTTCGGCGCCGTGGTCCCGATCTATGGCACGCTCATCACATCGGCCATCGCTTTGTTGATAGGCGTGCCGGTGAGCTTCGGTATCGCGCTGTTCCTGACCGAACTCTCGCCGGGATGGCTGCGCCGGCCGCTGGGTATTGCGATCGAACTGCTGGCCGGCATACCGAGCATCATCTACGGCATGTGGGGCCTGTTCGTGTTCGCGCCGGTGTTCGCCGATCACATACAGCCGTGGTTCCTCGATAATCTCGGCCCCTTGCCGGTCATCGGGTTTCTGTTCCAGGGTGCGCCACAAGGTATCGGCGTGATGACGGCGGGGATCATCCTGTCGATCATGATCATTCCCTTCATGGCCTCGGTCATGCGCGATGTGTTCGAACTGGTGCCGCCCCTGTTGAAGGAGTCGGCCTACGGCCTGGGGGCGACGACGTGGGAAGTCATGCGGCATGTCGTGCTGCCGTTTACCAAAGTAGGCGTTATGGGCGGCATTCTCCTCGGTCTGGGGCGCGCGCTGGGTGAAACCATGGCGGTGACCTTCGTCATCGGCAACGCCCACAGGCTCAACTTTTCCCTGTTTGCACCGGGCAACAGCATCGCGTCCGCGCTGGCCAACGAGTTTACGGAGGCGGTCGAGGACATCTATTCCTCGGCCCTGATCGAACTGGGCCTGATCCTGTTCTTCATTACTTTCTGTGTGCTTACGCTGTCCAAAATAATGTTGTTTCGCCTGGCCCGCAGGGAAGGCATGCAGACCTGATCATGAATGCGCTATATAGAAAACGCCGTTTCATCAATGCCTTCAACCTCGCGGTGTCGATGTTCACCGTGTTGTTCGGCCTGTTCTGGCTCGCGTGGATTCTGTGGACGCTGGTCTACAACGGGATCGGGGCCATCGACATCACGCTGTTTACCAAAACGACACCGCCTCCCGGCAGCGATGGCGGGCTGTTGAACGCGATACTGGGCAGCCTGGTCATGAGTGGGCTGGCGACGCTGATCGGCACGCCGATTGGCGTGCTGGCAGGCACCTACCTCGCGGAGTTTGGCCAGCGCGGGTGGCTGGGCGCCGCGACCCGCTTCATCAACGATATCCTGCTCAGCGCGCCATCGATCGTTCTCGGCCTTTTCATTTATGCCGTATATGTCGCGCAGATCAAACATTTTTCCGGCTGGGCGGGCACATTTGCATTGTCGCTGCTGGTGATACCAGTGGTGCTCAAGACCACTGAAAACATGCTGCGGCTGGTTCCAAACAGCCTGCGCGAAGCCGCGGTCGCGCTGGGTGCACCGCAGTGGCGCATGGTGATGCTGGTGACCTGGCGGGCAGCGCGGGCGGGCATTATTACCGGGATACTGCTGGCCGTGGCGAGGATCAGCGGGGAAACGGCACCGTTGCTGTTCACGGCGCTCAACAATCAGTTCTGGTCCACGGACATGAATGCGCCGATGGCCAATCTGCCTGTCGTCATCTTCCAGTTTGCCATGAGCCCGTATGAAGACTGGCAGCGGCTGGCCTGGGGCGGCGCGCTGCTGATCACGTTTACCGTGCTCGGTCTGAACATTCTGGCGCGGGTTCTGTTCCGCGAAAAAATCCGCTGAGCTAACCCAGGTCCAATCCGATATGAACATTGACGAGTCCATGCAGATTTCCCCCAAGATCTCGATGCGGGAACTGAGTTTTTTCTACGGTTCATACCAGGCGCTGAAACCGATCACAATGGATATTCCGGACCGGAAAGTCACCGCGTTTATCGGCCCCTCGGGCTGCGGGAAATCCACGCTGCTGCGCACGATGAACCGGATGTACGAGCTGTATCCGGCGCAGAAAGCAACGGGAAAAATATTGCTTGATGGTGAAAACATTCTGGATCCCGGGCAGGATCTCAATCTGCTTCGCGCCAAGGTCGGTATGGTGTTTCAGAAACCAACGCCGTTTCCCATGTCGATTTTCGACAACATCGCGTTTGGCGTGAAGCTTTACGAGAAATTGCCGCACGGCATGCTCCAGGAACGGGTCGAATGGGCGTTGCGAAAGGCCGCACTGTGGGACGAGGTCAAGGACAAGCTCAACCAGGCGGGTATGAGTCTTTCGGGCGGGCAGCAGCAGCGCCTGTGCATAGCAAGGGCGATCGCGGTGAGGCCGGAAGTAGTCTTGCTGGACGAACCCTGTTCCGCGCTGGACCCGATTTCGACGGCCCGCATCGAAGAACTGATCAGCGACCTCAAGCAGGACTATACGATCGTGATCGTCACCCACAACATGCAGCAGGCGGCACGGGTATCCGATTTCACCGCCTACATGTATCTTGGGGAACTGATCGAGTTCGGCGTCACCGACAATATTTTCATCAAACCCAAAAACAAGCAGACTGAAGATTACATAACCGGTCGCTTCGGGTAATTCGGCAGTGATGCAATGGCACAGGCTGATGCACCGCCAACCGTGATCGGGGCGCGGCATCACCGGTGGATCGGGATGCACGACTTGGTAGTCCGGCTCGAGTCGCATGGACCTGCGCCCGGCATGCCAGCTGCCCGGGTTGCAGGCGAATATCGCAGGAGCGACAGACAACGCCCTGACTGCCGATTCCCGCCTTAAATCAACGTGCTTTGACCTGTTTTCGACCGCTTTACGTTGACCCCCCTCTGCTTCGCCTGTAAAATTCCGTGGTTTTGGTGAACCGGCTAAGCGATGCGCGTCAAATTGGTGGCAGGTAACTGGAAAATGAACGGCGACCTGGGCTCGAATCAGGCGCTGCTCAAAGCTGTTTTGTCGGCCGCCCCCTCGTTTTCCGCCATGAAATGCGCGGTTTGCGCGCCTTACCCGTATTTGGGCCAGGTGCAGCAACTCCTGCGTGGCTCGGCCATCGCATGGGGCGCGCAGGATGTGTGTCAGTTTGAAAATGGCGCCTATACCGGCGGGGTATCGGCGGTGATGTTAAAGGATTTGGATTGTCATTACGTCATAGTCGGCCATTCCGAGCGCCGCGCGATATTCGGCGAATCGGACGAGGTCGTGGCGATAAAATTTGAGGCTGCGCTCAAGGCTGGCCTGACGCCAATTTTGTGTGTCGGCGAGACGCTGTCCGAGCGCGAGGCCGGAATCACGGAAAAAATCGTCGCGCGGCAACTCGATGCAGTGACATCGCGGTGCGGCGCCAAGGGGCTGGGCAAGGCGGTGGTCGCGTATGAGCCGGTATGGGCGATAGGCACGGGGAAGACCGCAAGTCCGGACCAAGCGCAGATGGTGCACGCCTTTATCCGCAGCCGGATCGCGGCCGGGGATGCGGCAGTCGCCTCGGCGTTATTGATTATTTATGGCGGCAGCGTCAAGGCCGCCAACTCGGCGCAGTTGTTCGGGATGCCTGACATCGATGGCGGTCTGATCGGTGGCGCATCCCTGGTCGCGGATGATTTTTCCGCGATCTGCCGCGCCGCGCAACCTGCAGCATAAGAGAGAGCGAGATGGAACTACTGGTTCTGATAGTACACGTGATTGCGGCGCTGAGTGTCATCGGCCTGGTGCTATTGCAACATGGCAAAGGCGCCGATGCTGGCGCAGCGTTTGGCGGCGGCGCCTCGGGCAGCGTGTTCGGCTCGGCGGGTTCCGCCAATTTTCTAAGCCGCATAACGGCGGTCTTTGCGCTTGTTTTCTTTCTGACCAGCCTCGGTCTGACCTTTTTTTCAACCAAACAATCCGACCAGACCGGCGTGATGAAATCGCAGTCGGTGCCGGCAGTGCCGGCCACGTCGGATATTCCGGTGCCGAGTGCGCCGGCAGTGCCGCCTGCTCCGGCTGGTGACGGAACGAAGTCCGGACAGGTGCCTAAGTAAGTGTAAGTAATCGTTGGCATTTGATCTGGCTCAAGGTTGGATGCTGGTGCGGTAGTTAATATGTCGACGTGGTGGAATTGGTAGACACGCCGTCTTGAGGGGGCGGTGGCGAAAGCCGTGAGAGTTCGAGTCTCTCCGTCGACACCAGTAAAGGCGGGATACAGGGCGGCAGATGCGCGGTTCGTGCCTGAAGTCAGCTTGCAATGTCAGTTATAATGGAGCCCGTGATATCAAGGAGATGGTTTTTTCTGAACCCAGTATCCTGAATCCCGTATTCTGATGTTAGAAAATTATTTTCCGGTTCTCGTTTTTGTTTTCGTCGGCCTCGCGGTCGGCGTGCTGCCCATCATGATGGGCGGCGGCCTGAGCCGGTTGCTCGGCGTGCACCGTCCGGACAGCGAGAAACTCTCCCCGTACGAGTGCGGTTTCGAAGCCTTCGAGGATGCGCGCATGAAGTTCGACGTGCGCTATTATCTGGTTGCCATCCTTTTCATCCTGTTCGACCTCGAGATCGCCTTTCTCTTTCCCTGGGCCGTGGTGCTGCAGGAAATCGGTTTCTTCGGTTTCATGGCCATGGTCATGTTTCTCGCCATTCTCACTATCGGTTTCATCTACGAGTGGATGAAAGGAGCTTTGGAATGGGAGTAATGGAAAATATCACTGAAAAAGGCTTTGTCACCACCAGTGCGGATGCGCTGATCAACTGGACGCGCACCGGTTCGCTGTGGCCGGTGACATTCGGCCTGGCGTGCTGCGCGATCGAGATGATGCACGCCGGCGCTTCGCGCTACGATCTTGACCGTTTCGGCATCGTCTTCCGCCCGAGCCCGCGGCAGTCCGACGTGATGATCGTTGCCGGCACGCTGTGCAACAAAATGGCGCCGGCGCTGCGCAAGGTCTACGACCAGATGGCGGAGCCGCGGTGGGTGATTTCCATGGGCACATGTGCCAATGGCGGCGGCTACTACCACTATGCCTATTCCGTGGTGCGCGGTTGCGACCGCATCGTGCCGGTGGACATCTATGTGCCGGGCTGTCCGCCGACTGCCGAGGCGCTGCTCTATGGCCTCATCCAGTTGCAGAACAAAATCAAACGCACAAACACCATCGCACGCTAAATGGCTTCCCGACTTGAAACCCTCGTTGCCGCGCTGAATACCACACTGGGCGGCCAACTGGTCAGCGTCACGACGGCGCTAAACGAGGTAACTATCGTCGTCAAGGCCGAAAATCAGCTGACTGCGGCAATGACGCTGCGCGACGCCCCGGAACTCGGGTTCGGGCAACTGACTGATCTGTGCGGTCTCGATTACAGCGCGTACGGCGCTGGCTCTGGTGAGGCGGGTGCCTACCCGGGCCCCCGATTTGCGGTGGTCTACCACCTGCTGAGCATTACGAACAACTGGCGGCTCAGGCTGCGTGTGTTTGCCGCCGATGATGAGTTTCCCGTTGTCGCCTCGGTCATCGGCGTCTGGCCGTCTGCCAACTGGTTCGAGCGCGAGGCATTCGACCTCATCGGCATTGTGTTCACGGGACATCCTGACCTGCGCCGCATCCTTACCGATTACGGATTTATCGGGCATCCGTTCCGCAAGGATTTCCCGATCTCGGGCAACGTCGAAATGCGCTACGACCCCGATCAACAGCGCGTGATTTACCAGCCGGTAACCATAGAGCCGCGCGAGATCACGCCGCGTATCGTGCGCGAGGAAAACTACGCCGACTCTGAAGGGTTCCATAAGGGCTAGGCATGGCTGAGATCGGTAACAGCACCATGAATTTTAGTTCCGGCCGCCCTGTGGGCTTAACTTGCCAGGGCAAGTTAGCCTTCACTGAAGTTCATCGTAAACGTGCTCTGTCTGAGCGTTGTAGCGAGCGTTAGGCATATGGCAGAGATCAGAAACTATACGATGAACTTTGGGCCTCAGCATCCGGCCGCGCACGGTGTGCTGCGACTGGTGCTCGAGCTCGACGGCGAGGTCGTGCAGCGTGCCGACCCGCACATCGGTCTGCTGCACCGCGCCACCGAGAAACTTGCCGAGCACCGGACTTATCTCCAGACAGTGCCATACATGGACCGGCTCGATTACACCACCATGATGTGCAACGAGCATGCCTACGTGCTGGCGATCGAGAAACTGCTCGGCATCGAAGTGCCGCTGCGCGCCCAGTATATCCGGGTGTTGTTCGACGAGATTACCCGGCTCCTCGCGCATCTGTTCAGCCTGGGCGCCCACGGACTTGACCTCGGGGCGATGACGGTATTTCTCTACACGTTCCGCGAGCGGGAGGACCTGTTCGACGTCTATGAAGCGGTAACCGGTGCGCGCATGCACGCCGCCTACTACCGACCGGGCGGCGTCTATCGCGACCTGCCGGATTCAATGCCGCAGTATGAAGCCTCCAGAATCCATAATGCGCGCGCGGTGGCCAATCTCAACCTCAACCGGCAGGGATCGGTGCTCGACTTCATCGAGCACTTCGCGGATCGTTTTCCCAAATGCGTGGACGATTACGAGACGCTGCTCACGGATAACAGGATCTGGAAGCAGCGCACCGTCGGCATCGGTGTGGTGACGCCGGAACGCGCGCTGGCGCTGGGCTTCACGGGGCCGATGCTGCGCGGTTCGGGCGTCGAGTGGGATCTGCGCAAGAAGCAGCCTTATGAGGTCTATAATCGGCTCGATTTCGACATTCCCGTCGGCGTAAATGGCGATTGCTACGATCGTTATCTGGTGCGCATCGAAGAAATGCGCCAGTCGACCCGTATCGTCAAGCAGTGCGTGGACTGGTTGCGCAAGAATCCGGGTCCGGTGATGACGGTTGATCACAAAGTGGCGCCGCCTTCGCGGATCGGCATGAAAACCAACATGGAAGAGCTGATCCACCACTTCAAGCTCTTTACCGAAGGCATGCACGTGCCGGAAGGCGAGGCTTATGCCGGGATCGAGCACCCCAAGGGCGAGTTCGGGATTTATCTCGTATCCGACGGTGCCAACAAACCCTACCGCATGAAAATTCGCTCGCCGAGCTTTACCCATCTGTCCTCCATGGACGAGATGGCAAAGGGACACATGATCGCGGACGTCGTGGCGATCATCGGCACCTTCGAGATCGTGTTCGGGGAGATCGACCGATGAATGCGCCCATGCTGCTGTCTCCCGAGGCGCTGGCCCGGATCGACAAAGAGGTCGCCAAATATCCGTCCGACCAGAAGCAGTCGGCGGTGATGGCGGCACTCGCCATCGCCCAGGACGAGAAAGGCTGGCTTGCCACCGAGACCATGGATTTCGTGGCGCAGTATCTTGGCATGCCGCCGGTGGCGGTCTACGAGGTCGCGACTTTCTACAACATGTACAACTTGAAGCCGGTCGGCAGACACAAGCTGACGATCTGCACCAATCTGCCGTGCGCGCTGCAGGGCGCGACCCTGAGCGCGGAGCATCTCAAGCAGAAGCTTGGTATCGGATTCAACGAGACCACGGCCGACGGCTGCTTCACGCTGAAAGAGGGCGAGTGTCTGGGTGCCTGCGGCGATGCGCCGGTGCTGCTGCACAACAACAAGCGCATGCTGTGCTCGATGACGCCCGGCCAGCTCGACAAGCTGATTGAGGAGCTCAAGTGATGGGTATGCCGGTTCCTCCTTTTGCGGGCGACGTGTTCGGGCCCGATGCGGTTCTGATGAAGGGGCTAGACGGGCTCAACTGGCGCCTCAAGGATTACGAGGCGCGCGGCGGCTATGCGGCGCTAAGAAAAATCCTCAACGAGAAAATTACTCCCGAGAACGTCATCGCCGAAGTCAAAAAGTCGGCGCTGCGGGGCCGCGGCGGCGCGGGTTTCCCGGCGGGTCTGAAATGGAGCTTCATGCCCAAGCAGTACCAGGGCGACAAATACCTGGTGTGCAATTCCGACGAAGGCGAGCCCGGCACGTTCAAGGACCGCGACATCCTGCGCTACAACCCCCACATCCTGATCGAAGGCATGGCGATTGCTGCCTACGCGACAGGGTGCGCGGTCGGCTACAACTATATCCACGGCGAGATCTGGGACGTGTACGAACGCTTCGAGGAGGCGCTTGAAGAAGCGCGTGCCGCGGGCTATCTCGGCAAGAACATCCTGGGCGCCGATTTCGCGTTCCAGCTTCATGCGCATCATGGTTTCGGAGCCTATATCTGCGGCGAGGAAACGGGGTTGCTCGAATCGATGGAAGGCAAGAAAGGCCAGCCGCGATTCAAGCCGCCATTCCCGGCGAGCTACGGCCTCTATGGCAAGCCGACCACCATCAACAACACCGAAACATTTGCCGCGGTGCCGTGGATCATCACTAACGGCGGTGAGGCTTTTCTCAATCTGGGCCGGCCCAACAACGGCGGCACCAAGATTTTTTCGGTGTCGGGCGACGTCGCCCGTCCCGGCAACTACGAAGTCAAACTCGGCACGCCGTTCGCGAAACTGCTGGAGATGGCGGGCGGCATGCGGGGCGGAAAAATACTGAAAGCCGTGATTCCCGGCGGATCGAGCATGCCGGTGCTGCCGGCCGACATCATGATGGCGACCGACATGGATTACGACTCCATCGCGAAGGCGGGCTCGATGCTGGGCTCGGGCGCGGTGATCGTAATGGACGAGACGCGCTGCATGGTGAAGTCGTTGCTGCGGCTGTCGTACTTCTACTACGAGGAATCCTGCGGTCAGTGCACACCATGCCGCGAGGGCACAGGATGGCTCTACCGCATGGTGCACCGGATCGAGCATGGCAAGGGCAGATCCGAGGACCTCGACCTGCTGAACAATGTCGCCGACAACATCCAGGGCCGCACCATCTGCGCGCTGGGGGATGCCGCGGCGATGCCGGTGCGCGCGTTCATCAATCATTATCGCGACGAATTCCAATACCACATCGACCACAAGAAATGCCTGGTCGCACCTTACATCTGACGCGCTGACGCCATGATAGAAATCGAAATCGACGGCCAAACGCTCGAAGTGCCTGAAGGCTGCACGGTGATGGACGCCGCCAACCAGGCGGACATCTACATCCCGCATTTCTGCTACCACAAGAAGCTGTCGATCGCCGCCAACTGCCGCATGTGCCTGGTGCAGGTCGAGAAGGCGCCCAAGCCGCTGCCGGCGTGCGCAACACCGGTCTCCAAGGGCATGAAGGTGTGGACGCATTCCGAGCAGGCGGTCACCGCCCAGAACGGGGTGATGGAATTTCTTCTTATTAATCATCCGCTTGACTGTCCTATTTGCGACCAGGGCGGCGAATGCCAACTGCAGGATCTGGCGGTCGGGTATGGCGCCAGCGGTGCGCGCTACGAGGAAGACAAGCGCGTGGTGGTCAACAAGAACCTCGGGTCGCTGATTTCGACCGACATGACGCGTTGCATCCACTGCACGCGCTGCGTGCGCTTCGGCCAGGAAATCGCCGGCGTCATGGAACTGGGCATGATAGGCCGCGGCGAACACTCCGAGATCATCACCTTCGTCGGCAAGACCGTGGATTCCGAACTCTCGGGCAATGTCATTGACCTGTGCCCGGTCGGTGCGCTTACCTCCAAGCCGTTCCGCTATAGCGCGCGCACCTGGGAACTCACACGTCATCCGTCGCTGAGCCCGCACTGCGGCCTGGGCGCCAATCTGACACTGCAGGTCAAGCAGAACCGCGTGATGCGGGTGCTGCCGCGCGAGAACGAGGCGATCAACGAGTGCTGGCTGTCCGACAAGGACCGCTTTTCCTATGAAGGCCTGAACTCCGAGCAGCGGCTGGTGAAGCCCATGCTCAAACGCGACGGCCAGTGGCGGGAAGTGGAATGGCAGGTGGCGCTTGATTTCGTTGCGAAAGAACTCAAGCGTATCCGCGACCAGCATGGGGCGCAGGCTGTGGGCGCGCTCGCCACGCCGCACCAGACGCTGGAGGAACTGTATTTGCTGTCCAAGCTCACGCGCGGCCTCGGCTCGGGTAATGTCGACTTCCGCCTGCGCCAGTCCGATTTCAGCGCCGACAACAAGTCTGCCGGCGTGCCGTGGCTGGGCATGAAGATCGCCGAGGTCAGCGGTCTCGACCGTGTGCTGGTGGTCGGTTCGACATTGCGCAAAGACCATCCGCTGCTCGCGAATCGCCTGCGCCAGGCAACCAAGCGCGCCACCCAGTTGAATCTTGTCAATCCGGTCGACGACGATCTGCTGATGCGCGTGGCGCACAAGGCGATCGTGGCGCCGGCCGCCATGCCCGATATGCTGGCGCAGGTGTTGAAAGCGGCAGCGCAGGCGAAAAATGCAGCGGTTGCGGAATCCCTGCGCGGCGCGCTGGACAAGATCGTCGTGTCCGAACCCGCGCAACGCATCGCGGCCAGCATGACCTCCGGACAGAATGCCGCGATTTTCCTCGGCAATATTGCCCAGCATCATCCGCATGCAGCCCAGTTGCACGCGCTGGCGCAGGAACTTGCCGCCGTGAGCGGCGCGCGTTTCGGTTTCCTGGGCGAAGCGGCCAACAGCGTGGGTGGTCATGTTGCCGGCGCGTTGCCGTATGTGGAACCTGCGGGCATGAATGCCGCGCAAATGCTGACGGAACCACGCAAGGCTTACTTGCTGCTCGGGGTGGAGGCGGAACTCGATATCTCTGACCCGCAACAGGCGCTGGCTGCAATGCGCGGCGCCGAACTGGTGGTGGCGATGAGCCCGTATCAGCACCAGGCTGTCGATTATGCGCATGTGCTGTTGCCGATCGCGCCTTTTACCGAAACTGCCGGCACTTACATCAATACCGAGGGCACGGTGCAGGGCTTCAGAGGTGTGGTGAAGCCGCTGGGAGAAGCGCGCCCGGCTTGGAAAGTACTGCGCGTGCTCGGCAATCTGCTGGGACTGGCGGGCTTCGATTACGACAATGCCGAGGAAGTGCGCCGCGACGTGCTGGGTGACGGCGACGGCAGCGATGTTACGGCTCATCTCGATAACAAATTGCCGGTCAGGGTTGCTGCGATTGCGCAGGTGTCCAGCGCAGGCATCCAGCGCATTGCCGAGGTGCCGATTTACGCGGCGGATGCCATCACGCGGCGTGCGCCTTCATTGCAGAAAACACGCGATGCCGCGCCGCCCGTGGCGTGGGTCAATCAAGCGCTCGCGGACAGGCTCGGGCTGCGCCCTGGTGACCAGGTCAGAGTGGTGCAAGGATCGGGCGAGGCCGTTGTTCCATCGGCAATCGATGACAAATTACCGGCGGACTGCATACGGCTTGCTGCCGCGCGCCCGGAAACTGCGGATCTTGGCACGATGTTCGGCACGGTCAGTATCGAACGTGTCGCCCAGCAACAAAAGGTGGCGGTGTGAGCGCGATCCTCCAGCCCCTGCTTAATTTCGGCAACTGGCTGTGGGGCCTGCTGGGTGCGGTCTTGATATGGGTTTTCGGCCAGGAACTGGCGCCGTCGGTACTGCACGCGATCAAGATATTGCTGCTGATTGTGTGTATCGTGCTGCCGCTTCTGATCGGGGTCGCCTATCTCACGCTGTGGGAGCGCAAGTTGATCGGCTGGATGCAGATACGGATCGGACCCAACCGGGTGACGTTTTTCGGCATTCGCTGGCTCGGCGGCATTGCACAACCGATAGCTGACGGCCTCAAGCTGCTGCTCAAAGAAATTATCATCCCCACCGGGGCCAATAAATTCCTGTTCGTGCTGGGGCCGATCATGGCCATCATGCCGGCGCTGGCAGCGTGGGCGGTGGTGCCGTTCGACGCCGGCGTAGTGCTGGCGAATATCGACGCCAGCCTGCTCTACATCATGGCGATCACTTCCATGGGTGTTTATGGCGTGATCATCGCCGGCTGGGCCTCCAATTCAAAATATGCCTTTCTCGGTGCGATGCGCTCGGCGGCGCAAATCGTGTCCTACGAGATCGCGATGGGTTTTTCTCTGGTCGGTGTGCTGATGGCGGCGCAGACCCTGAACCTGGGCGAGATCGTCATGGCGCAGGCGGTGGTCCTCGGCCAGTTCGCGCAGTTGGCCGGTGGCGCTGTTCGGCCTGGTCGCCGTCGAGGAAGCGGCTGTTCTGCTCGGCGTCGCGCAGGCGGTGGGTATTGGCGATGTTGTCGGACGTCGCGGCTGGCGGCGTTCGCGGCCGCTGCCGGC
>CALOEN010000043.1:0-30556 GCA_942492335.1 uncultured beta proteobacterium | reverse complement strand
ACCTCGGTGCCGCTTTACGGGAGAGGGTTGGGAGGGATTGAGCGTTCCAACTGACTTTCATTATGAAACGCTCAACAGCCGCAGTGAACCGCAAGCCATACCGTGGGCAGATGTGGGTGTGTGAATTCAACCCGATGCCGGCGCCGCGGCGCGATCTCGACGAAATCCCCTGGTTTCAGCGCGCAGGGAAGGCGCCGGTTCGTCCTCGAAGCGCAACTGCGCTTCTCCCTGCAGCAGCAATACCCACTCAGCTTGCGGTTGCTCGTACCAAAACCCCGGAGGACTCGCCTGGCCGCTGGACACGATGCGCTCGATTCTGACTCCCGCGCGCGTCAGCAACTCGACGACCTGCTCCTCCCGGGCATCCGGCGTGATATCTGAATATATGTTTTTAATCATAGTGTTGCAATTATATCCCGACTGTACCGAACATGGCGTCAGTCGAGAAACACAGCATACTCGTCCACCGCGATGCGCGGCGGCTGAAACGTATTGATGATGGCGCCGGAGTCGGCGTAACCCATCGCCATGCCGCAGATCACGATCCACTCGTTGCTGATGTCCAGTTCGCGCCGAACGATATCCGGGTAGCTTGCGATCGAGGCTTCCGCGCACGTGTGCAGACCGCGCGCACGCGCCGCGAGCATGATCGTTTGCAGGAACATCCCGTAATCGAGCCAACTGCCCTTCTCGAGTTTGCGGTCAATAGTGAAGACCAGGCCCGCAGGCGCACCGAAAAAATCATAGTTCGTTGCCCGGTAGGCCCTGGACTGCTCGTGATCGCCGCGCCCAATGCCGAGGGTGCCATACAAACCCCAGCCGCATTGACGTCGCCTTGCAAGGTAGGGTTCCAGGATCGGATCGGTGTAGTAATTGTAGTCGCGCTGGTGCCCGGTCTCGTCACCAAGGAAGGCCTGCCGGATCGCGGTGCCCAGGCGCCGCAGCGTCGCGCCGGTCAGCACATGCACGCGCCAGGGCTGGATGTTTGAGCCGCTTGGAGCATGACGGCCGAGCCCGACGATCTCGCGCAAGGTTGTGATGGGCACAAGATCGCGCTTGTAGGCGCGGATGGAACGGCGCGTGCGCGCTGCTTCAAACACATCCAGCGCCGCCTGGTTGAGATCGTCGGACATGCTTTTCTCCCGCGTGGATGTTGGGACCGTAACAGGCCCCGGTTATCGGGGCTTGTACTTTGTATCAGCAATTGCAATAATAGCTGATGAGCATATCGATTACGGCAAACCATTGAGGGCAAGGTCCCCGGACTCTCCATCCCTGTCCGCGAGCGTTTCCCACGCTTCACATCCCGTATTCCGCCGTCTGTTGCTTTTGTGTTTGCTGCTGCTTGCGCCCGGGACTGCAGCAGCCGAAGAACTCCGCGGCACCGTCATTCATGTCGCCGACGGCGATACCGTCACCGTGCTAGACAGCGCCCGCGTGCAACACAAGGTACGGCTCTCAGGCATCGATGCCCCAGAGAAACACCAGGCTTTTGGCACGCGCTCGATGCAGCATCTGGCAGCGCTGGTCCGGGGCAAAAACGTCACCGTGATATGGAACAAGCGCGGCCGCTACGGTCGTATCATCGGCAAGGTGCTCACCGCGTCGTGCGCGACTGATGCCTGTCCCGACATCCTTGATGCCGGTCTCGCCCAGTTACGCGCCGGCCTGGCGTGGCACTACAAACAATACCAGCGCGACCAGGAAGCCGGGGAGCGCGAGCGCTACTCGGATGCCGAGCAGTCCGCCAGGGCAAACCACGATGGGTTGTGGCAGGACATCAGGCCGGAGCCGCCGTGGCACTATCGCCGCAGGGCGCGCACTGCGGCTTCCCCGCCAAACACCGGGGCATCGGGTTCCTGATGGAAGCGGTCCAGCGCTGAAAACAATCCGGGAAAATACAGGGCCACAAATTACTGTGGCGAGAAGCAGCGCCTACCTGGCTTGCTTGAGCAGTCCGCGCTCGCTCAGGTAACGCCGGCCTTTATAAGCCAGGCCGTAGCTGTGCTCCGCTCCGTTCAGCGGCGTAAGTATATAGTCGTCCTGCAGGAGCTTACGCATGTACGTTTCCACGATCTGCACGTTCATCTGACAGGCCTGCGCGATCTCGGCCGCATGGCCGCGTTCGTACTGTGAAATATAGATCAGGGTTTTCAGGCCATCACCGTCGAGCGTCTCCCACCGCTGGATATAATGCGCCAGTTCCTGCTTCAACTCGACGTTCTCCGCTTTCAGGCGCGTATTTTCCTGTTCCATCGTGTCCAGCCCGGACTTGAACTTCGCCGCCGCCGGAATTTCTTTAATCAAATCTGCGATCACGCCCACTGCTTCGCCCCTTCTTTTCCATGGTTTAGACGGCGCAATTCTACACAAACCAGCGCAGAATCCATAAACTTTCCCGGGCCGCTTGCAGCAAGCGCCTTTCGCGCCGCCATCTGCCGTCATAATGTGACTTCATTAATCAAAAGGATTTTTATGTCTACCACCACAACGACCAGCGGCCTGATCATCGAGGAAGTCATCGTCGGCGCAGGCGCTGAAGCCAAGGCCGGGCAAAACGTTTCGGTCCACTATACGGGCTGGCTGACCGATGGAAAAAAATTCGATTCGAGCAAGGATCGGGGCGATCCGTTCGAGTTTCCGCTCGGCGGGGGTCGCGTCATCAAGGGCTGGGACGAAGGCGTGCAGGGCATGAAAATCGGCGGCACGCGCAAGCTCACCATCCCGCCCGCGCTCGGCTATGGCGCGCGCGGCGCAGGCGGCGCCATCCCGCCCAATGCGACACTGGTGTTCGAGGTGGAGTTGCTGGCGATTAAATAAGCGGAGTAAAACCGCGCGGCGCGCTCAGAAGCGCACCGCGCGTTAGCTCGAACCTGGTAAGGTTCAGCGCCCCTTTTTAGCGACGTCTGATGTGCGCTTCTTGATGTGTGCTACGACGCCCTTCTTGCCCACCGCGGTTTTCGGCTTCCAGATGTTCCGGTGCTTGAGCAGGTCCCGTTTCTGCCAGACATGGGTCGCGTCGCCCATGTAGACGATGAACACCTCGCAGCCGTCCGGATACTCGTAAGGACCGTGGGGTATGTCCCAGCCGAACACGTAATCACCGGGATGCAGATCCTTGCCGGCCACGCACATGCGGCCTTTGGTGACCAGAATCGAATGCCAGCTCTTGTGGGTATGCTTGGGTTCGACGTATCCGGCCGGAAACCGCTGCTTCATGTCGATGCGTTTCATCACCGGGTCGTAATTCAGGACCTTGACCTTCACGCCGGCCGGCAGCTTGAGGATCCCGCGCACGTCGTCGCTTTCCCACGGAATATCGCGGTCGTAGATCGCCCTGAACTTATGATCGTATCGGGGCACTGCCGCGCGCTTTACTGTTTTTCGCTTCGCCGCCGCGCTTTTTTTCGCCTTTGCTTTCGTTGCCACTTTTTTCTTTGCCTTCATTGCTCTATATCTCCAGATTATTGATTACTACGACTATTTTACATTACTCGTTCAGGGCTCCATTACGATCCCTGCATCCTTGATGACCTTCACATACTTCGCCTGATCGGACTTGATGATGTTGGTGAATTCCTGCGGTGTGCTCGACACCGCCTCGATGCCCAGAGCGGTGTAACGTGCTATCACGTCAGGCTGCTTCAGGGCCTTGACGATTCCGGCGTTGAGCTTGTTGATGATTTTCTGCGGCACGCCCTTTGGAGTCAAGAGCCCCCACCAGTTATCCAGCACAAAACCCGGCAAGCCGGCTTCGATTGCAGTTGGTACACCCGGAGTAAGCGGGAACGGCTTGGAACCTGCCACTGCAATCGCGCGAAACGCACCTGATTTGACGTAGGGAAGGGCAACCGGCATATCGGCAAAGACCACTTGCACCTGCCCGGCCAGAAGATCCAGCAAGGCGGGGGCCTGACCCTTGTAGGGAATCTCTACAATTTTTTCCTTGGTCATCGTGTTGAACATCAAGCCGCCAAGTTGCGGGAGTGTGCCAGAGCCGCTGCTGCCAAAGTTGAGCGCGCCGGGTTTGGCTTTTGCAAGCGCGATCAAATCCTTCATCGATTTGACCGGAAACGATGATTTGACCACGATGAGTTGCGGCGCGGAGGCGACAATCGATACCGGCACGAAGTCACGCAGAGACTGATAGGGGGTCTTGTAGAAGAGCGGATTGAGCACGACCGGGGCGACGCTGCCGACCACCCAGGTATACCCGTCCGCCGGAGCAGCGGCTGCGATACCCGACCCTATGCTGCCGCTGGCGCCCGGACGATTGTCTACCACGATTCGTTGTTTCCAGTCTTCGGACAGCTTCTGACCCAGGATGCGCGCAATGGTATCGGAAGAGCCACCGGGCGGGAATGGAGCGATGAGCCGGATCGGTTTGGCGGGATAATCCTGGCTCGCTGCAAAACCTGCCGTCAATGCACAGAACACTGCGCCCGACAGAACCGCCAAACGTCTAACAAATTTGCTACTCACGGTACTCTCCCTTTATTGACTCCGGATCCGGATGATTTAGTTATGAACTGCATGGTTTTTTAAGTGCTGACAGCATGCCGCGCACCTGTCTGGAAGTCAATATCCACCGGGTTGCGAAACCCGCCGCGCCGGTGCATTATCACCCGTCGCGCAGTCTGAAATTTCGAGGCTGCTGATCACAACTTTTAAAGCAGGGGACCGGGAATGTTGAAAGCTGCAATTTATGGCATGGGCCGCTGGGGCGGCCGACTGATCGATTCAGTCAAAACAAGCGACAAGATCCGCATCGTCAAGGGGATTTCCCGCAATCCCGACCAGCACAAAGAGTTCTCCGAAAAAACGGGAATTCCGGTCGTTTCCTCCTATGCGGACGTGCTCAAAGACCCGAAAATCGACGCCGTCGTGCTCGCCACGCCGCATACGCTGCACCACGAGCAGATCGTGGCTGCAGCCAAGGCCGGCAAGCATGTGTTCTGCGAGAAACCGATCACCCTGACGCGTGCTACCGCCGAGGCGGCGGTGGCAGCCTGCCGCGCGGCGGGCGTAACGCTGGGGCTGGGCTTCAACCGCAGATATGTCCCGGCATTCCTGGAAATGATGCGCAGAATCAACGCCGGCGAAATCGGCGAAGTTCTGCACATCGAGGGACAGCATTCCGGTCCCTCCGGCTACCGGCTCAAAGCAGGCAGTTGGCGGGCAAACCAGACCGAGTCCCCCGCCGGCGGCATGACGGCACGCGGCATTCATACCCTCGATTCCATGATCCATATCGCCGGCCTGGTGAGTTCGGTGTATGCCTACAGCGGCAAGCGCAATATGCCCGCGGATATCGACATGGACGACACGACTTCCATGCTGCTGACATTCAAAGGCGGCGTCACCGGCTATCTGGCTACGGTCTTTGTCACCGGCGAATTGTGGCGGGTGCATGTGTTCGGCACCAAAGGCTGGCTCGAGATGCGCGGCGACTCCGATCTCGTGGCATGCGGCCTTGAAGGCAAGCCGGAGCGCATCGCGCTGCCGACCGTCGACCGGGAGCAGGCGACGCTGGAGGCGTTTGCCGATACCGTGGCCTCTAAAAAACCATTTGCGGTGCCAGCCGAGCAGGCGGTCAACGGCATCGCCGTGCTTGAGGCGATCGTGGCATCGGCCGCCAGCGGCAAGCCAGTCCAGATCGTCTAACCCGTCCCCTTTTTGTTGCTGATCCGGGCCAATGCGACAAAAAAGGGGGCTTCCCCCCATTTCACCCCCCCAAGAACGAATGCCCCTCACCGCAGGAAGGGTGTATAATGCCGCCAGTGTTTAGTTTCCAAGTGCTTGAGGGCTGGATTTTCAGTTGTTGTTGGATGTTCGTTCTTTGGGAGCTTTGAGATTTAAACATTGGCCGGGGTTATTCCCGTTATTCTCAATATAGTTTTTAAGGAACGTGCACAATGGCAACAGGTACTGTCAAATGGTTTAACGACGCGAAGGGCTTTGGTTTCATCACACCAGACGGCGGCGGCGAAGATCTTTTCGCTCACTTCTCGGCGATCAACATGCCGGGATTCAAGAGTCTGCAGGAAGGCCAGAAAGTTTCCTTCGATATTACCGATGGCAACAAAGGCAAAAAACAAGCGAGTAACATTCAGGCCGCTTAACCGCGACTCTGGATTAACAAAAAAGCCGGGCGCAATGCCCGGCTTTTTTTATTGGCGGACAGGTTGTTTACACCCGCAAGCCCGCGCTAGAATCCCCCTTGAAATGAGAGGCAAGCCATGAAATTGTTCTGGGCTGTTTTTGTAATGCTTTGGATCAGCGCGGGATGGGCTGCGGACAAACCGGCGCCTGCCGCAAGTACACCCGTCAGCGGCAAGGTCCTCGAAGTCAAGAACGTCGAGAGTTATACCTACCTCCGCCTCAAGACCAAAGACGGCGAAACCTGGGCTGCGGTTGCCAGGGCCCCGGTTAAACAGGGCGCTGAAGTCACGATCGAAAACGCGATGGTCATGACCAATTTCGAAAGCAAATCGCTGAAGAAAAAATTCGACAAGATCGTCTTTGGCTCACTGGGCGGCACGGGCGCAAGCCCGGCCGGCATGGGCGGTAACATGGCTGCGCTGCACTCTGGCAATACCAAAGCGGCGTACGTGGGAGACGTCAAGGTTCCGAAGGCCACCGGCCCGGATGCGCGGACCGTTACGGAAATCGTCAGCAAAAGATCCGAACTCAAAGACAAGACCGTCCGGGTGCGCGGCAAGGTCGTGAAGTACACGCCGGACGTGCTCGGGAAGAACTGGATCCATCTGCGTGATGGATCGGGCTCGGCCTCGGACAACACGCATGACGTGGTCGTGACCACTAAAAACCAGGCCAAAATCGGGGATGTCGTGGTCGCGAAAGGTGTCGTGCACACCGACAAGGAACTGGGGGCCGGCTATTCCTTCAAAGTGCTGATCGAAGACGCCACCCTGCAGAAATGAGTTTCAGTCCGGACTTCCGCTTTCATGTGCCATATAAAAGCGGGGCGGGGCGCCCGGTTTTTATTGAAACAGCCAAATGGTGTATGCTGTTCCAGCCATGCGAACCAACCGGACCGGCTCAATCCAACCTCATCTGTTTCTTACAGATTCAACGGCGGAGAATACATGGAACTAATTAACAGCTTGGCATTCCGGCAGTGGGCCATGCACACCATGGCCGTGCTTTTCTTTGTCGGCGGACTCGTTGGGCTTGCAGTTGGCGCAGGCCTGATCTTTTCCAGCAAACGGACACTGCGCGTTTTCGATACCATGAATCGCTGGGTATCCTTGCGCAGCGCTTCCAAGCCGCTCGAAATTCCCCGCGATACCACCCAGGTCGCTCAAAAGTACAGGCGCTGGCTCGCAGCGTTCTTTATCGCCGGCGCCGTCTTTTCGTTATTCATTCTCGCCGCTAAATTCGATGCGCGCGCGGTCATTACTGGGCTTAAACTGAATACGCTGCGCGACCCGGTTGCATCCTGGATCGTCGATAGCGCCAGGTGGCTCCTGATCGTGGGAAATCTGGCCGCGGTTGCAGTCGGGATCATGCTCGGATTTTTCCCCGCCGCATTGAACGCACTCGAATCCAAAGGCGGGCGCTGGTTTTCGGAGAGGCGCATGGTCAGAGGATCGGACGCGATGAATCTGACGCTGGACAAATGGGTCGCGGCATTCCCCCGGACCGCCGGCATGATCTTCACGGTGACCACTCTGATAATGGTGAGCAATTTCGGATACATCTTGTTCGGCATGCGCTGACCGGCGCCGGCTTGCGGTTGTTTTTAATGTGCCGCCGCCACAACGCATCTCACGTGGCAATGGTTAACAGGCCCTAGATAAATGCCCTGACCACGCCCCATGTCGCGCCAAACGCGAGCACTGCGAACACGAGCGCAGCCAGCCCGAATGCCGGGCCGCGCCGGGCCGCTTCCCGCTGATATGCGATCGCATACCACACGCGCGCAACGAGCCATACCGCACCCAGCGTGGCCGACCACAGTCCACTCACGAATGCCGCGAACAACCACA
This sequence comes from uncultured beta proteobacterium, assembly GCA_942492335.1. GTDB lineage: Bacteria > Pseudomonadota > Gammaproteobacteria > Burkholderiales > SG8-41 > CAKKQX01. Next base: position 22,544 of record CALOEN010000043.1, on the reverse strand, counting down.
GCACCGGCAGGAATGCCACCGCGCTCTCCAGCGTGTTCATCTGCACGCGGAACACGCGTTCGAATGCCGGATTACCCGTCGTCGCCGGCGCCCTGACTTTGTATTTGCCGCGGGCCCTGGCCACATTGCCCGCGACGGCGAACAATAACAATACCACTCCCAGCGTGATCAACGCCGGCCACCGAAAGTCATGCATTTTCCCTTCTCCCCCAAAATATCCCGAAGCCCCCGGCTACTTTACTCCAGTCTAGGGCGAACCTGCCGACATTTCCTCGTAGGCGCTCAGCGCCTCGGCTGCGTACATCAGCGACGGACCGCCGCCCATGTACACGGCCATGCCCAGCGCTTCCTCGAGTTCCGCGCGCGTCACGCCGAGCTTGACCAGCGTTTGGATATGAAAGCCGATACAGGCATCGCAGTGCGCGGCCACGCCCAGCGCCAGCGCAATCAGTTCCTTGGTTTTTTTGTCGAGGGCACCGTCGCGCAGAGCGGCCTGGGCCATCATGCTGAAGCCTTTGGTCGTATCCGGAATGTCCGCCCGTAGTTTCGCCAGCGAAGCTGAAACCCGCTTCGTTATTTCCCGGTAGCTTTTGCTCATCTTGATGCCCTCTATAGTATGTTAAAGACAACCGCTATGACTTGGCCTTGATCTGGTAACCGCCATCAGCGGTAAAGGTGATTTCGGCATCGACGAAATAGGCCTGAACTTCGGCGCGCAGCAGCATGACCGTGTCGTAGGCTTCGCCGGACCGGCCGCCGGTCGAACACAGGAAAATGACCGGCTTGTCCGTCGGCAGGGAGGCCAGTTTTTTATCCAGCTCACCGATCGGGATGTTGATCGCGCCTTTCAGATGCCCTCTGCTCAAACTCCTTGGCATCGCGCACATCGACGAACAGCACCGCATCGGGCGTTTCCTTGACCACTTTTTCAAACGATGCATTGCTGATGCTGCCCTTCTCCTTGCCAGGCACGATATTCGCGGCCCGCTTCGCCGTGGCGGGTGCCGCCGGACCGCTCGCTGCGGCCGCGGTCTTGGCCGCCGGATACGCCTTGCTCCAACCGGGATAGCCCTCGGGATAGGTCTTGACGTTGGTGTAACCCAGCGCGCGCGCCTTGTCGGCGGACTTGTCGGACAGAACGCACTGCAGACCGCCGCAGTAGAACACCAGGAAGGTCGCCTTGTCGGCCGGCAACTGAGCGTGATGCTTGTCGAACGCGCTGTCCGGGATATTGACCGCCCCGGGAATAGCACCCTTGCCGAACACGCGCTTCGGCCGGGAGTCGATCAGCATGAACTTTTCCTTCCCGTCGATCAGTTTTTTCACGTAGGGGGTACCGACCGCCAGCGGCAGGCCGGCCTTGATCCACGCCGGAGAGCCATCGGCATACACTTTGATGTTGGTGTAACCGAGCTTCTCCATCTTGTGGGCGACATTGTGACTCAGCATGCACTTGACCCCACCGCAGTAGACGATCGCCAGCATATTCTTGTCGGCAGGCAGCAGATTCATCTTCTTGTCGAACTGCGAATCGGGAATGTTGATCGCCCCCGCTAAATGGCCGGGGTCGTATTGACGTGCCGCGGGACGCGCATCGATGATGATCACATCCTTGCGCGGCGGTATGTCGACATACTGCTTGACGTAGTCCGTGTCGACGATGTTCTTGTACCAGCCTTCCTGGGTCTGCGCCTGCGCCGACTCCACAAACGTGGCGGGTGCAAGCAAAGCCGCCAGCGGCAATGCCAACGCCGCAGCTGACAGGATTCGAGCGAGAAGTTTCGTTTTCATGATGGCTCCTTTTTAAAACACTGTGAATTTTTCAGTCGATTCGTTGTAGCGCACCGCCAGATACCAGATGAGCAGGATGCCGAAACCAAGCAAATAGGTGGGCCCCCATCCGCCCAGTAAATTGGGCAGGTAGGCCTGAATGCCGACCTTGGTGAACTCGACCAGATCGAGGTTCATGTCGGGTGTGAGCAGCTGCCAGTACTGGGCGATGCCGGAAAAGGTGGAACCGGCCCAGGCGAAGAAAAAACCGGCCACCCACAGTTTCATATGCCCTTCTCCCATGCGCCACAGCGCGCCCGATGCGCAGCCGCCGGCGAAGATCATGCCGACGCCGAAAATGAAGCCGCCGCCGAGAGAACCGATCCAGAACGTCGCCGGGATGGCCACTGCGGATCGATCACCTTTTCTGGAACAGTATCGATCCGGCCACCATCGCCAGCGCCAGCGCGAGGATGATGGCCTTGGTCATGTCGCCCTCGGCCGTCATGAACGGTTCGCGAAAGGCACGCGCAAAGCAGATGCGTGAACGGTGCAGCACGAAGCCCATTGCAAGGCCGGCCAGAATGATGATCGCCCGCGCCACCAGTTTGTCGTCACCGGAGGCCACCCACTGCGCAGCCCACAGGCCGACGGCCACGAGCAGCGGCACGCCGAACAACGGATACGCAGGCGCGCATCCGGCGCCGACCGGCGACTTTGGGCTGCCTAGCATGCCCCACTCGATGCATGATCCACTCGTCCACAGACAGCAGATTTGAGGCCCGATCACCGCACCTGCCAGCAGGCTGGCCCACATCAGCCCAGCCGGCCAGTGACGTGCGTGCATCAGCGGCGTGAAGAATCCGCCGGTCGTGCAACCACCGGCACGGGATGCGCTCTGGATGCCCATCAGGGTGCCGCCGACCGCGCACCCACATCGTATTCGAGCCAGGGCGCTCGGATCAGGCCAAAGCTGGCGCGACATCATGGCAGCGGCGGCACCGCGCCCAGGATCAGCGTCATGTTCATCAGCGACATGCGGTGCAACAGCGGCGACTCGAGATTCGGCTTGATGTTGAGCAAAGGCCCGAGGCCGATGGCGTGATTGAGCCAGTCGCCCCACATCTTGAGCCATGTCGTAAATGCCCCAGAACAGCCCGCTCACCATCCAGCCCGACGATGAGTCAGCACCCATCAGGATCGCGCCGCACGTAGGGCGACCACTGCTCGACGAACAGCGTCTCGTAATCGCTTGCGCATGCCGTCAATCCAGTTCGCGCTCACGACGAGATCCTCGCCTCCCCTATTGGCAGCGTGACGGGTTGTCCGAATCCTTCGCGCCGTAAATCACCCAGGCGTAGATATCGGCCTGAAGTTCGGCATCCGGCACGTCGAGAAACTTCTCCACCGCGGCTGGCGCTGCCCTTCGATGCTGTCGCGGTAAGTGCGACTGGTTGCATACTTGAGCGACGGATTGCTCTTCTTCGTCGCGTCATGTTTATCGGCGGCGATGGTAGAGGCCGATCGGCCTTGGTCTTTTCGTTGGGCAGAGATGGACTTAACCGCCATCGTCTGGTGGCAATCCGTGCAGACCTGCCGGTAATAGACGCGGCCCCGTTTCCAGTTGCCGTCGTAAGCAACGGCACTGCCGGTCATCACGATGCCGAGAGCGGCACACATCAGCAATTGTCTGGTCATCCTCATGTCAGTCTCCTTCAAAATTAACCTGCTGGTTTTCCTGCCGGTGCGGCCGCCTCGTCCTCTATATCCTCATAGCCGGTGATCATCGCCTTGATGTGCGCAGTCGGCGTGTGGCCGGCGGTGGCGAGATAAATGTGGGCAATGAAGAAAATCAGCATCAGGAAAGCAGCGACGGTATGCACGATGGCAATCGGGGCCAGCGGCAGCCCGCCCAGCCCGATCACACCCAGATCGCGGTAAAACAGATAGGCGAACCCGCTGATCCAGATCAGCGGATTGATCAGCAGTTTCACGAACAGATAGGCCAGTCTTTGCAGCGGATTGTGCTTGCGCAGCGGCGTCGTGCGGAACGGGTGGGGCGCATCGGTGAATATACCGGTCAGGTAGTATTTCAGCATGGCATCGACCTTATCGATGGTCGGAATATATTGCTTCCATTCACCGGTGGTGAAATGCCAGAAGATGGCAAACACCCACAGGCCGACCAGTACCCATGCCGCGTTGGTGTGCAGCAGCGCCGCCTTCTCATAACCCGAGCAGGGTGTAGGAACCATGCACCTCAAAGCCGGTCAGCATCAGGAAACATGATCAGCCCGGCCTGAGACCAGTGCCAGAAGCGTTCGAAGCGTTTGAAGATGTAGACGCGTTGCGTGGTCATGTTATTCGCTCCATTAATCCTTTTTCTTGCTCGTGGCGACGCGCAGATGAGACCGTGCACGACGACTCCGAACAGCGTCAGTGCAGCGAGGCTCCAGCCGGCGGCGTCGAGCAGGCCCAGGTGATCGCGCGTTGCGGCCCGGGCATGTAGATTCCGTCGATCTCTCCAGCCGCCCGTTGGCGGCACTGGTCACACTGCGCAGGAGAGTGCTTTTCCTTGGGCGCCACCATGTGGGTGATCGGCCAGGTCATCTCGGTCTTGACGAAATCCATCTCGCCGCGAGAACGTATCCCCGACGCTGGCCATGCCGGCATGCCATGGATTTTCCCAATCGAAGTTGCTCCAGTAGGAGGCATCATCGTTGCCGGTGGTATGGAACACGGCCAGGGACTTGCTGACCGTGTCATAAGGCTGCTGACCGCGGAACACCTTGACCGGCCAGATCACCGACTTGCCATCGTGCGGGCTGCCCTGGAAGCCGTTGATCCGGGTGACTGGTCGCTTTTGTCCACCTTTTCGCCGAACAGCGTGAACTGGACATTGCCGTTGAACCAGACGTATTCGGGCATCACATATCGGTCGAAGAGTGAAATCCCCTTTCTTGCTGTCATAGATGACATGACCGTCACTGCCACTTGCTTGTATGCGGTGCCCTTGTTCGTCCCAGTTTGCCGGCAGTTGACCAGTCCCAGGTCATCTTGGTGGCAATTCGCCACGCGCGAAGGCTGGAATGTGACAGGTCTGACAGGCGATCTTGTCGGTGTGGACGTTGAGCTTGGCGACGGCTGTTGTTGGTCGATGCGGTTGTTGCCATGACAGGACTGACACAGGTGGTAGGGTTTCTGCGTCGTTACCGCTTCCACGAATCAGTGCGCCCTTGTCGATCGGCTGCTGTGGGTGCGTAACGACTGCCGGTGACTTCGTGAGAGTCGCTCAGATGACATTTGCCGCAGCTGAAATTCAGCCCCTTCGCGTCCATATGGACATCGAGATAATGCACCGGCGCCTTCAGTGAGGTATCGAGGTCGCCGTGTTTCACCGCATTGCCGCCGCCACCATAGAAGTGGCAGGCGCCACAGGTGGCACGGCTGGTCTTGCCCACTTCTGCGCAACTTTCTTGAGATCCGTCGGTTCACGGAATTTGCCGGAGTCGCGGCGGCTATTCCATCACGTCCTAGTTGGGACATGGCCTGCAAGCCCGGCCAGCTTCCGGTACTTGCCGGTGGTGTCGTGACAGACGACGCAGTCGACGTTGGTTTCGACGGTGAAATCAAAAGTATCGTCTTTCCAGCCATAACCGACATGGCAGGCGGTGCAGAACGTGTGATTCGACGGCACGGCGATGCAGAAATTGTTGATGACGTTCTTCTTGCCCAGGCGCTGCTTATTCTCCGGATTGAGATAATCCCAGGTCCAGTGCTTGGTTTTCTGTACCTGTTTGGCCGCCTCGGTATGGCAGTTCAGGCAGGCTTTCGTGACTTCCGGGCCGGACTGGAAATTCTGCTCCAGTTCCTTGAACTTGCTGTGGTCAGCGGTTGATTTTGATGCACCTGCCGCGGGCGTTGCGGTAAATGCCGCCGCCAGAATAATGTCGCGGCCACTTTTGCCCACATGGTGCCTGGAGGATATTTCATCGCACCCTCTGCTGCAGTGTTGCGGCACCCGCCTATGTTGTTTTATGGCACTACCGCTTGTTACTCCTCCAGTTCGTAGTCTATAGACACCGGCAGTGCGCTTTATTGACATGAATCAAAGAATAATTCTTTTCTAATATAGAAGCGCTATACTGCTGATTAAATGAAGTAAGTTGTCTGATAATAATATGAATCGAGACGCTCACCGGTGAGATCGCATTGACCCACCACGCCGGCACCGGCAGGAGCCGCGGGGTTGACTTTGTCTCTACTCGAAGCGGACGAAATCTTCCGCCATCGTGTCGGCACCAAAGTGATCGATCAGGCTGTCGATCTCGGATAGCAGCGAGCCTTCCTCGTCGGGATCCAGGGTACCGTCGCCTATCAGCTGAGCCGTGAGACCGCCCGCCATCGCCTCGCGCACCATGGCCAGCGTTGGCCGGCGGTGCATGCTCAGATCGCTCATCGCCGTCTCGATAATCCTCGACAGGCCTTCGCTGGCCTTGCTGATGACGAAGTCGTTGGCAAGCACTTCGCCGCCATATTCCTCGATCAGCCCGTCAAGCTCGGAGAGCACCGATGTTTTATCCTGCGGGTGAAGCAACCCGAGTTCAGCTGCGCTGCTGTCGCCTTCCTCTACCAAGACCCGCACTTCGTCCAGGGTCAGAGGATCCTCGCGGTCCGGATCGCTGACGAGTTTTTCCAGGGTGACAGAAAGTTCAGAACTGACGCGCGAGGAAACATCGATTGGAAGTCTGATTGTCATGATTTACTTCCCGTGCAAGTGCTTGTCAAAAAATACCGTTAAACTGCTCTAGGGCCTGTTCTGACTGTGGGTTGAGGTTTCATGATCACCTCTCTTGAAACAAGAACTGGAGCCGTTACGCGGCCCCCATATCGTAGAGAAGAAACGAAACGCTGAAGTTGATGCGGTTACAGAACAAACATACTCTTCCGGTTACCGGTGGACTTGACCTGGATCAAAGCTCCGGCGCGGAGAAAATAATGTCAGACGGGATGCTGGGGGTGACGACCGAGATCCGTGATTTTGAAATGAAACCGCGGCCTCTCCATCACGGCATTGTCGCACTGAACCTGCCGGGAATCGCTTTACGGAGCGTCTTGTTTACTTCGCACCCTCAGGGGCGTTGAGCGTCTTGAGCACCTCATCAGTAATGTCATGGGCTTTGGAAAAATAGGTCGCATCCTGCAACACGAGGTCGATGTTCCTGGCCTTGGCGACCTTCGCCACTGCGGCGCTTACGTTGGCAAAAAACTTTTTCAGTTCTTGTTTCTTGCGCATATCCACGTCTTCTGTCAGGTTGCGGCGCGCCTGATCCAGGCGCTGGCGAAAGGCGATGAACTCGCGCTGCTTTTTTACCAGTTCCGCCGCTGGCGTGCCGGGCTTGGGCTTGTCAAGTTCCGCGCGCATGGTTTCGGCCTTGCTTTTCATGGCGATGACCTCGCGCTCGCGCTCGCCAAATTCCCGCTTGAGATTTTCGGCACCCCGCTGCAAATCCTTGGATTCACGCTCGATGCGGGCAGAGTCGATAAAACCGATTTTGACCGGCTGTGCCGCCACCGCATTCGCGAATAGCGCCAGGGCGCACAAAAACAGTGTTGCAATTCTTTTCATAAACGCCTTTGATTCATACGGACTCTCCGGCGACCGCAAACAACGCCGAGCATTCAAAGATGGATTATAAAGCTGTTTGCCCCGGCCGTGACCAGTGGACAATGAAAACCCGCTATTTCCACGCACACCGGCTGATAACGGGGCGCGGCCCCAACGCGTTTTGAAATCCACCTGGGCGCAGCATTCGGGCAACTGCCGGGGATTGCCCGGCTTCGATACCCGCTGCAGCTCACGGCTTGAGCGCATAAACCTCATCGAATTTACGCTCCAACTCGGCGTGGGTGCCGCGCAGTCGGTCGACGACTTCCCTGGCCCAGTCGAAATACTGCTGCTTGCGCTCCAGTCCCCAGTCAGCGGGCGGGTGCGCCGACATATCGCGCAGATTGCAGATTTTGTCGGCAAGCTTGACCAGCTTGGCCTGCTCGCTGGAGTGTCGGGCGCGCGCCACCTGCAGGCGTTTGCGCAGTTCCTTTTTGATCCATTGGGTGTCGGTGACTTCAAGCACGACATCAGCGACGTCCTCGCCAAATTCTCCGCGCAACTCCATCCACGTGGTTTCAGTGTCTTCGAGCGTATCGTGCAGCAGAGCGGCGGCAATGACTTCCGCGTCGCGCACCTCGCCGTCTTCCCACAACACCTTGGCGAGCTGGATCGGATGATTGATATAGGGCGAGGCGCCCTTGTCCTTGCGTCGCTGATCACGGTGCTTGTGTGCGGCAAACGCCACTGCGCGCAGAATCAGATCAGTGGGATCGTCTGTTGCGCTTAATTTTTCATCCAAGTGTGCACGCCCCGATCAGTCGATACAGCATTGATGCGATAATCATTCATATGCTATTGTTTTTATTTATTATTTTATTATTACTGCAGATTAGCATCCATATCTGACATTATACAACCGCCGTGCGCAGGCCGTGTCCGCCCTGCGGCAAAGCAGCACGAAAGAAAATGAAACGGGGGTTGCGGGCGCCGGAACCCGCGGCGACTATGCGAACACGGCGGCGCGTTTGATCAACTCGTCGATACCCGGCTCATTGGCATTCCACGGCTTGCCCGGGTGAATAATGGATACCTGGCAACTCTCGGCTGCTTCCACCAGTTGCGCATAAGTGCCGGCCTCCCGGCTGGCGATATAGGCCTGCTTGTTGGCATCGTAGGCAAACATCTTGTTGTTGATATGCGTGCACTCGTCGCAACTCGTGCAACGCGGAGTCTCGATATAGGCTTCGTCGGACGGCGGCTCCGCTTCAGCCGGCTGCGGGCTCGCAGCAGTTGCGGCCGGTGCAGCCGTCACTGCAGGCGCGGACGGCGCCGGGACCACCGCCTCCGGCCCCGCCTTGGTCTCACGCTGTTGTTCGTGTTCTTCCCAGGTCTTTTTCTCGCGCGCGAGCAGGCGCTCCGCGTGAGAGTTATGGATGCCTCCGAGTTCCTGCAGACTGTGCCACGACTCGCGGCAGCGGTTTGCCTCCCGTACCAGCTTGTCGTCGATGATCACTTTTTGCAGCACGTTGTCAGGATCGACCATCATCAGGCACGGGACCTTGTCGGGCATGCTCGCCGGTTCGCGGGCCAGAAACTCGCCGACCGGGATCATGGTACCGTTCCATTTCTCCCGCGGCACCCGCGCCAGGTGTTTTGCGTATCGAGGATCACAGGCCACGAAGTCGATCAGTGTAAATGAGAGCTTTTCCGAGATCCTCTGGTGCGCTTCGTCCTCATAAGCAATGCTCTGCACCGGCCAGTCGAGATCCACCTGTGAATTGGACTCAAGGTAAAAGCGCGACGCCCAGTTCGGGCCCGCCGACGGATCAAAGGTATAGGCCGGAAAGGCGCGTGAATCCATCGCAGCAGCAGCGATCAGATAGGGCGGGAGGTCGGCTCCTGCCGATGATGCGCCCGAGAACACGCTGAACAGCGCGGACCCGGGACAGGTCAGTCCCTTGAGCATGCGGTCCCGGAACTGGAACAGGTGCGAGGCGCTCGCCTGCAGGACATAGACGTCATTGAGTCCCATCGCCATATTGGCGAGTTGCTTGCTGCGCTTGCCCAGGGCCAGGTGCGGCTGCTCTTCAAGAATGTCGTCGCTCTGCACTAGGATTTTCACGGGCAGGCCCATGGACAGAATCTCCATCAGCCGGTCGTTCTCGGCAGCCTGCATATTAGCCGTGTTAAGGCACACCAGGTAATCCGGAAACTGTGCAAGCTCCCCGGCATCCAGCCCGTTTTCACCAAATTCCTTGAAGATCGGGTCATGCCTGGCTTCGACGTATTTATTGTCGATTTCGAACTCGGCTATCGCAACTGCCTTGGCCAGTTCTATCATTTCGGGCTGGCGCTTGCGGATCGCTGTGAGCACTTCGATGCAGTTTTCGAACACAAAAGAATGCGCCCTGCCGTTTCCTGTGCGTTTTTTGGCGCCATCCGGTTCAGAGAAGAATCTCTGGGATTCAAGCACCGAGATCGCCCGCTCTATACGGCGGCGCCGGCTCTCGGGCAATGCATTTTTTAGCGTGCCCTTGCCCAGCAGGCGCGACATCACCTCGAAGTCGAACGCGTCATCATAAGTGCCTCCGACCGCCGCTTTGAGGCTTTGCGCCTTCTGCCCTGCCTCCGAGCGCACAAAGTCGGATTTGAGGATGTTCGACAGTTTCAGCACGAGCTGCCCAATGTGTTCCCGGAATTTGCCGGCCTTTTTCTGCTGGATCCTGCTCCAGGCGTGGGTCAGTAAGCGCGCCGGCAGCGCTGTGCCGCAATCGATTACCTCACCGTCGTACTTGAGGGCGGCCCGCGCCCGGTCCAGACTGTCCTTGAACAGCTTGTCGGTGCCTGCCAGCCCGTCAGCCGCCTTGACCCAGAGCACCGAGAGTAATCCGCTCTCGCCCGCCGCAACCAGGGCTCTGATCTCCTGTTCCAGCCTCAGCACATGTTTGGTGACACGTTCGCCCTCGTCGCCGCCTGCAATCTGAGTCAGGAGGCCGTCGATGAGACCTGAAAGGGACTGCACGAATGCCGCATCCGGGCCGTCGAGCAACACCAGCGGAAAATCGTAGCGCAGACTGGTGAGGTCCCGGTAACCGGCGAACAGGACAGGGCGCAATTTGAGCCCATCGACCGCGTCGAGGCTGGCGCCCTGATTTTTCCCCGTCAGATAAAAGGCAACGTGCTTTTGAAGATCAGCTTCCATGTCAGTGTCGGTTTATTCTCTGGTTAAGGCCGTTTCAGGGTGCCGGGGACTCCGCAGGCCGGCTGCGGGGTTTTTTACCGCCATCTATCGTGAACTTGTCGAACTGCGCTTCGAGCCCCGCCTGGATGTATTCATTGGTGCGCAGTTGCCCGGTGTTATGTATATCTTCGTAGCAGGGAACCTCCGGATTGCGATACAAAATACCCACAGGCATCGGGTCGTAATACGACGCGATTTCGCGCGCGCGGTCGATGTTCGACGGATCGTGCTCCAGTTGATTCTTGTAGATCCTGGACATCGCCGGACTGATGCGCAGACCCTGGTCGTGGTGCAGCAGTTGGATTTTCTGCGGGTCCTGCATCCACGGCTCAAACTGGTCCGGCAGCCACTCGGGACAGCGCTGAACGATGCGCACGAAGGATAATCCCTTGTGATGGTAAGCGGCCTTGACGATGTCGAAGAGCACTTCCGGGATCCAGTCGACGACTTGCGCGACGAACGAGACATTCTGAATCCCCAGCGTCACGGTCAGGGGTTGCAGCGCGTCCAGATACGAGCCGCGGGGTGTGGTGTTGCTCTTGGTCCCAATGGGTGACGTCGGCGAGGCCTGCTTCTTGGTCAGACCGTAGATCTGGTTGTCGTGCAGGAACACCGTGATGTTCATGTTGTAGCGGATGGCGTGGATCCAGTGGGCGGCGCCGATACTGCAGCAGTCGCCGTCACCGGTGTTGACGAACACGTTAAGATCCGGCCGCGCCATTTTGACGCCCTCGGCAATCGGCAGCGCCCGCCCGTGTATGCCGTGAAAGCCGTAGGTCCTCATGTAATGGGGGAAGCGGCTCGAGCAGCCGATGCCCGACACGAACACGGTCTTTTCGGGACGCAATTTTTCGTCGCGGCACAGCCGTTGCACTGCGGTAAGAACGGCATTGTCGCCGCAGCCGCTGCACCAGCGCGGCACCCCGCTCTGATAGTCTTCCAGCTTGTGCTGGTCCTCATACATCCGGAGCAGGCACTCGGTAGCAGAATTCGTCATGTTTTCATCCCTAACTTCTCACGGATAACGCGGCCTATGGTGTCGGGTTTTATCGGCTGGCCCCGCACTTCGCTCCAGCAATCGACATCGATCAGGTAACGCGCCCGCAGCAGTATCGCCACGGCCGAGTAGCGGCGGTTGGTCTCGTCTATTATTTCGTCCTCGGGAAGGTCGCTCCAGTTGCTCTCTATGGTCATGACCTTTTTGAAGCGTTGCATAATTTCCTTGATTCCCCCGGGCAGGGGCTGCAGGAACCGCAGATGCAGGGAAGACACTTTACAGCCTTCCGCGCGCATCAACCCGACCGCCTCCTCGATCGCCCCGCGGGTGCTGCCCCAGCCGACGATCAGCAGGTCGCCCGTTTCGCCGCCGAACACCGGCGGCGTCTTCAACGTCTTTTGCAGCGCGGCAAGTTTCAGGCTGCGCATGTGCAGGCTGTGCGCGTTAATTTGCGGATCGTAGGCGACACGGCTCGAGCTATCGTGAGCCAGGCCGGTCACAGTGTGCATGCCGTTGGGCTGGCCCGGGATGAAGCGGCGTGCCAGACCGGTGACCGGATCCCAGTCATACGGCTTCGCGCCCACAGGAATCGTGCTTTGGTCCACCGGCGGCGCCAGCCAGTCCGGCCTGAATTTGGGCCGCGGAAACGGCTGCTGAGACGAGGCCAGGCCGGCATCCGTGAGCACGACGACCACCATGTTGAACATTTCGGCGATTTTGCGCGCAGTGATGACCGAGTAGAAGCAGTCCTCGATGGTGTCGGCCGCCATCACCACTTTCGGCGCATCGCCATGGCTGCCAAAAATAGCGGCCATCAGGTCGCCCTGCTCGGTCTTGGTCGGCTGGCCGGTACTGGGACCGCCGCGCTGGACATTGACCACGACCAGGGGAATTTCAGCCATGACAGCAAGCCCGATCGCCTCCTGCTTGAGCGAATAGCCGGGACCGGAAGTGATGGTGACCGCACATTTTCCGGCATAAGAAGCGCCGATCGCAAACGAGCAGGCCGCAATCTCGTCCTCCGCCTGGTGGACCACGCCGCCGACTTGTGCGTAGACGTCGCTCAGATAGTGGGAAGCCGAGGTGGCGGGCGTGATCGGATACATGGCGCAGATTTCCATGCCTGACGCAAGCACGCCCAGCGCCAGCGCCGTGTTGCCATTGACCACGATCTGCGGTTCGGTAGGCATTTCCGCAGGAATGCGGAACTTGAAGTCGAAATGGTCCTCGGCCCACTGGTACCCCGCGTCGAGCAGCATGACGTTGGGTTTGATGACGCTCTCGCCCTTCTTGCTGAAAGTCAGCGCGATCTGGTCCCGGGCCAGTTGCAGGTCCAGGCTGTAGAGATTGCAGATCATGCCCAGCGCAAACATGTTCTTGCCGCGCTTCGCGTCGGATACGAGGGTGAGACATTCGTGCTCCATCGGGATCTCGTACACCTTGTAGCCTTCCGCCATCAGGTTGTCGTAGGTCTGGACATACGATGCCGCTATTTTGGGATCGGCGCTTTCCCGCCAGATCGATTCCATCAGAATGATGCAGCCGGGCTTGAGTTCGCCGGTACGCACCCTGCCGAGCAGCACCTGTTCATTGAAAGCCACAACGAAATCCGTTTCGTTGCCGCCGTTGGTGATGCGTTGCGAGCCCAGGCGTATGCGGTTGCCGCTCGCCCCGGCGACGCTGCGTGCCGGCGGCCGTATTTCGGCGGGTATGATCTCCTCCGTCCACACGCCATTGCCCATCTTCGCGGCGATCGCGCCCAACGACTGGCCGCAACGCTGCGCGCCCTCGCCCGAATCGCTGATTACCTCGATCACATTGACCGACAAGGTGGTGACCGTTTTTTTCTTCGCGGATGCGCGCGCCTTCTTGTTGGCTGGCGTGACGGATTTCAGTATTGCAGTATCGCTCATAATGTAATGGTGTCTGCCGTGGTGTTATCGGATCTGTTCCGTCTCTCGACTGAACTAGGTGACGCGTATGCGTGCAAAGTTTCTCTCCCTGAGATCGATCCCGAACAATTTTCCGGCGCTGCCCCAACCCTCGCTCAGATAGGGCTGATCGATATCGCGGATACCGAGATAAGCCTTCATGCTGCGCGCAGCCGTGCGGCCCGCGCCCATTGCCTCGATCACGGTGGCCGCACCGGTAACGATGTCGCCGCCGGCAAACACGCCTGCGATCGACGCCGCGAGATTGGCGTCGGTCTCGATGTAACCCCACTTGTTGAGCTTGAGCTTCGAGGTCTGTCCCATGATCGGGTTGGCGTTGGTGCCGATCGCAAACACGACCATGTCGGTCTCGAATTCGAACTCGCTGCCCGCGACCGGCACGGGGCGACGCCGGCCCGAATCGTCAGGCTCGCCGAGTTCCATGCGAATGCAGCGCATGCCGCGCACGTTGTTGTTGGCATCGCCAAGAACCTCCACCGGTGCGGTCAGCCAGTGGAATTCCACGCCTTCCTGTTCGGCATGATGGACTTCTTCGGCCCGCGCCGGGCACTCCGTCTTGCTGCGGCGGTAGACGCAGTACACCTTCTCCGCACCCAGTCTGAGACAAACCCGGGTGGCATCCATTGCCGTGTTGCCGGCGCCAATGATGGCAACCCGGTTGCCCAGTTGCAGCGGCGTGTCGAAATTCGGAAATTCCTTGGCGCGCATCAGATTGCAGCGCGTCAGCAGTTCGTTTGCCGACAACACCCCGTTTAGTGAATCGCCGGGCACACCCATCATCGTCGGGTAGCCGGCGCCGGTGCCGATGAAAACGGCGTGAAATCCCATCTCGTTGATCATCTGCTCGATCGTAAACAGGCGACCGACCAGCGTGTTGCACTCGAATTTGACGCCCAGCTTGGTCAGGTTACCGATCTCTGCATCGATCACCTGGTTAGGCAGGCGGAAGTCGGGAATGCCGTACTTCAATACGCCCCCGGCCTGATGGAAAGCCTCGTAAACGGTGACATCGCATCCGGCCTTGGCCATGTCGGCGGCACACGCCATGCCGGCGGGCCCGGAGCCGACGATGCCGACCTTGAAGCCATTGGGCTCGATATAGGGGATGTTGGACCAGCCTTCCGCAATCGCGAGGTCGCCGATGCAACGCTCCATCCGGCCTATGGCAACCGGTTCCAGCGTCTCGCCCACGGGGCAGACGCCTTCGCATTGATTTTCCTGCGGGCAGACCCGGCCGCAGATGGCCGGCAGCAAATTGGTGTCCGTAATGACATCATAGGCGCCGCGAAAATCCTTCGCGCTGATCTTGATGATGAAACCCGGGATGTCGATGCTGACCGGGCAGCCCTTGACGCAGGCCGGATCCGGACACAGGAGGCAACGTTCCGCTTCGTTCACCGCATCCTCGATGCGATAACCGCAGTTCACTTCCGAGAAATTCTTTACCCGCTCAGCCGGATCCAGTTCCTCGACGGGGGTCCGTTCCTGCGGAATGGTCCGTATCGTTTTCTTCTTTGCCATCACAAAACCCTATCTAGTCACACATTCAAGACACATCCGCTCCCCGCTCCTTACCCGATCCGTGCGCTACCCCCCCTTGGTTTCATCGAAGGGGTCAAGCTGGTCGAGTTCAGCGGGATCAAGCTGCGAGAGCTGGGCCGCTGTCAGCGAGGACATCAATGCGGGACTGATCGGGGTCTTCATGCGACAGCCATCCTCCCACCGCTTCAGGGCGGATTTCTCAGTGGGGGTATAACGCTTCAGGCGGGCCATCAGATCGTCGAAGTCCACGCGATGACCATCGAAATCCGGGCCATCGACGCACGCGAACTTGATCTGGTCGCCGATCTTGACCCGGCAACCGCCGCACATCCCGGTGCCGTCCACCATGATGGGGTTGAGGCTCACGAGGGTCTTGATTTTGTGCGGCCGCGTCGTTTCGGCGCAGCCTCTCATCATGACGGGCGGGCCGATTGCGACAACTTCGTCGATATCGGGATGTTTCGCGATCGCCTGCTTGATGCCTTCGGTCACCAGACCCTTGATTCCCGCCGAACCGTCATCCGTGCACACGATCAGTTCATCGCAGCAGGCGCGGAACTTGTCTTCCCAGAACATGAGGTCCTTGTTGCGAAAGCCCACGACACCGATCACATACGCGCCGCTTTCCTTGTAGGCGCGCGCCTGCGGATAGATCGGGGCCACGCCCAGTCCGCCGCCCACGCACACCACTTTGTTCGCCTGGCCGATGTGGCTGGGGATGCCCATCGGACCGACCACGGCATAGAGGTAAGATCCCTCGCTGCAATTCTGCTGCATTTCCCGGGTGGTTTTGCCGACCGCCTGTATCACCAGCGTGATGGTGCCCTTCTCGCGGTCGTAGTCGGCAATGGTGAGCGGAATGCGCTCGCCGTGCTCGTGCTCCATTACGATGACAAACTGGCCCGGCCGGGCGGCCTTGGACATCAGGGGATGATGGACTTCCAGCAGGTAGGTAACGTCCGAGAAATCCTCTCGTTTTAATATTTTGAACCTGTTTCCTTCACTCTCCATCGACATGGTCGTTCCTGTTAAGCAGAGTGCTGCGCAACCGCAACCGGTTTTCGGGGATGGGCCAAGTTGTGAGACACTCTTATTACCCAGTGATATTGGAAACCCGCTAAACCCTCGGTACCCAATGTAACGGTGTCCCCCCGCCCCGGTTTTGATCTAACGCAAGGATTTCCCTGTTTTCAACGCATCCCGGCTCCCGTTCCAGTTGATTTACAACACTTAAAGCACCGTTCCCCCCTCGGCTGACAGCCCTCGGGCACAGTATAAAATGGGGCCTGCTCCATTTGGCGCATCGAAGGCAAAACATGACAAAACACACGGATAGCCTGGAAACCCTGCGCACGCAACTGGCGGAGTTTGCCGCCGAGCGCGACTGGGACCAGTTCCACAACCCCAAGAACCTGGCGATGGCGATGGCGGGCGAAGCGGGCGAACTTATCGAGCATTTCCAGTGGCTTACGCCGGATCAGGCCGCGAACCTGCCGCGCGCCACGCGCGACGAGGTGGCGCTGGAATGCGCGGACGTGTTGCTGTTTCTGGTGCGGCTGTGCGACAAGCTGGAAATCGACCTGGCGGCGGCGGCGGAGAAAAAACTCAAGCTCAATGCCAGGAAATACCCGGTGGAAAAGTCCCGGGGGCGCGCTACTAAGTACAACAAGCTTTAAGAACTAGGTCAAAAGCATAGACACGAAGGACACAGAGGACACGAAGGAAAAACAAAAGACTGCTTAAACATATAAAAACAATATTGCAGCCGTCGAATGGTTCGCCGTATTTAAGAGCTGGGTTGTTGATATCGATTTACTTTGTGTCCTTCGTGTCCTATGCTTTTATAAGATAAAAACCAAAGAAAACATGCTCTCTTACCGCCACATTTACCACGCCGGCAATTACGCCGATGTCTTCAAGCACGCGCTGCTCACGCGACTGCTGCTCGCGCTCGGCCACAAGGACAAGCCCTACTGCTATCACGACACGCACGCCGGGATCGGCCGCTACGACCTGATGCATCCGTGGGCGCAGAAGGCGCGCGAGTACGACAACGGCATTACCCGTTTGTGGGGGCGCGATGACATTCCCGAGGCGCTCGAGCCATACATGGCCGCGGTGAAGGCGGCCAATCCTTATCCCAATCTGCGGTTTTACCCGGGCTCGCCGGTCATCGCGCGCCACATGATCCGCGCTGGTGACCGCATGGTGCTTACCGAACTCAACAAGGAGGATTACGCCGAGCTCAGACTGCAATTCGCCGGCGACAAGCAGGTCGCCGTGCACCTGCTCGACGGCTATCAGGGGCTGAAGGCTTTCCTGCCGCCCGCGGAGCGACGCGGCCTGGTGCTGCTCGATTCGTCGTTCGACCGCGCCAAGGAATTCATGCGCATCGCCACCGCGCTGAAGGAAGCACATGCGCGCTGGTCGACCGGCATGTACGCGGTGTGGTATCCGCTGATGGAACCGGGCGCGATGCTCGGCTTTGCGCGCGAGATCGAGAGTTCGGGCATACGCAAG
Organism: uncultured beta proteobacterium; assembly: GCA_942492335.1. GTDB lineage: Bacteria > Pseudomonadota > Gammaproteobacteria > Burkholderiales > SG8-41 > CAKKQX01. The sequence goes on along the minus strand of CALOEN010000043.1, from coordinate 4,911 downwards.
ATACTCAGACTGGAATTTTCGATCATGCCCGGGGATTCAGCCGTCACCCCCGGTTGCGGCATGCTGGTGATCAACCCGCCGTACCAGTTCAAGGAAGAAGCGAAGCTGCTGCTGGACTGGCTGTGGCGGGCGCTGTCGGTCGATGGTGCGGGCGGGGTGAAGGTGGATTGGCTGGTGCGGGAGTGATTTAAAATCTTAAAGCATCGACACGAAGGACACAGAGGATCTCGATACCCCCTTGAAGTACTGAAGGAAAAACAAGAGCTTAACCTAAGCCAGCATAATCTGCCCTTGTACTCTTCGAGGATAGCCACGCGTTAAAGACTCTGGCAACAGAGCGGAGAGGCTGATCGTGGATGAAGAAGCGGTATGTGGACACATCGTCGATTCGGCGTTGAAAGTCCATACGATTCTGGGTGCCGGGTTGCTGGAGAATGTCTATGAAGTTTGCCTTGAGCATGAGCTTTTAAAAAGAAAACTTTCTGTTAGAAGACAAACTCCGATGCCGCTACACTATGAAGATGTGGTTCTTGATATCGGATACCGATTGGATTTGCTAGTTGGCGAAAAAGTTATTGTTGAAATTAAAGCAACGGAAAAACTGCTGCCTTTGCACAGCGCCCAACTGCTGACCTACCTGAAACTAAGCGGATGCAGAATCGGGCTGTTATTGAATTTCAACACCATTCATATGCGGGAAGGGATAAAGCGAGTCATCAACGGATTCTGATACCAATCCAGTTCTTTGAAATGCTTTATAGCTTTTCCTTCGTGTCCTTTGTGTCCTTCGTGTCTCCGCTTTTCGCCTTATGGTGGTTGTTCACCGCATCGCATTCCATATCTTGTCCAGCCGCTTGTACGACACCGGGAACGGCGTTTTCAGCTCCTGCGCATAGAGCGACACCCGCAACTCTTCCAGCAACCAGCGGAATTCCTCCAGCCGCGTATCCACCGCGCCCGCCTTACGCTGCTTTTCCAGTCTTTCCTCATAGCGCTTCCACAGCTCGGCGATGCTGTGCGCGTGTTTCGCATCGCGATCGGGATCGCGCGGATATTTTTCCAGTCGCAGTTGCATCGCCTTCAGGTAGCGCGGCAGATGCGAGAGCTGTTCCCACGGCGTGGCGCTGACAAAACCTTTGCAAATAAGCCGCGCCAGTTGAGCCCGAATGTCGGTTGCGGCGCGCGCCAGCGCCCCGCCGCTGCCGCCAAGCTTCAGCGACACGTTGTGATATTCAGCGGCGATCGCGGCTAACAGGCGGCAGGCCGCTTCGGATACCGCCGGCAGCCGCGTGCGAGCGCGCTTGAGCTGCACTTCGTATTCCTTCGGCGTGCGCGGCAGCCCGTCCTCGCCGATGAACGCGCGGTCGATGATCGCAGCGAGCAGATCGTCACGCAGCGCATCGGCAACCACCACGTTGCGCAACTGCAGCGCAGCCTGTTCGAAACCGCGCAGGTTCTTGGCCAGTTGTTTCATCTGTTCCGTGAGCGCGAGGCGCATCAGCCGCGTGACACCAGCGCGCATCGCCGCTTGCGCCGACGGTCTGACGTCGAACAACCGGATTGCGACGCTGTCGCCCTCATCGACCAGCGCCGGATAGCCGGTCAGCTTGCGGCCGCCACGGGTAAATGAAATTTCCAGCGGCAGGTCACCGAAATCCCAACTGCGTATGTCATCGCGCTCTATGCCGGGCTCGGCTTTACCGAATGTAAGTTGCGCTGCCTCGCCAAGCTGCGCCTTCAGCGTTGCGAGATCGCGCCCGCCCGCCAGTTCGCGCCCGGCGTCATCGATCACGCGGTAATTCATGCACAAATGCGGCGGGTAGGCGATCGCTTCCAGCACTTCGCCCGCCACCGGCGCACCGGTTGCGCGTTGCGCAAAACGTGCAAGCACCACCGTGATCAACGACTCCCGCCCTCACTCCTCCCGTCTCACTCCTTGCGCACTCCGTCAGGAATGCCGTCACCTGCTCCGGCACCGGCACCAGATTTCTGCGTATCGTTTTCGGCAGCGCCTTGAACGCAAACGTAATCTTGTCGCGTATCAACCCCGGAACCAGCCAGTCGAAATCTGCGGGATCCAGCGTGTTGAGCAGCGCCAGCGGCACGGTAGCGGTAACGCCATCGAGCGCATGCCCGGGATCGAAACGGTAGGCAAGCTTGAATTCGGCGCCTCCCGCGGCGAGCGTCTCGGGAAACTGCGCTTCGGTGATGTCGGATGCGGCATGGCGCATCAGGTAGTCGCGCGTGAGGTAGAGAAGCTTCGGATTGTGCGACTCGGCCTCGCGCCGCCATTTTTCGAACGCTGCGCCGTTGTAAATATCCGGTGGAATCAGTGCGTCGTAGAACGCGAAAATCACCTGTTCATCGACCAGCACGTCGCGCCGCCGCGCTTTGTGCTCGAGTTCCTGCACGTCTTTTATAAGTTGTTGATTATATTCATAATATTTTGCCCGCGTCTCGTAGTCGCCCGCAGCGAGCGCGCGGCGGATAAAGATCTCGCGCGCGCCTTTCGGATCGATCGGTCCGTAATGCACGCGGCGTTTGGGAACAATGGTGAGGCCGTACAGCGTGACGCGCTCGAACGCCACCACCATCGCGCGCTCTTTTTCCCAGTGCGGGTCGAAGTGATGTTTTTTGACCAGCGCTTGCGCCACCGGCTCTATCCATTCCGGATCGATTTTCGCGACACAGCGCGCATACAGCCGCGCAGTCTCGGCCAGTTCCGCGGCCATCACCCATTTGGGCTGCGCCTTGCGCAGCACCGAGCCGGGGAAGATCGCGAACTTGATCGCGCGCGCGCCCAGGTACTCACCCTCCTCGTTCTTGAAACCGATGTTGCCGAGCAGACCGGCGAGCAGCGCGCGATGAATCTGCTCGAAACTCGCAGGCGTCTGATTGGCGAGCATGCCGAGTTCACCGGTGTGCCCCGCTAGCTGGCCGTGGATATCGCGCCATTCGCGCATGCGCTGGTGCGACAGAAAGTGCGTGTGCGGCAATTCCACGAGTTTGCGGTTGGACTTTTTGTGCTTGATCGCGTCCTCGAAAAATGCCCACAGGTTGAGATAGGCGAGGAAATCCGAGCGCTCGTCCTGGAATGCCTGGTGTGCACGATCGGCGGCCTCGGCGCGCTCGTACGGCCGCTCGCGCGGGTCCTGCACCGTGAGCGCAGCAGCGATGATCAGCACTTCGGTGAGACAGTTCTCCTGTTTCGCGGCGACGATCATGCGCGCGATGCGCGGGTCGATCGGAAATTTCGCCAGCTGCCAGCCGACCTGCGTCAGCTGCTTGTTATCATCGACGGCACCGAGTTCGGCCAGCAGCTGGTAGCCGTCGGCGATCATGCGCGGGGTCGGCGGTTCGAGGAACGGAAAATCCTCGATCTCGCCGATTTTCAGTGACTTCATGCGCAGGATCACCGCCGCCAGCGATGAGCGCAGGATTTCGGGCTCGGTGTATTCGGAGCGCGCCGTAAAATCCTCCTCCGCATAAAGCCGTATGCACACGCCCGCCGCGACCCGGCCGCAGCGCCCGGCGCGCTGGTTGGCGGAGGCGCGCGAAATTTTCTCTATCTGAAGCTGAGTGACCTTGTTACGCCAGCTGTAGCGGTTCACCCGCGCAAAGCCGGTGTCGATCACGTAATGAATGCCGGGCACGGTAAGCGAGGTTTCAGCGACGTTGGTGGCGAGCACGATTCTGCGCGAACCGCCGGGCTTGAACACGCGCGCCTGCTCCTCGTATGACAACCGCGCGTAGAGCGGCAGGATTTCAGTTCCCGGCGGATGATGTTTGCGCAGCAGTTCCGCGGTGTCGCGGATCTCGCGTTCGCCGGGCAAAAAAACCAGGATATCGCCGCCGGCGCGCTCACGAGCAAGTTCATCCGCCGCATCGAGTATCCCCTGCTCCATGTCCTCTTCCTGTTTGTCATCATCCTCGGCGGCGAGAGCACGGTAGCGTATCTCTACCGGGTACGTGCGACCCGAGACCTCGATCACCGGCGCGCCGTTGAAATGTTGCGAGAAGCGTTCAGCATCTATGGTGGCCGAGGTGACGATCAGCTTCAGGTCCGGGCGCCGTGGCAGGATGCGCTTGACATACCCGAGCAGGAAATCGATGTTGAGACTGCGCTCGTGCGCCTCGTCGATGATCAGCGTGTCGTAGGCTTTCAGCAGCCGGTCGCCCTGGGTTTCGGCGAGCAGGATGCCGTCGGTCATGAGCTTGATGTAGGTGTGGCCCGACAGCTTGTCGGCAAAGCGCACCTTGTAACCCACGGCGTGGCCGAGCGGGGATTTCAGTTCGGCGGCGATGCGCGCGGCAACGGTGCGCGCGGCGATGCGCCGCGGCTGGGTATGGCCGATCAGGCCGGTGATCCCGCGCTTGAGCTCGAGGCAGATCTTGGGCAGTTGCGTGGTCTTGCCCGAACCGGTCTCGCCGCAGACGATGACGACCTGGTTCGCTGCGATGGCGCGCGCGATCTCCTCGCGCCGCGCCACCACCGGCAGATCATCGGGGTAAGTCGGCTGCGGCAGATTGCGCAGGCGTTGATCGGTGTCGATTTTCAATTAAAAAACTTTTAAAAGCATAGATACGAAGGACACGAAGGACACAAAGGAAGAACATAAAAAATCAAACTGAAGACGATATGAGTGGGATAAATATATTTGGTTAGCGCCTGATCCGCCAAGAAAGTAGTTTGCCTATATCGGTTTTCCTTTGTGTCCTTCGTGTCCTTCGTGTCGATGCTTTGGACTTTTTCTTCTTTTTATACGCTCTAAGGAAATACCCTGGAGGCAGGCTACTGGAAAAACGCCGGAATCGGCGTATCATTATTCCTGAGCTTCATCGCGTTGAGCAGTCCCGCCGCCGCAGGCAGGGCGCAATGATAGAGCCAACTCATGAATAAACCAACTCCTG
>CALOEN010000042.1:0-42573 GCA_942492335.1 uncultured beta proteobacterium | reverse complement strand
GGGTCGTATTTTCATGGACGGCGATTACGCGCGCAACGACTGGACCGAGAGCGGCATCCCGCGATTTGAACACAGCCTGCTGGTGTGGACCACGGTGATGAGCCGGCCGAACGCGGATCGCGCCATCGTCGATGCCGGGCTCAAAGCCTCGAGCATTGATTCCGGCATGCCGCGGGTCGCGGAAGCGCCCGGCGTCGAGTACATCAAGGCGTCGGATGAGCATGGCGTGCTGCAACTCAACGGCGCGCCGGGTTATGAAGTTGGCGACAAGCTCGGCCTCATCCCGGGGCACTGCGATCCGACCGTCAATCTGTACGACCAGTATGTGTGCATACGGCAGGGGCGGGTAGAGGCGATCTGGCCTATCACCGCGCGCGGCGCGTTGTTGTAACTGACAAATACAGATTAAGCCACAGAGATCACAGAGGACACAGAGAAGATCAAAACAAGAACGAGAGACAGAGCAAAGATTACCGAATTGTTTTTTATATTTTTGAATTTCTCTGTGATCTCTGTGTCCTCTGTGGCTGAATGGTTTTGCCTTTCGATTGCAACCGGAGTGATTCTGCATGACTGAGATCAGGAAAGTCGGATTCATCGGCGTCGGCAACATGGGCAATCCCATGGCCGGGCATCTGGTGAAGGCGGGTTTTGACGTAACTGTGTTCGACGTTCGTCCCGAAACCATGCAGGCGTTCGTTGCGCAGCATGGCGGCAAGGCGGCAGCATCGCTTGCTGAAGCCGGACGCGGCGCAGATGCCGTGATCACCATGTTGCCGAACGACAAGGTGGTGCGCAAAGCGATACTGGGAGAGGGTGACGGGGCGCTGCCGCGACGCTGCTAAAAGGAGCCGTCGTCATCGATATGAGTACCTCCGATCCGGTCGGCACGCGCGCGCTGGCCGAAGCACTGAAGCCGCGTGGCGTTGACGTGCTGGACGCGCCGGTGATGGGCGGAGTGGCTTTCGCCCGTGATGCAACGCTCGAGATCATGGTCGGCGGCGACGCCACACTCATCGAGCGCTGCCGCCCGTTGTTCAGTGCCATGGGCCCCAACCTGGTTCACAGTGGCGGCATCGGGGCCGCGCACGCGCTCAAGGCCCTCGCCAATTACGTCAATGCCTGCTCGCTGATCAACGCGATCGAGGCCATGACCATAGGCAAAAAATTCGGTCTCGATGCGAAACTGATGGCCGAGGCGCTGGTTCCGATGTGCACCGGCCGCAACCATCCGATCGTGAAAAAAGTGATTCCGCACGTGCTGACGCGAAAATTCGGCACCGGCATGGCGATGGGTTTCATTGCCAAGGATCTGAAGATCGCCATCGACACGGCGCACGCCATAGGCGCCGCCGCACCGTTGGGGGAGAAGGTAGCGGAGCTGTGGAACGCCGCGGTCGAGGAACTCGGTTACGATCTCGACCAGACGCAGGTCGCGCGATACTGGGAAGAAGCGAGCGGGGTTACGCTCACAGGGACGGAATAGAAAGGACTAACAAGATTTCACGAAATTAACGGGACTAAGACGGGATGATGTGAAAGCGGTTGGCTCATTCATTTTGTTGTGGTCCTTGTAAATCCTGCTAATCCTGTCTATTTTGTGGTTTGGTCTTACTGGAGAATTGAAAAATGGCTGCACAGGAAAAATCGAAAGTGGTACTCGGCACGGCGACACCCGGCGGCGGCTTTCCCGCTTACGGCTGGCCGTATGCCGAAGTTCTCAATGAAGCGGACCCCACGCTCGGGATCGAGCCGATCAATACCAAGGGCAGCAACGAAAACGTGGTGTCGCTGAATGAGGGCAAGATCGACATCGGGCTGGTTACCGGAGAGGTGACCTACGAGGCTATCAGCGGTCTTGCCGGCCGCACCAAGGCCGACAACATCCGCATTATCAACGCGACGTATTCCCAGGCCGGCATGTTCATGGTGCGCGCCGACAGTCCTTGCCACAGCATTTCCGATCTCAAGGGCAAACCGATCGCCTGGGGCGCGGGCAGTTCCGGATTCATCGTGCTCGCGCGCTATGTGATGGATGGCCTCGGGCTCGACATGAAGCAGGATTTCGAACCACACATGCTCGATAAAGCGGGCGACGGGCCGCCCATGGTGCTCGATGGCCGCGCCGCGGCGATGTGGGGCGGCGGTGTTGGCTGGCCGCCGTTCATGAATATCGCGAAAGGTCCCGCCGGCGCGCGTTTCATCGCGCCAAGCGCGGATGAAATAAAGCGCATCACGGCCAAGCATACCTTCCTCAAGCAAACCACGATGCCTGCGGGCAGCTATCCCGGGCAGCAGGACCCCGTCAATTCAGTGGGCTCCTGGCCGTTTGTGCTGGCGCGCGCGTCGCTGCCGGATGACGTGGCTTATCGTCTGGCCAAGGCCCTGCATCAGAGCGAAGCGAAGTTCGCGACTCGCCTGGATCAGGCCAAGGAGTCGACACTGGCAAACACGCTGGCGGCCGCGCCGCGCCAGGATCTGATCCATCCCGGCGTGCTGAAATACATGCGCGAGATCGGATTGCTGCGCTGATAAAGGATGTGAATCGTGAATGGTGAATGGTGAATCGCGTGGGGTTTCTTTTTTTTTTTCTTTTTTTCCTTTTTTCCTCCCCCTTTCTCTTCCTTTCTTTCCCTTTTTCTCCTCTTTCTCTTTTTCTCTTCTTCTCCCTTTCCTCTTTTTCTCTCTTTTCCTCCCCCCTCCTCCCTCTTTTCCTTTCCTATCCTTCCTCCCTTTGGATGACACGGTGCCATTTCCCAATAAAAAAGCGCGCCTCGGCGCGCTTTTTTGTTTGGTGCCCCGGCTCAGGCCGTGACTGTTTCCGCTTTGGCTAGCCCCGGCATGGTGAAACCGAGCTTGTCCAGATCCGCGATGACTTTCGCGGCCTGCGCCTGGGTGATCTGCACCAGCGGTGGCCGCACCGTGACCCAGGCCGGGTCATCGGCGTAGTGAGCGACCACTTGCTTCAATGCCGGGATCATCACGTACTGCCCGACGGTCGTGCGCACCGCATCCAGCGCGGCCTGCTGCGCATCGGCATCGCTGTTCTGCCATTCGCGATAGAGCTTGTCGATCGCCGCCGGATTGACGTTGGCCGTGGCGGAAATGCAGCCGGCGCCGCCGTTGCGCATGTTGGCGAGCAGGAAAGATTCACTGCCGACGAACACGTCGAAGCCCGATTTGGCGAACGCGTCGAGGAAAGTTTTGGTGTTGTTCCAGTCGCCCGAGCTGTCCTTCATGCCGGCGATCGCGGTCGGATAAGCTTTGAGCAGCCGCTCCACCAGTTTCGGGGTAATGCCGACCACCGCGACCGGCGGGATGTGATAAAGGTAAATGCGCAGCCGCGCATCACCGACGCGTTCGATGACCTCGGCAAAACTGCGGAAAAGGCCGTCTTCGGACACGCCCTTGTAGTAAAACGGCGGCAGCATCAGCACGCCGGCGCAACCCGCTTTCACTGCATGTTCGGTGAGTCGCACCGTATCGGGCAGCGCGCAGCAGCCGGTGCCGGGCATCATGCGCGAAGCATCGACGCCTCCTGCCACCAGCGCGTCGAGCAGAGAGAGGCGCTCGTTGACCGACAGCGAGTTCGCTTCACTATTGGTGCCGAACGCCGCCAGTCCGCAATTTTGCGTGAGCAGCCAGCGGCATTGAGCGACAAAGCGTTCCGGATCGGGGCTCAGATCGGATTTGAAGGGCGTAACGACGGGCGACAGCAGGCCCTTGATGCGTTTCTGTTCTTTCATGTTGGATGCTCCTCGCCGGGCAAGGTCTGAAAATTTCGGGAAGTTGAGATGGGGTGTAGTTGTTGAGTGTTGAGGTGCCGGTGCCGATCCAGAATAGCATATCATCGTGGCAATCCCAAGATGCCGAGTTTACAATCGCAGAAAAACCGGAAGCCATCCGCTCGCTAATCAAAATTGTTCTTGAATCTAGAGCGGCACTATTTATTTCAGGAGGGCTGGAGCAACATATGACGACACTGAAAGTATTGAGCGCAGGCGCGGTCAAGCGCGGCGTGTCCAGAATTGCCGAGGAATTCGGGCGCGCGACGGGGGCGACCGTGGCGGTCGAGTTTGCGCCGGTTCCCGAGTTGCGCAAGCGCATCACGGCGGGCGAGGCGGCCGACGTCGTCGTCGCCACGCCGGTCGCGCTGGACGAATTCGCGACGCAGGGGAAAATCATTTCAGACAGTCGCGGCTTCGTTGGGCGGTCGCGGATGGGCGTGGTGATTCACGCTGACGCGGCGATGACGGAAATCCGCGACACGGCTTCATTCATCAAAGTACTGCAAGGCGCGACCGCGGCGGTGCATAACGAAGCATCGAGCGGGCTCTACGCCGCCAAACTCATCGAAAAGCTTGGGCTGACGAAAGCGCTCGATTCGCGCATGGTTGTGGTCAAGGGGGGCGCGGCAGTGATGGAGTATGTTGCTGCGCATCCCGGCGCGGTGGGCCTGGCTCAGATTTCTGAACTCATGGTGCTCATCGACAAAGGCTGCGCAGTTAAATTGGCGGCACCCTTGCCCGATGAGATCCAGAACCTGACGAGCTATGATGCTGCTGCCACAGCATCAAGCGCGGCAGCGGATGCCGCGCTCGGGTTGGCGCGTGCGCTGACTTCCGCCGCAGCCAAGGCAGTCTTTGCCAAAACCGGTATCAGTTAGCCCGGCCGGTTGAACTCCAGGATATCGAGGCCGGCGTAACGGTCCGCCAGGTACACCAGACCGCGATCATCCACATCAACGTCGTTGCTCTGCGGCGCTACCTTGCCTGCGGCGGGTTGTGGGATGAAGTGCCCGACTTCCTGCGGTGCCGTGGGATCGGCGATGTCGACGATGCGCAGGCCGCCCGCGAACCACGCGCAATAGACCAGCGTGTCGCCGCCTTTCCAGTGTTCCTGGAACTGGTGACCGCCAAAGCGTCCTGGTGCGGCACGACTCCATGGCGAATCGAGTTCACTCACTTCGAATATTGCAAGTGGTTGTATTTTCTCTGGATTTGTAATATCGAAAGTCCACAGCGCGCCATGCGGGCGGCCGCGGCGCTTGGCCATTTCTTCGGCGCTGTGGGCGTGGTCTTCCTCGTCGATGGCAATCGCGATCGTTTTCCCGTCTATGGTTTTGGGCACGCCCATGAATGTATGCGAGGGCTCGGGAAACGGCGGATGATAGTTGTAGGCGCCGATGGTTTTGGGCTTGCGGATATCGGCAACGTCGACGATGCGCACGCCACCGTGCCAGCAGCCGGCGAAGAGACGATTACCCTGCCGCACCGTGTGATGCAAACGGTGCTGACGTCCTGGCCAGGACGGTTTTTCGCCGCCCGCGAGGTGCTGGCCCGGGATCCACCAGCGCGAGACTTCTTCGGGCTTGACCGGATTTCGGATGTCGTAGATCACCAGGATGTTGCCGATATAACCCGGCCACTCGGTCGAGATGTAGGCGTAATTGGCGTCCATGTCGAAACGGTGCACGCCTATGCCGTGGGTCTTCTGGAAAGATATAAGTTTGGGTTTGGCCTTGTCCGACACATCGTAAATTTTGAAGCCGCCCTGATCATAAGGTGTCTTCTCGGCTGCTTCGACCGCCGGGATGTCGGATTCCTTGACGCCGAGTTTTTCCGCGAGTTCCGCGTGGCTGGGATCGCGTCCGAGCGCCTCGCTCAACTGCGTGCGAAGCTTGGGCAGCTCGTCGGCCTTGCGGCCGATAGGCGTCATGTTGCGCTCGCTGTTGACGATCATGATGTCGCCGATGACGCGCGCCTTGTGGCTGTGCGAGGTCGGATCGTCAAGAAACAGCTGCGACACGATGCGCGGATTCTTCGGATCCGACACATCGAGTATGCTGGTGCCGAGCTGTTCCTTGTTCGGGATGTGGCCGACATACGCGTAACTGCCCTCGACGTAGATCTGGCCTGCGCCCGGCAGTTCGAGCCGCGAGAGGCGTTTGACGTTGCGCGCGAGTTGCGCGCCTTGCTTCGATCCATCCATGATGATTCCTCACGATGCTGTGTTGAAACGGAAATTCTACCTTACTCCCCGGTTACTGCAGGAAGCTGCCGCCAATCCAGGGCAAATTGTGGGCCGCCATGCGCCTGCCATTCTGCGCGGAGGATGATTTCTGGTATATACTTTTTCGGGGATTTCACAAAAATCGGACGGGGCCGTAAAAATAAGCGGTTGAATAATGATCCGTCTGTCGAATCGAATGCTGCATTGGGGGATATCCATGAGCGTGACGATCAGATTTGGTTTATTCATTTCCACTGTATTTTTCATCGCAAGTTCCGGTTGGGCGCAGGACTATCCGAAAAGGACCGTCCATGTGGTGGCGCCGTTTTCGCCGGGCGGCGCGACCGACGTGCTTGCCCGCCTCGTCAGCCAGAAACTGGCCGAGCGCTGGGGCCAGAATGCGCTGGTCGAAAACCGGGTCGGCGCGGGCGGGAATATCGGGGCCGATTATGTCGCCAAATCCGCGCCCGACGGCTATACACTGCTGGTGGCGGGAACACCGCATGCGATCAGCGTCAGCCTGTATCGCAAACTGCCGTACAACATGGCAACGGACTTGACGCCCATCAACCGCTTCGCGACGTATCCCAGCGCTATTGCCGTACACCCATCGCTTCCCGTCAAGACGGTGAAAGAACTGATCGCGCTCGCCAAGGCGCGCCCCGGCGCGCTCAACTTCGGATCGGCGGGCAACGGCTCGCCGAATCACCTTGCCATGGAGTTGTTCAAGACCATGGCCAAAGTGGACATGGTGCACATTCCCTACAAAGGGGGTTCGGGGCAGATGGTCGTGGACCTGATCGCGGGACAGGTTCAGCTCGCCTCTATCGGGTTGCCGCCGGCAATGCCCTTCGTCAAGGCCGGCAGACTGCGTGTCATTGCCGTGACGGGCATGAAACGATCGCCGCTGCTGCCCAATACGCCCACGGTGAACGAGGCGGGGTTGCCCGGCTTCGACGTGACCTCGTGGTACGGCATGTTCGCTCCCGCCGGATTGCCGCGCGATCTCACCATGAAGTTGAACAAGGACATCGACGCGGTTCTGGTGACTCCGGAAATGACGAAGAAGCTTGCATCGCTGGGCGCGGATCCGGCGCCCATGTCTCCGGAGGACTTCGGGCTTTTCGAGCGCGAGGAAATCGCCAAATGGGCGAAGGTGGTGAAGGCATCCGGGGCGAGGGTTGACTGAAGGATGAAGGGCAAGGGTGAAGGGTGGAGGGGCACGCAACAGCAATGATTCCACTTCAACTGCCGCAGCACGGCCGCTACGACTATTCGCCGATCACGGAACGCAAGGACTATAGTTGGCCGGGCGGCAAGCGTTTGGCATTTTGCCTGACGACCAACATAGCGGTGCATGCATTTGGCAAAGGGCGCGGGCACGACAATGCCAAGCACGGCGAGGCGCAAACCTCGCGCAACTATTCGTGGCGCGATTACGGCAACCGCATCGGCATCTGGCGGCTATTCGATCTTGCCGACGAACTCGGCCTGCCGCTTGCCCACAACACCAACAGTCTGCTCTATGACGAGGCGCCGCAGATATTCGAGCGCATACGCAGCCGCGGCGACGAAATCATTGCGCACGGCCGCACCAATTCCGAGAACTTCAACGATTTGCGCTGGGAGGCTGACGAGGCCCGCATCATCGCGGAGGTGACCGAGACCTTGCCAGGCGAAGGCAAGTCGCCCAAGGGCTGGTTTTCCGGCAGTTGCGACACGGTCAGGCGCGACGACATTCAGCGGCGGCAGGTCGCCGATCCCGGCTTCGATCAGGTCTCGGGTTTTGCCGGGCCTATCCCACCGGGCGTGCCGGTCATGATGATGTCGCCGGGTTCCAGCGCGTAGTAATCGGAAATGAAAGCGATGATCTCGGGCGTGGGCCGTATCATCTGCGCGATGTCCGACTTTTGTTTGTGCTCGCCGTTGACTTTGAGCCACAGCGCCGCCGATTTCGGGTGCCCCATTTTCGATGCGGGGATGATTGCGCCAACGGGCCCGGATTGCTCGACGTCCTTGCCGACTTCCCACGGCAGGCCGTTGTCTTTTGCCCAAAGCTGCAGATCGCGGCGCGTCATGTCGAGCCCCACGGCGTATCCCCAGATATGCTCGTTCGCGTGCGCGGCCTCAATATTGGCGCCACGCTTGCCGATCACCGCGGTGAGTTCGCATTCCCATTGGTAATTGTCGGTCTTGCTTGGATATTTGATGTCGGTGACCGCATCCGCCTCGCACGGCACCACATGATTGACAGCCTTGGTAAACATGAAGGGCGGCACGTCGCCGGTGACCCCCATTTCTTTTTTGTGGTCCAGATAATTGAGCCCCATGCAGAACACCCTGCGCACGGGAAACCGCTCGGCGCTGCCGTATACGGCCAGTGTAGGTATTTCCCAGTTCGGTATGACTAGACTCATGGTGTGTTTGGGTTTTTAAGCGGTTTTAGTGTCGAGCATGGCAAGATTATAAATATTCCAGTCGCGCGAATATCGAGTATCTCATAATAATGAAACTTCATTTCATGCTGTCATATATCCCGGGGTCGCCACACTTGTGCGCTGCTGTATCCTGGTAACAGATGACAGTCAGAAAAATATCAAAACATATAACAAACATGAGATTATAAATTTCTAGCAAGATTTGCCCTGGTTTTTGCAAAGGATGTTTGTCCGGATTGACGGTGGCACTCATGTGTTTCTTTTGATTATTCTCATAGGGTAAAACGGATCTTGACAGGGCCAAATGGGCGTGGGAGATTGCCTTGGCCCGACGTGTTCAGGGTCTTGGAGAGGCGCGCCGCCGGCGCGCTACCGCAGTGTTTCAAGCAGGAGAAAGTTGATGGATACAGCAAAGCCAGCGGCGGGCAGCAGCAAGGGAGCCAGCGCCCCCGCCGAGATGCGGGACGGTGCAGGCGTGATTGTCGATTACCTGATCCGGGAGAAAGTGCCCTATGCATTCGGCCTGTGCGGACACGGCAATATTGGATTCCTGGATGCGCTGCACGATCGCTCGAATGAAATCAAGACCATTTCCGTCCGCCACGAGAGCGTCGCCGGCTTCATGGCCGATGTCTATTACCGCGTCTCAGGCAAGCCGACGGCAACATTTACCTCTTGCGGGCCCGGGTCGGCGAATCTGCCGATCTCCCTCGCAAACGCTTTTTTCGATTCGGTGCCGTTTCTGGCGATTACCGGCAACGTGCCGACCAGCCAGTTCAACCGTGGCGCCTTCCAGGAAGCGTATCGCCATTACCAGGCCGATTTTCCCTCGACGGTCCAGGCGTATTGCAAGCGCGTGTTCCAGCCGACTACGCGGCGAGCAATGGTGCCGCTCGCAGGTGCGCCAGGCCTGGAAAACGATGGTCACCGGACGGCCCGGTCCCGTGGTGCTCGACGTGCCCTTCGATATTTTCAAGGAAGATGCCGCCGAGGACACGCCCGTACCCGAGGAATGGAACGCCAATATCTCCTGCCGCTGCGGTGCGGACCCCGAAGGCGTGTCCAAGGCGGTCGATATGCTGCTGGCGGCGCATCGCCCCGTAATTCTGGTGGGACAGGGTGTGCGCTATGGCGGGGCAACCAAGGAACTGCTGGCGCTGGCGGAACAATTGCGCATCCCGGTCGCCTGTTCCGCAAGCGGTCTGGGCGCCATCGACTCCTCGCATCCGCTGGCGCTGGGGCTCGTGGCGCGCAGCGGCACCTATCAGGCCAACCACGCCGCGCGCCAGGCCGATGTGCTGCTTGCGCTCGGCGTGCGGTTCGACGACCGCACCTCGAGTTCGTGGCTGCAGGGCTACTCGTTCACGATTCCGCCGACGAAGCTGATCCACGTCGACATCGATCCGGAAGAGATTGCCCGCAATTATCCCGTCGCGCTGGGCCTGATGGCCGACGTGCGGACGTTCCTGCGCCAGGTTCTTGCGGAATTGGATCGGCGCAAGTCGCGCGGCGAGGTGCCGGCCGAGCGGGCGGCGTGGCTGGATGCGATCGACAGCTATCGCAAGGAATGGGACGCCTTCGTCGCGCCCGGCATTCACCGACGATACGACGCCGATCAATCCGCAGCGCGCGGCCTTCGAGATCGACAAGGCCCTGCCCGAGGACGCGATCCTGGTGAGCGATATCGGCGTGCACCACAACTGGCTGCTCCAGTTCTGCAAGCCCACGCGGCCCGATTCGCTGATCGGCTCGATGGGCTTCGGCCCGATGGGCTTCGGCGTCGCCGGCGTGCTTGGGCGCCAAGCTCGCTGCGCCCGACCGGCCCTGCGTTTCCGTATGCGGCGACGGCGCCTTCTGCATGCACGCCAACGTGCTGGGCACGGCGGTGGTGTACATTCTGCCCGTGGTGTGGGTGGTCTGGAATAACTATGCTTATGCGTCGATCCGCGGCTTGCAGCGCGGCTATCTCGGCGGACGCGAGTTGGCGACAGATTTTCGGGATCCGAAGACGAATGAGCCCTATAACCCGGACTTCGCGGCGCTGGCCCGCTCGGCTGGCGTTGAAGGCGTGAGCGTCGACCGGGCTGCTGATCTGGCCGAGGCCGTGCGTGCGGGCATTGCCACAGGGCGCCCCTATGTCATCGATGCAAACATCGGTGGTGACCTCAATCCGGGTGGCGCCGGAGTTTGGGAACTGCCCAGCATGGGTCAAAGCAAACCTGCCATCGGCAAGCGCTACGTTCCGGATTAATCAAGTTATCAATATATAAGAAACGACGACGATCCGAGCTTAATCTACGGGTTCTTAAGGTTTACGCTGATTCGGTTATCTCAGAAAATCCCGGCGCGGCAGGACGCCGGGGTTTTTTGCGTACAGCGTTAGTTATTCGCGAACATCGCGTGACCGTTCCAGAATGCGCCGATGACCGCCGTTGCGGCACGGGCGGCCGATGCGGCATAATCGGCTATTAAGACGCGGATGCGCACGGCATCCGAAGCAACTGCCCATATCCCGAGGAAACCATCCCCATGGCGCGCCCCCGCAAACAGCCGCATGAACTGCGCAGTCACCGCTGGTTCGGTACCAAGGGCCTGCGCTCGTTCACCCATCGTTCGCGTGCGCTGCAGATGGGTTATGCGATCGAGGATTTCGCCGGCAAGCCGGTGATCGCGATCATCAATACCTGGAGCGACATCAATCCCTGCCACGCGCATTTCCGCACCCGTGCCGAGGAAGTGAAACGCGGCGTGTGGCAGGCCGGTGGTTTCCCGCTGGAGATGCCGGCGATTGCGCTGGCCGAACCGTTCCAGAAACCGTCGACCATGCTCTATCGCAACATGCTGGCGATGGAAACCGAGGAACTGCTGCGCGGTTATCCGGTCGACGGCGCGGTGCTGATGGGCGGCTGCGACAAGACGACACCGGCGCTGATGATGGGAGCGACTGTCGATGGACCTGCCGGCGATTTTTGTGCCGGCGGGGCCGATGCTGCGCGGCAACTGGCATGGCGAGCCGCTGGGCTCGGGCAGTGACTCGTGGAAATACTGGGCGGAACTGCGCGCCGGCAATATCACCGAGAACGAATGGGATGAAGTCGAGGCGGGCATCGCACGCTCGTACGGCCACTGCATGACCATGGGCACGGCCTCGACCATGACGTCGGTGGCCGAGACGCTGGGACTGACGCTGCCGGGCGCGGCATCGATACCCGCACCGGATGCCAACCATCCGCGCATGGCGACGGCCAGCGGCCGGCGCATAGTCGAAATGGTGTGGGAAGACCTGAAACCCACGGAAATCCTGTCCGCGCAGGCCTTCGACAACGCGATCACCGTGGTGCACGCGCTGTCGGGTTCGACCAATGCGCTGATCCACCTGGTGGCGATGGCGGGACGCGCCGGCGTAGACTTGAAGCTCGATCGCTTCGATGATCTGGCGCGGCGCACCCCGGTGCTGGCGAACGTTCGTCCCGCCGGCCAGAAATACCTGATGGAGGATTTCTATTACGCCGGCGGGCTGCGCGCGATGCTGTCCGAGCTGAAGGACCTGCTGAATCTGGGTTGTGCAACGGTCAACGGGCGCACGCTTGGCGAAAATCTCGAGGGTGCGAAAATTTACAACGACGACGTGATCCGCCGTCGCGACAATCCGTTGTCGGCCAGCGGCGGTCTCGCGGTGCTGCGCGGCAACCTGGCGCCCGACGGCGCGGTGATCAAGCCGACCGCCGCCGAGCCGCATCTGCTGAAACACACCGGGCCGGCGGTGGTGTTCAAAAATTACGATGACCTGTATGCGCGCGTCGACGACGAGAACCTGAAAGTCGATGAAAACTCGGTGCTGGTGCTGCAAAATGCCGGCCCGCAGGGCGGCCCGGGCATGCCGGAGTGGGGGCAGTTGCCGATCCCGAAAAAACTGCTGCAAAAAGGCGTGCGCGACATGGTGCGCATTTCGGATGCGCGCATGAGCGGCACCTCCTACGGCGCCTGCGTGCTGCACGTGGCGCCGGAAGCCTACATCGGCGGTCCGCTGGCGCTGGTGCGCGATGGGGATCTGATCGAGCTCGATGTCGAGGCACGCAAGCTTGAATTGAAAGTCAGCGCCGAAGAACTGGCGAAACGCAGGCGCGAATGGAAGCAGCCGGCGCCGCATTACGCCCGCGGCTATGGCGCCATTTACTTGCAGCATATCACGCAGGCCGACAAGGGTTGCGATCTCGACGTGCTGCATCATGGGGACCCGACCCCCGACCCCGAAGTCGTGCACTGATCTGCATTTTCCTGAAACCTAATCCCGACTGGAGCAACTCATGGATTTACCCGTCAATCAATTCAAGAAGGCCATTCAGGCCGGCAAACCGCAGATCGGTATCTGGTCGAGCCTGTGCAGTCCCATTGCCGCTGAAGTGCTGGCCGACGCCGGTTTCGACTGGGTGCTGCTCGACACCGAACATTCACCGAACGAACTGCCTGTCGTGCAGAACCAGCTCGACGCGATGCTTGCCGGTACCACCGAGGCCATTGTGCGTCCGGCATGGAATGACACGGTGCTGATCAAGCGTTATCTCGATGTCGGTGCGCGCACGCTGCTGCTGCCGTATGTGCAGAACGTCGAGGAAGCCAAACGCGCGGTGGCGGCAACGCGTTATCCGCCACAGGGCGTGCGCGGCGTTTCGGGATGCACCCGGGCCAACCGCTATGGCCGGGTGAAGGACTACTTCAAGCGCGTGCATGATGAAACCTGCGTGCTGGTGCAGGTGGAAACGCGTGCCGCGATGGCGCAGATCGATGCCATTGCCGCGGTCGAGGGCGTTGACGGTGTGTTCATCGGGCCGAACGATCTCGCCGCCGACATGGGCCATCTCGGCAACTGGCAGCATCCGGAAGTGTGGAAGGTAATGGAAGACGCGGCCAAGCGCATCGTCAAAGCCGGCAAGGCGCCCGGCATCCTGGTGGGCGAAGCGGACGGCAAGCGCTGCCTGGACATGGGGTACCTGTTCGTCGCAGTGGGTTCCGATCTGGTGATGCTTGCGCGCGGCACGGAGGCGCTGGCGGCAAAATTCAAATCCTGAACCACGCTATCGTCGGTACGGGCCTGTGGCCTGATCAACCACCGTATTACAGGGCATGAAGATATCTACGCTTCTGGCCGCGATCGTGGTGGCGATGGCCGTCGCTGTTTTTTTCACGCCGCCGCCGGCCGGCCTGTCTGTCACGACCATGCATGCCGCGGGACTGGTGGTGCTGGCCATCGGCTTGTGGGCGTTCCATCTCCTTCCCGAGCACATCACCGGCCTGATATTCATGGTGCTCGCCATGCTGCTCAAGATTGCGCCGCCCCAGGTGATTTTTTCGGGGTTTGCATCCGGCACGCTGTGGCTGGTGCTTCGGCGGACTGGTCATCGCGGAAGCGGTGCGCTGACCGGGCTGGGCGAACGCATTGCGCCCGGTTGCTCCTTGAGCGCTACACCTCGACCTATCTTGCTGCGCTGATCGGTGTTTCGGTGTCCGTGGTGCTGTCGTTCCTGATGCCGGCGACCGTCGGCCGCATTCTGCTGCTGGTGCCCATCGTCACCGCAGTGGCCGCCCGCATGGGCTTCGAACCGGGCAGCAGGGGCTACAACGGCGTGCTGCTGGCGCGATCATGGCGACCTTCCAGTGCGGCACGGCGATACTGCCCGCCAATGCGCCGAATCTGGTGCTGGCGGGCGCCGCGGAAACGCTCTACAACCTGCAGCTGATTTACGCCGAATATCTGTGGGTGCAGTTTCCGGTGATGGGGCTGGTCAAGATGGGTGTCTGATCATGCTGTTGGCCTGCTGGTTGTTCCCGGCGCAGACGCAGACCGCCACCTCCGGCGCCGTTGTCGCCGATGAGCGTCGACGAACGGCGCCTGTCGCTGCTCCTGATTATGTGCACATCACTGGCATTCTGGTCGACGGATTTCCTGCACCACATCCATTCGGGGTGGATTGCGCTGGCTGCGGCGGTGCTGGCGCTGATGCCGCGCATCGGCGCGGTCCCGGTGAACGCTGTTTCAGGAACGAATGCGCTTCGGCCCGTTTTTCTACGTCGGCGCCATTCTCGGACTGGGTCAGCGTGATGCTGGAGTCCGGGCTCACCGCGGCGATCGGCGACATGCGCTGCTCAGCGCGCTCGACGTGACGACGGGTGCGGATGCGGTCAATTTCGGCAAGCTGGTGGCGATGTCGACGTTGACCGGCGTAATTACGACCAATCCCGCGCAGCCCGCGCTGCTGGCGCCCCTTGCGGGGCACTTTGCCGAGGCGACGGGATGGCCGATCAAGGCCGTGCTCATGACCATGGCCGTCGGTTACTCGACCATGCTGCTGCCGCACATGGTACCGCCGGTGGTGGTGGGGTTTCAGGTGGCCGGGATAAAGTTTCGCGACGCGATGCGCTATGTCGCACCCATGGCGCTGGTGTCGTTGCTGTTCCTGGTGCCGCTCGATTATCTGTGGTGGCGTATTATCGGCTTTCTGGGGTGAAGCGAGGGGAACATCATAACCAACTGTTTATTAAGTGATAATAGTCAAGACTCGAGGATGATCCGGCATTTATTCCGCATACCGTCCGCGCTATCGGTGGTGCAATGAGCAGCCGGTTGTTCATGCCGTTGCGCATCGGTGAGTTGGAACTGGCGAACCGCATCGCAATTGCGCCGATGTGCCAGTACAGCGCGATCGACGGCACGATGACCGACTGGCATCTGATGCATCTGGGCACGCTCGCGCTTTCCGGTGCGGGCATGCTGACGATAGAGGCGACCGGCGTGACGCCCGAGGGACGAATCACGCCGCAATGTGTCGGGCTGTATTCGGATGCGAACGAAGCGGCGATCAAACGTGTGGTCGATTTTTGCCGCGGTATCTCGCCGATCCGGATCGGCATCCAGCTTGGGCACGCCGGGCGCAAAGCCTCATCGCAAAGGCCGTGGGAAGGGCGCGGTGCACTCCAGCCCGGGCAAGGCGCGTGGGAGACTGTCGCGCCCTCGGCGCTGTCGCTGGCCGCGAACTGGCCGACGCCTCACGCGCTTGCGCTTCGGGAGATGGCGTCGATCAAACAGTCGTTTGTGGCAGCGGTGCAGCGCAGCGCGCATATCGGGCTGGATTACATCGAACTGCATTCCACGCACGGCTACCTGCTGGCGGAATTTTTATCGCCGCTTGCCAACCGGCGTAGCGACGACTATGGCGGCAGCCTGGAGAACCGCATGCGTTTTCCCCTCGAGGTGTTCGGGGCGATGCGCGAGGCGTGGCCTGCGAATAAACCGCTGGGCGCCAAGATTACGGGCAGCGATTTTGCGGAAGGCGGCTGGACGCCGGATGAGGCGGTGGTCTATGCGCGGGAACTGAAAAAGCTCGGCTGTGATTACGTCACTGTGTCGGGCGGTGGGACCGTGCTTGATGCGAAAATTCCGCTGGGACCGGGTTACCAGGTGCCGTTCGCAGAAAAAGTACGGAAAGAAACCGGGATCACCACCGGCGCCATCGGGCTCATCGCCGATGCGCAACAGGCCGAGCAGATTCTTGCCGGCGGCAAAGCGGATTTCATTGCGCTGGCACGTGCCATGCTTTTTGATCCACGCTGGCCGTGGCATGCTGCAGTGGCTTTGGGCGAGGCTATCGATTATCCGCCGCAGTACGAACGCAGTTCGCCTCGGGCATGGCCGCCCGCGACCGGCGGTTTCAAGTAATTCCGGACAGGGCCTTCACTGTTGCATGGGCAGCGCGCGGTTCTCTGCGCGGCCTGTGAATCGCGGCGACGGTTGCAACCACCAGCATGTCGAGCACGCAGTAGAAGGCGCCGGCGGCGAGTGGCGGATTGAGGGTGGTAAGTCCCAACCACGGCACTGCTGTATCCCAGCTCCAGTTGCCAAGCCAGGTGCCGTAGATTTCCATCGCCAGTGCCAGCACGAACATCACCGCATAAAGTTTCTTCGCCCGGCCGAAAACGGCGCACGCCAGGTATAGCGCGAACAACACCAGACCGAGGGTATCGGTGCCAGAGAGCGCAAGCAGCAGCACAAAGGGCGCCGCGGCCAGCGGCACCAGCCATACGATCCAGTCGGCGGCGCGGGCGGCGAGCAGGCCGCCCAGCATGAACAGCAATGCGTGCCCGGGCGGGACGAACAGCGGAATGTTGGCCAGCCGGTAGTCGTAAAGGCCCCACACGAGCGACAGGATGATTTCGCCGAGCGTGGCAAAAATCATGCATGCGACGAGGCCGGTCTGCTCTGTTGCGCGCGCATTGCGCAGCCAGTGAAGGAACAGCAACCATACTGCGAGATTGGTGAAAGCCTGTCCCCAGAATTCGAATGCCTGATCGACCAGGAGACCCCCGCAGATGACGGCGATTATGCTCAGTGACCGCAGTCTGTGTGCGCTGGGCTGAGAGCAGGCCGTGCCATCCAGGTTCGTGCGCAGGACAGGGCGTCCCTGATCAGTGACTTGCATCGCAGTCACGATAACAGAAATACTTCGACCTTAGTTTGGAGCAGTATGGCTGGTTCAGATACACGACAGCGCGTTCATGCCGCACACTTTCCCGCGCCCGCACCTCAAGGCCGCCTGGCCGGTTCGTTTGCACTATAATTCCCAGGGCTCAAACGTGGCTGGGGGAAAGGCATGAAAGATACGGAAGGCGTGGCGGTAGTGACCGGCGCGAGCTCGGGCATAGGCGAGGCAATCGCCAGACGGCTGCTCGACAGCGGCCATACTGTCGTTACCTTGCAACGCAAGCCGCCGCGGCTCAAACATGAGCGGCTGCTGCATTTCGCGGTCGATCTGATCGATGTGGCGGCAACGAAGGCCGTTGCCAAGGAAGTTGCAACCCGCTATGCGGTGCGCTATCTCGTCAACAATGCCGGCGCCAACAAACCGGGATTGCTCGAGGAGGCGACCACCGAGGATCTCGACTATGTCATGGCGCTCAATGTGCGTGCGGCCATGATACTGATACAGGCGTTTACTCCCGGCATGCGTGCCGCCAATTTCGGGCGCATCGTCAACATTTCCTCGCGAGCCGCGATAGGCAAGACTTACCGCACCGTTTATTCGTCGGCGAAGGCCGCGCTGATCGGCATGACCCGCACCCTGTGCCTTGAACTGGGCGCCGACGGCATCACCATCAATGCGGTCGCGCCGGGACCGGTCGGGACCGAGTTGTTCGATAACGGCCACCCCGTAGGCAGCGAGAAGCGTCAGCGCGTCATCGACAGCATTCCTGTCGGGCGCATCGGCATGCCTGATGATGTCGCCCGCGCCGTGGCGTTCTTTCTTGATGCCGATAATGGATACCTTACCGGCCAGACCCTGTTCGTGTGTGGCGGCACCAGCGTCAGCGGATCGGGCGGGGCTTGATTCGGGCCGCACTCGCAGTGCGCGGGAGCGTATCCTCGACTGACGCAGGCGGATATTGCATATCAAATTGTTATAAAAGAACAATTTAACGAACTTACCCCCTGGCCCGGCATCAAGAGTTGACGCTACTGCAGTTCCCGCCCCTTCTATTTTGCTGCCGGACGTTCGTTTCCATAACGAAATCCGCCGTAAAATGCGCCGTGATTCGGTGTAATTGCCGGGTAACCTTCCTCCAGTTCGCCGCGCTATTTGACATTACCCCGGAAAACTCAAGATAATAGCCGGTTCGTTCGGAGGGGTTCCCGAGCGGTCAAAGGGGGGCAGACTGTAAATCTGTTGGCTCAGCCTTCGAAGGTTCGAATCCTTCCCCCTCCACCAGTATTGCGGGTGTTGGTTAGGGTCTGGGATTCTCGATGAAGCAGGATGGATGAGGCGGGTGTAGCTCAATGGTAGAGCAGAAGCCTTCCAAGCTTACGACGAGGGTTCGATTCCCTTCACCCGCTCCAAGAGTAGCGATGTACTGGGAAGCAGTTTAGCTGGAAGTGATTTAGGCAAGCGCATCATGCAGGATCGGGTTCAGGCAACAACGGATTTGTCCCGAGCGAAACGGGCGTGTAGGGCCGGATTATCTGGCATTGGTTTTTGCCAGAATTAAGCAGGGTGTTTGAAATCCTCGGCCGGACTGGCGACCGCAAGCGGAGATACGCAGTCCGAGCCCATGTAGCTCAGTGGTAGAGCACTCCCTTGGTAAGGGAGAGGTCGCGTGTTCAATCCACGCCATGGGCACCAGGAATTTATGACAACCATATACGAGTAAGGTAAGGACACGATTATGGCGAAGGGTAAATTTGAGCGGACGAAGCCGCACGTGAACGTGGGGACGATTGGTCACGTGGATCATGGCAAGACGACGCTGACGGCGGCGATGACGACGTGTTGTCGAAGAAGTTTGGTGGTGAGGCGAAGAATTACGATCAGATTGACGCGGCGCCGGAGGAGAAGGCGCGCGGGATCACGATCAACACGGCGCACGTGGAGTATGAGACGGAGAAGCGTCACTACGCGCACGTGGACTGCCCGGGCCACGCGGACTACGTGAAGAACATGATCACGGGTGCGGCGCAGATGGACGGTGCGATTCTGGTGGTCTCGGCGGCCGACGGCCCGATGCCGCAGACGCGCGAACACATTCTGCTGGCGCGCCAGGTGGGCGTGCCCTACATCATCGTGTTCATGAACAAAGCGGACATGGTGGATGACAAGGAGTTGCTGGAGCTGGTGGAGATGGAAGTGCGCGAGCTGCTGAGCTCGTATGACTTCCCGGGTGACGACACCCCGATCGTGATCGGTTCGGCGCTGAAGGCGCTGGAAGGCGACAAGGGGGAGTTGGGCGA
Source organism: uncultured beta proteobacterium (assembly GCA_942492335.1). Classification (GTDB taxonomy): domain Bacteria; phylum Pseudomonadota; class Gammaproteobacteria; order Burkholderiales; family SG8-41; genus CAKKQX01. The sequence goes on along the minus strand of CALOEN010000042.1, from coordinate 23,349 downwards.
AGTCGCGATCATGAAGCTCGCTGAAGCGCTCGACAGCTACATTCCGGAGCCGAAGCGGGCGCTGGACGGCACGTTCCTGATGCCGGTGGAAGACGTGTTCTCGATCTCGGGCCGTGGCACGGTGGTGACGGGGCGTGTGGAGCGCGGGATCGTGAAGGTGGGCGAAGAGATTGAGATCGTTGGCCTGAAGCCGACGCTGAAGACGGTGTGCACGGGCGTGGAGATGTTCCGGAAGCTGCTGGACCAGGGTCAGGCGGGCGACAACGTGGGTATTCTGCTGCGCGGCACGAAGCGCGAAGAGGTGGAGCGTGGTCAGGTGCTGGCGAAGCCGGGCTCGATCACCCCGCATACCAAGTTCACGGCCGAGATTTATGTGCTGTCGAAGGACGAGGGTGGTCGTCATACGCCGTTCTTCAACGGCTACCGTCCGCAGTTCTATTTCCGGACCACCGACGTGACGGGCAGCATTGAGTTGCCGAAGGGCACGGAGATGGTGATGCCTGGGGACAACATTTCGATCACGGTGGCGCTGATCCAGCCCATCGCGATGGAAGAGGGGCTGAGGTTTGCGATCCGCGAGGGCGGCCGTACCGTGGGCGCCGGCGTCGTCGCCAAGGTCATCGAGTAGGAAATTCAGGAATTCTGAAACCTTAACTACAGGCCAGTAGCTCAATTGGCAGAGCGTCGGTCTCCAAAACCGAAGGTTGGGGGTTCGATTCCCTCCTGGCCTGCCAAACACCGGTTAGGGGGCATTGAGTTGCGGGTTCCGGGTGTGGCCAGAAATTTGCCGGGAACCGAATTACAAGGAACAAGGCGGTATGCGATGGTGGACAAGATCAAGATTGCGGTGGCGCTGCTGCTGGTGGTGGCGGGCCTTGCCGGATTCTATTACTTCAGCGAGAGCGCGGCGATTTTCCGTGTTTCGTCGGTATTGGCGGGGCTGGCGCTGGGTTTTGTCGTGTTCTGGATGAGCGAGCCCGGCAAGCAGTTTTACCTGTATGCGCAGGAATCGGTTGCCGAAACCAAAAAGGTGGTGTGGCCGACACGCAAGGAAACGTTGCAGGCGACGGCGATTGTGTTTGCATTTGTGGTGGTGATGGCGCTGTTCCTGTGGCTGGTGGACGCCAGCCTGTTGTTCATCCGTGAAAAAGCTGATCGGCGGTGAATAGATGAGCAAGAAATGGTATGTGGTGCACGCCTATTCGGGCTTCGAGAAAACCGTGCAGCGAACGCTTGCTCGATCGAATCAAGCGCGCCGGCATGGAGGACCAGTTTCGGCCAGATTCTGGTGCCGGTCGAGGAAGTCGTCGAGATGAAAAGCGGCCAGAAGAACATCAGCGAGCGCAAGTTTTTCCCGGGCTACGTGCTGGTCGAGATGGAAATGACGGACGACACGTGGCACCTGATCAAGAACACGCCGAAGGTGACCGGGTTTGTCGGCGGCACGGCGACCAAGCCAACGCCGATCTCGCGAAAAGGAAGTGCAGAACATCCTGAACCAGATTCAGGCGGGCGTGGAGAAACCGCGGCCCAAGGTGCTGTTCGAGGTCGGCGAGGCGGTGCGCGTCAAGGAAGGTCCGTTTGCCGATTTTCACGGCAACGTCGAAGACGTCAACTACGACAAGAGCAAATTGCGCGTGTCGGTAACGATTTTTGGCCGCTCGACGCCGGTCGAGCTGGATTTCGGTCAGGTCGAAAAGGCCTGAGTTTCAAGATCAAGGATTCGGGATTCAGGGCAGCAGACTGAATCACAGCAGTGGTGTTAATCGGGGAGGGTGCGATATGCGCCCGATTGGACCCAAAAGGAGAGCCAAATGGCAAAGAAAATCGTCGGCCTGATCAAGCTGCAAGTGCCGGCGGGCAAAGCTAATCCCAGCCCGCCCATCGGACCCGCGCTAGGCCAGCGTGGCCTGAACATCATGGAATTCTGCAAGGCGTTCAACGCCGCAACGCAGAAGATGGAACCCGGCCTGCCGGTGCCGTGCGTAATCACGGCCTATCAGGACAAGAGCTTCACCTTCATCATGAAGACGCCGCCGGCGTCGGTGCTGATCAAGAAGGCGGCCAAGCTCGAAAAAGGCAGCCCCCGTCCGCACACCGACAAGGTCGGCAAAATCACGCGTGCGCAGGTCGAAGAAATCGCCAAGGCCAAGATGCCCGACCTGACCGCGGCCGATCTGGAATGCCGCGGTGCGCACCATCGCCGGCAGTGCCCGCAGCATGGGCGTTGAAGTGGAGGGACTGTAAATGGCGCACATATCCAAGCGTTACAAGGCGGTTCGCGCCAAGGTCGACCGCAACAAGCTGTATCCGGTGCAGGAGGCGCTGCAAGATGGTCAAGGAAAACGCGACGGCCAAATTCAACGAGTCGATCGACGTGGCGATCAATCTGGGCATTGATGCCAAGAAATCCGATCAGAACGTGCGCGGTTCGGTCGTGCTGCCGCAGGGCACCGGCAAAACGGTGCGCGTCGCCGTGTTTGCCCAGGGCGACAAGGCGCAGCAGGCGAAAGACGCCGGAGCCGATATCGTAGGAATGGACGATCTGGCCGCTGAGATCAAGGGCGGCAAGATGGATTTCGATGTGGTGATTGCCACACCCGATGCCATGCGCGTGGTCGGCCAACTCGGTCAGATCCTGGGTCCCCGCGGGCTGATGCCTAACCCGAAAGTCGGGACTGTTGCGCAGGATGTTGTGCAGGCGATCAAAAATGTGAAAGCGGGCCAGGTGCAGTACCGCACCGACAAGGCCGGAATCGTGCAGTGCACGATCGGTCGTGCGTCGTTTCACCGTTGAAGCACTGGCAGAGAACATCCGGGCGCTGGTCGATGCGGTGAACAAAGCGCGCCCTGCGGGCAGCAAAGGCATCTATCTGAAGAAGGTGGCGGTGTCCAGCACCATGGGCCCCGGCGTTCGTGTCGATCAGTCGAATTTTGCACAGCAACAGCAGTATTATTGAAGTCCCCGCGCATGGGCGCGGGGCGGAAACTTTGGGCCGCCGGCAGCAGTATCGTCGGCGGGTTGTCAAAGACCGTAGGGACCGAGAGGTTTAATTTTTGGAGAATAGCTGTTGGTTAATCGCCAATGGCTGGATACCAAAATCCTACGCAGACGGTGTGCCCGAAACAGGTCAAACATGTTCATGTCTGGCTCCTGGATCAATGGTCGCCGTGTAGTGGCAAGAACGGTGGGCGCAGAACGTGGAAACAGGTATGGAACGTCAGATCATGACGCTTTATCCGGAATCAAGTTCTGCACTCATCAATTATCGTTTAACGTTTAACGGAGAACGACCTTGAGTCTCAATCTGGAGCAGAAGCAAGCGGTAGTGGCTGAGATTAGTGCGCAGGTTGCGCAGGCCCAGACCATTGTGCTCGCTGAGTACCGCAGTCTGCCCGTGGGGGATATGACCGTGTTGCGCAAACAAGCGCGCGACTTCGGGCGTGTATCTGCGCGTTCTGAAAAACACCCTGGTGCGTCGCGCGGTAGCCGATACACCGTTCAAGGCACTGGCCGATCAGATGATCGGACCTCTGGCTTACGGTATTTCGAGCGACCCTGTGGCTGCTGCCAAGTTGTTGCACGAGTTTGCCAAGGGGAACGACAAGTTCGTAATCATGGCCGGCGCGATGCCGAACATGATGATGTCGTCCAAGGAAGTGGGCACACTCGCCACGATGCCCAGCCGTGAAGCGTTGCTATCCACCCTTATGGGCACGATGCAGGCGCCGATCGCGAAATTTGTGCGCACTCTCAATGAGGTGCCAGGCAGATTTGTGCGAACGGTTGCCGCGGTTCGCGACCAGAAGCAGACACAGGCCGCGTAAAGTATTTTTACCGTTTATTTTTTGACATTGGAAACAGGAGTTAATCATGGCCTTAGCCAAAGCTGAAATTCTCGACGCCATCGCCGGTATGACGGTGCTCGAGCTGTCGCAACTGATCAAAGATATGGAAGAAAAGTTCGGTGTATCCGCTGCTGCTGCCGCGGTTGCAGTTGCCGCGCCTGCTGGTGCTGCTGCCGCCGCCGTGGAAGAGCAGACCGAGTTCACGGTCATCCTGACCAATTGCGGCCCCAACAAGGTGAACGCCATCAAGGTGGTGCGCGCGGTCACCGGTCTGGGGCTGAAGGAAGCCAAGGATCTCGTGGATGGTGCACCCAAGGCAGTGAAGGAAGGCATTACCAAGGCTGATGCTGACGCAATCGCCAAGCAGATCACCGAAGCCGGCGCCACGGCCGAAATCAAGTAATTGCTGGAACTCGCGCCGGCTGGCGGTTATCAGCCGCCAGCGCCTTTTGACTTTTGTGATCAAGGTTGAAAGTGGCAGGCCATACCGCGCACTGCGTGATTGTGACCTGCAACGTTTGACTTTCTGACTCTGCCCCGGAGTAGACATGGCCTATTCTTTCACCGAAAAGAAACGCATCCGCAAAAGTTTTGCCAAGCGCGAGAGCGTGTTGCAGGTGCCTTACCTGCTGGCGACCCAGCTTGAGTCGTTTGCGGCGTTCCTGCAGGAGTTTGCGCCCGCCGAAAGCCGCAAGAACGAGGGGCTGCAGGCGGCCTTCACCAGCATTTTTCCGATCGAGAGCCATTCCAAGAATGCGCGCCTCGAGTTCGTCAGCTACGTGCTGGGCGTGCCGCCGTTTGATGTCAAGGAATGCCAGCAGCGCGGCCTGACCTTCGCGGCGCCGCTGCGCGCCAAGGTGCGCCTGACGATCATGGACAAGGAAGCGTCCAAGCCGACGATCAAGGAAGTGAAGGAGCAGGAAGTCTACATGGGCGAGATTCCGCTCATGACCACCACCGGCTCGTTCATCATCAACGGCACCGAGCGCGTGATCGTCTCCCAGTTGCACCGCTCGCCCGGCGTGTTCTTCGAGCACGACCGCGGCAAGACCCACTCTTCAGGCAAGCTGCTGTTTTCCGCCCGCATCATTCCCTACCGCGGCTCGTGGCTGGATTTCGAATACGACCCGAAGGATTATCTTTATTTCCGCGTTGACCGTCGCCGCAAGATGCCGGTGACGATCCTGCTGAAGGCGCTCGGTTATACGCCGGAGCAGATCCTTACCGAATTTTTCGCATTCGATACCTTCCATATCTGGGCAAAAACGGCATCGAGTTCGAGCTGGTGCCGGAGCGCATGCGTGGCGAGACAGCGCGGTTTGACATCACCGCCAAGGGCAACAAGCTGATCGTCGCGAAAGACAAGAGAATCACGGTCAAACACGTGCGCGAAATGCAGGAAGCCAACCTGACGCGCATCGTGGTGCCGGAGGACTTCGTGATCGGCCGCGCGCTGGCTCAAAACGTTATAGACAAGGGCACGGGCGAAGTGCTGGCCAACGCCAATGACGAGATTACCGAGGATTTGCTGGCAAAGCTCAAAGAGGCTGGCGTAGTGAAGGTCCAGACCATTTACACCAACGATCTCGACCAGGGCGCGTATATCTCGCAAACGCTGCGTATCGACGAGACCGCGGACCAGATGGCGGCGCAGGTCGCGATCTACCGCATGATGCGCCCGGGCGAGCCGCCAACCGAGGATTCAGTAAAGGCTCTGTTCAACGGCCTGTTTTTCTCGGAAGACCGCTACGACCTCTGTCGGCGGTCGGCGCATGAAATTCAACCGGCGCGTTTCTCGCGCCGAGCTCGTAGGTGCGAACACGCTGTCGCCCGAGGACATCGTTGCCGTGATCAGGATCCTGGTTGACCTGCGCAACGGCCAGGGCGAGATCGACGACATCGACCACCTCGGCAACCGCCGCGTGCGTTCGGTCGGTGAGCTTGCGGAAAATCAGTTCCGCGCCGGCCTGGTTCGCGTCGAGCGCGCAGTGAAGGAGCGACTGTCGCAGGCAGAGTCCGACAACCTGATGCCGCACGACCTGATCAATGCCAAGCCGGTTTCGGCCGCGATCACGTGAGTTTTTCGGTTCCAGCCAGCTCTCGCAGTTCATGGACCAGACCAATCCGCTGTCGGAAATCACGCATAAGCGCACGTGTTTCCGCGCTCGGACCGGGCGGCCTGACGCGCGAGCGCGCCGGCTTCGAGGTGCGCGACGTGCACCCGACGCACTATGGCCGCGTGTGCCCGATCGAGACGCCGGAAGGCCCGAACATCGGCCTGATCAACTCGCTCGCGCTGTATGCGCGGACCAACCAGTACGGCTTCCTCGAGACGCCGTACCGCAAGGTCGCCAACGGCAAGGTCAGCGATAAGGTCGAGTACCTGTCGGCGATCGAGGAAGGCAAGTTCGTGATCGCGCAGGCGAATGCGGCGCTCGACAAGCACAATAAATTCACCGACGAGCTCGTTTCGTGCCGCAACCATAACGAATTCACGCTGTCTTCGCCCGACCGTATCGAGTACATGGACGTGGCGCCGGCGCAGGCGGTTTCGGTTGCAGCCTCGCTGATTCCGTTCCTCGAGCACGATGACGCGAACCGCGCGCTGATGGGTTCGAACATGCAGCGCCAGGCGGTTCCCTGCCTGCGTGCCGAAAAGCCCCTGGTTGGCACCGGATTGGAGCGCACGGTGGCCGTTGATTCCGGCACTGCGGTCCAGGCCCGTCGTGGCGGAGTGGTCGATTACATCGACGCCGGGCGCATCGTGGTGCGCGTCAACGACGACGAAACCTCGGCCGGCGAGGTGGGCGTGGACATTTACAACCTGGTCAAGTACCAGCGCTCCAACCAGAACACCAACATCAACCAGCGGCCGCTGGTCAAGCCTGGTGACGTGCATTGAAAAAGGGTGATGTCATAGCCGATGGAGCTTCAACCGACCTCGGCGAGCTGGCGCTGGGCCAGAACATGCTGGTCGCGTTCATGCCCTGGAATGGCTACAACTTCGAGGACTCGATTCTTATTTCCGAGCGTGTGGTGGCAGATGAGCGGTTTACCTCCATCCATATCGAGGAATTGTCGGTGGTTGCGCGCGATACCAAGCTCGGCGCCGGAAGAGATTACGCGCGACATCTCGAATCTGTCGGAAGTCGCAGCTCGGCCGTCTCGACGAGTCGGGCATCATTTATATCGGCGCGGAAGTCGAGGCGGGCGACGTGCTGGTCGGCAAGGTGACGCCCAAGGGCGAAACGCCGATGACCCCGGAAGAGAAGCTGCTGCGCGCGATCTTCGGCGAGAAGGCCTCGGACGTGAAGGACACCAGCCTGCGCGTGCCTTCGGGCATTTCGGGCACGGTGATCGACGTGCAGGTGTTCACGCGCGAAGGCATCGAGCGCGACAAGCGCGCCCAGCAGATCATCGATGATGAGCTCAAGCGCTACAAGAAGGATCTGGCTGACCAGATGCGTATCGTCGAGAAACGACGCATTCGAGCGTCTCGAGCGCCTGCTGACCGGCAAGACCGCCAACGGCGGTCCGAAGAAGCTCGCCAAGGGCTCGAAAGATCACCAAGGCCTATCTTTCGGAAGTCGAGCGTCACAGCTGGTTCGATATCCGCCTGGCGAACGACGAGGTCGCGGCGCAGATGGAGCAGATCAAGGAAAGTCTGGCGCAGTCCAAGCTGCAGTTCGACAAGGCTTTCGAGGAAAAGAAGAAAAAACTCACCAGCGGCGACGAACTGGCGCCCGGCGTGCAGAAGATGGTCAAGGTGTATCTTGCGGTCAAGCGCCGCCTGCAGCCGGGTGACAAGATGGCGGGACGTCACGGCAACAAGGGTGTGATCTCCAAGATCACCCCGGTTGAGGACATGCCGCACATGGCCGACGGCACGCCGGTCGACATCGTGCTGAATCCGCTGGGCGTGCCGTCGCGGATGAACGTCGGGCAGATTCTCGAAACCCACCTGGGCTGGGCGGCAAAAGGCCTGGGCTGAAGATCGGCGACATGCTCGACGCCCAGGCCAAGGCCTCCGAGGTGCGCAAGTTCCTCGACAAGGTCTACAACACCAACGGCAAGCCGGTGGATCTGGGTTCACTGAACGACGAAGAGGTGATTGAGCTCGCAACCAACTTGCGCAATGGCGTGCCGTTTGCCACCCCGGTGTTCGACGGTGCCACCGAGGCGAGATCAAGCAGATGCTGGATCTGCTTATCCCAAAGGACGATGCTGGAGCTGGCGGGGCTGCCGCCGGGCAAGACCAGGTCACGCTGTATGACGGCCGCACCGGTGATCCGTTCGAGCGGCAGGTCACGGTCGGCTACATGCACATGTTGAAGCTGCACCATCTGGTCGACGACAAGATGCACGCGCGCTCGACCGGGCCCTACAGCCTGGTCACGCAGCAGCCGCTTGGCGGCAAGGCGCAGTTCGGCGGTCAGCGTTTCGGCGAGATGGAGGTGTGGGCGCTCGAAGCCTATGGCGCGTCGTACACGCTGCAGGAAATGCTCACCGTCAAGTCGGACGACACGGAAGGACGGCGCAAGGTTTACGAGTCCATCGTCAAGGGCGATCATCGCATCGAGGCCGGCATGCCGGAATCGTTCAACGTGCTGGTGAAAGAGATTCGCTCGCTGGCGATAGACATCGATCTCGACCGCAATCGCTATTGATGATTAACGTTATTGTTTTGCTTGAGACACCCCTGAGTCAAAATGGGAGTTCGCGATGAAAGCACTGCTTGATTTGTTCAAACAGGTGACGCAGGAAGATGAGTTCGAAGCGATCAAAATCGGCCTTGCGTCGCCGGAGATAATCCGATCATGGTCATACGGTGAGGTGAAGAAGCCGGAAACCATCAACTACCGCACCTTCAAGCCGGAACGCGACGGACTTGTTCTGCGCCAAGATCTTCGGGCCGATCAAGGACTACGAGTGCCTGTGCGGCAAGTACAAGCGCCTCAAGCATCGCGGCGTGATCTGCGAGAAGTGCGGCGTCGAGGTGACGCTGTCCAAGGTGCGCCGCGAGCGCATGGGCCACATCGAGCTGGCCAGCCCGGTTGCGCACATCTGGTTCCTGAAGTCGCTGCCGTCGCGACTGGGCATGGTGCTCGATATGACGCTGAGGGATATCGAGCGCGTCCTCTATTTCGAAGCCTATGTCGTGACCGACCCGGGCATGACGCCGCTGCAGCGCTGTCAGCTGCTGACCGAGGACGATTATCTGGCCAAGGTCGAGGAATACGGCGACGATTTCGCTGCGGCGATGGGCGCGGAAGGCGTGCGCGCGCTGCTGCGCAACCTCGATCTGAAAAACGAGATCGACACGCTGCGCACTGAACTTGCTGCGACCAGTTCGGACACCAAGATCAAAAAGATTGCCAAGCGTCTCAAGGTGCTCGAGGCGTTTTCCAAGTCCGGCATCAAGCCCGACTGGATGGTGCTTGAAGTGTTGCCCGTGCTGCCACCCGAATTGCGGCCCCTGGTTCCGCTGGATGGCGGGCGTTTTGCAACTTCGGACCTGAACGATCTGTACCGTCGGGTGATCAACCGCAACAACCGCCTGAAGCGCCTGCTCGAACTCAAGGCGCCCGAAATCATCGTGCGCAACGAGAAGCGCATGCTGCAGGAAGCCGTCGATTCGCTGCTCGACAACGGCCGCCGCGGCAAGGCGATGACCGGCGCCAACAAGCGCCCGCTGAAGTCGCTCGCCGACATGATCAAGGGCAAGCAGGGGCGTTTCCGCCAGAACCTGCTCGGCAAGCGCGTCGATTACTCGGGCCGCTCCGTGATCGTGGTCGGTCCCCAGCTGAAATTACATCAGTGCGGCCTGCCGAAAAAGATGGCGCTGGAGCTGTTCAAGCCCTTCATTTATTCGCAAGCTTGAGGCCAAGGGTCTGTCCACGACCATCAAGCAAGCCAAGCGCATGGTGGAGAAGGAAGAACCCGAGGTCTGGGACATTCTTGAAGAGGTGATCCGCGAACATCCGGTGATGCTGAATCGCGCGCCGACACTTCACCGCCTCGGCATACAGGCTTTTGAGCCGGTGCTGATTGAGGGCAAGGCGATCCAGCTGCATCCGCTGGTGTGCGCCGCGTTCAACGCCGACTTCGACGGCGACCAGATGGCCGTGCACGTCCCGCTGTCGCTCGAGGCACAGATGGAAGCGCGCACGCTGATGCTCGCGTCCAACAACGTGCTGTCGCCCGCCAACGGCGAGCCGATCATCGTTCCCTCGCAGGACATCGTGCTGGGCCTGTACTACACGACGCGTGAAAAACAAGGTGCACGCGGCGAGGATTCGGCATTCATCAACGTGGCCGAAGTATCGCGCGCCTACGATACCGGCAGGTTGAAATCAATGCGCGGATTCAGGTGCGCATCAAGGAATCCGAAGTCGACGAGGATGGCACCAAACGCGAGAAAGCTGACGCGCTACGAGACCACGGTCGGCCGCGCATTGCTGTCGGAAATTCTGCCGCACGGACTGCCGTTTGAAATTATCAACAAGGCACTGAAAAAGAAGGAAATCTCCAAGATCATCAATGCCAGCTTCCGCCGCTGTGGACTGCGCGAGACGGTGATCTTTGCCGATAAGTTGATGTACAACGGATTCTCGATGGCGACGCGTGCCGGGCTGTCGATTGCTGTGGATGACATGCTGGTGCCAAAGCAGAAGAACGACATCATTGTCGAGGCTGAAAAAGAAGTTAAGGAAATTGAAAAGCAATACACCTCGGGGCTGGTTACCCAAGGCGAGCGCTACAACAAGGTGGTCGACATCTGGGGCCGTGCGGGTGATCTCGTGGCCAAGGCCATGATGGAACAGCTCGGTGTAGAACCGATTATCGAATGGGATGCAAAAACCAGGGACTGGAAACCGCGCACCGATAAGAAGGGCAATCCGGTGATGCAGGAGTCGTTCAACTCGATCTACATGATGGCCGATTCCGGTGCGCGCGGTTCGGCTGCACAGATCCGCCAGCTGGCAGGCATGCGCGGCCTGATGGCGAAGCCCGACGGTTCGATCATCGAGACGCCGATCACGGCGAACTTCCGCGAAGGCCTGAACGTGCTGCAGTACTTCATCTCGACCCACGGCGCGCGCAAGGGGCTGGCCGATACGGCACTCAAGACGGCGAACTCGGGATACCTGACGCGCCGCCTGGTCGACGTGACCCAGGATCTGGTGGTGACCGAAGACGATTGCGGCACGGATCTGGGCGCTGTAATGAAGGCGCTGGACGAGGGTGGCGAGGTGGTAGAGAGCTTGCGCGAGCGCATTCTCGGCCGGGTTGCGGCAGCGACATTGTTCAATCCGGAGACCAGCGAGACGCTGTTCCAGGCGAACACGCTGCTCGATGAGGACGTGGTCGATGCGATCGAGGCCGCCGGCATCGACGAAGTCAAGGTGCGCACGCCGCTGACTTGCGAAACGCGTCACGGCTTGTGCGCGAAGTGTTACGGGCGCGATCTTGGTCGTGGCTCGGTGGTCAACATCGGCGAAGCGGTGGGCGTTATCGCCGCGCAGTCGATCGGCGAACCGGGCACACAGCTGACCATGCGCACCTTCCATATCGGCGGCGCAGCATCGCGTACCGCCGTGGTGAGCCAGGTCGAAAGCAAATCGGCGGCGTAGTGCGCTATTCGGCCAGCATGCGTTACGTGACCAATACGCGCAGCGAACTGGTGGCGATTTCACGCAATGGCGAGGTGGTCATTAACGATGACAACGGTCGCGAGCGCGAGCGTCACAAGGTGCCTTACGGCGCAACTGTTGATCGCGCGCGACGGCCAGATCGGTCAAGGCCGGCGTTATGCTGGCGACCTGGGATCCGCATACCCGCCCGATCATTACCGAATATGCCGGACGCATCAAGTTCGAGAACGTCGAAGAAGGCGTGACAGTAGCGAAACAGGTCGATGAGGTCACGGGCTTGTCCACGCTGGTAGTGGTTGATCCCAAGCGCCGCGGCAGTGTTCAGGCAAAGGGCTTGCGGCCGCAGGTCAAGCTGCTGGATGCCAAGGGCAGCGAGATCAAGCTGGCAGGGTCCGATCAGTCGGTCAATATCACATTCCAGATCGGATCGATCATTACTGTGCGCGACGGGCAGGATGTCGGCGTCGGCGAAGTGCTGGCGCGGATTCCGCAGGAAACCTCGAAGACGCGCGACATCACCGGCGGTTTGCCGCGTGTGGCCGAGTTGTTCGAGGCGCGCTCGCCGAAGGACGCCGGCGTGCTCGCCGAAGTCACCGGTACCGTTTCATTCGGCAAAGATACCAAGGGCAAGCAGCGCCTGGTGATCACCGATCTCGATGGCGTGGCGCATGAGTACCTGATTCCCAAAGAAAAGCACGTGATGGTGCATGACGGCCAGGTGGTGAACCGCGGCGAAAGCATAGTCGATGGTCCGGCAGATCCCCATGACATCCTGCGACTGCTCGGAGTCGAGGCGCTTGCGCGCTACATTTGCAATGAGGTCCAGGACGTTTACCGTCTGCAGGGCGTGAAGATCAACGACAAGCACATCGAAGTGATCGTGCGCCAGATGTTGCGCCGCGTAGTCATCACCGAGCCGGGCGACACGCGTTTCATCACCGGCGAGCAGCTTGAGCGTGCGGATGTGCTGAAGGAGAATGAACGGGTGGCAGAGGAAAGCAAGAATCCGGCGATCTACGAGTATATGTTGCTCGGTATCACCAAGGCGTCGTTGTCGACCGACTCGTTTATTTCCGCGGCATCGTTCCAGGAGACCACCCGCGTGCTGACCGAGGCGGCCATCATGGGCAAGCGCGACGAACTGCGCGGCCTGAAGGAAAACGTCATCGTGGGCCGCCTCATTCCTGCGGGTACCGGACTTGCCTTTCACAAGATCCGGCGCAAGGATGCGGCTGCCAGCGCTGAACTCGGTGATGCGGCTCCGGCTGAAGAGGTGCCCGGCACCGAAAGTCAGGAGCAGATAGCTTGACAGAGGCGCTATAAACCCATAAAATTTACAGTCTTTTTAGCCGAAAACCTGACTTAACCAGAAAGGGCGGCGCAAAACGAAGTTTTTGAGCCGGGACGGTGGAAACGCCGTCCTCGCTTTTTTGGTACGGTGGATAAGCGTATAAGCGCATTTCACCGGGTTGGGCGGGATGTGAAAGCCCTTCTTTAACGATTTGAAAACAAGCGATTTATGCCAACAATTAATCAGCTAGTGCGCAAGGGGCGGATGGCGCCCATCACCAAAAGCAAAGTGCCAGCGCTTGCCGGCAGCCCGCAGAAGCGCGGCGTGTGCACCCGCGTTTATACCACCACGCCCAAAAAACCTAACTCAGCATTGCGCAAGGTTGCCAAAGTGCGCCTGACCAATGGCTTCGAAGTGATCGGTTACATCGGCGGCGAGGGCCATAACCTGCAGGAACACTCGGTGGTGCTGATACGCGGTGGCCGTGTGAAGGATCTGCCGGGCGTGCGTTACCACGTGGTGCGCGGCAGTCTTGATACCCAGGGCGTTAAAGACCGCAAACAAGGCCGCTCGAAGTACGGCGCCAAAAAACCGAAAGCCGCGTAAGGGAAGTTTGATATGCCACGTCGCAGAGAAATACCGAAACGCGAAATCCTGCCTGATCCGAAATACACCAGTCAGGATGTCGCAAAATTTATCAACGTGCTGATGACCCGCGGCAAGAAGTCGGTTGCCGAGCGCATCATTTACGGCGCGCTGGATCAGATCCAGAAAAAAAGCGGGAAAGATCCGCTCGAAGTCTTCAACCTGGCTGTCAATAATGTGAAGCCGGTGGTTGAGGTCAAGAGCCGTCGCGTTGGCGGCGCCAACTACCAGGTGCCGGTGGAAGTGCGGTCGGTGCGCCGTATGGCGCTGGCCATGCGCTGGTTGCGCGACGCGGCGCGCAGGCGCGGCGAGAAATCGATGGGCGCGCGGCTTGCAAACGAACTTGCCGAAGCAGCCGAAGGCCGCGGCGGCGCGATGAAAAAACGCGAGGAAGTGCATCGTATGGCGGAAGCCAACAAGGCCTTTTCGCACTACAGGTTCTAACAGGTAGACAATACGCCGGCCTTGCCGACGTGAATTATTTTGGATTGATGAAAAGTGGCACGTAAAACCCCTATCGAACGGTATCGCAACATTGGCATCATGGCCCACATTGATGCCGGGAAAACCACGACCACCGAACGCATCCTGTTTTACACCGGCGTAATCACAAAATCTGGGTGAAGTGCATAACGGCACCGCGACCATGGACTGGATGGAGCAGGAGCAGGAACGCGGCATTACCATCACGTCCGCCGCGACCACCTGCTTCTGGAAGGGAATGGACAGCAACTATCCCGAGCACCGCGTCAATATCATTGATACCCCCGGTCACGTGGATTTCACCATCGAAGTCGAGCGCTCGCTGCGCGTGCTTGATGGCGCCTGTACCGTGCTGTGCGCGGTGGGCGGTGTGCAACCGCAAACCGAGACGGTATGGCGCCAGGGCAACAAGTACCGCGTGCCGCGCCTGTTCTTCGTCAACAAAATGGACCGTTCGGGCGCTGATTTCATGCGCGTCTACGACCAGGTCAAGACCCGGCTCAAAGCTGCTCCGGTGCCCATCCAGTTGCCGATCGGTGCTGAAGAGAAATTCGAAGGTGTGATTGATCTCGTCAAGATGAAGGCGATTTACTGGGATGATTCCACGCAGGGCATGAAGTATGAAGCGCGTGATATTCCGGCTGAGATGCTCGCGGAGTGTAAAAACTGGCGCGAAAAGATGGTTGAAGTTGCCGCCGAAGCCAACGAGGAGCTGATGAACAAGTATCCTCGAAAGCGGCAAGTTGACAGAAGAAGAGATCAAAGAAGGTCTGCGCCAGCGTACCATCAGTGTCGAAATAGTGCCCGATGCTGTGCGGCTCCGCATTCAAGAACAAGGGCGTGCAGGCGATGCTTGATGCGGTGATCGATTACATGCCGTCGCCTATCGACATTTTGCCGGTTACAGGCGAGAAGGAAAACGGCGAAACCGATGAGCGTCCGCCTAGCGACACTGCGCCGTTTTCGGGCCTTGCCTTCAAGATCATGACCGACCCGTTTGTCGGCCAACTGATCTTTTTCCGTGTCTATTCCGGCGTGGTGAATTCGGGTGACAGCATCTACAACCCTGTCAAGGGCCGCAAGGAGCGACTGGGCCGTATTCTGCAGATGCATGCCAATTCCCGCGAGGAAATCAAGGAAGTGTACGCAGGTGACATTGCCGCTGCGGTGGGTTTGAAAGAGGCGACCACCGGCGACACGCTGTGCGATCCCAGCAAGATTATTACGCTCGAGCGCATGATATTTCCGGAGCCGGTGATACACGTCGCTGTCGAACCCAAGACCAAGGCCGACCAGGAGAAGATGGGCATGGCGCTGAACCGTCTGGCCCAGGAGGACCCCTCGTTCCGCGTGCGTACCGACGAAGAATCCGGCCAGACCATTATTTCCGGCATGGGCGAGCTGCATCTGGAGATCATCGTTGACCGTATGAAGCGGGAATTCAGCGTCGAGGCCAATGTCGGCGCACCGCAGGTCGCGTATCGCGAGACCATCAGGAAGTCCTGCGACAAGGTCGAGGGTAAATTCGTCAAGCAGTCAGGCGGGCGTGGACAGTATGGTCATGTCTGGCTCAGAGTGGAGCCGAACGAAGCGGGTAAAGGTTACGAATTTGTTGATGCCATCAAGGGCGGCTCAGTGCCACGCGAATACATTCCGGCAGTGCAGAAAGGGATTGCCGACACCATACCAAACGGCGTGCTGGCTGGGTTCCCGGTGGTTGACGTCAAGGTTACGCTGATCGATGGCTCATACCATGAAGTCGACTCGAACGAGAACGCGTTCAAGATGGCAGGATCGATGGCGTTCAAGGAAGGGCTGCGTCGTGCCAATCCGGTGCTGCTTGAGCCGATTATGGCGGTAGAAGCAGAGACGCCTGAAGATTTTATGGGCAATATCGTCGGCGACCTTAGTTCGCGGCGCGGAACGATTCAGGGCATGGAAGACATTCCGGGCGGGGGGAAAACGGTGAAATCCGAAGTGCCGCTTTCGGAAATGTTCGGTTATTCGACGACGCTCAGGTCGCTGTCGCAGGGCCGCGCAACCTACACGATGGAATTCAAGCACTACGCTGAAGCGCCGCAAGCAATATCGCGGAAGAAATCATCAACAAACAATCCGGCAAAGACGAGTAACTAAGGACACGATTATGGCGAAGGGTAAATTTGAGCGGACGAAGCCGCACGTGAACGTGGGGACGATCGGTCACGTGGATCATGGCAAGACGACGCTGACGGCGGCGATGACGATGATCCTGTCGAAGAAGTTTGGTGGCGAGGCGAAGAGCTACGCCCAGATTGACTCGGCGCCGGAGGAGAAGGCGCGGGGGATCACGATCAACACGGCGCACGTGGAGTATGAGACGGAGAAGCGTCACTACGCGCACGTGGACTGCCCGGGTCACGCGGACTATGTGAAGAACATGATCACGGGTGCGGCGCAGATGGACGGTGCGATCCTGGTGGTGAGTGCTGCCGACGGTCCGATGCCGCAGACGCGCGAACACATTCTGCTGGCGCGCCAGGTGGGCGTGCCCTACATCATCGTGTACATGAACAAAGCGGACATGGTGGATGACAAGGAGTTGCTCGAGCTGGTGGAGATGGAAGTGCGCGAGCTCCTGTCCAAGTATGATTTTCCGGGTGACGACACCCCGATCGTGATCGGTTCGGCGTTAAAAGCGCTCGAAGGTGATGCGGGCGATATGGGTGAAGGCTCGATATTCAA
Organism: uncultured beta proteobacterium; assembly: GCA_942492335.1. Taxonomy (GTDB): domain Bacteria; phylum Pseudomonadota; class Gammaproteobacteria; order Burkholderiales; family SG8-41; genus CAKKQX01. Next base: position 6,702 of record CALOEN010000042.1, on the reverse strand, counting down.
GCTGGCCGAAGCGCTGGATAGCTACATTCCGCAGCCGGAGCGTGCAATAGACGGTGCGTTCCTGATGCCGGTGGAAGACGTGTTTTCCATCTCGGGCCGGGGCACGGTGGTCACGGGTCGCGTGGAGCGCGGCGTGGTCAAGGTGGGCGAGGAGATTGAGATTATCGGGCTGAAGCCGACGATCAAGACGGTGTGCACGGGCGTGGAGATGTTCAGGAAGCTTCTGGACCAGGGTCAGGCGGGGGACAACGTGGGGATCCTGCTGCGCGGCACCAAGCGCGAGGAAGTGGAGCGCGGTCAGGTGCTGGCGAAGCCGGGCTCGATCACGCCGCACACCAAGTTCGCGGCCGAGATTTACGTGCTGAGCAAGGACGAGGGCGGCCGTCATACGCCGTTTTTCAATGGCTACCGGCCGCAGTTTTACTTCCGGACGACGGACGTGACGGGCTCGATCGAGTTGCCGCAGGGCACGGAGATGGTGATGCCCGGGGATAACGTGTCGATCACGGTGGCGCTGATCCAGCCTATCGCGATGGAAGAGGGGTTGAGGTTTGCGATCCGCGAGGGTGGCCGTACCGTGGGCGCCGGCGTCGTCGCCAAGGTCATCGAGTAATTTCAATGGCCACGACTGTAAAAAACCAGAAAATCCGCATTCGGCTGAAAGCATTCGACTACCGGTTGATCGACCAGTCCGCGCTCGAGATCGTCGATACCGCCAAGCGCACTGGTGCTGTCGTCAAAGGCCCGGTGCCGTTGCCGACACGCAAAGAGCGTTTCGATATCCTGCGCTCGCCGCACGTCAACAAGACGTCGCGTGAACAACTGGAAATCCGCACGCATTTGCGTCTGATGGACATCATTGATCCGACTGACAAGACTGTCGATGCGCTGATGAAGCTTGATCTGCCGGCCGGTGTGGATGTGGAAATCAAGCTCTAGGATTTAGTAAGTAAATGTAGTCGGTAATACATGCAGTAAGCGTTCCCGCCGCATTTGTGGCGGAAAATTGAAAAATGCCGGTCAATTGTAACTGGCGCCTTTTTGCTAAGGTGAAAAAATGAGTTTAGGACTAGTGGGCCGCAAGGTCGGCATGACCCGCGTATTCTCCGACGATGGCGATAGCATCCCGGTGACGGTGGTCGACGTGTCGAACAATCGCGTGACCCAGATCAAAAAACCGGACACCGACGGATATTCGGCAATTCAGGTAGCGTTCGGGAAGCGTCGGGCAACGCGCGTCAACAAGGCGGCTGCCGGGCACTTCGCCAAAGCCGGCGTTGAAGCCGGACATACACTCAAGGAATTTCGCGTGACTCCCGAGCAGCTTGCCGAGATCAAACTCGGCGGCGCAATCGGCGCCGATATTTTCAAGCCGGGTCAGAAAGTTGACGTATCGGGTGTCTCCCAGGGCAAGGGTTTTTCCGGCGTCATCAAGCGCCACCATTTCTCATCGGGCCGGGCGAGTCATGGTAACTCGGTATCGCACAACAAGCCCGGATCGATCGGCATGGCGCAGGACCCCGGCCGGGTGTTCCCCGGCCAGAAAATGGCGGGCCATCTTGGCGCGGCCAGCCGCACAGCCCAGAACCTGGTCATTGTGCGCGTTGACGTCGAGCGCCAGTTATTGCTGATTCGCGGCGCGGTGCCCGGCTCAAAAGGTGGCGATGTTGCTGTTTTCCCGGCGGTCAAAGTGACCAGAGCCACCGCATCCGGCAAGGCAGCAAAAGCTGCTGCCCCCAAATAAGGCAGGCGTACATGGAACTCAAACTGATAGATGATCAAGGGAAGTCCACCGCTTCAATATCGGCTTCCGACACCACGTTCGGCCGCGAATACAACGAAGCGCTGGTGCACCAGGTAGTGACGGCATATCTCGCGAATGCCCGCAGCGGAACGCGTGCTCAGAAAGACCGTGGCACCGTAAAGCATTCGACCAAAAAGCCGTGGCGCCAGAAAGGCACAGGCAGGGCGCGCGCCGGCATGACGTCGAGCCCGTTGTGGCGCGGCGGTGGCAGAACCTTCCCGAACATGCCGGACGAGAATTTCAGCCATAAGGTCAACAAGAAAATGTTCCGTGCTGGCGTGAGCTCGATCCTGTCGCAGCTCGCGCGCGAGGACCGGCTGGCGATAGTGGATAACTTCAGCGTCGACTCTCCCAAAACTAAACTGCTTGCTCAGAAACTCAAAGGCATGGGGTTGGAGAACGTGCTGATCATCACCGACGGCCTCGACGATAATCTGCTGTTATCTGCGCGCAACCTGCCCAATGTGGGCGTTGTCGATGTGCGTTTTGCGGATCCTGTCAGCCTTATCCGTCATGCGAAGGTGCTGATGACACGTGGTGCGATGACTAAAATCGAGGAGATGCTGTCATGAGCGCGGTTCCCAGCATGGAACAGCAGGAGCGCCTGATGCAGGTGATCCTGGCGCCGGTAATATCGGAAAAGAGCACGTTTGTGGCTGATAAACACGAGCAGGTTATTTTTCGAGTTATCCCGGACGCAACCAAGCCCGAAATCAAGGCCGCAGTCGAACTTATGTTCAAGGTGCAGGTCGAGTCAGTGAAAGTTGCCAATGTGAAAGGCAAGGAAAAGCGCTTTGGCCGCTTCAACGGTCGCCGCAACAACTGGAAGAAAGCCTATGTCTGCCTGAAACCCGGCCAGGAAATCAACTTCGCCGAAGGGGAGACCAAGTAATGTAAGTAAAAGACAAACCGACGTCTCCCGGTCGCCGGTCCCAGGTCAAGGTTGTCAACAAGGACCTTCACAAGGGCAGGCCGGTTGCAAAACTCACCGAGAGTCAGTCGAAGAAGGCGGGCCGCAATAGCTACGGGCATATCACGACGCGCCATCAGGGCGGCGGGCACAAGCAACATTATCGCGTTGTCGATTTCAAGCGCGACAAGGACGGGATTGCCGCCAAGGTCGAACGCCTTGAATACGATCCCAATCGCAGTGCCAATCTGGCGCTGTTGTGCTACGCAGACGGTGAGCGTCGTTACGTGATAGCGGCCAAGGGCGTATCGGTGGGAATGCAATTAATGTCCGGCATCGAAGCGCCCATCAAGGTCGGCAATACGCTTCCGCTTCGCAACATTCCGGTCGGCACTACCATTCACTGCATTGAAATGCAGCCTGGCAAGGGTGCACAGATCTCACGCGCAGCCGGCACTTCGGTTCAGCTATTGGCTCGCGAGGGGGACTATGCCCAGCTTCGGCTGCGTTCAGGCGAAATAAGGAAAGTGCACATCAACTGTCGCGCCACCATCGGCGAAGTCGGCAACGAGGAGCACTCGCTGGAATCTATCGGTAAAGCGGGGCGGGTCAGATGGCGTGGCGTGCGTCCGACGGTGCGCGGCGTGGCGATGAATCCGATCGACCACCCGCACGGCGGCGGCGAGGGTAAAACCGCGGCTGGCCGGCATCCGGTGAGTCCGTGGGGCACGTCATGACCAAGGGCTACAAGACGCGCAAGAACAAACGCACCAGCGGCATGATCATACGTCGCCGCAATGCGAAAGCCACGGGGTAAGGGGTAGAGATGGCACGTTCAATCAAAAAAGGTCCGTTTGTCGATCACCACCTGATGCAGAAGGTGGAGACGGCGCGTGCTGGTTCCGACAAGCGTCCGATCAAGACCTGGTCGCGCCGTTCGACCATCCTGCCGGACTTTATCGGGCTTACGATTGCCGTCCACAATGGCAAGCAGCACATTCCGGTCTACGTGACCGAAAATATGGTTGGTCACAAACTGGGCGAATTTGCGCATACGCGCATGTTCAAGGGGCACTCGCGAAGCCGGCGGATCATCTGCTGCGCCAGCAACAAAAAAGGCCGCCCCGACCCCGGCGGCCAAGTAAGGTTATCAGATATGGATACCACAGCAAAATTGCACGGCGTCAGGCTCTCGGCGCAAAAAGGCCGGCTGATTGCCGATCTGGTTCGCGGGAAAACCGTAGAGAATGCGCTTAACATATTGAATTTCACCCAAAAAAAGGGCGCCGTGATCATACGCAAAGGTCTTGGAATCGGCAATTGCCAATGCCGAGCACAATGATGGCGCCGATATTGATGAACTCAAGATCACCAGCATATTCAGGTTGAGAAAGGTCCGGTGCTGAAGCGTTTTCATCACGCGCCAAAGGCCGCGGCGCGCCTATTTTAAAGCCGACCTGTCATATCTACGTAACGGTTGGCGACGGAAGGAAATAATTATGGGTCATAAAATACATCCGATAGGCTTCCGCCTTGCGGTCAACCGAAACTGGGCGTCGCGCTGGTATGCCAACAGCAAGAATTTCCCGGTCATGCTCAACGAAGACATTAAGGTTCGCGACTACCTGAAGAAAAAGCTTGGCGCAAGCCGCGGTTTCGCGCGTAGTGATCGAGCGCCCGGCAAAAAACGCGCGCATTACGGTTTTCAGTGCGCGCCCCGGTGTGGTGATCGGCAAGAAGGGCGAGGATATCGAGCGTCTGCGCAAGGAACTCACCCAGAAAATGCTCGGCGTGCCGGTACACGTCAACATCGAAGAAGTGCGCAAGCCCGAGCTGGATGCGCAGCTGATTTCGGATTCAATCTGCCAGCAGTTGCAGAAACGTATCATGTTCCGGCGTGCGATGAAGAGAGCCATTACCAATGCCATGCGCCTCGGTGCCCAGGGCATCAAGATCATGAGTGCCGGGCGATTGAATGGCGCTGAAATTGCGCGCACTGAATGGTATCGCGAAGGTCGGGTGCCCTTGCATACACTGCGTGCTGATATTGATTACGGATTCTCGGAAGCCAAGACCAGTTATGGAATTATTGGCGTCAAGGTTTGGGTGTTCAAGGGCGAGGTAATCGGGAAAAACGATCAGCCTGCGCTCGCCCCGGCGCGCTGCGCCGGCCGAGGAACCCGCGCCGGCGCGTAAACCGAGACGGACAACTGCAAAAACAGGAGCAAAACGTGCTACAGCCAGCCAGGCGTAAATACCGCAAGGAGCAAAAGGGCCGGAACACCGGCGTTGCTACTCGCGGCAACAAGGTGAGCTTCGGCGCATTCGGACTGAAGGCCATAGGACGCGGCCGCCTCACTGCACGCCAGATTGAGGCAGCGCGGCGCGCTATGACCCGCCATATCAAACGCGGCGGGCGTATCTGGATCCGTATTTTTCCGGACAAGCCGATATCGCGTAAGCCTGCAGAGGTTCGTATGGGTAACGGCAAAGGTAATCCTGAGTATTGGGTCGCCGAGATACAGCCAGGCAAAGTTCTGTATGAAATGGACGGCGTGAATGAAGTAATTGCCAAGGAGGCATTCAGGCTTGCCGCAGCAAAGCTGCCGATCGCGACGACGTTTGTCCATCGCCTGGTGGGAGGTTAAAACATGAAGGCGATTGAACTGAAAGCAAAAAGCGCTGACGAGTTGCGTAAGGAACTGGAGTCACTGCTAAAAGCGCAATTTTCCTTGCGTATGCAAAAGGCAACGCAACAACTAACGAACACCAGCCAGATGCGCAAAGTGCGTCGCGACATCGCGCGCGTGCGAACAGTGCTGGGAATGCAGGCCTAACGGGCAGAGCGCTATATGACTGATACGATTAAAACGGAAGCAAACAAACGGACTCTGACCGGACGTGTTGTCAGCGACAAAATGGAAAAGACCGTCACGGTGCTCATAGAGCGGCGGGTAAAGCACCCGCTGCTGGGCAAAATCGTGAAACAGCTCCAAAAAGTATCACGCTCACGACGAAAAGGATGAGTACAACGAAGGCGACACGGTGATCGATCGAAGAATGCCGGCCGATTGCCAAGACCAAGGCGTGGCGAGTGATCAAGCTGGTGGAAAAGTCGCGCAGGGTCTGATTTTGTCTTGCGAAGGCAGTTTTATATGCCTAATATTATGAGCGGCTTTTCGGCAATGATCCCGCCTGTTGTGCAGGCTGGCAACATCGCTGAAATATAAAGTTTTAATCCCTGTGCTTCAGGAATTTTAAGGCGCAGGGGTCGACCCGAACGGGCTTCAATACTGGCTGTTGCCTCTGGCATGCAGACCAAGTTGAAGAAAAGATTCTCAAGCAGGAAGCGAAAAAATGATTCAGATGCAGTCTATTCTGGATGTGGCCGATAACACTGGCGCGCGCTCAGTGATGTGCATCAAGGTGCTCGGCGGCTCCAAGCGGCGTTATGCGGGGATCGGCGACGTAATCAAGGTCAGCATCAAGGATGCCGCGCCACGCGGCCGGGTAAAGAAAGGCGAGATCTATAGCGCTGTTGTAGTGCGTACTGCAAAAGGTGTGCGCCGCAGCGATGGCTCATTGATCAAGTTCGACGGCAATGCCGCAGTTCTGCTTAATCCGAAACTCGAACCGATCGGCACGAGGATTTTTGGACCGGTGACCCGCGAACTCAGGACGGAGCGCTTCATGAAGATCGTGTCGCTTGCTCCGGAAGTGCTTTAAGAGGGACATCATGCATAAGATCAGAAAAGGTGATGACGTGATCGTGCTTGCCGGCAAGGATAGTGGCAAACGCGGCACGGTGCTGCGCATCGTAGATGCCGAGCACGTTCTGGTGGAAGGCGCCAACAAGGTCAAGAAACACCAGCGGCCCAACCCGATGAAAGGCCAAGCTGGCGGAATCATCGAAAAGGAAATGCCGCTGCATATTTCAAATGTGAATTTGTTTAATGCGGCCACCAAGAAAGCCGACCGTGTCGGCATT
>CALOEN010000041.1:0-46397 GCA_942492335.1 uncultured beta proteobacterium | reverse complement strand
CATGTTTGACCATGAGCCACGGCTTGAACGGACCGGCCAGCACGCCCAGCTCGTGCCCGGCCGCCCACGGGAAACTTTCCGGGCTCACCGCCGCGGTCCATAGCGGCGGGTGTGGCTGCTGCACGACATGAGGCAGGATATCGAGCGCATCGAGTTGGTAATGTTTGCCGTGGTGGGTAACGGGCTCCCTGCGAAAGCTGGCGCGCAATATGGCAAGGCTTTCTTCGACGAGTTCGCGGCTAAGGTCCATGGCGGCCCCGAATACGGCATATTCCCTTGGCGAGAACCCGCGGCCCACGCCGACTTCCAGCCGCCCGTGCGACAGCAGGTCCAGCGTGGCGATGCGCTCGGCTACGTGCACCGGGTGGTGCAGCGGCAGCGGAATAACGGCATGGCCGAGGCGGATATTACGTGTGCGCTGGGATAATGCCGCGAGCATCAGCTCGGGTTTGGACGAGTGCGAGTAGCCGCGCATGAAATGATGCTCGACCAGCCATGCGCAGTGAAATCCAAGGCTGTCGGCAGACTCGATTTCAGCGAGAGTGTCGGAATAGGCCTGCGCTTCGCTGCGGCCCAGCTGCGGCGGCAGCGAAATTTCGTAGAACAAGTCGAAAAGCATATTAGGGCCTGTTAACCATTACCACGCGAGTGCGACGGAGGCGATTTGGGTTCAGGGCTAGGAACGCCGAGCGCGGTTTGCCCCGTGGCAAATAAGCGAAGGTGCGACAACGCCATGGGCCCCGAGCGGGCGCTACGCGCTCGCGGTCCTGATTCTGGCCCATTATGGGACGCGCAACGGCAAAGCCGTTGCTCAGCGTCCCGTCCCTTCGGGTTGTGGCCAAAATCGCCGCTACCATCGTTGCTCGTCTTGCCCATGCGCCCCGGACTCGGTCTCGCGCAGCGTGGTGCGGGCAGGGGCGCCAAGCGGCGTGTGGATGCGATGGCGTCCCGGGGCTTCAGCGGCTGCTCCCGCAAACGGGCCTGCGGCAAACGAGTCGCAGCCGCCGCGATATGGGCTGCGACAAGCGCCTTGTTATCGACAATTTTGGCCACAACGCATCTCACGCGGTAATGGTTAACAGGCCCTAGGGATGCCGGCACGGGCATGAATGGCCGATTGTACGAGGCATTGATTGTGATAACCAAGTTAACTGGTTAAAATGCACCCTTTTGGAAATTGAAGTAATTTGCCCGTGGCAGACGATAATCTTATAGAAATCAGCAACGTCGACTACTGGTATGACAAGCGGCGCGCTATCCTGAGCGGCATCAACATGGTCATCCCGCGCGGAAAGGTGGTAGCCATCATGGGCATCAGCGGCTCCGGCAAGACCACGCTGCTGCGCCTGATCGGCGGCGTGATGAAAGCGCGCAAGGGCGAGGTCAAGGTCGATGGCCAGCTGGTCAACAAACTCGACAGCGCCAGCATATACAAGATGCGGCGCCGCATGGGCATGCTGTTTCAGTTCGGGGCGCTGTTCACCGACCTGTCGGTATTCGACAACGTCGCATTTCAGATGCGCGAACACACCAACCTGCCGGAACACATAATACGTGATCTGGTGTTCATGAAGCTGCACGCAGTGGGTCTGCGCGGCGCGCACCGGCTGATGCCTTCCGAGCTGTCCGGCGGCATGGCCCGGCGCGTGGCCCTGGCGCGCGCGACCGCGCTGGATCCGATGCTGATGCTGTACGATGAGCCGTTTACCGGCCTCGACCCGATTTCCCTGGGCGTGATCAGAAATCTGGTCCGGCGCCTTAACGATGCGCTCGGCGCCACGTCCATCGTGGTGACGCACGATGTGCAGGAGGCGCTGGATGTCGTCGATTACGTGTATTACATGTCCGATGGCAAGATGGTGGCCCACGGCACGCCTGAAGAAATGCGGGCCATGAAGGAGCCGCTGGTGCATCAGTTTATTTATGGCGAGGCCGACGGGCCGGTGCCATTCCAGTACCCGAGCAGGCAGTACGCAGAAGATCTCAAGCTGGGAGCGCGGCATCATGTTTGAACGCTCAGTCCTTACGGTTCGCAGGATGGGACGAACCACCAACGACAGCGTAGTGCGCCTTGGCAATGCGACGCGCTTCATCATTCTGACGCTGCTGCATTCCGGGACTTGTTTTCGGCGCTTTCGCCTGATAACCCGCGAACTTTACTACACCGGCGTGCTGTCGCTCATCATCATCCTGGTTTCGGGATTGTTCGTCGGCATGGTGCTGGGTTTTCAGGGTTACCATACCCTGCAGACCTACGGCTCTGAATCCGCGCTCGGCGTGCTGGTGGCGCTGTCGCTGGTGCGCGAACTGGGTCCGGTGGTTGCCGGACTGTTGTTTGCAAGCCGCGCCGGATCGGCGATCACTGCCGAAATCGGACTGATGAAGGCCACCGAGCAATTGTCGGCGATGGAAATGATGGCGGTGGACCCGATTTCCAGGGTGGTGGCGCCGCGGTTCTGGGCCGGATTCATCTCGATGCCGCTGCTGGCCGCCATGTTCAGCGCCATGGGCGTATTCGGCGGCTATCTGGTCGGCGTGGTGCTGATCGGCGTGGACGAGGGATCGTTCTGGTCGCAGATGCAGAGCGCGGTCGATTTTCGTGAAGATATTGTGAATGGCGTGATCAAGAGCATCGTGTTCGGCTTTGCCGTGACCTGGATTGCGCTGTTTGAAGGGTATGATGCACCGCCGACCGCGGAAGGTGTATCGGGCGCGACCACTCGCACCGTGGTTACGTCTTCGCTGGTGATTCTGGGGCTGGATTTTGTATTGACCTCATTAATGTTTCGGGGGGTTTGATGGAACGCTCAACAATCGATTTATGGGTAGGTTTGTTCGTCTGCGCCGGCATCGGCGCGCTGCTGATCCTGGCGCTGAAGGTCGGAAACATGAGCGGCTTCAGCGCGGCTGATACTTATCAGATCGTTGCGAACTTTGAGAATATCGGCGGGCTGAAACCGCGCGCGCCGATTAAAAGTTCGGGCGTCGTGGTCGGGCGCGTCAGCGAAATTACATTCGACAATAACAAATTTCTGGCTAAAGTGATGATGTCGATAGACAAGCGCTACCAGTTTCCCAAGGACACCACGGCCTCGATCCTGACCGCCGGCCTGCTTGGCGAGCAGTACATCGGGCTGGTCGCAGGCGGCGACGCGGCCAATATTGCCCAGGGCGAATCGCTCAAGCTGACCCAATCCGCGGTGGTCCTGGAAAATCTGATCAGCCAGTTCCTGTACAGCAAGGCCGCCGAGGGTGACAGCAAGAAATAGCTCCGAGATTAATGTTCGAATGAGGTTCTAGTCATGATGAAATATGTGTTTTCATTCCTGTTGGCGGCATACGTTGTCACCGGTGTCGCGCACGCCGCCGAGGCCATGGCGCCCGATGCGCTTGCAAAAAGCGTGACTGATGAAGTGCTTGCCATCATCCGCGCCGACAAGGACATTCAGGCCGGTAATAAGGCTAAAGTGCTGAATCTGATCGAGGCAAAAGTGGCGCCGCATTTTAATTTCTCGCACATGGCCCAGCTGGCGATGGGGAAAAACTGGCGCCAGGCCAGCGCCGAGCAGAAGAAGTCGCTGACCCATGAATTCCGTACCCTGCTGGTGCGCACCTACACGGCTGCGTTTACGCAATACAAAAATCAGACTGTCGAGTACCGGCCGCTGCGGCTCGCGCCGGGTGAAACCGATGCGGTGGTCAAGTCGCTGATCACGCAGCCCGGCGGCCAGCCGGTCGCGATTGATTACGGCATGGAGAAGACCGACCAGGGCTGGAAGGTCTACAACGTCAAGATCGAGGGCATCAGCCTGGTTGAAAACTATCGCAATACCTTCAACAGCGAGATCCGGAAAAGCGGCGTGGACGGACTGATCAAAGCACTGGCGGATAAGAACAAAGCGCTGGCGCAGGCAAGCCAGACATGATTTCCTGCGACGGCGATCGCTGCAAACTCGAAGGGCCGGTCAATTCGGGTAACGTGGTTGCAATGCTTGAAGAAGGTGCGCGGTTGTTTACACTGCCTAACGTTACCGTCGATCTGGCCGGTTTGACCGAGGTTGATTCCGCCGCGGTCAGCCTGCTGCTGGAGTGGCGGCGTGCTGCGCAGCGTGATAAGCGAATAATTTCCTACGTCAACCTGCCCGATAATGTCAAAAGCCTGGCTACGCTCTACGGTGTCACTGAACTGCTGGGCGAGTAATGGGTGATGTGTAATGGGTAATGTGGGTTAAGTCAAAACCCATCACTCAACACCCTTTGCTTATTACTCATTACGCATCACTCATTGCTCATCACGGTTGATGATTCCCGCCATCCAGGTCGACCAGGTTTCCAAGAACTACGGCAACCTGCAGGCCCTGTCCAAAGTCAGCATCGAAGTGCCCGAAGGCGAGTTTTTCGGGCTGCTGGGCCCTAATGGCGCGGGCAAGACCACGCTGATCAACATCCTGGCAGGTCTGGTTCTATCCTCAAGCGGGGTTGCGCGCATCATGGGGCACGACGTGCGCGAACAATACCGCCAGGCGCGGCGGGTGCTGGGGGTGGTGCCGCAGGAACTCGTATTCGATCCGTTTTTCACGGTGCGTGAAACGCTGACCATGCAGTCCGGATATTTCGGATTGAGAAACAACGGTGCGTGGATAGACGAGGTCATGCACCATCTTCATCTCACGGACAAAGCCGACACCAACATGCGCGCGCTGTCCGGCGGCATGAGGCGGCGCGTGCTCGTGGGACAGGCGCTGGTGCACAAGCCTCCGGTGATCGTGCTCGACGAGCCGACCGCCGGTGTCGATGTCGAACTGCGACAAGCGCTGTGGAAGTTCGTGCGCCAACTCAATCGGGACGGCCATACCATCGTGCTGACTACACATTATATTGATGAAGCGGAAGCGTTGTGCAGCCGCGTCGCCATGCTCAAGCAGGGGCAACTGGTCGCGCTTGATACGACGCAGAACCTGCTGCGCATGCATTCGGGCTGCTATGTCGAGTTAAGGCTCGAGCCCGATATGCTGCCTGCCGCGCTGGCGCCGCTGGTCGTAGAGCGGCGCGAGGATGGCGCATACCGGCTCGCGCTCAAGGACTATGTCGACGTCGAGGACGTGATGGCGCAGCTGCGCACGGCGCAGGTGCGGGTGCAGGAAATGGAAGTGTTGCGGCCCGACCTCGAAGAGGTTTTCGTTCAGATCATGCATAAATCGTAATGAGTAACGGGTAATGAGTGATGAGTAAAGCCGCTTATCTTTCCCGGACGCAGGAGGCTGCGCCCGCACTTCACCCATTACTCATCACCCATTACTCATCACGACAATGACCGGCTTCTACACCCTGTTTTACAAAGAATGGCTGCGTTTCTGGAAAGTGAATGTGCAGACCGTTCTGGCGCCGGTGCTGACCGCGTTGATGTTCCTGCTGGTGTTTTCGCACTCGTTGCGTGGCCATGTCGAGGTTTTCCCCGGCGTGGACTACGCCGCGTTCCTGGTCCCGGGGCTGGCGATGATGTCGGTGCTGCAGAACGCATTTGCCAACAGTTCGTCGAGCCTGATGCAGTCGAAAATGACCGGCAACATCGTGTTCGTGCTGCTGCCGCCGTTGTCGCACGGCGAATTCTTCTGCGCCTATCTGCTGGCCGCAATGGCACGCGGGCTGGTGGTGGGCTGCGGCGTGATTATTGCGACGGTATGGTTCGTCGACCTGCCGCTCGAGCACCCGCTGTGGGCGTTTCTGTTCGCGCTGTTCGGCAGCGGCATCCTGGGCACGCTGGGCATCATCGCCGGCATCTACTCGGATAAAGTCGAACAGCTCGCCGTGTTCCAGAACTTCATCATTTTGCCGCTCACTTTCCTGTCGGGCGTGTTCTATTCGATACAGTCGCTGCCGCCCTTCTGGCAGTGGCTGTCGCATCTGAATCCCATTTTTTACATGATCGACGGTTTCCGTTACGGATTCTTCGGTCATGCCGATGTGCAGCCGCTGGCGAGTCTGGCGATTGTCGCCGTGAGTTTTTTCGCTTTATCATTGATTACTTTCTGGCTGATCAAGACCGGATACAAACTGAGGCAATGACATGATGCAACCCGAGCAGATCAAGACCTGGATACAGAACGGCATCGAATGCGAATTCGTTGAAGTAAAAGGCGACGGCCACCATTTCGAGGCGGTCATCGTCAGCGCCGCCTTTCGCGGCAAACCCAAGGTCCAGCAGCACCAGCTGGTCTATCGCGTGCTCGGCGACCGCATGCGCGAGGAAATTCACGCGCTGTCGATGCGGACCCTGACGCCCGAGGAATGGCCCCAATAGTCCGGGCCCGGCACACTCATGGATAAACTGGTCATCGAAGGCGGCGTGCCGCTGACCGGGGAAGTCGATATTTCCGGTGCTAAAAACGCCGCATTGCCCATCCTGTGCGCATCGCTGCTCACGGCTGAACCGCTGCGGGTGCAGAATGTGCCGCACCTGCACGATGTCACCACCATGCTCAATCTGCTGATGCAGATGGGTGTGTCGATCTCGCTCGACGAGAAACTCGGGGTGGAACTTCGGGCCGCAGCGATCGACAATCCGGCCGCCCCCTATGAAATGGTAAAGACCATGCGCGCCTCGGTGCTGGTGCTGGGGCCGTTGCTGGCGCGCCTGGGCGAGGCGCGGGTCTCTTTGCCGGGCGGTTGCGCCATCGGCATGCGGCCTGTCGACCAGCACTTGAAAGGTCTGCAGGCGATGGGGGCGACCATCAGCATCGAGCACGGCTACATGCTGGCGCGCGCCGACCGCCTCAAAGGCACGCGCATCTGCATGGACCTGGTGACGGTCACCGGCACCGAAAACCTGATGATGGCGGCAACGCTGGCCGAGGGCACGACCGTGATCGAGAATGCGGCGCGCGAGCCGGAAGTGACCGATCTCGCCAACTGCCTCATTGCAATGGGCGCAACCATCCGCGGTGCGGGCAGCGATGTCATTACCATCGAAGGGGCGGCCCGCCTGGGCGGCGCGCATTATTGCGTGATGCCCGATCGCATCGAGACCGGCACCTTTCTCGCGGCGGCGGCGGCCACCGGCGGCGACGTCATGCTGCGCGGCGCGCGTCCCGACATCCTTGATGCGGTGCTCGACAAACTGCGCGAGACCGGCGCGCACATCGAGACCGGAGAGGACTGGATCAGGCTCAAGGCCAACGGCGCGTTGCGCTCGGTCAGCGTGCGCACCGCGCCGTACCCGGCTTTCCCGACCGACATGCAGGCACAGTTCATGGCGCTGAACACCGTGGCCGGCGGCACCGCGCTGGTGACGGAAACGATTTTCGAGAACCGCTTCATGCACGTGCAGGAGTTGCGGCGCCTGGGTGCGGACATCGAGGTCGAAGGCAATACCGCGGTGATAAAAGGCGTGCCGCATCTCGACGGCGCCACGGTGATGGCGACCGACCTGCGCGCTTCCGCCAGCCTGGTGCTGGCGGGGCTGGTGGCGCGCGGCGCGACCACGGTTGAACGCGTCTACCATCTCGACCGCGGCTACGAGCGCATCGAGGAGAAGCTGTCGAAGCTGGGTGCGCGGATCAGGCGGGTGCGCTAAAGTCGATTAGCCGCCAAGACCGCCATGACCGCCAAGAAAACCACACGAGACTGAATTCAAAAACAACGGGACGGTACTAACCGGGGCGGGTTCTAGTGGCTGGGTTCGGCAGTCTTGGTGGTTGGACTGCTCCGGCCTCAGGCGAAACATTAAGCCATTGTTTTTATTCATTTTCCTTTGCATTTTTCGCGCGCCATGCGGTAAAATGCAGTTCTTGAATTTTTAAATGTTTATTAGACCGTGATTACCATCGCGCTTTCCAAGGGCCGGATTTTTGACGAGACGCTGCCGCTGCTCAAGGCGGCGGGCATCAGCATGCGCGAAAGTCCCGAGACCTCGCGCAAACTCATACTCAAGACCAACAAGCGCGATGTGCGCATCATTATCGTTCGCGCCTCCGACGTGCCGACCTATGTGCAGTACGGCGCGGCCGACCTGGGCGTCGCCGGCAAGGACGTGCTGGACGAGCAGGGCGGGGAAGGGCTGTATCAGCCTGTCGATCTGAAGATCGCCGCCTGCCGCATGATGGTGGCGGTGCAGAATGGTTTCGATTACCAACGCGCGGTGAAGCAGGGCGCGCGCCTGAAAGTGGCAACCAAGTACGTGCAGACGGCGCGTGAGCACTTCACCGCCAAGGGGGTGCACGTCGACCTGATCAAGCTCTATGGCTCGATGGAACTCGCGCCGCTGGTGGGGTTGGCCGACGCCATAGTCGACCTGGTCAGCAGCGGCGGCACGCTCAGGGCCAATAATCTCAAGGCGGTCGAAGAGATCTCGCCGGTCAGTGCGCGGTTGATCGTCAACCAGGCGGCGCTGAAACTCAAGCGCGCCGCGATCCAGCCTTTGCTGGACGCCTTCGCGCGCGCGGTTGCGTGATCGTCATGCGCCGGCTCGACACTGCCCAGCCTGATTTCGACGCGCGGCTTGCGGAGTTGCTGGCGTTCGAGGCGGCGCAGGACCCGCAGGTCGATGCCACGGTCGCTGCGATACTGGCTGACGTCAGGCAACGCGGTGATGCCGCGGTGCTGGAATATACGCGCAAGTTCGATCGCGTCGAAGCCAAAACGCTGCAAGAGCTGGAAGTGCCGCGCACCGAACAGGCGCGTGCGCTGAAACAATTGCCGGCAGCACAGCGCGACGCGCTGACCGCGGCGGCGGAGCGCGTGCGAAGTTATCACGAACACCAGCGCGCGAAGTCGTGGAGTTACACCGATGCCGACGGCAACGAGCTTGGCCAGCAAATCACCGCGCTCGACCGCGCCGGTCTTTACGTGCCGGGCGGCAAGGCGGCCTATCCGTCATCTGTGATCATGAATGCCGTGCCGGCCAAGGTTGCCGGCGTGCGCGAAATCATCATGGTGGTGCCGGCACCCGGCGGCGAAAAGAACGAGCTGGTGTTGGCGGCAGCCGCCCTTTGCGGCGTGGACCGCGTGATCACCATAGGCGGTGCACAGGCCGTGGCGGCGCTCGCCTATGGCACTGAAAGCATCCGGCAGGTGGACAAGATTGTTGGTCCTGGCAATGCCTACGTCGCCGCCGCCAAACGCCGGGTGTTCGGCGTGGTCGGCATCGACATGGTGGCGGGGCCGTCGGAAATTCTGGTCGTGTGCGATGGCAAAACCGACCCCGACTGGATTGCCATGGACTTGTTTTCCCAGGCTGAGCACGATGAGCTGGCGCAGTCGATCCTGCTGTCGCCCGATGCCGCTTTCATCGATGCGGTCGAAAAGAGCATGGCCCGCCAGATTTCGGATATGCCGCGGCGCGCGGTGATCGACGCATCGCTCGCCGCGCGCGGCGCGCTGATCAGGGTGCGTGATCTTGACGAGGCATGCTCGATAGCCAACCGCATCGCGCCCGAGCACCTGGAGCTGTCGGTGGAAAACCCGCAGGCGCTGCTGTCGGGGATACGGCACGCCGGCGCGATTTTCATGGGCCGCTATACGTCGGAAGCGCTCGGTGATTACTGCACCGGCCCGAACCACGTGCTGCCGACCTCCCGCACTGCGCGATTTTCTTCGCCGCTCGGTGTCTACGATTTCCAGAAGCGCTCGAGCGTGATCAACGTTTCGCGCGAGGGCGCGGTCAAGCTCGGCAAAATCGCGGCGGAACTCGCCAACGGCGAAGGGCTGCAGGCGCATGCCAGGTCGGCTGAATTCCGGATGAAAGACGGTAAAGCATAGACGCAAAGGACGCGAAGGACGCAAAGGAAAAACCAGGATAAAATATTTCGAATTAATCAGATCTGAATTATTTCTTTCCCAGACTGCATTAATGTATAAGAGGTTGACGGTGAAAGACGACACCGCAGGGCACGTAATCCTTGATTTTGTTTTCCTTTGTGTCCTTCGTGTCCTTCGTGTCTCCGCTTTTGACAATGCCAAAAAAACCTGAAGAAATTATCCGCAGCGAGATTCTCGCTCTAAAGGCGTACCATGTGCCCGACAGCACGGGGTTGGTGAAGCTTGACGCCATGGAGAATCCGTACAGCCTGCCGCCGGAGCTGCAGGCCGAAGTCGCGCAGCTGGCCGGCGCCGCACCGCTCAACCGCTATCCCGACCCGGACGCGGCGCAGCTCAAGGCGCGCTTGCGCGCAGTCATGAACATTCCTGACGGCATGGGGGTGCTGCTCGGCAACGGCTCGGACGAGATTATCCAGATGCTGATCATGGCTGCCGCCCGGCCCGGCGCAGTGGTGCTGGGCCTGGAACCTTCGTTCGTGATGTTCCGTATGATCGCGACCTTTTGCGGCGTGCGGTTTGTCGGCGTGCCATTGCAACCGGACTTCTCGCTCGATACCGACAGAGTAGTCGCGGCGATCGCCGAGCATCAGCCGGCGCTGGTGTTCATCGCCTATCCCAATAATCCGACCGGCAATCTGTTCGACGAGTCGGGGATGCTGCGCATCCTGGAAGCCGCCCCGGGCGTGGTGGTGGTGGACGAGGCTTATCATGCTTTTGCCGGAAAAAGCTTCATGCCGCGCCTGGCGGATCATCCCAATCTGCTGGTAATGCGCACGGTGTCCAAATCGGGGCTGGCCGGACTGCGCCTGGGCCTGATCGCGGGAAACCGCGCGTGGCTGACGCATGTGGACAAGGTGCGTCTGCCGTATAATGTCAATGTGCTGACGCAAATAGTTGCGGAGAAAGCGCTTCAGTATCATGAGTTACTGGAGCGGCAGGCGGCAGCGATCAGGGTGGAGCGGGCACGGCTTTTCGATGCGCTCGGACAGGTGGCAGGTATCCGGCCGTTTCCGAGCGACGCCAATTTCATTTTGTTCAGGGTGGCGGGAGCGGAGCGGATATTCAACGGCCTCAGGCAGCGCGGTGTTCTGATCAAGAACCTGCATGGTTCGCACCCTGCGCTCGAAGACTGTCTGCGGGTTACCGTTGGCACGCCTGAAGAAGATATGCTATTTCTTAAGGCATTGAAAGAAACCGTCAACCGTTAACCGATTGCAGCCGTTTCATTATGTCAGGAACTCTTAACAGTCATATCGGGCTCAGCCATGCGTGAAGCACAAGTCAGCCGCAATACGCTGGAAACGCAAATCAGCGTGAAGATCAATCTCGACGGCAGTGGCAAAGCCAAACTTGCCACCGGCGTGCCGTTTCTCGACCATATGCTCGACCAGGTGGCGCGTCACGGCCTTTTCGATCTTGATATTGCGGCCAAGGGCGACCTGCACATCGACGCCCACCACACCGTCGAAGACATCGGCATCACGCTGGGGCAGGCGTTTGCCAAGGCGGTGGGCGACAAAAAAGGCGTGCGCCGCTATGGCTATGCGTACGTGCCGCTCGACGAGGCTTTGTCGCGCGTAGTGGCCGATTTATCGGGACGACCGGGGTTGGACATGCGAATCGAATTCGCGCGCGCGCGCATCGGCGATTTCGATGTCGATCTTCTGCGCGAATTTTTCCAGGGCTTTGCCAACCACGCCCTGGTGACGCTGCATATCGACAACCTGAAGGGTGATAATGCGCACCATCAGGCGGAGACCGTGTTCAAGGCGTTCGGACGCGCGCTGCGCATGGCCGTCGAACTCGACCCGCGCGTGGGCGGCGTGCCTTCCACCAAAGGCTCCCTATAGCGCGGTCGCCCGTTTCGAGTTCCAGGTTCCAGGTTCCGGGCCGCATTGAAATCTGATTGTAAATCGTGTCCCCTGAACTTAAGTTTTGAACTTGGAACTTGGAACTTTGAACCTGAAACTATGAACGTGGCACAAGCTAAGTCATGACCGACATTGCTGTCATTGATTACGGCATGGGCAATCTGCGTTCGGTCTCCAAGGCCATCGAGCATGTTGCGCCGCAGCTTGAAGTCACCGTGACCAGCGATCCCGAAGTCGTCATGCGTGCCTCGCGTGTGGTGTTTCCGGGGCAGGGTGCGATGCCGGACTGCATGCGCGAGATGGACGCGCGCGGCCTGCGTGAGGCCGTGATCGACGCGGCGCGGAGCAAACCCTTTTTGGGCATATGCATAGGCCTGCAGATGCTGTTCGACAGGAGCGAGGAGGGCGACATCGCGGGACTGGGTTTGCTGCGCGGGCAAGTGAGGCGGTTTCCCCATGAGGCGATGGTCGACGCCGACGGCAACAAGCTGAAAGTACCGCACATGGGGTGGAACGAGGTGCACCAGTCGATGCAGCACCCATTGTGGGAGGGCATCGATTCAGGCGCCCGCTTTTACTTTGTGCACAGCTATTTTACGGAACCGGCAGATCCGCAGTTAATTGCGGGCTACAGCCTGTACCCGTTTTCGTTCAGTTGCGCGGTCGCAAGCGGCAATATTTTCGCGGTGCAATTTCATCCTGAGAAAAGCCATACCGCAGGGCTGCGGATGCTGGCGAATTTCGTGGCCTGGCAACCGGTGGCCGGGGCTGCCGGGGAAACGCTGCCGGTTGCTGGCGCTATGAGATAGGCCATGTCTTGTGTATGATGACTTTGTGGAAATTCACTACGCTGCCTGAACCGCTATTTTCCGTTCGCCATGCCACTCTAGCGCCGTCTTTCGGCGACCCCATAAAAATCCCTCCCGTTTTTTCTTTGTAATTTATCCGTAACGATTATGCTGATCATTCCGGCCATTGACCTAAAAGATGGTTCATGCGTGCGCCTGAAACAGGGCGTGATGACTGATGCGACCGTATTTTCCGAGGACCCGGGAGCGACTGCGGCCCGCTGGCTCGAACTTGGGGCGAGGCGCCTGCATGTGGTCGATCTCAACGGCGCGGCAGCCGGGCGCCCCAAGAACGAGCTGGCGATCAAGGCGATCGTCGAGGCGGTCGGCGACAAAATGCCGGTCCAACTCGGCGGCGGCATCCGCGACCTGGACACCATAGAGAAATATCTCGACTCGGGCGTGGCTTACATCATTATCGGCACCGCAGCGGTCAAGACCCCCGGCTTCCTGCATGATGCGTGCGGCGCATTTCCGGGGCACATCATGGTGGCGCTCGATGCCAAGGACGGCAAGGTTGCGGTCGAAGGCTGGTCCAAGATGACCGGTCACGACGTGGTCGATCTTGCAAAAAAATTCGAGGATTACGGCGTTGAGGCCGTAATTTACACCGACATCGGGCGTGACGGCATGCTAAGCGGCGTCAATATCGAGGCGACGGTGGCGCTGGCGCGCGAACTCAAGGTTCCCGTGATCGCGAGCGGCGGCATCACCGATCTTGATTGTGTCAAGGCGCTGTGCGAGGTTGAATCCGAGGGCATTACCGGCGCCATCACCGGGCGCGCGGTATATCAGGGCACACTGGACTTTGCAGCGGCGCAAAAACTTGCAGACAAGTTGTCTAAGTAAGCATAGCGTGCCCCTGTCAATGGATGAAGACGGAAGGATGAAGGCGCATCTTTTTGCAGGGATTGTCTTATTACTCCTCATCCTTCATCCCTCGTCTTTCAGGATTGACATGGGTCTCGCCAAACGCATTATTCCTTGCCTCGATGTCACCGCCGGGCGGGTGGTCAAGGGCGTCAACTTCGTGGGGTTGCGCGATGCGGGCGATCCGGTGGAAGTCGCGCGCCGTTACGATGACCAGGGCGCGGATGAACTGACATTTCTGGATATTACGGCGAGCAGCGACGACCACGATCTGATTCTGCATATCATCGAGGAGGTTGCGGCCCAGGTGTTTATCCCCCTTACGGTGGGCGGCGGTGTGCGCTCGGTGGAAGATGTGCGGCGTCTGCTTATCGCCGGCGCCGACAAGGTCAGCATCAACACGGCGGCGGTTCAAAATCCCCGGCTTGTTGCCGCAGCAGCCGGGCGTTATGGTTCGCAATGCATCGTGGTGGCGGTCGACGCCAAGCGTGTCGATGGATCCGCTGCGCGCTGGGAGGTGTTTACCCACGGTGGTCGCAAGGCAACCGGTATCGATGCGCTGGATTGGGGACGCAAAATGGAGGAACTGGGGGCGGGGGAAATATTACTCACCAGCATGGACCGCGATGGTACCCGCAACGGCTTTGATCTGGAGCTGACCCGCGCGTTTTCCGAAGCCCTCGACATTCCGATCATCGCCAGTGGCGGGGTCGGCAACCTGGATCACATGGTGGATGGCGTCATCAAAGGACGGGCGGACGCAGTGCTGGCGGCGAGCATTTTCCATTACGGTGAATTCACGGTGCGCCAGACCAAGGAATATATGGCGCAGCGCGGCATCGAGGTCAGGCTGTAGCGGAGAGTGGCAGAATGAGCTGCTGTTGTGTGTTGCATTATGTTACGGGCTCTAAACAACGCAAGGGATTGATATGATCGAGAACTGGCTCAACAAGGTAAACTGGGCAAAGGACGGCTTGGTGCCCGCAATAACCCAGGAGGCGGAGACCGGCCGGGTGCTTACCGTGGCCTACATGAACCGTGAGGCGCTCGAGAAGACCGTGCTGAGCGGAGAAGCGCATTACTGGTCGCGTTCGCGCAAAAAGTTGTGGCACAAGGGCGAGGAATCCGGGCATGTCCAGAAAGTCAGGTCGATCCGGCTGGATTGCGACGAAGATGCGATCCTGATCGAAGTGGAACAGATCGGTGGCATCGCCTGTCATACTGGACGGCATAGCTGTTTTTATCAAGAACTGCAGGACGGCAAATGGGTGGCGACGGATCCGGTGCTCAAGGATCCCCGGGACATTTATAAGGCGTGAGTGTCAGAGAACTCGGAATTCAAGGGTATGTCCAGACAAAAATGATCGACGCAGAAATACTCCGGCGCCTGGGCGAGGCCATTGCCGCCCGCAAACAGGCCGATCCCTCTGGATCCTATGTTGCGAGCTTGTTTGCCCAGGGACAAGACGCGGTACTCAAGAAAGTCGCGGAAGAGGCGGCCGAGACGCTGCTTGCCTCCAAAGACGGTGATAAACTGCATGTAGTGCGCGAAACTGCTGATTTATGGTTTCACAGCATGGTGTTGCTGGCCTGGCATGGGCTCGGGCCGGAGGATGTGCTGGCAGAGTTAAAGCGTCGTGAAGGGATTTCTGGAATTAATGAGAAGAAGTCCCGCAAACCGGCGCAATGAAATTTCCCGGTACAAAGATCAAGGGGTAACAGTATGGGCTCATTAAGTATCTGGCACTGGTTGATCGTCCTGGTGGTCGTGATCCTGGTTTTCGGCACCAAGAAACTGCGTAACATGGGCACTGACCTGGGCAGTGCCGTCAAGGGCTTCAAGGATGGCATGAAGACCGAGGAAGACAAGTCCGCCCAAACCAAAGCGGAAATACCGCCGTCCACCGGGCAGACCATTGAAGGTGAAGCCAAGAAGGAAACGCCCAAGCGTGAGGCGTAAGGCGTGAAGCGCAGGAAGTTAGCACGCCTCACTCCTTACCTCGCTGGATTCACGCAACCCCATGTTTGACATCGGTTTTTCCGAGATTCTGGTCATTGCGGTCGTGGCCCTGATAATAATCGGGCCGGAACGATTGCCCAAGGTTGCGCGCACTCTCGGCCATCTGTTTGGACGCATGCAGCGCTACGTCAACGACGTCAAGTCCGATATCAGCCGGGAGATGCAGCTGGAAGAACTGCGTGCGCTCCAAACCAGCATGCAGGATGCGGCGCGCTCGGTAGAGCAGACCGTTTCCAAGGAGGTCAGCGCGGTCGAGTCCGATTTAAATCAGATTGCCGACATGCCCGCAGCTGAAAGCACCGCGCCGACGGCATCCACAAACGACGCGCCTTCGCCTCAACCGGCGCAAGGATCCCAGGCGGCTGACCCGACATCACCGCAACTCGAACTGGGGCTTGATTCCAAGCCGCAGAAACAGGCCTGATCGGGGCGCATTCTGACGACATGAATCAAGACACTTTCATTTCACATCTCGTCGAGCTACGTGATCGGCTGCTGCGGTCGGTGGTGGCATTTGCGATTGTCCTGCTGTGCCTGTTTCCCTGGGCCGCCGATTTGTACGACCTGCTGGCCTCGCCTATGATGCGCGCGCTGCCGGAAGGCACCAAGATGATAGCCACCGGGGTGGTAACGCCGTTCCTGGTGCCGGTCAAGGTGGCGATGATGGTGTCGTTCATCCTCGTGCTGCCCTACGTGCTTTACCAGGTATGGGCATTCGTCGCCCCCGGGCTGTATATACATGAAAAGCGCCTGACGATACCGCTGGTAGTGGCAAGCACCATTCTGTTCCTGCTGGGGATCGCGTTCTGTTATTTCTTCGTGTTTGGCGTGGTGTTCGACTTCGTCAACAAGATCGCCCCCACAAGCATTACGGTCGCGCCGGACATCGAGAACTATCTGAGTTTCGTTCTGACCTTGTTCCTGGCTTTCGGCGTGACCTTCGAGGTGCCGATCGCGGTTATCCTGCTGGTGCGGATGGGCGTGGTAAAGATAGCGCAGCTGAAGGAAGCGCGTCCCTATGTCATCGTCGGTGCCTTCGTCATCGCGGCCGTGGTTACGCCGCCGGACGTGGTATCGCAGATATTATTGGCGGCACCGATGTGCCTGCTCTTCGAGCTGGGGATTTTTTTCGCGCGTTTTGTGGGCACGCGCAAGCCGGATGCCGACGCAGACCAGCCGCTTTCCGACGCTGACATGGAAAAAGAGCTGGACGATATTGAAGCCGAAGAGAAGGGACGCAGCAGCTAGGTTTTTCGCCGGGCCGGGGTTCGGCAACCCCCGGATTTTTTATTGGTCCTGTTGCACCCGCTTATTCTTTCCGCTGTGATTGTTTCGGGCGCTTGCCTATGGTGACTTTCATTTCTGCCTCGGTCTTGTTGCGCACCACCTTCAGCGTTGCCTGCTGACCGGGCGGTAATGCGGCGATCAGCCCGAGCATGCCGGCCGAGTCATTGACCGGCGTGCCGTTTACCGCGATCAGGATGTCGCCGGGCTTGATGCCCGCCTTGTCCGCCGGACCGCCACGCAGCACTTCCGAGATCAATGTGCCGCGTACTTGGGGCAAATTAAACGACTCCGCCAGTTCCCGGGTAATGTCCTGAACCCCGACGCCGATCCAGCCGCGTATAACGGCGCCGGTTTTGATGATCTGCTCCATGACCTGGCGTGCGGTGCTGACCGGGATCGCAAACCCGATACCCAGTGATGCCCCGCCGGGCGTGCTCGAGTAAATCGCAGTATTGATTCCAATCAGGTTGCCGTTGACGTCGATCAGCGCGCCACCCGAGTTGCCGGGATTGATCGCGGCGTCGGTCTGGATGAAGTTTTCGAACGTATTGATGCCAAGGTGGCTACGCCCCAGAGCGCTGACTATGCCCATGGTGACGGTCTGGCCGACGCCGAACGGGTTGCCTATTGCCAGCACCACGTCACCGACGCTGGTCTGGTCCGATTGCCCGAAAGTGATGGAGGGCAGTTTGGCAAGGCTGATTTTCAGGACGGCCAGATCGGTTTCGGGATCGGCGCCGACCACGCGCGCCTGGGCACGCCGCCCGTCTGCAAGCGCGACCTCGATTTCATCGGCGGCCTCGACCACATGGCTGTTGGTCAGGATATAACCCTGCTCGCTGACTATGACGCCCGAACCGAGATTGGTGCTTTTCTGGGTCTGGGCATCGAACTGGTCGCCGAAAAAGTAGCGAAAAACCGGGTCATCCATGAACGGATGGCGCGGCACTTTGACGTCCTTGGCCGTAAAGATGTTGACCACAGCGGGCATCGCCTTTCGGGCCGCGCCGCTGTATGAGGGGATATGCGCTGCGGCCGCGTCGCTCTGCTGCTCTTTGATAGTCACAATGCCGCTGCGCGAACCCCAGGTCAGCAGGTCCGGTCGCAACGTCAAGACCACGAACAGCATGGCCAGGCAGATCGTCGCGGTTTGGGCAAAAACGAGCCAGAGTTTACGCACGAGCGGCTCTGGTAATTTTTTTCGACAGTTTCATTTCAGTGGCCGGGATCTCATTGTTGGTGTTCGGCAAAAAACCCGCATAACCGGATAGTCGGCGCAGGGTGCCGGAAAAAAATTTGTGTATGGCAAAACGCTACGTGGCGGTTCGGGTTAGAATGCTTTTTTTCAGCAGAGTCAACCGCTTATGAATCGCGATGAACTTGATGCCTACCTGAACCAGTTTCTGGAAGTCCCCAAGTTCCGAGATTATTGCCCAAACGGCCTGCAGGTGGAAGGGCGCGCCGAGATCCGCAGCATTGTCAGCGGCGTATCAGCATCGCTGGCCCTGCTGGAAGCTGCGGTGGCTGCGGGTGCGGACGCCGTGCTGGTGCATCATGGTTATTTCTGGAAATCCGAGGATGCGTGCCTTACCGGTACCCGGCGCCGCCGCATTGCGCTGATTCTTGAGCACGATCTCAATCTGTTCGCATACCACCTGCCGCTGGACGCGCACCCCGGGATTGGAAACAACATTGAACTGGCGCGCCGCCTCGGTTTCGAGGCCGAAGGCTGGTTTGGCGAACAGGACACGGCGGCATTCGGCCGTTTGGCAACACCCGCCACGCTGGGTGATCTGGCGCGCGATATCGGCGCGCGCCTGGAGCGCGAACCGCTGGTAGTCGGGGATTTGACGCGGCCGGTCGCGCGCATCGCCTGGTGCACGGGGGCGGCTCAAGGCTACCTGGACGAGGCGGTGAAGCTCGGAGTCGATGTCTATCTTACGGGTGAAGTCTCGGAGCAGACCGTCCATCTTGCGCGCGAGTCAGGTGTTGCCTTTATCGCCGCCGGTCACCACGCTACAGAGCGTTACGGCGTGCAGGCGCTGGGCCGTGATCTGGCTTTGCGTTTTGGGCTGGAACACCAATTCATCGATATACCCAACCCGGTTTAGCCCGACAGAGTGACCCTGCTTCACGCCGCTGCCTTGGCCTGGCTGGCGCGCACGGCTGCCACAATCGAAAATCCGCTGTAACCTTAAGATAACAAACACTTTTTGCAGGTTTTACTTAATTTTTTTGGGCTATTTGTGTAAAATGGCGGTTTTTTCGCATTTTCAGAGACCACTTCATGGCTGACAAAAAGATGGATCAGGGCAAGCGGCGTTTCCTCGTCGCCGCGACCAGTGTCGCAGGCGGGGTGGCGACTGGTGCCGTAGCGGTGCCGCTCGTGACGAGCATGCTGCCCTCGGAGCGTGCCAAGGCCGCCGGCGCCCCGGTGGAGGTTGACATCAGCAAACTCGCGCCTGGTGAGCAGATGACGGTCGAGTGGCGCGGCAAACCGGTGTGGATAGTCCGCCGTACCAAGGAAATGCTCGATGCCGTCAAAAAAGACGACAGCAAAGTTGCCGACCCCGACTCGAAAAAAGTGCAGCAGCCGCCCTACGCCAAGAACGAATTTCGTTCTATCAAGCCGGAGTTTCTGGTCGTGGTCGGAATCTGCACGCATCTGGGCTGTTCGCCCGTAGACAAGTTCAAGGCCGAGCCGCAGCCCTTCGATTCCAATTGGCAGGGCGGGTTTTACTGCCCGTGCCACGGTTCGCTGTTCGACCTCGCGGGCCGTGTCTTCAAGAACAAGCCCGCTCCGGACAATCTGGTGATACCGCCGTACAAATATCTGTCCGATACGCGCCTGCTGATCGGCGACGACAGCAAGGGAGCGTAAGCGATGGCAGCGACTCAGAAGCAGCCGGTCACCGGCGCCGGCCCGTTCAACGGCATTCTGACCTGGGTGGATCAGCGCTTGCCGCTGATGCAACTCTGGCGCGAGCATCTTTCCGAGTATTACGCGCCGAAAAACTTCAATTTCTGGTACTACTTCGGCTCGCTGGCAATGGTGGTGCTGGTGCTCCAGATCGTCACCGGCCTGTTCCTGACCATGCATTACAAGCCCGATGCGGCATTGGCGTTTGCATCGGTCGAATACATCATGCGCGACGTGACGGGTGGCTGGATCATCCGCTACATGCACTCGACTGGCGCGTCGGCGTTTTTCATCGTCGTCTACCTGCACATGTTCCGCGGGCTGATGTACGGCTCGTATCAGAAGCCGCGCGAACTGATCTGGATTTTCGGCATGATCATTTACCTGAGCCTGATGGCGGAGGCCTTTTTCGGCTATCTGCTGCCGTGGGGCCAGATGTCGTTCTGGGGTGCGCAGGTGATCATCAACCTGTTCGATGCGCTGCCGCTGATCGGCCCCGATCTTTCGCTGTGGATCCGCGGTGACTACGTCGTGTCGGATGCGACGCTGAACCGGTTCTTTGCCTTCCACGTCATCGCCATTCCCATGGTGCTGCTGGGACTGGTCGCCGCCCACATCATGGCGCTGCACGAGGTCGGTTCCAACAATCCCGACGGCGTCGAGATCAAGGCGCACAAGGATCCGCAGACCGGGATCCCGCTCGACGGCATCCCGTTCCACCCGTATTACACGGTGAAAGATACGCTGGGCGTGGTGGTGTTTGCGATCGTGTTCTGCATCATCCTGTTCTTCATGCCGGAATTCGGCGGCTATTTCCTTGAATACAACAACTTCATTCCGGCTGACCCGCTGAAGACGCCGTCGCACATCGCGCCGGTATGGTATTTCACGCCGTATTATTCGATTCTGCGCGCGGCGACCGAAGACTTCATGTGGGCACTTGCCGCCGGGGTGATCGCTTATGTGGCGTTGATTATTCTAAGCGTCAAAAACAAGACCCTGAAAATGGCGGCGGCGGGTATCGGTGCAGTGTTGCTGCTCGGCTGCTTTATCATAGAACCGAAGGTGTGGGGCGTGGCGCTGATGGGCGCTGCGACGCTGATTTTCTTCATCCTGCCCTGGCTCGATCAAAGCCCGGTTAAATCGATACGCTACAAGGGAGGGTTGTTCAAATCCGCGCTGGCGATTTTCGTGATTGATTTCATAGTCCTTGGATATTTCGGCACACAGCCGGTGACCGTTGCGGGCACCCTGATATCACAGATCCTGACCCTTGTTTATTTCGCATTTTTCGCGCTGATGCCGTGGTATTCGAAAATGGACAAGACGCGGCCGGAACCGCAGCGGGTGACGCAGTGAGGAACAACCACAAGCATTTTCTAAAAACTCTGCCTGTCATCCTGTTACTGGGCGTCTCGGGCGCGTTCGCTGCGGGCGACGAAGTGAAACTCGACCGGGCGCCGATTGACGAGCACAACCTCATATCGCTGCAGCGCGGCGCCCAGGTGTTCGTCAACTACTGCCTGAATTGCCACAGCGCAAATTACATGCGGTATAACCGGCTGCAGGATCTGGGGCTGAACGAACAACAGATACGCGACAACCTGATATTCACCGATGCCAAGATCGGCGATCTGATGAAGATCGGCATGGATACCAAGGACTCCAAGTCATGGTTTGGCACGGCTCCGCCAGATCTCACCGTCATTGCGCGCTCGCGCGCATCGCACGCGGGCACCGGGGCGGACTGGCTCTACACTTATCTGCGCAGCTTTTACCGCGATTCCAGCCGACCCACGGGCTGGAACAACGTCGTGTATCCGAGCGTGGCCATGCCGCACGTGCTGTGGGAGTTGCAGGGCCAACAGGTGCTGAAGGAAGAGCAGGTTCAGGGCCCCGGCTACATGAAGACGGAACATAAACTGGCCTTGAGCAAGCCGGGCAAAATGACGCCGATCGAATACGATTATCTGGTCAGAGATCTTGTCAACTACATGGCCTACATGGCCGAGCCCGCGCGCCACACCCGCCAGACCCTGGGCATCTATGTGCTGTTGTTTCTCGGCCTGATGTTCGTCCTGGCCTATATGCTGAAAAAAGAATTCTGGAAAGACGTGCATTGAACGGCTGGCGATTCGTCGCCATGTCCCGCCCACAAATAGTTTTCGAGGCCAAACCATCATGATGACTCTTTATTCCGGAACCGGTTGCCCGTTCAGCCAGCGATGCCGTATCGTTCTCTACGAAAAAGGCATGGATTTCCAGATTGTCGATGTCGATCTGTTCAACAAGCCCGAAGACTTGGCGGTGATGAACCCGTACAACAAGGTGCCGGTGCTGGTCGAGCGCGACCTGATTCTCTATGAATCGAACATCATCAACGAGTATATAGACGACCGTTTCCCGCATCCGCAACTGATGCCGGCCGATCCGGTGATGCGCGCAAGAGCGCGCCTGTTTTTATACCGCTTTGAGCAGGAAATGTTCTGCTACATCGAGGCGATCGAAAAGGGCACGCAAAAGCAGGCCGACAAAGGGCGTGCCACCATACGTGACAGCCTGACGCAGATTGCGCCGGTGTTCGCCAAGCAGAAATTCATGCTGGGCGAGGAGTTCTCGATGCTCGATGTCGCGATTGCGCCCCTGCTGTGGCGCCTCGATTTCTTCAACATCCAGCTGCCCAAGCAATGCGCG
Organism: uncultured beta proteobacterium; assembly: GCA_942492335.1. Lineage (GTDB taxonomy): Bacteria > Pseudomonadota > Gammaproteobacteria > Burkholderiales > SG8-41 > CAKKQX01. The sequence goes on along the minus strand of CALOEN010000041.1, from coordinate 24,071 downwards.
CCGCTGATGAAGTATGCGGAGCGCCTGTTCAGCCGCCCGGCGTTCATCGATGCGCTCACCGCGACCGAAAAGGTCATGAGGAAGTAATCAGGCGACCGTGACTAAGCCCGAAAACTCGACGAAGCCCTACCTGATTCGCGCCATCCATGAATGGTGCACGGACAGCAATTTCACGCCTTATCTGTCGGTCAAGGTCGACGCCGGTACGCGGGTTCCGGCGGAATTCGTGAAAGACGGGCAGATTGTGCTCAATCTGAGCTACGGGGCCGTCAAAAAACTCACCATCGGTAACGATCTGGTCCAGTTCTCTGCGCGCTTCAGCGGCGCGTCGCGCGAATGCTCTATTCCCATGGGCGCTGTCATCGGCATTTTCGCCCGGGAAAACGGGCAGGGCTTGTTCTTTCCACCCGATACCGCGGTTGCCGATACCCAGGCTCCCGCCGATGATCAGGTTGCACCCGACCCGAATCCGCCCACCAGCGGCGGCAAACCCCGGTTGCAGGTCATCAAGTAGGCGCGTTACTGCCGCGATTCAGCCGGTGTGACGCCGCCGAATTTCCTGAATCACCGCGCTGTTGTCCCAGTCGCCTTCGTCATGGGCGACACAGCCCTGGACCAGTTCGGAGTACGTCTTCGCCAGCGGCAGACTTTGACCGTAGCGCGAGGCCAGATCCAGCATCAGCAGGACATCCTTGAGTGTCTGCGTGATCTTGCCGTGCGGGGCAAAGTCGCCCGTCACCATTTTCGCGCCTTTTACATCCATGATCTGCGAATAAGCGGCCGAGTCGCGCGCCACTGCCAGGAACGCTGCCGCATCGAGCCCCATGCGTTCCGCGAACACCAACCCTTCGGCCAATCCGGCACGGTTGATGCCCAGGATGAGATTGATTGCAAGCTTGGCCCTGCCGCCGTTTCCCGCCGCGCCTAGATAGTGCCGGCTCGGGCAGATCGCATCCAGCACGTGGCGCGCATGGTCTACCGCCGCACGATCGCCAGCGATCAGTCCCAGCCCTTCCCCGCGCGATGTTTGTTCGCTTGTGCCCGAAATCGGGGCCTCGACAAAAAGCAGCCGGTTGGCAGGAAGTTTTTCTGCCAGCGCCGCTATGCGATCGGGATCGCAGGTACTGACGCAGACTACGGTCAGCGGCGCAGCTTTTGCCGGCAGGAGTTCAAGCAGACCGCCCGGGCCTGCGATGACCGCTTCCACCTGGTCGGTATTGAAAACCGCCAGCACGATATGGCGGCACGCTTTTACGATCTCGTCTGCCGATCTCGCGCTGCGACCGCCCGTTTCTCCGAACTTCGCCTGGTTTTTCGGGTCGGTGTCGAAGCCAAGTACCTGATGACCTGCGCCCACCAGGCGCCTGGCACAGGCTGTTCCCATCAGCCCGGTGCCGATCACGCCCACCGGATCATGTTTATTTTCCATAGTTTCTCCTGAGACTGGATTATAGGGCTGGCACAGAACGCCGGGGACCCCGTCAGCCCGGTCATATGACCGGAGTCAAGTCGCGCCGCCGACATTTTTCGGTTTGATTGGCGGGCAACGGCCTGCGATAGGTATAATAACGCGCTTGCCGGCATAGCTCAGTGGTAGAGCAACCGCCTTGTAAGCGGTAGGTCGTCTGTTCGAGTCAGACTGTCGGCACCATGTGCCGCGGGCCTGCAACCTGGCGGGCCCTTTTTGTTGGATTCGAAATCGGCATTCCGGGATAAAAGTGCGGACTAAACCGATCGCAGGAAAAACTGCGCTTAAGAAACCTTTAAGCATTAAGTGGTCAAATTGACCGATGCCAGGTTCACGGCGGCAGCAAGGAAGATGGAAAATCAGGTGTTGCAAACCGATGTTATTCCGACACAGCGTGCTGGCGGCTGATTTATGGCCACGGAAAATGGAGGACTGTAGTGATCAAGGTTGAAAATCTGAGCAAGGCGTTTGGCTCAAAGCTTGCGGTGAACGATGTTTCATTTAATCTCGAGCGCGGTGAAGTGCTGGGTTTTCTCGGCCCGAACGGCGCCGGGAAATCGACCACCATGCGCATGGTGACCGGTTTCATCCCGCCGACGACGGGAAAAATAACGGTAGGCGGCTTCGACATGCTCGAAAACCCGATACCGGCCAAGCGCCTGATCGGCTACCTGCCTGAGAATGCCCCGGGTTACGGCGACATGACGGTTCACGGTTTCCTGAATTTCAGCGCCGAACTGCGCGGCATCCAGAAGGATGCGCGCCGCAAGGCAGTCAATCGCGCGGTGGAACTGTGCTTCCTGGAAAATGTGCTGTATCAAAGCATCGATACCCTGTCCAAAGGCTACAAGCATCGAACGTGTCTGGCGCAATCGCTGGTTCACGACCCTGATATTCTGATCCTGGATGAACCGACCGACGGCCTGGATCCCAATCAAAAACACGAAGTGCGCAACCTCATCAAGCGCATGGGCGAAAACAAGGCGATTGTTTTTTCAACGCACATCCTCGAGGAAGTCGAGGCTGCGTGCTCGCGCGTCATCATCATCGACCGCGGCCGTATCGTCGCCAATGGCACGCCGCAGGAACTCAAGGCGCGGTCCATTTATGCGGGGGCGGTGCATTTGCGCGCCAAAGGCGTGCCGGTGGCAATGCTGACTGAACAGCTGGCGCAGATCCGCGGCGCGGCCAAGGTGGAAGTCTTACGCGAGTACGACGGCTTCGTCGAGGCGCGCGTCTATGCCGACAAGTCCATGGCCAACCTTAATCTCACGCGCGATGTGGCGGAAATGGCAGCCCAGAAAAACTGGGAGATCGACGAGCTTCATACCGAGGAAGGGCGGCTCGATGAGGTTTTCCGCAGCATTACGCTGCCTGATACTGTGAAAGGGGGGGACGACATGAGCTGGGTAGCAGGGCCCCGCTTGCGGGATGCGACCAAGCGAATGGCGCCGGCTGCCGACGCGATGCATTGGATTTCTCGATATAGTAACGGAGGCAGCTTAAGATGAACGCCTGGAACGGCATCAAGGCCATCATGAAGCGCGAGCTTGGCGGTTATTTCACTTCGCCCATCGCCTATGTTTTTCTTGTGATATTTCTTCTGTTGACGGGGTTTTTCACCTTCACCGTCGGCAGTTTTTTCGAGCGCGGTGAAGCATCGCTGGTGTCGTTCTTTACCTGGCATCCCTGGCTCTACCTGTTCCTGGTGCCGGCGGTGGGCATGCGCCTGTGGTCGGAGGAGCGGCGGCTGGGCACGATGGAACTGCTGCTCACCATGCCGATCACGACCTGGCAGGCCATCGTCGGCAAGTTTCTCGCTTCGTGGCTGTTCCTGGCGTTGGCGCTGCTGCTGACCTTCCCAGTGGTGATTACGGTCAATTACCTGGGCGACCCCGACAACGGCATCATCGCCGCCGGGTATGTCGGCAGCCTGCTGCTTGCCGGATCCTACCTTGCGATCAGCTGCATGACCTCGGCGCTCACGCGCAATCAGGTGATCAGTTTCATCCTTTCGGTGATGATCTGCCTGTTTCTGATTCTGGCCGGCTATACGCCTGTGACCGATCTGCTGGTGCGCTGGGCGAATCCGGTGCTGGTCAATGTGATCGCCGCATTCTCGGTCATGACGCATTTCGAGGGTTTCCAGCGCGGCGTGCTGGACGTTCGGGACACGGTGTTCTTCGTATCGCTCATCGGTTTCGCATTGTTCACGACCGGCGTCATCATACGCAATCAGCGGGCAGGATAAGACCATGCAGAAGAAGACTCTTGAAACATTGCTGTACTCCGCCGGTGGCGTGATTGCGCTTGCGGCGATCATAGTCGCGGTAAATTTTCTGGCCAGCGCATTCAATACCCGCATAGACCTGACCGAGGGCAAGCGTCTATACCCTGTCGGACGGCACCCGTGCGATCCTGTCCAAGCTCGAAGCGCCGGTAAAAATCCGTTTTTACTATACGCAGGGCGGCACTGCGGTGCCGGTGGGACTCAAGACCTTTGCCACGCGGGTCGAAGACCTGCTTTCCGAGTACCGTTCAGCCGCCAACGGCAAACTGGTCATTGAAAAATTGAATCCGGAGCCGGATTCGGATGCCGAGGACTCTGCTTCGCTCGACAGCGTCGACGGCCAGATGACCAACACCGGCGAGAAGTTCTATCTCGGTCTGTCGGTGTCTTTCCTCGACCAGAAAGCCGCGATACCGGTGCTGACCCCCGAGCGCGAACGCCTGCTCGAATACGACATCACGCGCGCGATCTCCCAGGTCACGGCGGCCAAAAAACCCGTTGTCGGCGTGATGAGCGCGCTCCCGGTCATGGGCCGGCCGCTCAACCCCGTGCTGAAGCAGCAACCGCTCCAGCCGTGGGTGCTGGTTTCGGAACTCAAGCGTGTTTTCGACGTGAAAAAAATAGCGCTCGACGCGCAGAAAATAGACGATGACATCAAGGTCCTGCTCGTGATCCATCCGCGCGACATCACGGAGGCCACGGAATATGCGCTCGACCAGTTTGTGCTGCGCGGAGGGAGGCTGATCGCGTTTGTCGATCCTTATGCCTATTTCGACCAGCAGCCCGATATGCAAAATCCGTTCGGCGGTAACAGTGCCGGCCAATCGACGTTCTACAACCTGTTCAAGGCATGGGGTGTCGACGAGCAACGGCAAGGTGGTCGCCGATCTGACTTTCGCCAGCGGCGAAGGGCCGAATCTGCTGCCGACGCTGCTGTCGCTGAATAATGAAGCGCTCAACCATGGACGACGTGGTGACCAACCAGGTCGGCACGATGCTGATTCCGTTTGGCGGGACATTCAGCGGCACGCCGGCAGCGGGCCTGACGCAGACCGTGCTGGTGCATACCTCGAAAAATTCGATGCCGGTCGATCTGATTATCGCCACCCTTTCGGGCGAGCCGTCGACCCGCGGATTCGAACCGTCAGGCAAGGAACTGCCGCTGGCGATCCGGCTCACCGGGAAATTCAAGACGGCGTTTCCTGCCGGCAAACCGGAGCCCTATACGCCGCGCGGCAAGGGCAAGCCCGAAGTCAAAAAACCGGCAGCACCCTCGCTCAAGGAATCCGCCACCGAAAATTCGGTGATACTGGTTTCCGACGTCGATATGTTGACCGATAGCGCTGCGGTCGACGTGCAGGATGTCTTTGGCCAGAGGCTGGTCGTGCCGCGCAACGGCAATCTCGCGTTTGCACAGGGCATGGTCGAGCAGATGGCCGGCGACAGCGCGCTGATCACTCTGCGAAGCCGCGCTGCATTCAGCCGGCCGCTGACGGCGATCATACGCAGATCGAAGCACGGGCCCAGGAAAACTATCTTGGCAAGATCAAGGAACTGGAAGACACGCTGAACCAGACCACCGAGAAACTGCAGGCCCTGCAGAAGGGCGGAAATCGCGCGGTCGGCCAGCGCCGTGCTCACGCCTGAGCAACAGGCCGAAATCGAGAATTTCCGCAAGAAATCGGTGGCAACCCGCAAAGATCTCAAGGAATTGCGGAAGACCCTGCGCGTTGAAACCGACACGCTCGAGTTCTTGACCAAGGTCATCAACATCGGCCTGGTGCCGCTGCTGGTGATGCTGCTCGGAATCGGGCTGGCGCTTGCCAAACGGCGCAAAATCGGAGCCGCGCGATGAACCGGAAACAATTCCTGATCCTGGTTATTGCGCTGGTGGTGCTGGGCGGCGCGGGGCTGACTTTGTTCTGGCAGGACATCGCCGCGTATCGGACAGTCCGGTGCCAAAATCGGCGCCAAGCTTTTGCCCGGATTCAATATGGGTGATGTGGCGCAGATCCGCCTGCAGGATGCCAAGTCGGAAGTGACTCTGGTCAGAAAGGACACGAGTTGGCGGGTGCGCGAACGCAGCGATTACCCCGCCAACGTTCAGAACATCGGTGATCTGCTGACCAAGCTGTCGGAACTCAAGGTGGTGCAGTCCGAGATCGTTGGTGAAAGCCTGCTGCCGCGGCTCGATCTGGCCGCGCCCGGAAAAGGCGAGGGCGCCGGCACATTGGTCGAATTCAAGGATGCCGCAGGCAAGGTGACAGGCAGCCTCCTGCTCGGGAAAAAAATCCTAAAAAAAGACCCGATGAATCCGTTGCCTAACGCTCAAGATGGCGTGCCTGCGGGCCGCTATGTCAAAGTTGCAGGAGCAAAAGACGCCGTGATCGTGGTGTCTGATCCGCTGGAGCATGCCTTAGCCAGCCCCAGTGCGTGGGTTGCACGCTATTTCTTTAAAGCAGACCGCATCAAAACGCTGACCGTGGCCGGAGTCGGCGCCATGCATTGGAAAATTACCCGGGATCGCGAATACGATCCATGGAAGTTCGCCACGGGTGGCGGCGAACTCGACCCGGGCGCGGCGGTGGCGGCGGTCAATGCGCTGGGCGGTTTGACGTTTGACGACGTGATACCCGATCCCCAGCCCGGGGTCATGGACAAACCAGTCACGGTGACCGCAGAGACCTATGATCACCTGACTTATAAACTGCAAATCTCCAAACAGCAGACCGGCAATGACTACACGGTGAGTTTCAGCGTGTCCGGGGAACCTGCGAAACAGCGCGTGGCAGAGAAAGGCGAGAAACCGGAAGACAAGGCACGCAACGACAAGGACTTCGCCGCAAGTCTTGGGGCGTTGCAAGTGCGTATAGCGCGCGAGAAGGCGCTCTCCCAGTGGGCTTATCGGGTGCCAGCCAAGATACTGGCGCCGGTGCTGATAAACCGCGCCCAATTGGTTGCGGAGAAGCGCCAGCCGGCGGCACGGGGTCGTTGACCAACCCGGGCCGCGCCCGGAATTTGCGCTAATTCCCTGTCATGCCGCACTGGACCGGACAGGGCAGGGCTGCGTTATACTAGAGGCTGTCGCTTACGCCGCTTCGTTTGCGGCGGGGTTTTGAGGCAGACTTTTTAAATCCCGGGTCGACCATGCCATGCGCGTCCTGATCCTGTTATCGCTCTGTATATCCCTTTCCGGGTGCACTTTTGCCTTCAGCGGGCGCGAGAGCATTAATGGTGGCGTAACGACCACGACGACGGCAGTCGCGGCCAGCGGCACCGCGCAGGTCGCCGGTGGCACGGTCCGCGCCGGCTATTCGTTCGGCGCGCCGTCCTCACCGGGTGTGCCGGCGGGGACGGGGAGGTCGGGGACGTGGATTTCGGGCGGCAACTCGATGCTGCTGGTGGGGTTGGTGCTTGGCGAGTTACTGAATTATTTTGCCGATGGCCGGTCCGGCACGCCGCCGTCCGCGCCGCGGCGGGATCCGGTCGCCGAGACCTGTTCCTGTTACGGCTGGAAACCCAGTGCAGCGGCGGTAGCCCGGAACGAGTAACACGGCATCCCGTTTAATCGTCTTTATATCTGTTGCGGTGACATCGATGAAATTCAGTAAAGTGACCAAGTCCCCGGTATTTGCGCAGGGCCACAAATGGCCGGCAGAAAAGCGCAAAGAGGGCTATGAATCGGACGTGACCGCCATGCTGCGCGGCATGCTCAAAGACGACGCGATAAGCGATGACCAGCGCGCGGCATGGGAACGCTGGCGCAATGACGACGCTGGCATCAAGAACCCGTGATGTAGAAACGGCGCCGGCGCCTGGCCCGGGTGACCGCCAGACAAAGTGATTGAGTGATTGAGTGATTGAGTGATTGAGTGATTGGGTGATTGGGTGATTCAGCGATAAGCATCTCGATTTACCTAATTCACTCTAATTACCTAATCACTGAATCACTGCTGTTAAGCGCTGCGTGATTGCTCACTGTCTCCAGCACCAGCGCCCCTTCCACCGTTCTGATCTCGCTGCGCACCACCGCGAAGCTGCGTCCTGCATGCAGCACGGTCGAGCGCACTCGCAGTGTTTTCCCCTTGCCCGGACTGATAAACCACGCTGAAATGCCGGCCAGCATCGGATGCCTGGGCACTGCGGTTTTTGCGGTCGCCGCCGCCAGACCCAGCAGTATGCCGCCTTGCACGTGGCCGACACGGTTGTCCAGGTGCGGACCGTTTTTCACTCTGCAGCGCGCGCCGTAACCGGTGGGCTCGGGCAGCACGCTCCAGAAGTGCTCGATGAACGAGCGTGTTGCATCGGCCCTGGCAAGCGCGGCTGTGCAGGCCCTGACGATCGCGCGCTCGCCGGCATCGAGTTGCGCTTCAGTCAGCGGTTCGACTGGCGGGCCTTCAGCGCGTTGCCACGGCAGCGGCGCGAGTGCGACGCCGGCGGGCGGCGGCAGCACGACGAAAGTGGCGCTGGCGTAACAAACCGGCCGGCCTGCCGAACGCAGCACGCCTCGCGTGAGCGCCTGGCGCACGGTGCGGTCCGCACTGAAACCTTCCAGTTTCGCCTCCATGCTCAAATCGTCGCGCACGGGATGGCCGGTGAATTGCGCGCTGAGTTGCACCGTCGCCTGGCGCGCGCCGGCCTTGATCTTCAGCCGTGGCGCTGTGGCAAGCGCGGTATCGAGCATCATGCCCAGCACGGCGAGATTGATATCGCCATCGGCGTTGCGGCAATGCACGCCGGCGCGCATGGTTTCCACGATGACGTCGGCGCCGATCTGCGGCCATTTGATCTGCAGGAAATGGCCGGGAAAGTGAAAGCCGGGTGTGCGGTTGGCGGCAAGCCCCAGCAGTGTCTGTCTGAGAATCCCGTCAGTGTCCTGGGGCGGCATTTCTAATAGTCTGTTTTTAATCATTATTTTGTCATTTCCGGGGCGGAATGCCCAGCCGCTCATAAATCGGACGGATGTATTCAAGCATCTGCGGCCGCTTGTGCGCCAGGTACAGCGCGCCGCAGGAACATGCCGCACCGCCGATGAACAACGTGTGCGAAACACCGATCAGGCCTGCAATCGCGCCGGCCGCCAGACTGCCGAAAGGCGCGACGCCGAGAAACGCAACGGTATAGAAACTCATGACGCGGCCGCGCTTGTCGTCATCGACGATGGTCTGCAGGATCATGTTGACTGAAACCGATGTAATGAGAATACCGAAGCCGATCACGAACAGCAGCGGCAGTGCGATCCCCATCGCCGTCGACCGGGCCAGCAGCATCAGCGCGATGCCGACAGCCAGGCTGGCCAGCGTCAGGAGCCGGATCAGCCCGCGGATATTGGGGCGCGACGCGAGATAAAGCGTACCGGCCACGGCACCCAATCCTCCGGCGCCAACCAGGAACCCCATCTGATCGGCGCCGCCTTGAAACACTTCCCGAACCAGCGCCGGCATCAACGTGATATAGGGCGTGCCCAGCATGCCCACCATCGTCAGCAGCATCAACAGCAGCCGGATCGGCACCGAGTTCCAGATGTAAGTTATCCCTTCGCGCATATCCTGCCACATCGGGGGATGGGACGCGGGGCGCTGGCTGGGGGTGACGCGTATCATCATGAAAGTCACGATCACACCGACATAGCCCAGCGTGTTGATCAAAAAACACAGCGCCTCGCCGAACCAGGCGATCACGAGGCCCGCGAGCGTGGGGCCGACCAGGCGCCCGCAGTTGCCCGTGAGGGAAGTCAATGCGATGGCATTGGGCAGATCTTCCTTGCCGCCGACCAGTTCGAGCAGATAGGCGTGGCGCACCGGTAACTCGATGGCCACCAGCACGCCGAGCAGCATCGACAGCACGACGATGTGCCAGGGTTCGATGGCACCGGACAGCGCCAGAGCTGCAAGGACTGCAGCCTGCACCATTTCGAGTATCTGGGTGGCGAACATCATGCGGTGCAGATTGAACCGGTCCGACCACAGGCCGGCGAACGGCGCCAGTAGCAGTATCGGCACGCTGCTGACGAAACCCAGGATGCCGAGCATCGTCACCGAGCCGGTCAACCGGTAGAGCAGCCAGCCCAGCGCAATGTTCTGCATCCAGTAACCGATCAGCGCGAACGCCTGCCCGCTCAGGAACAGCCTGAAATTGCGATGATGCAGAGCGCGGAGCAAGGTTTTCACGGTTTGGAATCAAATGGAATTGCAACGTAACACGATTGTAGGGTTGCCCTGTGCCGGCTGTCATGTTTGATAGTCCGCATGCTGTAAACGCAGGGCAATATGGAGTGCTGCTCCGGTAAAATGCGGGCTGCATGAATATTTATCACGTCATCGTAATGGCGCTGCCCAACAACAGCGGTTTCAAGGGTGCGCGGGTAGTCTCTACGCTGTTCGCACTGGAGTTGGGCGCGGGGCCCTTCGATATCGGCCTGCTGCTTGCAACCTATGCGTTGTTCCCGCTGTTGTTTGCGGTTTACGTCGGCAAGCTGTCTGACCGCTACGGTGCGCGTATCCCGTTGCTTGCGGGCATGTGCGGCATGACTATAGGTGTCTTCCTGCCGTTTTTGTTGCCGAGCATGTCGGTGCTCTACCTTGCGGCGGCGATCACTGGCGCTGGTTTCATTTTCGTGCAGGTGTCCATGCAGTCGCTCACCGGGGCTCTGGGTACGGGTGAAGCACGCACGCGTAATTTTAGTTTTTATTCACTGGCCATTGCCATAGCGGACTTTGTCGGCCCTGTGGCGGCCGGCCTGCTGATTGACCATGCCGGACATGTGTCCGCGTTCATGTATCTGGCGCTGTTCAATGTGATCGCATTGATTGCATTGCTGGCCGTGTTCCACCGCGTACCATTGGCAAAGACGGTCATCGGGGACCGGCACCAGCAGCGCATGCTGGATTTGCTGCGAGATGCCGACCTGCGCCGTATCTTCATTGTCGGCGCGGTGGTGATCACAGGGCTCGACCTGTTTCAGCTTTATATGCCGCTCTATGGTCATTCCGTGGGCCTCTCCGCTTCGGCCATCGGCATGGTGTTGGGCGCGTTTGCCGCGGCGGCTTTCGTCGTGCGTGCCATGCTGCAGACGCTGGCACGGCACTATGGTGAAGAACGCTTGCTTTATTTGTCGTTGTTCCTGGCTGCCGCGACCTGCTTGCTGATCCCGTTCTTTTCCAATGGATTGATGCTGGGCGCGATTGCATTTGTCCTGGGACTTGGATTGGGCCTGGGGCAGCCGCTATCGGTGATTCTGACCTACAATCATTCGCCTCCCGGGCGCTCCGGCGAAGCGCTGGGGTTGCGGATCGCCCTCAACAACGGCATACACGTGGTGGTGCCGACGCTGTTCGGCGCCATAGGCGCACTGATCGGTCTGGGGCCGGTATTCTGGCTGAATTCATTGTTTATGGCCGGCGGCGCGTTAGTGGGGAAAAGGAAAAAATCATGAAGCTTTGTATGCCAAAGTGGAGCCGCATAAATTATTTTCTTTGTCAGGAGAATAGAGCATGAAAATCGCCGTCATCGACGACTACCAGGATGCGTTTCGCAGTCTTGAATGTTTCACCAGACTGAAAGGCCACGAGGTTGCCGTCTTTCACGATACCGAGAAGGATGCGTCTAAACTTGCCGCGCGACTCAAAGATGCCGAGGCGTTGATATTGACGCAGCAGCGCACGCCGTTTCCGCGAGCGCTTGCCGAACTGCTGCCGAAGCTGAAGCTCATCAGCCAGACCGGCAGGAACGCCAATCACATCGATGTCACGGTGTGCACCGAGAAAGGCATCGTCGTATCCGCTGCCGGCGCGGGCGTTCCCAATCCGACTGCGGAATTGACCTGGGGACTGATCCTGTCCACCATGCGCCGCATTCCTCAGGAAGTGCAGCGTCTGAAAGACGGCAAGTGGCAGGGCTCGGTTGGCATAGGCGTCGCCGGCAAGACGCTGGGCATCTACGCTTTCGGCAAGATCGGGAGCCTGGTTGCCAGGATCGGCCAGGCTTTTGGCATGCGCGTGGTGTGCTGGGGACGCGAAGGCTCCACTGCCAAGGCGCGTGCAGCCGGTTTCGAAGTGGCGGCGAGCCGCGAGGCATTTTTTGAACAGGCCGATATCGTGTGCCTGCACATTCCGCTCAACAAGGAAACGCGCGGCATCGTTACCGCGCAGGACCTGGCGCGCATGAAGCCGACGGCGCTCATCGTCAACACCAGCCGCGCAGCGCTTATCGCCGGGGGCGCGCTGGTCGAAGCGCTGAAAAAGGGGCGCCCCGGTTTCGCCGCGGTCGATGTTTACGAAGAAGAACCGGTGCTCGACCGCAGCCATCCGCTGATCGGCATGGATAATGTGACCTGCACGCCGCACCTGGGTTATGTCGAGAAGGGCACCTACGAAGCGTATTTCGGCGCCGCTATAGATAATATCCTTGCCTACGCTGCCGGCAAGCCGATCAATGTGCTGAATCCGGACGTTCTAGAAAAGAAATGATTAGCCGCCAAGGCCGCCAAGAACGCCAAGGAAGAACCAGATCTGGGAAGAGCGGTAGATGGGCATGAACTGTTAGACAAACACGCCTCTTGCTCATTAGCGACAATACGAATATTTGTTGTTTTAATTATATTTATTCTTGATCTTCTTGGCGCTCTTGGCGGCCTTGGCGGCTAATTTAAAGTTTTTTAACTGAGGATAAGTAATGCCAAAAATGCGTTGCGGCGTCGCCGCCATCGAAGCCATGCGCGCCGCGGGCGTGACCAAGGTGTTCGGCCTGATGGGTTCGAGCACGCTGGAAATCTATGACGCGCTCTACGACGCGAAGGACATGGAGTACATTGGCGTGCGCCACGAGAACTGCGGCATGCACATGGCCGACGCCTACGGGCGCGTGACGCAGACCCCGGGGTTGTTCATGTGCGGGCAGGCGGGGCCGGGTTCGGCCAACATGGTGCTGGGGCTGGCGCAGGCGAAGATGGCCTATTCGCCCGTGGTGGCGATCACCGGGCTGCCATCCACCGAGCATTTGGGCCGTGATGCATTCCAGGAAATCGACCAGCACACCTTGTTCCTGCCGGTGACCAAGCGCGTGATGACGGTGCCGCGTCCCGAGCGCATACCGGAGTTCATCATGGAGGCTTTCCGCATCGCGAACAGCGGGCGGCGCGGGCCGGTGGTGGTGAACATTCCGCGCGATCTGTTCAATCACGACATCGATGTGGACATGCCGCGCGCTGGCAGCCTCAGTCTGGCGCCCGCCGCAGACCGCGCGACGCTGGAGAAAATCAAGCTGATGATCCTCGCCGCGAAAGCACCGGTGATCCACGCCGGCGCCGGAATCAAATGGGCGCGGGCCTCCGAAAAACTCACCGGGTTGGCCGAGAAGCTGCAGATTCCGATCACCAGTTCCGCCGGCCATGCCGATGTCGTGCCGGGCGACCATCCGCTGTACGCCGGAGGCATGGGCCCGCGCGGCAACCCGGTGGCGAGCACGTTGATGCGCGAAGCCGACCTCGTCCTTGCGCTGGGCACGCGGCTCGGTTTCAATACGACGTTCTACAAGTACAACGATATTTCAAAATCGGCGAAAATCGTGCAGGTCGATATCGACCCGGTCGCCCTCGGCCGGTATTTCCCGGTCGATCTGAGTGTCGCCGCCGATGCCGGGGCGGTAGTGGAGGCGCTGGCTGAACTCATGGCGCCCATCGCGCCGGAAAAAGCGCCATGGCGGGCGCGCAACGAGAAATTCCGCAAGGATAATCAGGAACTGTGGCGGCAACGCGAAGCTTCGGGCAGTCGCGGCGACAAGCCTTTGCATCCGGACGTGATCTACTCCGAGCTGAGGCAGATTGCGCCGCGCGATGCTATTTTCACGCTGGATGCCGGCACCACCGGCTTCCAGGCGACGGACCAACTACCGTGCCGCACCGTGCCGTCGCTGATCACGCCGCTTGACTGCGGCATGGTGGGCTTTTCCTATGCGGCGGGTCTGGGCGCCAAGGTCGCGGCGCCCCAACGCACCGTGATTTCACTGATGGGTGACGGCGGTTTCGGCATGACCATGGGCGAGATGGCCACTGCGGTGATGCACAACATCAACACCATTGCGGTCGTGATGGACAACGGCACCTGGGGTTCGGAGATCGCCTACCAGCGCGATTTCTACAACAACCGCTACATCGGCGCCCATGTGCATTCACCGCGGTTCGACGAAGTGATGAAGCTGTGCGGCGGCAACGGCTATTTCGTTACGGAGGCCGGGGGCACGGCTGAAGCCATAAAGCAGGCGATGGCCGGCGGCAAACCGGCGGTGATCCACGTCAAGGTGGATCCGGAGGCGGTGATCAGTTTCCGCAAGGATGCGCTGAAGAAGCGGATCGGTTGAGCGGCGACGGTCCTGCTCCTGACCAAGAGGGCGACGTCGTTTCAATGTGGGGCGCCTACCGGCCAAAAGCGGACGTTTGCACATACCCTAGATACACACTATCTAGAAAGCGCACCAATTAGCAAGTGAGCCAATCCCTGAAATATCTTGTAATTAGGAGTAGCTACCTATACTGGGTTAAGATCGCGCATTTCGTCTGGCAAGATAAAGCTGGTAACAAGGAAGGGGCAACGTCACGTTTGAAGTTCTCAAAAACTATCCCGGCGTTTTGTTTGTTGAGGTTGGTTAGTAATAGTGTAGTGAACTGAGGCAGGATTAAGACACCAAAACGGCATAATCTCCTTAAATCTATTTCCCTTGGGCATCAGAAAGGAAAGCAAAAAATGCAAGTTTATAATATTTGTTATCCTCAATTAATCTTGTGATACCAAACAAGGGCCCTTCAAGACAACTCAAGCGATCGAGTTACTGTTGGAACAGTTCAAAAATCGCAAGGAATGAGTGGGGCGACGTTGCGGAGCATAGGGTTCTTGTGTCGACGTGATGAACGTCGGAAGTCTGGAAACGACAAAATCGCCACTATCGAGAACAAGAGTGGAGTGTTTTTTTGGAGAAGTTGCGGGGCGGCGGTGGGTGCCAACTCTAGCAGGTGCATCCTCAACAAGTCAACGCACTCTCACCGTCATATAAATTTACAAAGAAAAAGAAGGTTAGAGACTTTGTACAAATAGACTGATAACCTACAACACACTATTTTTATGTAATCTTCTGGTCTTTAATTACCGCCTATCTTCGTCGTAACTCCTGAACTGCTAAAGCAGCGCCAACTCCGAAACCAGACGTTATTCAGGTATCAAGGAAAACGACCTCCTTATAGCGTGTTCTAAACGTTGCAGGATCTCGGGTTACCTTGAAAACTCCGAACAAATTGGGAGTTCTGACAGCTGCTAAACAGCGTGATGCGTCAAATGCCGGTGAGGTTGTGGCCGCTATATTCATCGCATTGCTTGGGGGTGGCGCAGCGCCCATAAGTAAAGATCAAACGATCCGCGTATCTCTCGTCGTTCGTCCTGTACAGGAAACAAAAGACAGTAAACCCATCGATGAAAACTTAGTTCGAGTAACATTTCAACGGGTTGTGCGTCGGACTGATAATAGCGAAATTGCGGAGACCCTCCATGATCCGGAATTGATAATAGAATTTTTGATAAGCTTTCCAAGTCAGTATTCATCGAGGGGCAAAAAATATGAGGCTTATCGCGCTTTCGATAGCTGTTACTCTAATTCTCTTTTCCGGATGTGCGACAACAAATCAAAGGATAATGGATACTGGATCTGAGACGCAGCTACAAAAGAGAAGCTACCAATCAAGAGTTTTTGATACGACCGATAAAGAAAAAGTTCTTCGCGCCACGATTACAACACTTCAAGACCTCGGTTTCATTATTGATCGAGCCGACGCGATGCTGGGATCCGTAGGCGGAACCAAAATAGAGCCCCAATATCGACTTAAGATGACTGTTTCTGTGCGTCCAAAGGGTAAAACTCAGATGACTGTGAGAGCAAACGCACAGTTCAATGTTGAGCCAGTTGTGGATCCGAAAGCATACCAAGATTTTTTTTCGTCACTCGAAAAATCTCTCATTGACAGCTCAACTTGGTGAATAACTTGCGACAAGCAAATAGTTTTCAAGCCTAATTATTAAAAACTTGACCACGTGGGGACTTGGAAAGTTCAGCATCCACAAAAACCCCGCTTCGGCGGGGATTTTCTTTGTCTTGGCTATCTCCGCTGTGGGTCGGAACCGGACCCTCCCCCGACGGCAGCTCCCGGCCAGAATCGGTTATTGATCAGCGCCTTCCAATTCACCAAAGTTGTCTGTGCCTGCGTCAGGCGGCAAGACGCGGCAGGATCGCGGTCGCGAAGCTCAGCACCAGGAAAAACCCGCACATGTCGGTAATGGTGGTGAGGATTGGGCCGGAGGCAACCGCCGGGTCCAACTTCAGGCGCTTAAGCAAGAGCGGCACAGTGCCGCCGATCGAGACCGCGACCAGCGTATTTACGGCGAGTGCCCCGCCCACCACCAGCCCGAGCCATGGATTGCCTTTCCAGAGAATGGCGGCGAGCGCGAGCAGCGTGCCCAGCACGATGCCGTTGATCAGGCCGACCTTGATCTCCTGCAACCACACGCGAAACAGCTCGAAGGGCTTGGTGATGCCGAGAGAGAGCTCGCGGATACTCACGGCAACCGCCTGATTGCCGCTGCAGCCGCTCATGTCGGAAACGATAGGCAGGAACACCGCGAGCGCGATCACCGCCGCGAGCGTCTGCTCGTAGGCTGCGATCACGCTGGCTGCGATGATGTTGAGGACGATGTTGACGGAGAGCCACGACAGGCGCCGCCGTGAACGCACCGCCAGCGGCAGCGAGCGGATCTCGTCGCCGCCGACGATGCCCTGTGTCTTGCGGTAGTCGTTCTCGGAGCGCTCGGAAATTGCCTCGGCGACGTCCTTGCGGCGCACGACGCCCATCAGCGCCAGGTGTGCATCGACCACCGGCACCGCGGCCTCGTCCTCGCGCTCGAAGAACTCCTCCAGCTCGTCGAGCGTCGCGTCGGTCTTTACCTGCGGCGCGGGTTTGAGCAGTTGCGCGAGCAGCGTGTCGCGGCGCGCGAGCACCAGGTCGCGCAGGTCGAGCGTGCCGATGAGCCGTTTCGCATCCGAGACCACGTAGGCGTGCAGATCATCGCTCAATCCCTCCTCGGTGCGCTGGTTAAGATCCTCGATCACGTCTTTCACCGTGGCCGATTCCAGATACGATAGGTACTCGGTGACCATCAGGCCGCCGGCGACGTCGCGCGGAAACGGCAGTAGCAGTCTTGCATCCCGGGCCTCATCCGGAGGCATCCTGGCGATAATCGCCTCAGCGTCTTCCGGGTCGAGGTTTGCCAGCACGTCCGCCTGTTCGTCGCTTTCCATCGCGCTCACGATAGAGGCTGCCCTCTCCAGTGACAGGTCTTCGAGCAGGTCGGCGGCGTGCTCTTCCGGAATTTCCTCGATCAGGTCCGCCGCATCCGCGGGGGAGAGTGTAGTTAGCACGCGTTCGCGTGCTTCGGGTTCGAGGCGCAACAGCGCGCGGAACGCCTCGCTCGGGCCGATGGATTCAACGTAGGCCTCAAGGCCCTTCGCGTCGTAGGACTGCGCGAGCGCTTCGAGCCGCTCCCAGGTTTGGATTTTGGTATTTTCGGTCATATCGGCGTTCCCTTGGGGAGTAGCATGATCAGGCTCCGGTAACCCCTCCATTTTTAACATCAATCAGAGGTGGAGAGAAGTGGAGTTAAGCGGCGAGCTTCAATCTTTGCATAGGCGTGATTCCGCCAGCGCCATATTCGACCGTTCCTGAATGTGTGTTCATAGCCACCGACCGACAGCGATGGGTCCATTCTGTTGAAAAACTCGCTCGCCGCACGTTTACAGGTTTCGTGCAGAAAATAGATCTCTCAGAATGGCCTAGGGTCGACGATCTGCGGTTGAAGGCGAGATGACCCCTAAATTCGACTCGAAAATCCATTCGGGGAGTTTTTCAACAGAATAGGCCAGAAGCGGATATTGACAATGCGCCGGGCGGGGGAATAGATCGCAGTAGGAGGGGAAATGGTGGAAGAAAAACCAAAGATGGCGGGTTGGTTTTCAATGATCCGCAACCGGGATGACG
This sequence comes from uncultured beta proteobacterium, assembly GCA_942492335.1. GTDB lineage: Bacteria > Pseudomonadota > Gammaproteobacteria > Burkholderiales > SG8-41 > CAKKQX01. Next base: position 6,242 of record CALOEN010000041.1, on the reverse strand, counting down.
CGGTTAATGTTGCGAAAGACAGCGCAACCGCACTTTTTCTTGTCGCCGGAATCCAGGCCGGAATAGGATTTTTGTTAGCGCAATCGATGCTCATCGACGCAGCGATATTTGCGCTCTGCGCGTTTTTTATCCGGCGATTTTTTAGCCGAACCGCTGCAGTGGTTGCGCTATTGATGTCTCTCGTCGCCATAGTAACGACGTTGATGGTCGGAGTCGCCGAGTCAGTCGGCGGGTGGAGCAACGTCGTTGTTGCTCTCGTTGGGATTTGGGCGGCATTTCGATCGATTGAGGCGACTTTCAAACTCCACGGCAAGTATAAGGAAATCGTCACCGTCGATTAGCCGAGCGCACCGCCAATCCCCCCAAGTCGACGCGCACTTGCGCGGTATGCAATTACTCGTCTCCGCCCAGGCCCGCCGTTCACCAAGACATTATTAGACTTGCGCTTCGGGTCGAAAGCAGTCATTGCCGGAGAACGGATCTTGGAACGCTTTGCGCTGTTGGGCACACGGTGCGCGCCGCGATTTTGATTGGATAACGCAGAGAAGGGGGAGTGGGCGAGTGCTGCGACTCACTAACCTGCAGAAGGCTGCTAACTCCTGGCTCGTCAACCAGTCACCCTTTCACTGGTCACCGGTGTTCAGTGCGGGTGCTTGTTGCGCGGATGCAGCAGGGATCACTGTAGACGAGGTGGTCTTGTCTCCGCCTTCGCGTTTGGTGGCGAGATCGGTGTCGAACAACTGATTGATGAGCGTGGTGACCTGTTCGGTAGACGGCGCATCAAGATGACGCGCCAGGATGCCGGTGATGTCTTCGATCACGCACTGGCGGCGGAATTCGTGCATGGCTTCCGCGCTGGGCCCGACAAACATCTGGTGAAACTCGTCTTCGCCATGCTCGGGGTAAAACGTGACCTCGATTTCCGACGCGTATTCGGTCAGCGGTCCCAGATTGTTAAAGGTTTCGGTCAGGCGGTCGTGGAAACTGCGACCGACCTCGCCGGTCCAGCAGATGTTGATGGTTCGCTCTTTGGCGTCGAACTTGATTCCCGTTTCCTCGCGTTCGAGGCTGTGGGCTTCGGCAATGGAGTCGACGTCGAGGTAGTTGAGCCAGGGGCGCAGCGCCAGCTCGATCTGGGACAGCCGGACGCCTTTGCAGATGAACGCCGTGCCGTGAACATGGACTTCAGTGCGCATTTGGACTAACCTTGGGTCATTCATGTTCGCTCCCGCCGAATCTTGCGCGGGCTGGGATATAAGGATAGCACACCCGGTCAAGATAGAAGCAGGGGAGGTAAAGCGGAGAAATAAGATTCTTGCAGCATTACCATCACAACAAAAGGAGACTGCCATGATACGCATGCATTATGCATTACTCCGCCGCGCCTTGATTGTTGGCGTGGCCCTCGCCTGTGTTGCCGCCGTGCCGCTCGCGCAAGGCCAGGAAAAATTTCCAAGCAAGCCCATACAGATCGTGATCCATTCGAAGTACGGCGGCGGCACCGATACCACCGCGCGCATGGTGATGATCCGCGCCCGGCGCATCCTCGACGTCGACATGTCGGTGGTGGCGATGCGCGGCGGCTCGGGCGCCAAGGCCCACCAGTACGCGGCAAGCAAACCGCGCGACGGTTACACCGTGCTGGCGTTGACGCAGACCCATCTTTACACCATCGCCCGCGGTAAATCGCCTCTCAAGATCGGCGATATGGTGGGCGTGGCCCGTGCGATGGACGACCCCACCTTCATCACCGTCGACGCAAAGAGCCCGTACAAGACCCTGAAAGATCTGGTCGAGGCCTCCAAGGACAAGCCGCTCAACTGGGGCGTTGCGCAGATTGGCGGGACGGAACATATCGGGCTCGCGCGCTTCGCCAAGGCGAGCGGCATCAAGTTCAAGGTGGTGCCCTTTGGCAGTGGCGCGCAGATGGTGCAGGCGTTGATGTCTGGCGCGATTGACGCGACGCTGCCGAACGTCAGCGAGGCCGGTTCCCAGGTGAAGGATGGGGTTTTCCTCGCATTGGCGGTGATGGCGCCCAAGCGACTCGCCGATTATCCCAATGTCCCCACCACCTTCGAAAACGGCTATCCGGTGAAAGTCTCCACTACCCGCGGCTACTGGGTGCTGAAGGGCACGCCTGAAGACCGCGTGGAGATTCTGTCCAAAGCGATGGTAAAGGCGATGCACCATGAGGTCTTTGCCAACTACCTGAAGAGTGCCGGGCTCAGCGTCGAGGATAGCGTCGCGGGCCACGAGGTGTGGGACAAACAAATCAAGGAAGAGTATGTGCAGGCCGTCCAGGCTTTGACCGATCTCGGTCTGCTCAAAAATAAGTAATTCGCGCAAATCCTCGATCCCCCGGAGCGTGCAATTCGACGTTCCGGGTTTTCTTTAAGCCCGGGGCTGGAAACTGCCATGATCAACCGCACAGACTTTGTCGTGAGCGCCGTGCTGATCGCCATTTGCGGGGTGCTGTACTACGTGACGACGACTTTTGAGGAAGTCGCGCCGCTATTTGCCCAGGGCATGCCTCCGGAGCGGTTTCCGCGCATGCTGTTGTGGATCATCGCGCTCCTCGCGCTGGCGCTTCCATTCGAGCAACGGTTGCGGGGGGAGGGCGGGAAAGTGCTCAACAAGGCGCGTGAGAATCGCTTGCGGCCCATCGCCTACGTTACCGCCGGATTCCTCGTTCTCGCGGTGCTTTCGATCAACTTGACCGGCACCTTTCTTGCGCTGGTCCTGGTATCCGGCGGGCTGCCGCTGCTTTGGGGCGAGCGCCGGTGGAAAATTCTTGTGCCCTTCGTCGCAATTTTTCCGGTGGCGGTGATGCTGCTCTTCTCCTACTTGCTCGGTGTCTACTTCACTCCTGGCACCATCGGTTTCTCTTTTCCATAGGAGTTTTGATGGATCTGGCACCGGTTCTCGAAGGCTTGCGCCTGATCGCCGATCCCACGAACGTGGGGTGGATTTTTCTTGGCGTGCTGATTGGCGTGGTGGTGGGCGCGTTGCCGGGGCTGAGTTCGGCGATGGCGGTGGCGCTGCTCTTGCCCTTTACCATTACCCTGCAGCCCGTTCCGGCCATCGCAATGATGGCCGCACTCTACTGTGCGGGGACCTTCGGCGGTTCGATCACGGCGATCCTCATCAATGCGCCGGGCGCGCCCCCCGCCGTCGCCACGGCATTCGACGGCTATCCGATGGCGAAGCGCGGCGAGGCGGGCCGCGCGCTCGGCATCGCGGCGGTGAGCAGCGTCTGCGGAGGCTTAATCAGCCTGATCGTCTTCCTGTTCGCGACGCCGTTACTGGCGCGTATCGCCGGCTCGTTCCGGCCGATGGAGTATTTCGCGCTTGCGGTTTTCGCCTTGTCCATGCTGGCATCGATCAGCGGCAAGTCGTCGCTGCGCAATCTCATTGCCGGGGCGATTGGCGTCCTGATCAGCACCATCGGCATCCACCTTACTACGAGCGTCGAGCGCTTCACCTTCGGCGTGCCGGAACTCACCGAAGGCGTGAGCTTCGTCCCGGTGTTGATCGGTCTGTTCGCCGTGAGCGAGCTGCTCGACCAGTCGCAAGTGGCGGATAAAGCTTACGAGCGCATCAAGGCGACGGTGGTGAAGCTCCCCACCCGCGAGGACTTTCGCCGGATCTGGGGCACGATTCTGCGCTCCTCCGGAATCGGCACCTTCATCGGCGTGCTGCCGGCGGAGGGCGCCACGGTTGCCGCCATCATCGGATACAACGAGGCGAAGCGCTGGTCGAAGCACAAGGAAGAGTTCGGCACCGGCTGTCCGGAAGGCATTGCGGGTCCGGAGGCGGCAAACAACGCCGCCACCGGCGGAGCGATGGTGCCGACGCTGGCGCTCGGCATTCCGGGCAGCGCGCACGACGGCGATCATTCTCGCAGCACTGATCATGCACGGTATACGTCCGCCAGCCCGCATCTTATGAAGGAGACGCCGCATTTCGTCTACGCCATCTTTTTTGCGATGCTCCTGGCGAACTTCATGTTCCTCGTCATCGGTCTCGTCGGGGCAAAGGTTTTCTCGCGGATCACGCTCGTTCCCCGAACCATTCTCTGGCCCCTGGTGTTCGTGTTCTCGCTGGTCGGGTCGTATTCCTACGGGGCATCGGTGTTCGACGTGTGGGTCATGCTCATCGCCGGCATCGTGGGTTTCCTCATGTTGCGCCATGGCTTTGGCCCGGCGCCGCTCGTCATGGGGCTCATTCTGGGGACTCTCGTCGAGGAGTCCTTCTCGCAGTCCATGATTATTCTTGATAACCGCTGGTGGCGGCTGTTCGAGAGCCCGGTCGTGGACCTGTTTGCCGCGCTCACGGTTATCAGCTTGAGCTGGCCGTTGATATCCGCGAGGTTCGCCAGGCGAAAGGCGATTACGGCAGTGCGCGTCTGATCCCTCCTTCGGGGATGTTCGTGGCGGGCCGGCTCTTTCTGCGATGGTCAGGCCGCCTTGGCCTGCGCCACGAGCGGCTTGCCCTGCGTGCCACTGGGCATGAAAAAAATCGGCACGTTGGCAAAGATGATGGTGCCGGCGAGGGTTTCGATCTCATGCCCGGAGCGCCACCCTGAGTTCATGCCTCGCGGAACAACCGCCCCGCGCCGGGGATTGGGCGTTTGTCGCCGACCAGACGCAGCATGCCCCACATCGACGCCTGGTTGCTGGTGACTACAGGCTTGCCGAGGTCCTGCTCCAGCGATTCGATGATTTCCAGCGTGCGCAGGTTGGAACAACTGATGAATATCGCCTGCGCTTCAGGCCGGTCGACTTCCCTGGCAAGCGCGGCAACGCGGTCCGGCGTGACGGCGGCGTGGGCCTGGGTGCCGAAACCTTTTATGGCGAGCACCGTAAAGCCGGCGGCCTCGAGATACTGCTGCACTTTTTCGTTCAGCCACGGCTCGTAGGCGGTTGCGACGCTCACTCGCGTGACGCCGAGCGCGTTGAGCGCATCGGTGATCGCCGAGGCCGAAGTTGCACCAGGGATGCCGGTATCGGCCAGGATACGGGCGCTCATGTCCCTGTCGTATTGCGGACCCTTGAGAAAGCCGCCCGCAGTGCAGCCGTAGCAGATGACACCGACTTTGGCGTGTGCCAGGAGTTGTGCCGCCGCCGGCACCTGCGTTCCCATCCACATCAGGTTTTCTTCGGTGTCGGCAGTGTGCGAGATGCGCTGGGTGTGCACTGACATCGCGCCTCCCGCCATGCGCTGTACCTCGTATTCCATGACCGTATTCCACGACGGCACGATCAGGCCCAGCTTGCGTTCCCAGGTTTCCAATTCATTCACTCCCGTCTTTTCGATTTAATGCGCCTGCGCCGCCAGCAGCCCGGGGTCACGCAACAGCGCGCCCAGGGTTGTTCATGTGCCCAGGCGCGAATGGTTTCTAGCCGGCAGTCGCTGATACTGCTTTCTGTCCGGCGGCGGTGTCAGGCATGAAGAACACCAGCACGTTGGCAAAGATGATGGTGCCGGCAAGGAAAAAGAAACCGGTATAAATGTCGTAGGCGTCCGCGATCATGCCGAAGATTGCAGGGGCGATGCTGGCGCCTATGCCCTGGATGCCGAACTGCAGCCCCACCCCGGTGCCGGCCAGGTGTTTGGGTGTGCTCTCGATCGCCCAGGCCTGCAACACCGGGCGCAGGGCATAGAGAAAAAACCCGACCAGCGCGATGAACAGCACAAACACGGCACTCTTGCCCGCGAGTGCCATGCCCACGATCATGACCCCGGTCAGCAACATGCTGGAGATCACGATGCGTTTGCGGCCCATTTTGTCCGAGAGATGGCCGGCGACCGGGGCCGCGATGAAACCGGCGACCTGCATCACAGTCAGACAGATGCCGACGACAAACGGCGAATAGCCGAGTTCGTAGGCGAGGTAGACCGGCAGGAAAGTCAGCAGCCCGACCTGCGTCATGGTGCGGAACGCGGAACTGCACGATACCAGCATCAACCCCCGGTTCCTGAGCAGGCTGCGAAAATCGCGCAGGTACTGTTTCACGCCCCATGATTCCGCGGCGGCGTTGATCGAGCCGTCCTCCCTGGTGCGGGTCATGGTCAGCGCGCCCAGCATGAGCAGGATCAGGCTTGCCATGACGAGGCCGGGCACGACGTTGATCACCACCACCGTGCGCCAGCTGAACCAGACGAGCAGCGCGCCGACCACCAGCGGTGCCAGCGCTTCGCCGAGGTTGCCGCCCATGCCGTGAAACGACAGCACCAGCCCT
>CALOEN010000040.1:0-50491 GCA_942492335.1 uncultured beta proteobacterium | reverse complement strand
TCGTAAGCAGTTACGCCGTCAGCAGTCTTAGGAGTCTGACCCCTTACATGCCTTACACGATGACTGGGACGTCCGCCGCGGCTTCGGATCCGGGCTTTCCAATCAAATTCAGCCGCACACCCGCGAGTTTCGACAGCCCGGCACCAGTACCGGGTGCGCACAGCGAGGAAATCTTCGCACGTTATGCGAACATGTCGGCCGCAGACGTGCAGCGACTGAGGAGCGAAGGTATTATATGATCAAATCGGAGGATGTCCTGAGTGAGCAACAAATGAGTAGCACGACCGGGTTCGCGAGCTCGGTTTTCGAAGTCGCCGACGCGACCGAGGCGAACGAACTGTTCCAGCGTAACGGCTGGACGGATGGTCTGCCCGTGGTGCCGCCGACCGAAGAGGCTGTGACGCGCTTTCTTGATGCCGCGGGGTTGGTAGCAAGCGATGTCATCGGCGTTGAGCCGGTGCGCCGCCGCAGCATCAGCGCTGAGAAGGTTGCGATCGCGGCAGTGATGGCGGGTTGTATGCCCGAGTACTTTCCAGTCAGCGTTGCGATCATCAAAGCGATGTGCAAGCCGGAGTACGCCTTGCACGGCAGTACGGCCAGCACGGGAGGCAGTGCGCCATTTATCGTCGTTAACGGACCGATTCGTCTTAAGATCGGAATGAATACAACGCATAATGCCTTGGCTAATGCCGCACGCGCGAATGCGACCATCGGCCGCAGCGTTCGCCTGGTTATGCTGAATGTCTTGGGTGGCAGTCCGGGGCAGCTTGACCGATCGACACTGGGCCATCCTGGCAAATTCACATTCTGCGTGGCCGAGGATGAGGAGGACTCTACTTGGCTGCCTTTGTCGGTCGAACGCGGAATTGCAGCTGGCACGTCTGCAGTAACAGTAATGCAGGTCGAGTCACCGCACCAGATCATGAACGAGTGGACCCACGATCCGAAGGAGATCCTCGACACCTACGCCGCCGCGATCCGTAGCAACATGCTGACTTATTCGATCTGGGAGGGGAACTACGCGTTCGTGATTCCCAAGCAGCATCGAGAGATTTTTGCCGCAGCCGGCTGGAGCAAGCAGAATATTCGCGAATACGTGTTCGATGTCGCCCGAGTGAAACGCGGCGACTGGCGCGCGGTCGGCAAAGCTGCCGTTGCCGGGCGCAAGGATGAGGAGAAGGTTTACTGCGCGCTGCGCAGTCCCGACGACCTGCTCGTCGTGGCTGCGGGCGGGCCAGCAGGAGGGTTCGGGGCGATAATTCCGCCTTGGTACGGCAAGAAATCACTTGCCGTTACTGCACCCATCACCGTTTGACTACAGTCCACAAGGAGAACCAACCCATGTCATTAAGAGTTCTGGATCCCCGGCAGGTAGCGCAAGGTGACGCCATGCGCATGGCACTGGCGCTGCCGTCGCTCAATGGCGCGGTTGTCGGCATGATCGACAACGCCAAGATTGGTACCAAGCGGCTCTTCGATTTCGTAGAGGAAATTCTGCGCAATGAATACGGGGTTCGAGAATTCATTCGCCGACGTAAACCCGATGCTTCGCGACCGGTGCCTCCCCAGATGCTGGCGGAGATGAGCGGCGCGGACGCTGTCCTCTCCGCGATCGGCGACTGAGGGAGTTGCTCGTCGTGCAGTCTGCACGACGCCATAGAAGCCGAGCGGCTGGGCATTCCTGCTGTTGCTATTATTACCGACCGGTTCTTGACAGTCGCGAAACTGGTAGGCGGACTGAACGGCTTGCCGGATTATCCGTTTGCGGTAATCGGCCACCCTGTCGCAAATAATGACGACGCGGCGCTCCGCGTGAAGGCTCAAGAAGCGGTGAATCAGATCTTTTCATTGCTGACAGAACGCAAGGTGTAGGCGAGCAGAGGCTACGGCGAAAACGCAGGCTCCTTTCGCCAGAGAAAATACAGAGGGTCAGATACCGTCTTGATAATCAAGAACGGGCATGGCTCGCTTCATGTCAAATGGCTTGCCAGATTTGATAACGCCGTAGATGAAATGCGCGAGCTTGCGCATCACCGCCCCGATCACCGCTTTGGGCGCCAGCCCGTTCTGACTTAGCCGGTCGCCGAATGTTTTGAGCGCCGCGTTGTGCCTGCGCGCCACCAATCCCGGCATGTAAAGCGCATGCCGCAGCGCCTTGTGCCCGGCGCGGCTTAGCATCGTGCGCCCCCGCACCGAGGTGCCCGAGAGCCGCTGCCGCGGACTCAGACCGATAAAGGCGGCAAACGCCTTGGCGTTGTCAAAACGCCGCACGTCACCCGCATAGGCCAACACCTTGGCTACCGTGGTCTGACCAATCCCCGGAATGCTGGCGATGAGCTCGCCATCGACTTTCAATTCGGGATGCCGGTCGATGTGATCATCAATGTCCTGCTCCAGCCTGGTGATCTGCTCGTCCAGCCAGGTGATGTGGATTTTAACGTGCGCCATCACCTCGCTGTGCTCGCCCGCTTCAAGCGCCTCTACCCGGTTCAGCTCTTGCTGGCGCATGTCTTTAAGCGCCTGCAGCCGATCCACCCACGCCCTTAACTGCCGGGTTGCCAAAGAAGGCGGCTCCCACAGGGCGGGCTTCATCGCCGCGCAAAAGCGCGCGGAGCAGTGCCGCGTCGGCCCGGTCTGTTTTGTTACGTGCGAGTTCCCCCTGCGCAAAACCCTTGATCCGCGCGGGATTAACCACGCTGACCTTCCAGCCGCCTGCCGCCAGCGCGCTGGCCAATGCTTCCGAGTAGGGGCCGGTGGCCTCCAGGCACACGTGGGTTTGCGCCGGACGGCAACCGCGCTCGGTAAGCCAGCGTTGGATTTCGCGGTGACCAGCCGCTGTGTTATCAAACACCTTCGATTTGCCCTTACCTTCCAGAACCATGAACAAATCCACTTTCTTCTTCGCTACATCAATGCCCACAACCGTGTCCTGAGCAACCGCGTTCTCGTTCATCGTTTTGGCCTTCCTCGTATGCAGGCTTACGCATGCCAGCTCGCCAGCGAAACTTGGCGCATGGCAGCGACGGCCCAAGTTACCGTTCGGACTTTCTAAACGAGAAACGGGCAGGCGCACTTATCTGACCCACAGGCTGCACAACACCGCCTTAAGTCTTGCCAGCATCATCCCGCCCGACCGGTTTCGCATTTAATGTACACGACCAATGACCGGCTTGGGTATCATACGAGAGTCCTGTTTTTCCCAATTCCGCGGGCTTGCCGCTGCCGCGGGCTATGATCTTGCCGGTTCCTGCCCGTTTGATGGGTGCTGAAGCGAAGGAGGACAAACCATGCCCAACCAGATCCCCGAGTCAGAACGTGCCATCCGCAGTATGGAGGAGGCACGCCAGAGGTTGTTCGACGAGGCGATGGATGTGCATAACAGTGACGATTACAAGAACCAGCGGGATGATGCACGCGAGCGGTATCGCCGATTGCGCGAAAAGCACGAGAATCTGCGGGCGGTGATCCGGGCGCTCCAGAACTGCGAGATTCGGTAGCACGCTGCATTCACGCATTGGGGAACAATTGACAAGAGCACGAATCCGCCGACGATCACGGTGAACGAAACGTGGCCGGGAATGCGCGACGCGGTGATGGCGCAGATACTCGCGCACGAGGCGATCCATCTGGCCTCGACTCAGCCGTAACAGCGTCGATCAGGAAATCCGTTGCCGGCGCAAGGAAATGGAGGTCTGGGAGTTGCTAAGGGGCGCTGATGACATCCGCCTGACATGCCGTGTGAAAGCGAGCAGCGCGCATTCGCGCAGGGGGAAGACAGCGTGCGCCGATTCGTGCGCGGCGCCTATCCCGGCATCCCGGAACACGACGCGCCCCCCACGCCACCTCAGCCGCCAACGCCGCCGCCCCCGTCGCGGCCTCGGCGCAAGCGCCTACGCATCGAACGCGCTCGCTACGTTGCGCCGCGGTTTGGCAGTTTGCTTATCGACTTTCTGAAACACGCCTTCGCGCTGCTGTTCAAGGGTGCGGTAACGGACCGCGAGTACTGCTTCGAGCTGCACTGGCCGGCGGGCTACGCCGCGCAGGAAACGGCGGGGCTCTACTCACGCTTCAATGGTGTGATCGGCCTCGGCCCCGAAGGAAGCGGCAAAGGTTTCCCGGCGGTGTTCTCGGTGATCGAGGCGCCTGACGTGATTCATGGCGAAGACCGCAGATCGCGGACTGGCTTACGAGCCTGTTCCCGTACGGATTTACGGTTTTGCCTGGCCCTGGTTGAGCATGCGCTCTAACACCGTATTGATTTGATCGGCTGTCATGTGGCCCCGGTCCAAAAAAATGGCGCCGAGATAGCGATGCTCTTTTCCAGCGAGATCGTCGGCCTCCTGATAGGCCAGGGCATCCAACAGTTGTTCGACCGTAATAAAGTCCATCTCAATCGCAATTTGGCCAAATCGCGGGCCGGAACTGCTTGAAAATTTCTGCGGATCATTAATCATCAATCAACCCGTTCTTATTCCTGAGCATGGAATACACATAATATCCCTGCCTGCATGAGAAAAGTAGACCTGACAGCGGCCCGGTTCTAGATCTTTGGGTACGGACGCTTGGCTACCATCACCTCGACGAGGGCGGGCTTATGCTTCGTCGCGGCAAGGCCTTGTCGCAGCGCTGCTTCGATGTCCCCCGGATCGGTGACGCGGATACCTTCAGCACCGCAGGCCGTGGCGATTCCGGCGAAGTCCGGGCTCTTGAAGCTGGTGCCATAAGTGTGGCCGTAAATGTTGGTCTGCTGCATGAAGGTCTGGCCGAAGGCGCCGTCGTTGAGAACGATCATCAAGATGTTCGCCCCGTACTCCGCGGCGGTGGGCAGGTCGCCGATGGTCATGAGAAAAGCGCCGTCCCCGGCTAGGGCAACCACGTCGCGCTCCGGGTATTCCATCTTTGCCACGATGGCGGTCGGGAGCGCGTAGCTCATCGCATTCCAGACGCCTGACTGCATGAAGGACTCGGGGGTCGCGATGCGCATGAAGGTCCGGGCCCACATCTGGCAGTTGCCTACGTCGCTCGCAACCACTGCGTTGTCGTTCAGAACTGCGTTCATGGCATCCATCAGAATGCCGGGGTGGATGGGATTATCATTCCGGTGCGGGTCGTTTTGCGCGGCGAGGCTGGCGCGTACGGCGGCCTTGCGCTCCGCCATTCTCCGAACGAGCGCCTCGTCCCGCGGCCGCTGAAAGTTACCCAGGCGTTCCAGCAGGCCGGCAAGAAACAGCTTGGGGTCGGCTACGCGCTGGTCTTCCCCCTGGTAGCGGGAATCCGCGGCGTCGTCGAAGCCGATCAGTATGAAGTTCTTCTCGGGCGCGCGCTCCCGCAGCTGGGACAGTTCGGCCGTACCCATCCGCAGCCCCACGCCGAGGATGAGGTCGGTGCTTTGCAGCGCCTCGACACAAAGAGGGTGGCTGCGGTAATGCTGAAAATGGCCCGCGAAGAACGGGTGTGCCTCAGGGATGACCCCGATGGCATCCTGTGCGAAAACCACTGGAGCCTGCAGCTTCATCGAGAGTTCCGACAGCTCCCGCATCGCCCCCTTCCGGATGATGCCCTTGCCGGCCGCAATAACCGGAGACTTGGCCTCCATGAGCCGCTTCGCGAAGCGGTCTATGTCCCGGGGATCGGGATGGGTGGCCACGGTGGGGAGCGCCTGGTATGCCGGGAGCATCGCCGGCTTTTCCTGGAGGATGGACTCGCTGTAATCCGACAGACGGGGCAGCTCGACGTGCACGGGTCCCGGTCTCCCGCTGCGGGCGATGTGAAAAGCACGGGCCATGGTCTCGGGGATGTCCTCGATGCGTTCGATGCGCGCGCTCCACTTTGTGATTTTCTTGAACATCTTGTGCACGGAGGCGGGGTCATCGACTCCGTGAAAGGCTTCGAGGTCGGCCTTCAGAGGCACGGCACCGCTGATGTGGACCATCGGGGAAGCCGCGCCGTAAGCCTGCGCCACCCCGGCCATAGAGTTGATGCAGCCCGGCCCGGCGGTGACGATGCACACCCCGGGCTTGCCGGTGAGGCGGCCGTAGGCGTCTGCCATGAGCGAGGTGTTCGGCTCCTGCTTGCAGGTGACGAACTTGATCGATTTCACCCGGCTCAACCCATCGTAGATCGGATGGATGTGGGAGCCGGGAACGCTGAACACGCTCTCGACGTTCTCCTCCCGTAGGGCCTCAGCCACCGCTTCGCCCGCGTGCATCTCTGAACGTCCAGAACTCATGCCACTCCTCCTTCACTAATCATTGATCAAACACAGAATGTGCCATTGTAAGTTTGGGAAACCAGGCCCAGTCTACATGTTCCGCTTCCGCCTGCTTAATTCCCGGTCTTTATGAAGTGCTCTTGGCGCCGGAGCAGATCCGGCATGCATAGGCCTCGAGCGCATTGGTCGTCACGCCGATCGCCCCGTGCTGCCTGCGGTTGTACTCCTCCGGTTCGAGATCAATGCGGAACGAGTCGGTGAGCCGGTTGCCCATGTTGAATATGCCCGTGATCATCGATATCTCCACGATCTCGGCGTCGGTGAACAGGCGCCGCATTTCCCCCCATGCTGCATTGTCGCGCTTGGCGGTATTGAGCGTCATCGCTTCAGCCCATGCCAGGACCGCCTTTTCCCGTTCGTTGAACAGCGGGCTGCTCCGGTAGTCGTTCCCTTGCAGCGCCTCGAATTCCGCGTCGGTAAGCCCCAGTGCTTGACCAAGCACCTGATTGTGGCTCGTTCAGTAGTGGCAGTCGTTAACAGTCGAGGTCTTGAGAACGGCCAGGTTGCGCAGGCGCACGTCAGAAACGGCCCCGGCGTTGGGCTGACGAACCACCGCCATGAACGGCAGAAACCACCTCGCAACATGAGGGCTGTGGGCGAGAATCCGCACGAGATTGGACGTGCGCCCGAGCAACTGGTTGGCGGAGTCAAAAACTTCCTTGACCATGCCGGTCGCCTCGTCGTCTGAAATACCGCGCAATCGTTGATTCATTTTTGTCTCACTGTGGTGGATGATAAAAACTGAGCGTACGGGTCAGGTCTTGCAATCATACATTCTGCTCGTATGCCAAGGGGGCTTGTCATGCCAAAAAATCTAGCCAGAGCAATGCTGGATTGCAAGACCTGGCTGCTTGGTTTTACTATCGTAATTCATTTATTTGTTTGCTGCAGCCGTATACGTTGACCGGGAACAGTAAAACAGATCAAACTAGCGTGCTATACAATAACCATTCATTTACCGGAGACACCAATGACGCATTCACAGACCATATCGACCAGACGGAAAAAGGAAAAGGCCAGGAAGGTGCTTGCGCGGATAACCAAGCAGGCAAAAAAACTGGGGAAGGAACCCGTGAAGACGGGCGCTAAGAGCACCCGGAAAGCAGGGGCCGCCTGACTGTTTTCCAGAACCGGGCCGGACCACCGCACGTCTCGGTTTTTAATATAAAACAAGTTGATAGCGGTGAACTGGCGCCTGGCACCGATTCAAGGCTGCCGCCGATTTGGGAATGCCAGCTCCTTTCCCTCGTGACCTGGCCGCTTTCGATCTGCAGCTACCGGGAATGTCCGCTGCCGGCCCCTTCATCTGACATGACTGGCATGCCACACCCTCGCCTTCAGGGTTCCATGCTGCGGCTACCCGTGTATTATGATTGGATACCATAGAACGTATCCAGCACGGGGTAGTGCACGCATACCCGGATATTGCCGGCTGCAACAGCCATAACCAGATGCTTACTTTTTTCCCCAAAGAAGACCCGAAGCAGTCTTTGCGCATACGCCGGTTATTAATGGCGTGCGGATCCTATCTGATGTTGTTTTTCGTGCTGTTGGTCGCAGTCTGGCTGCGTCTGCTGGATCTAAAGCCGACTTTGCATATCGTCACAGCAGGCATCCTGTTCAATCTGTTCCTGTACGGCGTCATTCGCAGCGGCTTCAACCTGAGATTCAGGGATCCCAGTCTGACCATACTGCAACTCATCGTGCCGCTCACGATGGTCAGCTACGGCATGTATTTTGCGGGTGGTTCGCGCAGCGTTTTTCTGATGACTTATCTGGTTGCGATCCTGTTCGGCTTGTTTCGGCTCAATACGCGGCAGTTGCTCGCCGTTGGCGTGTATGCCCTGGCCTCCTTCGGGGCCGTCATCGCTTTGTCGAGCTACTACAAGCCTGATTATTCCGTCCTGAAAGCAGATCTGATGAATTGGGTCGTGCTGGGTTTGATTCTTCCCTGGTTCGCGCTGATAGGGGGGCATATCAGCAATTTACGCAAAGCGATGCGCGACAAAAATATTCAGCTGGAATCGGCGCTCGCCACCATCCGGGAGTTGGCGATGCACGACGAACTCACCGGATCATACAATCGTCACTACCTGATGGACCGTATGACGCAGGAAGCGCGTCGCAGCAAGCGCAGCAAAAGCACGTTTTGCGTGTGCATGATAGATATCGATTTCTTCAAAAAAATAAACGATAAGTATGGGCATATCGCCGGTGACAAGGTGCTGCAGATCTTCGCCAAGGTCCTGGAAAGGGATCTTCGCACCACCGATTGCTTTGCACGTTATGGCGGAGAGGAGTTCGTCCTGCTCCTTCCTGACACTGCATTGGAAAGTGCGGTGGCGGTGGCGGAGCGGGCACGACGCAGGATAGAGGTCGCCGGGTTTACCGACCTGGGCATACCGCCCGTGACCGCATCGTTTGGCGTGGCGCAATACCAGACTCCTGAAGACATAGATGCCACACTGGGGCGTGCGGATACCGCTCTTTATCAGGCCAAGTCCTCAGGGCGCAATCGTGTGGAGCGTGCCGAGGCAACGCCGCCGGATCATCAGGGCCCTGCGCTTCGTAGCGTTTAGGCGCAGTTCTGGTCCCGACGCATTGATGATATCGAGTCCGGGTATTTTGCTCCATTATTCATTTCAGCAGCGTCATTCGTGCGCACCCCAGGGATTGCCGATAACGATGGCATATCTGGCGCGGCTGATGTTGTTGGGCTTGATGTTGGCGTCGGCGCACCAGGCGAGGAATTCGTCGACATTGACGTATACTTTTTCGACAGCCACTGATTCAGCCATCTCCTGAATGTTCTGATTTACGCGGGTACAGAATTCCGCATAGCTGAACGGAAAATCACGGGGGCATGCGGCTTGCAGTCCCGGATATTCAACTTCGGTCACGAAGAAGGCATAAGAGATGGTTTTCATGCGCATTGCGAGATCACGGTATCGTGGTTAAATGGTGCGGTAGCCGGACAGCGTTTTCACGGCCGCACCTGATTTCGCGAACAGCAGGCCAGGGGCGAAGCCTGATGTCACGAGGGCCGCTGCCGCCTTGAGAACCGTCCGCCGATCGACCTTGTGCGCGCTCACGCCGTGCCCCTTTGAATATTTGTTTCCACGGCAGTATCTATAGACCCGGGAGCGCAGTCAATACGGGTTCTCCTGTCGGCCGTCGGCGAGAGCTATCGTGGATCGTATAATGCATCATAATCAGGTCGGAGCAACTCAGGCCTTTCATCTCAGCCGGTAAGCGTGTTAAATAGTGATCACCCGCGACTTTGGAACAATGATAGGGGAACCGGGATTGGTTTATCTTTTTGACATTCAAATTGAATAATGCGAAAAAAACGTCGCCGAGTCAGTCTCGATACGCCAGTAAATGCGACGGAACCCTCTGCGCTCCCGCGCAGCGAATCGACGGCGTGGATGCTGGTATTTTGCGCCTGGTTGATCGCCAGCATCTCGACGCTCGGCGCGCTGTTCTTCGGTGAGGTCATGAAACTGCCGCCCTGCGTGTTGTGCTGGTACCAGCGCATCTGCATGTTCCCCCTGGTGCTGATACTGCCGGTTGGGCTGTTCCCCTTCGACCGGAAAGTGATTCGCTACGCGCTGCCGCTGGCAGTTATCGGCTGGCCGTTTGCCATCTTCCATGTACTGCTGATTGCCGGGGTGATTCCCGAGAGCATCAAGCCCTGCACCCAGGGCATTCCGTGCTCGGAAAAGGTGATCGAGTTTTTCGGCTTTGTGACGATTCCGTTGTTGGCGGCCGTGGCTTTTTCAATCATCATCGCGTTGCTGGTCGCGGCGCATTTCCGGAGTGCCAAATGAAGCAAAAGACGCTTTTCATCATTGCACTGGTGAGCCTGCTGCTGGCTTTCATCGGCGGGGCGCTGCTCTATAACATGCAGAAAGAGGATCAGCCTGCTGCGCCGTTGCCAGAATCGAACCGCGCAGCACTGGTTCGCATGCATTCGCCGACCCTAGGCAATACCGATGCGCCGGTAGTGATCGTTGAATTTTTCGATCCCGCCTGCGGTACCTGCAAGGCGTTCTACCCGCTGGTCAAGGACATTCTGGCTGCCCATCCCAACCGGATCCGCCTGGTGTTGCGCTACGCGCCATTTCACAACGGTTCGGATAAAGTGGTGGCGGTGATGGAGGCGGCGCGCAAACAAGGCAAGTTCTGGCAGGTGCTTGAGGCCGTGCTGGGTGCCCAGGACGCCTGGGCGCCGAACCACGTGCCGCAGGTAGGGCTGGTCTGGCAGCACCTCGGAGGGCTGGGTCTGGATCTGGAAAAGATGCGGACCGACATGGCCGCTCCTGAAATCGCCAACCTGATCGCGCAGGACCTTGCGGACGCCCGCACCCTCAAAGTAACCGCGACGCCGGAGTTCTTCGTCAACGGCAAAGGCATGCCCAGCTTCGGCTACGAGCAGTTCAAGAAGCTCGTCGACGATGCGCTGGATGAGACAAAACAGCGCTAGCATATTTTTTCTCGTTTGCGCTGACGAGCTTGCCCTCTACCTCTAACGTTTTTTTCGCCCCGGCTGTCCCCGATTTGTTTGTTCGGGTCGCGACGACAGCGGCGTGGCGATTGCTTCCAGGGAAGCGCGCTCGGCGCGCACGCCATAGCGTAGCTCGACTGCGGCGGCAATATACATGAGCAAGGCACCAAGCAGGTAACCGTAGAAGACATTGATCCGTTCGCCGCTGCCGATCAGCACGCCGAACAGCCAAGGTGCGACGATGCCGCCGGCTGCGGTGCCGATGGCGTAGAAGATGGCGATGGCCAGAGCGCGCAGCTCAAGTGGAAACACTTCGCTGATGGTCAGGTAGGCCGAACTGGCGGCGGCCGAGGCGAAGAAGAAAATCACCGCCCAGGCGGCAGTCTGTCCAAGTGCGGTCAACGTTTCGGCGACGAATAATGCGCCGGTCGCCAGCAGCAGGGTCGCAGCGATCGCGTAGGTGCTGGAAATCATCGTGCGGCGCCCAAGACTGTCAAACAAATGACCCAGGAGCAGCGGGCCAAGAAAATTGCCGAGGGCGAAAGGCAGCAGATAGAGGCCGGTATTCTGCGCCGGCACCGCGTAGAAGCGCGTCAGGACCAGGGCATAGGTGAAGAAGATGGCGTTGTAAAGGAAAGCCTGCGAGGCGATCAGGACGAAGCACAGAACCGAGCGGCTGCGATACCGGTTGAACAGGGTTGAGAATATGATTCGAAAACCGAAACGGCTGTGCGGATGGATGGCCAGGGTCTCGGTCACCGACGACAAAGTAATACCGGTTTGCCGCGCCACCCGCGTTTCGATCTCCGTCATGGAGTGTTCGGCCCGAGCATGATGGCCGTGTATGCTGAGCCAACGCGGGCTTTCAGGGATGAAGGCTCTGGCAAACAACACCAGGAAGCCGAGAAGAGCGCCGGCGCCGAAACCGATGCGCCAGCCAGTATCGACAGCAAACATGGCAGGGTCGAGCAATACCACCGTGGCACCGGACCCGAGTACGGCGCCCAGCCAGAAGCTGCCGTTGATGATCAGGCTCACGCGACCGCGCAGACGTGCCGGGACCAGTTCGTCTATGGCCGAATTGATTGCCGCGTACTCGCCGCCGATACCGAAACCGGTGATGCATCGAAACAGGGCGATGCTGGCGAAGTCCCAGGAAAATGCGGTCAGCAACGTCCCGGTGAGGTAGATGGCCAGTGTGACGAAGAACAGCTTGGCCCGGCCATGGCGGTCGGTCAGCCAGCCGCATACGAGCGCACCGATGACCGCGCCGAGCAGGTAGAAAGATGCCAATGCGCCGATCTCGGCACAGCTCAGATGCAGCGAAGCCGGATCTTGGAGGACGCCGCTGACCGCGCCCTTCAGCGTCACTTCGAGGCCGTCTATGGCCCAGCTGGCGCCAAGGGCGAACACCAGTAGCCAATGGAAGCGGCTCCACGGCACCGACGATCGAGGCGTGCAGGAATATTGGTATGCGTGACCGGAGCTGCGTGCACATCCCGTCCGCCGGATTTGGCTTGTTCTTTGCGATCCATAGTCGACGTTGGCATCCGCACGAACCGGCACCACCGGTTCGATGTTGGCATTACTCTAGCGCAGAAAGAAAGCACGTCGAGCGTCGCGTCGCGTGGATGTCTCGATTATTGAGTGATCAGCGGCGCGTGACTGCTTTGCGCGTGACGTAGCCAATGGAAAGTTCCTGCACAACAGAACATGTCCAGATAGCGACGTCGTTGTGTCCGACATTGCCAGCGCGCGGCCGTGGTTGCCGATGATCAGGCCGGCGACCACCATGGCCAGCGGGCCGGACACATGCAACTGGCTGGCCAGTGCGTAGCCGCCGGTGACGGCGGCCAGCGTCAACAGCACCTCGACCTGGTAGTTGTCCACGCTCTTCAGCAGGCGGAACGTCACGTAGCCGAGAATCAGGCCGAACAGCAGGCCGCCGCCCGCTTCGTGCAGCAGCAATTCGAGGCCCTGGCCCGGCGTCGGCGTGAGGCCGCTCACCAGCATGCCCAGTAGCAGCGAGAAGATCACCACGCCCACGCCATCGTTGAACAGCGATTCGCCCGCGATCACCAGTTCCAGTTCTTTGGGCGCGCCGGCGGACTTGAGGATGCCCATCACCGCGATCGGGTCGGTGGGTGAAATCAACGCGCCGAACAGCAGGCAGTACATGAGCGGCAAATGCAGCCCCGTCAATGGCAGCACAAACCACATTCCAAAGCCCACCGCAAGTGTGGAAAGCAGCGTGCCCAGCACGGCCATGGCGCCTACCGGCCAACGGTAGGCTCTGAGTTCGCTCAGGTCGACATGAAGCGCGCCGGCAAACAGCAGCAGCGACAACATGCCCTGCATCAGGACATCCGAAAAGTCGATCGAGCGCAGCAGCGACTCCTCGTACTGACGCAAGCCGTGCGCAATGCCCAGCGCATCCAGCCCAACAAGTGCCAGCGAAAAAACCAGCGCGGCTGCCATCACGCCGATGGTGGTGGGCAAGCCGACGAAGCGGTGGTTCAGATAAGCCAGCAGTGCAGTGATGACGAGGCAGATGGCGGCGATATCGAGCATTTTTTGTGTCGGTATCCTTAAAGCATAGATGGCGCGTACCACTTTGATCGGGACGCATGGAGCGATGCTAAGGATACATGACAGTGGATACAACCACACGATTGCGCCTGCCATCAGCTCAGTTACAGGGCGAGCTGCCACTTGCGTCAAAAAATAAGGGTAAATTTGTCCTATCGCAATCCAGCCTACGCGGTGTACATTCCCCAGGTGCCGTGCGTTATGACGGAAAAGAGGATCGAAAAACATGACCGATGTTGTCGGGCCCACTCTCGCCAGTGTAATTGTGCTGGCCGTGCACGACCTGACGCGCAAGGCTGTCGCTGAGCAGGGGCGGGTCAGGGCACGGATCGAGGACCTGGTGCGCGGCGCATTGCAGCCGATGCCGACTGAGCGGTGCATCGTGCTGGATGCCCCGCAAGGCCTCGTAGTGGCACTGCTCGATCGTCCCGGCGCCGCCCTGGCGTTCGCGGAGCGGGTGCAAGCCGATGCCGCGGATTTTCCCATGTGCATCGGAATCAATCACGGCCCGGTAACGATCGAGAAGGATATAAATCGTGGCCAGGCACTCGTCGGTGACGGCATTTCCGCCGGCCTGATCATGGCCCGGGCCGCTGCGCCGACCCGGATGATGGCTACACGTTCGTTTCGGGAGGCGCTGCAGGAAGATGCCCCTGACAGCGCCGCACGCCTGGTTCCCGCCGGCATTCACACTGATGAACAGGTTCGTTCGCACGAACTTTACACCCTGGGTCAGGTCGCAGCGCACTCGCGGCGCACGCGCCTTGCGATTACGGGTGTCGCGGCTTTTGCCGGCATACTTGCGCTCGGCGTGGTGGCGCGCATGGCATTGTACGGCAGTTGGCTGCGCGTCACGCCGGCCGTTATTGAATTCCAGGTGACGCCTCGCGGCGATGTTTACATTGATGGTGTGCTCAAAGGCAGTACGCCCCCCTGACACGGATCGAGATCACGCCTGGACGCCACACCATCGAAGTGCGCAACAGTCCGCATCCGCCTCTGAAGGTCGAAGCCAATCCGGGGCCGGCGGAGGAAATGACGATTGCCCATACGTTCATTACCAAAAGCGCCGGCGCAAAGAAGTCCAGGAGTGGTGACAAGAGTCTGAGCCAGAGCGCACGCGATGGCTGGCGCAGCTTCCGCGAGAGCGTGGGGTTCTGATGGGCTCCCCGATGCTCACCCAGCTGGGACGCTACAAGATTCTCTCCGAACTCGGGCGCGGAACGATGGGCGTTGTTTACCGCGGCGAGGATCCGCTGCTCAACCGTACCGTCGCCATCAAGACCATCATCATGTCGGCCGACGCAGAAGAGCGCGCCGAATACGAGGCCCGTTTCTACCAGGAAGCCAAGGCCGCCGGCGGCCTGAACCATCCCAATCTCATCACGATCTACGACATTGGACGCGAGGGCGACACCGCCTATATGGCGATGGAATTGCTGGAGGGCATCGAGCTGCGCGCGTTGATGAAGCGGGGCCGCGTCGCATTGCCGCTCGCCCTGGAAATCGCAGCGCAGGTCGCAGACGGCCTCGCGTTCGCCCACGAGAATGGCGTGGTTCATCGCGACATCAAGCCCGCAAATATCATGATCATCCGCGGGCGGCACGCGAAGATCATGGACTTTGGCATCGCGCGCATCCGGATATCGGATATTCAGACACAGACGGGCGCGGTACTGGGGTCGCCCAAGTATATGTCACCAGAGCAGGTGACCGGGCTGCGCGCCGATCACCGGTCCGATATTTTTTCTCTCGGCATTCTGATCCACGAACTGGTGTGCGGCTCGGCGCCGTTCGCCGCGCCCTCGATTGCCGCACTCATGCACGCTATAACGATCACGATATCGCCGCCGCCCAGCTCGCTGGACCGGTCCTTGCCTAAAATGCTCGACCTGATCGTCGCCAAGATGCTCGAAAAAGAGCCCGATGTGCGCTATCAGGACGCGGCGGAGATTGCGGCCGATCTGCGCGCATGCCTTGAGCAGTTAGAGGATAAGTCCGACGCAACGCCGGTATCGCAGGCGACCGACGCGGAAAAAACCGCGAAGCTGGACATTGCGATGGATACGCAAACGATGACTCTCAAGCTGGAATCCACGGTAGTTTCCGAAGCGACCCTGGTGTCCGGACACAAGCCGGATGAGCGCACGCGCCGCACCGATGACGCAGCCACTCGCATTGTGGCGGGAACGGTGGCGCCCTTGTACATTTCTCGCGCATTCGATTCCGATGCGGGGCTGAACCGGCTTGCAGCGATGGCCTCGACCCGGGGTCGGAATGCCGTGGTGGCGGAGTCTGTAACGCGCGGCGGCAGTCCCCTGGACCGTCTATTCGGAAATACAGACCGAAAACTGTTTGCTGTTGCGATGGTGATCGCCATCGTGTGCGCGGCGCTGATTGCGCTGCTGTGAACTAATCCAGGCGCCGGGCCGGAGTCATCTTCGCGCTATCGGGATCTCAGTGACAACTCCCGTTTTCATCGAGCTTGACCGGATTCGCCCGATAAGGGCATGATTGGGCATAACATCTGTCGCGACGCGCCTGATGAGTGTTGATGCCGCCGTCTTAGAACTCGCCACGGGCCCCTATCATTCAAGTCAACTGATGCGTTGCATCGAGCAACAAGAGGATTACGTTGCGAAGAATTCAAGCAGAAACATTAGAATCAACCCGATAACAAAAGGAGGAACCAAGATGAAGAGCAACAAGACTGGCGCACAATGGTCGCGGCGCGCGGCGGTATCCTGTGCCGCGGCACTGCTGGTTACAGCCACCTCGGTGCTGGCGGCGTACCCTGAAAAACCGATCCGCATGATCATTCCCTATTCGCCGGGCGGCGCAACCGACATCGTGATCCGCATGTGGGCGGAAAAGTTGCCGGAACTGATCGGACAGCAGGTCGTGATCGACAACCGGCCCGGCGCCGGCAGCCTGATCGGGACGGAGATCGCTGCGAAGTCTCCAGCCGACGGTTACACTCTGCTGGGTTCGGGCACGCCACTGGTGATCGTCCCGCATTTATACAAGAAGGTCCCGTACGATCCCCTGAAGGACTTCGCACCTATCATGCAGGTGGGCAGCCAGCCCTATGCGCTGACGGTGCATCCATCGCTGGGCGTCAAGACGGTGCCGGAACTGATCGCGCTCGCGAAAAAAGAGCCGGGCAAGATCAATTACGCTTCTTCGGGCAACGGCGGCGCCCAGCACTTGTTCGCCGCGATGTTCGTCTCCATGGCGAAGATCAACATGGTCCACATTCCCTACAAGGGCAGCGGCCCGGCGCGTGCGGATCTGCTGGGCGGACAGGTCAAGGTGGGCTGTCTTGGCATCTCGAGCATCATCAATTTTCATAAGGCGGGGCAGTTGCGCATGATCGGACTGACCAGCGCCAAACGCTCAGCCGATCTGCCGGATATTCCGACTATCGGCGAGACCATTCCAGGCTACGAGGCATCCTTGTGGAGTGGCGTTCTGGCGCCCAGGGGAACGCCGCCGGCGGTGGTCAGCTATCTCAACCGAGAAATACAAAAACTGCTGCAGCGGCCTGACGTTCGGACAGCATTCAAACGCACGGGCACGGAAGTTGTCTCGACGGACCCGAAAGATTTTGGTGAGCTGCTCAAGAAAGAGTACAAGAAATGGGGCGACGTAGTGCGTGGAGTGAAGCTGCGCATGGGCTGATTCAGTGCTGTTACGCTAAAGACGCCGACCGGGATCCGGTCGGCGTCTTTGCTTCAGGTTCGGCGCTGCCAGCAGATCTGCTTCCAAATTGAGAACTTCCCCGGTCGGCGTGTAAACTAGCCTCCCTGCGCAGTGTGCTGGCGTCGCAACGCTTTAATATCGCAACACATATCAGAGACCTGGCAGAGCATGGCTTTTACTACTATCAACGGCATCAAGATCCAACATGAGATCCAAGGCAAAGGCACGCCGCTGCTGATGTTCGCGCCCGGCGGCTTCGGATCGACGTTGGCGCGCTGGACTGCTGCCGGCGGCAAGCGCGAGTGGCAGGAAATGGATGCGCTGACAACGCTGTCGAAGCACTTCAAAACCATCGCCTATGACCGCAGGGAGGCCGGCTTGTCCGGCGGGCGTATCGAGGTGCTGGACTGGAGCCATTACGTGCTGGAAGCACGGGCGATGCTAGAGTTCGCTGGCGAGACAAAAGCGCTGATACTCGGCAGTTGCATGGGCGCGGCGCTGGCGACTGCTTTTGCCGCGCGTCATCCGCAGGCCTGTCTCGGGCTCTATCTGCACTGGCCGGTCGGGGGCTACCGGTGGCTGATGAAGGGGCGCACGTTTTTCCAGCGCCACATGGATTTCGTGCGTGAGCACGGTTTCGCAGCAGTGGTGGCGCGCGCGCCGCAAAAGGGCAGCTTTTGGGAGGATGCGGAAATCGGCCCTTGGGGTCCGCCGACCGTGTGGGATGCGGAATTCGCCGCGCGCTACGCCGGACAGCAGGACATGGAATCCTACTTCACCCTTTGCGCGCAGACACGCGATGGGTTGTTCGGCGACACCATGCCCTCTGGCGCCGGCGGTGCCGAACTGATGAAGATGCAGATTCCCACCTTTATCCAATCTGGCAACGATGCTTCGCATGCTCACTCGGCGTCGTGGGCGCTGAAGGAATTGATGCCCGAAGCGGAGCTGTGGGGTGTGTTGCCACCGCAGCAGAACGGCGCCAATACACTGGAACAGATACTCGGATTCAAGGCCAGGCTCGGCCTGTAACCGAAATCTGTGATACGCAGCGACGTGTAACAGGAGGGCCATATCGCCGCGAAAAACGAACGGGAGCGATCGGGGAGCAGCCAGCTGGCGCTGCGTGAGCTGTGATTATGTGGATACAGGTACCACCAGGACCGGCTTCCTCGATAACTGGGTCAGCTTGCGCGCGGTTGAACCTAGCAGACCGGCTCCAAACGAGGTGTCGGTGTGCGTCCCGACGATGATGAGGTCGGCCTTTCGCTCTTTGGCCACCTTGACGATGGTCTCCGCCGGCCTTCCGGCAACAACGATGACGTCGGAGACCAGATTGCTTTCCTCCGGGGTCTGGCCGAGTTCTTCCTGGCAGAAGGCGGCCAGGCGGGCCCGCATCCGGTCCCGCACTTCCTTCATGCCTTCCTGCTCGATCTGCTGCGTGTCGGCATCCGGCATATAGGTCTGCATGGCCCAATGCACCTGCTGGCTGAGGATCTCGGTGACGTGGAGCATGCAGATCTTCGCTCCGCAACTCTTGGCGAGGCTGATGGCATACCGGAACACAGGCCGCATGTTGCTGCCCTGGTCGGTTGCGTAAAGTATTATTTTGATCTCGGGGGGCATCGTCATCGCTCCGAATTGATGGGAAATTCAACAGCACCGTTGAGAGTATCTCCGGCTCTTGCAGCAAGGTCAATCCGGCCGGAAAGCACTGACTGTCGCACTATCGGTGGACAGTCAAAGCTGCGGGCGTCCTTGATTGCGCCCGACGATCCGCATATAGATGCAGCTCATCCGGGGCTGAATGGGGTATTCTGCGTGAATTGATATAGATCAAGATTCTATGCTGCCAACATTGTATATTTTACGCGGAACAAAGGCCTGAATAACCTGTTTTGGAGCAAATGAATGACCATTGGACGCTTCGGCAAATCCTGGCTGGTGGCGGCAGCGCTGCTATTGTCGATCGTAGTTCCGCCGGCTTTTTCCCAACTGGCCCAGAAACCGAATGTGACGGTGTATTCCAGTCCCACGTGAGGGTGCTGCTCATCGTGGGTAGGTTACCTGCAAAAAAACGGTTACAAGGTCGACAAGAAAAACCTGTCTGACTCGCAGCTCGAGGCGATGCACGCCAAACATGGTGTGCCCTCCCATTTGCGTGAATGTCACATTGCGCTGGTTGGAGGCTACATCATCGAAGGCCACGTGCCGGTCGAGTCCATCCAGCGGCTGATGAAGGAAAAGCCCGCGATCATGGGTCTGGTCGTGCCGGGCATGCCGGCCGGATCCCCGGGCATGGAAAGCCGCAACGGCCGGCCCTATGAAGTGCTGACGTTTGATCGCCAGGGCAGGGCCACACTCTTTGAACGCATGCAGCCGCGGTTTTATTAGCGCTCACGCAGCCCCGAGTCGGATGACCAGATCGAAAATGCGCTAAGGCTCCACGGGGATCGAGGAAACGGGCTGTTACCAGCGCAGTAGCCGTGGCCCAAGCAGGGCGCCGACGGCGGTCGGGATCAGCATGCCGAGCAGATACCAGAAGGCGATAAACGGCACCGCCGATTCCGGGCAGTGCAGCGAATACACCACCGTGCCGATGGCCCCGGCCAGCAGCCCAGCGGAAGCGCCGGCAAGCCGCAGGCGAGTCGGAGCCATACCCTTCATTGCCCAGATCACGGCGACAAACGCCGGAGCAGCCAGAAGGGCAATCAGGAGCGGGCACGAGTTCCACGTGTCACCGAAGAACAGCCATGGACGCTGCGCGGCATCGGCGCGCACCAGTGTGACGGCTGCGAGTACCCAGATCGCGATCACCGGCGCGGCAAGTGCGCCCGGCACCCAGGCCAGCCGCAGGCCCGGTCGCGACAGACGCGAAGTCGCCAGCACGCCGGCCGCTGCAAGGCTGCCAGTAAACGCGAACTTGACCCATAGTATCGGCTGCAGGGCCGCCGCAGCGAGATCAGGGCGCACGCCGAGCAGGAGGGCCATCAGCAAAGCCGCGCCCAGGGTGCCCCAGCCGATGGCGATGGTGTAGCGGCGTGCCGCCTGGTTCGGCTGCACTGCGCCGGCACCGGTCGCCAGCATGGTCACCAGATCGTCGGTTCTCATCCTTTGTCCTTGATTATTTCCGCCAGCGCCTTCAGACCGCGGTGCACACCGACCTTGACCGCCGACTCCGACATGCCTGTGAGACGTGCGGTTTCCGCCACCGATAGACCCTCCAGTTTCATGTGAACGATGGGCTGACGCTGCCGCTCGGGCAGCTGCTCCAGCAGCTTTTCCAGATCACGGCGTGCGTCTGCGGCCTCGATGTCCGAGTGGACCTCAAGGGAAAACCCGTCGTCCAGCGGATCAGTAAGCTGCTCGCGCTTTTCGCGCCGGCGCAGCAAATCGATGAGCTGTACTTTGCGATCGCGTGTATCCACGCCGTCAACGGTCGTCCCGCGTCGTAGGTATGGCGTTGATTGTGTATGGCCAGCAGCGTTTCCTGCACCAGATCCTCCACCTCGTCAGGCAAACTGACAAGACGTTTCCTCAGGAAGGCGCGCAAATGCGAACTCAGTTCCTGCAGAAACGCATGGTAGGCCGGCTCGTCGCCGGCGAGTCCGGGTATCAGCAGATTCCTGAGCCGGTCCTCGCTGGCATTAAGCGGGCCTGTATCTGACATTCGTTGCATTTAAGCCTTTGGTTACAGCTGCGGGAAAAAAATTCCCAAGCTGCTGATCTATTGTGCCCCAGCATGTAACCATTCGCCAGTTTTAGCCGAACTACCTTACATAGCGCACCAGACGCAGCGTTGCCGGAGTCGTGTTTGGTACAGAAGAAGTGTAAATCGAATAATTTTCAGGAGAATGCTATGGATCGTCGGCAATCATTGAAATGGCTGGTGGGTTTGTCTGCACTGCCCGTAATCAACGTTGGACTGGCGTGGGCGAAAGAAAGTGCCGTCCCGGCGCTGCGCAAGTCGAAAGCCGAATGGACTGCCGTGCTGTCTCCCCTCGCGTATCGCGTGTTGTTCGAGGAGGGCACGGAACGCGCCGGCACGAGTCCCCTGAATCAGGAGAAGCGCGACGGTACTTTCGTTTGTGCCGCCTGCAATCTGCCCTTGTTCGACAGCAGCAGAAAATACGAGAGCGGTACAGGTTGGCCGAGCTTCTGGCAGCCGCTGCCGGAAGCCGTTACCAGCAAGACCGATTTCAAGTTGCTCTTTCCACGCACGGAATATCACTGCACGCGTTGCGGCGGGCATCAGGGTCATATTTTCAGCGACGGCCCGCAACCGACGGGCAAGCGTTACTGCAACAACGGTGTTGCGCTGAAATTTGTGTTGCGCACCGACAGATTGCCGGAGCTGCGGACATGAAAACCAGACTGGGATTGAGCGGTTTCGCCGCAACTGCGTTGTTGTTGCTGGGCAGTATCGGCCTCTCGGCGGGTGCGCAGCCCGGCCAACCCGCCGGCAGCACGCTGGCCGCCGCGACGGCGATATTCGCGGGAGGCTGTTTCTGGTGCGTGGAAGCGGATTTCGACAAGCTGCCGGGGGTGACCGGCACGGAATCCGGATACACCGCCGGCAGGACCCCGAATCCCACCTATCACCAGGTCAGCGCCGGCGGCACCGGACATGCCGAAGCCGTTCGCGTCACTTACGATCCGGCCAGAGTCAGTTACCAGCAGCTGGTCGATTACTTCTGGCGCCATATCGACCCGACGGTGAAGGACCAGCAGTTTTGCGACGTCGGCTCGCAATATCGCAGCGCCATCTATTGGCAGAACGAGACCGAACGCAAGATCGCCGAAGCGAGCCGCGACGCGTTGCTGAAAAGCGGCAGATTCAAGCAGGTGTATACGGAAGTCGCCGCCGCCTCGGTGTTTTACCCTGCCGAGGCCTATCACCAGGATTACTACATGAAAAATCCGATCCGCTACAACTTTTATCGCCAGGGTTGTGGCAGGGATGCGCGGGTACATAAGGTCTGGGGCGAAAAATAGGTTGCAGCGGAATCAATGACCGGTGACTGCGGGGGGAGGGCAAAAATTGCGCCCGGCCCTGTAACCATTTGCTACTTTCCGGCGAATAAGTTTTCAGAGCGCATCCGATGCGCCGCTTGCCTGCCCAACTGAAAGGTGACTTCTGATGAATCTTCGAGTCGTGGCACTCTGTACTATTGCCGCCGTGGTGCCGGCCGCAGCATACGCGGCCTGCGATGCACGCAGCGGGCCGAAGACGGCCGCGTTGGTCGAACTTTATACCTCCGAGGGCTGTTCCAGTTGTCCGCCCGCCGACAAGCAACTCAGCCGCCTGCGGCAGGTGCTGGATCCGGCGGCCGAAGTGGTGCCGCTGGCACTGCACGTGGGCTATTGGGATTACATCGGCTGGAAGGACCCGTACGCGCAGTCTGCTTTCGGCGAACGCCAAACCTGGCTGGTGCGCGCCAATCAGCGCAAGACGGTTTATACGCCCCAGTTCTTCGTGAGTGGCGCCGAATTTCGGACATGGCAGGGCAGCCTGCGGGACAAGGTGAGGCAGCTGAATGCGCAGCCGGCTGTGGCCGACATTCACGTTCGGGCCGGCCTTGCCGTCAACGGTGCGCTTGCGCTTAACGCCAAGGCAACGACGCGTGCCGGTGCCGGGCCAAGCGTGTTGTACTTGGCGCTGGCCGAAAGCGGTCTCGTGTCGAAAGTGACGCGCGGTGAAAACAGTGGTGTGACTCTGGCGCACGATCATGTGGTGCGGGAGTGGATAGGACCGGTCCGCCTGAGTGGCGGCACAGCACAAGTGCAGCGCGACATTGCTCTGCCCGCGGCATGGAATCGCGCACGACTGGAGGTGGCCGCATTTGTGCAGGATGAGCGCACGGGCAGCGTGCTCCAGGCGATGAACGCGCGGCAGTGCGCGGGCTCCTGATTTCTGATGAAGACGTTCCCATGAACGACGATAATCCGACCATCCACCCGGCTTGGCTGCGCGCAACGCATTGGATCAATGCGATCGCGGTGGTGATACTCGCGATGAGCGGGTGGCGCATCTACAACGCAGCACCTTTCTTCGATTTCAAGATCGCAAACGCAATCACGCTGGGCGGCTGGCTCGGTGGCGCGATCCAGTGGCATTTTGCCGCGATGTGGCTGCTCGCGGCCAACGGCCTGGTTTACCTGTTGTGCAACGCCGGCACCGGCCGCCTGTGGACCAAATTTTTCCCGCTGTCGCCGCGCGCCATCGTCGCCGACCTTGGTGAGGCGCTGCGCGGACGGTTGTCGCATGCCGATCTGCGCCAGTACAACGCGTGCAGCGTGCGGCTTATTTGTTTGTGATTGTCGATGCGGTGCTGCTGGTGTTGTCAGGGCTGGTGCTGTGGAAATCGGTGCAGTTTCCATTGCTGCGCGAACTGCTGGGCGGTTACGAGAGCGCGCGCCGCGTGCATTTCTTCGCCATGGCCGCGCTGGTCGCTTTCGTCATGATTCACCTGGCGATGGTCGCACTGGTGCCGCGCTCATTGCTCGCCATGATACGTGGCCGCTAAGGAGTGTCTGCCATGATCAAAAAAATACCCCAAAGTCTCGCGATCGACGGAGATGCCGTGGTAAAGGAAGCGTTGCGTCGCATCGATCAGCCTTCGCGCCGCCAGTTTCTGCAACGCACGCTTACGCTGGGCGGCTTGTCGCTGCTGACCGGCTGTGCCATCGTTGACGAAGACAGTGTCGAGAACGCGCTGATGCGGGTTTCGCGCTTCAACGACAAGGTGCAGGGCTGGCTGTTCGATCCTAATCAGCTGGCACCGACCTATCCCGAAACCATGATCACGCGGCCGTTCCCGTTCAACGCCTATTATGGCGAGGACGAGATACGGCCGGTCGACGGCAACAGCTACCGTCTCGAGGTCACCGGCATGGTGGCCGACAAGCATGCCTGGTCGCTGGCTGAACTGCAGGCGCTGCCGCAGACCGACCAAGTGACGCGCCATATCTGCGTCGAAGGCTGGAGCGCCATCGGTAAATGGGGTGGCGTGACCTTCTCGACCTTCCTCTCGCGCATCGGCGCGGACACGAGCGCCAAATACGTCGGCTTCAAGTGCTCCGATGACTATTACACCAGCATCGACATGGCCACCGCGCTGCACCCGCAAACGCTGCTGACTCTGAGCTACGACGGCCAGACGTTGCCGCCGCGCTATGGCTTCCCGATGAAGCTGCGCATGCCGACCAAACTCGGCTACAAGAATCCGAAGCACATCCAGGCGATTTTCGTCACCAACACCTACCCCGGCGGATATTGGGAAGACCAGGGGTACAACTGGTTCGGCGGCAGTTAATCAGAAATTAACTGCCCTGAAACACCGGCACTACTGCCGTTTTTTTAACTTAACTAGGAGTTCACCATGATCAAGATTACCTCAGTTCTGCTTTCCCTCGGACTTATGCTGGCCGGCGCCAATGCTTACGCGAGCGACACGATGAAGAAGGATGCAATGGGCAAAGACAGCATGGCCAAAGACAGCATGAAGAAAGACACGATGGCCAAGGACAGCATGAAGAAGGATGCGATGAAGAAAGACACTATGAAGAAAGACGACATGATGTCGAAGGACGGGATGAAGAAATAAGCTGCGCAGCACACCGGTCTTTCCGGGCTGCCGTCAGTCAAGGCGGCAGCTGCTGCGTCCGGCCGGCGATAGTCACGGGCATGGACAGCGCCAGCTCGGTGGAGCCGTAGTGGTGATTGGGGAAGCCTGCTAGCGCGGCAATCTCGACCAATTTTCCGCCGCTACTCCGATAGACCTTCAGCGTGCCGCCTTCATGCGATATTATTGAAATACACATAATAAACAGATATTTACATAATGTTACCGTCAGGAGCAACCACTGTTTTTCTTAACGCTTGCCGTCCGCCATCTGCACACTCTCCGGCATGCGCCGCAACCGCAATGCCGCGAGCGGGCCGAGTAGAGCGCCTGCCCCGAGCACGAACCACGCGAGTCCCCAAGACCATGCCGGCGAAGCATTTGCCGCGCGCGTCGCATCCAGCACCAGGCCGAAGATCCACGGGCTGAGCGCGCCGGCGCCAAAACCCAGCGCAGAACGCACCGAATACGCGGCGCCGATGTAGCGCGGCGGCACCAGTTCGGTTATCGCCGTGGAATAGACCGACGAATCACCGATGGCGACGAAGCTGTACACAGCGGCGATCACGACCAGCAGCCACAGCGGCAGGTTGATCAGCCAGCCCAGCGACAGCGAGCACGCGATGCTGGCGAACGACATCACGAGCATGGTCCAGGTGCGTCCCATGCGGTCCGACAGCGCGCCGCCGGCGATGCTGCCCGCCATACTGCCGATATAGGCGATCGCTGTCAGCCCAGCACCGAGGCTGGCCGCCTGGGTGAGCGTGCTGCCCGAAGCGTAGGCGGCGGCTGCAAGAAAAGCCGGCATCCAGGCTTTCATGCCGAGCATTTCCCAGGAGTGAAATGTATAAGCCCCAATCGCCATCATCACCGGTTTGTTCCCGAGCACCACCGGCAGCGGATTGACCACGGGCTGTCCCGCGGGGGCGGGATGAATGACATTGGGTGTTGCGCGCAAGGCGTATAGCGCGAGCAGCGTGCCTATCAAGGGGCCGCTGGCATTGACGATTAACGCGCCGCGCCAGCCCATCCACGGCGTGAGCGCGCCCGCCAACATCAGCGCCAGGGCATAGCCGAACGAAGCCGCGGCGAGGTAGAAGCCCATCGCGCGCCCGCGCTTGGTGGGCGCGACACGCTCGGAAATGAGGGTGAGGCCCGGTGTGTAGGAGCCGCCGGAAAACAAACCGGTGAGGCCGTAGAGCAGGATGCCGGACAGGAAGCTGTCGGCAAACAGCGCGAAAATCATGGCACTCACACTGGCGGCGATGCTGGAAACCAGGAACACACGCTTGGCGCCGAAACGATCGGAAAGAAAGCCGACCGTGAACAGAGAAACGAGATAGCCGGTGTGCCACGCCGACTGGATGAGCCCGGTCTGGCCGGCACTCATGCCCCATTCGGGGGTGAGCAGCGGGATGGCCGCTGCGTATGCGGTGAAAATAAGGGCGAAGCCAGTGCGGCTCAGGCACAGCCAGGCCAGCCAGGGAGCGTCGTTGTTTTTGGTGGAGTGAGACACGCTCGGTTGCTATCTACTAAAAAATTAACGTAAAGGAAAGTCCAAAGCATAGACACGAAGGACACAGAGGACACAAAGGAAAAGCTTTAATACATATTGACCAAGAGAATCACGCGAAGAATGGCGGTATTTGTTTATTCTTATTTGGGTTACCTTCGTGTCCTCTGTGTCCTTCGTGTCATGGCTCTTTAAATAGAATCCCAGCTAAATACGTCAGTGGTGCGGTCCAGCGGGTAGAACGCGTTTTTCAGGGCGGGATACAAATGGCTTGCGCAGGTTTCGGGCGTCCAGCCGTCCGCCTGGTGGATGCCGCGCAGCGGACGTGACTGGCTCATCAGGAAGATCTCGTTTTTGCGCACCGCGAACACCTGGCCGTTGACGTCTTTTGCGGCATCGCTCGCCAGGAACACCGCCAACGGTGCATTGTGCTCGGCGGTGACTTGCTGACGCTGCGCGATGCGTTTGGCGGCCGCCGGGTCCTTGGCGGGAATGGACGCCGTCATGCGGGTCCACGCCACCGGTGCGATGCTGTTGGAGCGCACGTTGAAGCGCGCCATGTCGACCGCGATCGATTTGGACAGCGCCACCATGCCCAGTTTCGCCGCGGAATAATTGGCCTGGCCCATGGCGCCGACCAGTCCCGAAGTCGAAGTCATGTGGACGAAGCTGCCGCTTTCCTGCTTGCGGAAATGGTCGGCGGCGTGGCGGCTCATGTTGAATGCGCCCTTGAGCATCACGCTGATCACCGAGTCCCAGTCGGCCTCGGTCATTTTGTGGAAAATCACGTCGCGCAGGATGCCGGCGTTGTTGACCACGCAGTCGATGCGGCCGTAGCTGTCGAGAGCGCATTGGATGATTTTCGCGGCGCTGCCGAATTCGGCGACGCTGTCGCAGTTCGGCGCTGCTGCGCCGCCGGCTTTCGTGATTTCATCGACGACTTCCTGAGCCGGTGTCGCGTCGGAACCGCTGCCGTCGAGCGCGACGCCGATGTCGTTGACCACGACTTTGGCGCCGTGCTGTGCCATCAGCATTGCGATGGCGCGGCCGATTCCGCGGCCGGCGCCGGTGACGATGACGACCTTGCCTTCAACCAATCCGCCTGAATTCACTTTATTCTCCAAAAAATCTGAAACACGAAGGACACTAAGGACACAAAGGAAAAGCTATAAATTACATTAACTACGAGATTCAAACAAAGCTTAGTGGTTATTGTTTTTCTTATTAGTTTTTACCTTCGTGTCTATGCTTTTCTAAACGATTTCAGCGCGACCATTATTGATCACCGTCACGCCGCGCGCCGGCACGGTGGCGCGGAACGAGACGATCCCGCCGTCCTGCCAGATCTCGGTGCGTATGGTCTCGCCCGGATATACCGGCGCGGAAAATCGGCCTTCCATGCTCTTGAAGCGGGCCGGATCATACCCGCAGCAGGACTTGAGTATCGCGTGCCCGGCGATGCTGAACGTGCACCGTCCGTGCAGGATGGGCATCTTGAATCCGGCTTTTTGCGCATAGACCGGATCAGCATGCAGCGGATTGTAGTCGCCGGAAAGACGATAGATCAGTGCCGCCTGCGGCAGCGTGTCCAGGTCGCAGACCTGGTGCGGCGGCGTGGCAGGAATCGGGTGGGGGTCCCTGACCGGCCCGGACGGTCCGCCGAAGCCGCCATCGGCGCGGCAGAATCCAGTTGAAGTGAGTGAACAGATGAGTGCTCCGGACACCTTGTCGCGTACTTCGGTTTCCATCAATACCAGCGCGCCCTTGTCCTTCCCTTTGTCGACGACGCCGGTGATTTTGGTGCGACCGACGATGGTGCCCTCAACGGGCAGCGGTTGGTGTATGGAGAAACTCTGCTCACCGTGTACCACATGGCTGCGCGTGATGCCGGCATCGCAATTTGCATGCCACGGGCCGGGATAGCCGAGGATGATGGCCATCGTCGGCAGCGCCTGCAGGTTTTCCTCATAGACGAATTTGAGCTGGCCGGGGTCGCAAGGATCGGCGCCGAGTCCGACGCCGAGCGCGTAGAGCATGGTGTCGCGCCGGCTGATTTTCTGCTCGACTTCCGGGATTTTCCAGTTGATGAGCTTGTCGTAGTTTATGGGCACGAGAGGAAACCTGTTTCGTCGGCGTGGAAGGGCTGGAGTCGGGGTGATTCTAGCGCATCCCATTATCTATTTGCGAATGGCCCGGATGAGTCGGGTGATCTGAAAATAGGTTTCCGGTTGATCTGGGTCAATGGCTCCGGTCTGCCGGGTGCTAGAATTAAATCGAGCACGAGTATTTAACTCTTGATCGTGCAATATGAAAAAAGGAGAAGGAAGTGCATATCGTCATTTGGAAATACGGCATCATGGAAGGCAAGAGCAGGCAGGATCTGCTCGATGCAATCAACGGCTCTGCACCGGACTACGAGGGCGTTCCCGGCCTGATCCGCAAATATTACGGCATGGCCGAGGATCTGAGGACGGTAGTCGGAGTGTACCTCTGGAAATCCAAAGCCGATGCCGACCGGTTCTTCGACGCTGAGTGGGACGGACAAACCAGCAGGCGCTGGGAATCAGCGCCGATGACGCGCCAAGACTTTGATGCACCGGCCGTGGTCGATAACGAGTAAGAGCGCCTGGTTGCTTGGGCCGTTTCGCAGCCCGTTAAGCGTACCGTCGGGCGGCCGCGACGGGCGTAAAATCGCATTTTCCCCGCAGTTTCAGCACGTCTTCTGAAACAAGCTGATACGGTTGCTGTTGGTGCCCTGTTTGTTGTTGGCTACGCCCCAGATATTCGCGGTCTTCGTGAATTGCTGGGTGTTGATCAGGATCGCCTTGCATTTGAAGCCCGCTGCATGGCCGAGCGGGGCGATGATTTCCTCCAGCCGGATTTTCCCGTTGCGCACTTCACCGACTTCGAACGCCACCCAGCCGCCGGGCCGGGTGATGCGATAGAGTTCACGCAGCACGCCCGACATGGCGTCTGACCATTCGTCCGGCGTGGTGCTCATGGTGATCTGGCTGCTTATGGTTTCGGCATCGAGGCCGTTGAACCAGCAACGCAGCCAGTTATCCCGCGCGTACTGCACCACATTCAGGAACGGCGGCGAGGTCACGGTCAGCTGCACACTGTCGCTCAGGATCGCCGTGGTCCCGGCGGCATCGTTTTCCAGGAACTGGGCGCAGGTCGCGGCCTGACGCAGGCGCCAGCGGTCTGCCGCATTCAGCGTGCCCTGCAGTTGCATGGATTTCCTGAGGATCAGCGCGCGGATGTCGCGGTAGGTCGGCTCCTGTCCGAGTTTCTCGTTGATCTTGATCTGGCTTTCCGGCAACACCGCCTGGTTGGGCGGCAGCGTGTAGACCGAAAAAAAGCCCGGCGAGTGGCCCGTGAGCCGATTGGTGGCGACCATGCGGATCCAGCGGTCGATGCCGTCTTCCGTGCCTTCGCTGCGCCGCTGATTGAGGTAATCCCGCAGGCTCAGGAGTTCGCGTTCGGTATTGGGGTGAAAGAACATCGACAGGTCGAGATTGCGACGCGCCTTGGGCGAGAGGGACAGCGACCTGAGACGGACGTCGACTTGCGCGAGGGTGGGGACTTCGAGTCGCGGCCGCGTCAGTATTGCAGACAGCGGGTTGACATCGTTGGCGATCACGTTGCGGCCGTACAAGGCGGCTTCGACCGCAGTGGTGCCCCGACCGCTGAACGGATCGTAAACGGTGTCTCCTGCTTTCGTCAGCCGTTCGATGAAATACGCGGGCAGTTGCGGCTTGAAGCAGGCGCGGTACGAGATCTCATGCAGCGGATTCGCCTGGCGCTGCTTGCTGGTCCAAAACTCCTGTTCGTAGACCGGCACCGATAGCTTGCGTTGGGGTTCCGCCGTGTCGATTTCTACCCGGGAGGGCGCGGCCCTGCTGTTGAAACTAAGGCGGCTTGATACTGCAGACGTTGCAAGTGCGGGCATCACATCCTCCGGTTCGTAGAGCAGACAAATCGGAGGGTACGCCGGTCTTTTTAAAAGTACAAGACCTTTTTAGTCTTTTTTTCTAGGTGTCCAGCCGGCGGTCGAGCGCCTCGATCCAGTGGTGTACCGGCAATCCGGTCGCGGTCTGCAGATGAGACTGGCAACCGATGTTGGCGGTGAGGATTTCGGACGGAGTTTCCGAGGTCAGTGCGCTGATCTTGTTCGCGAGCAGGCGCTGTGATAATTCAGGTTGCAGGATGGAGTAGGTGCCGGCTGAACCGCAGCATAAATGGGCGTCCTGAACCGGGACGAGATTAAAGCCGAGATCGACGAGCAGCGCTTCGACTTTGCCTTTCATCTTGAGCCCGTGCTGCAGACTGCAGGGCGCCTGAAAAGCTACGCGCCCAGGGATGAGGGATGGGTGGGTGAGTGAGGAGTTGCTTGAGCTTCGCTTTCTCCGAGATGATGATTTCACTGATGTCTTTCATGAGCGCCGAGACGCGCGCTGCTTTCCCGGCGTAGGCCGGATCATGCGCGAGCAGATGCCCGTAATCGGCGACCATCGTGGCGCAACCGCTCGCGGTCATGACGATCGCTTCGGCGCCCTGATCGATATGCGGCCACCAGGCATCGATGTTGCGCCGCATGTAGCCCAGCGCTTCGTCCTCGGCGCTGAGATGCTGCGACACCGCGCCGCAACAGCCGGCGCCTGCGGCGCGCACGAGTGTGATGCCGAGGCGGTCGAGCACGCGCGCGGCGGAGGCATTGGTGGCGGGAGATAAACCGGGCTGGGCGCAACCTTCGAGCACCAGCATCTTTCGCGTGTGGTTGACCTGCGGCCAGGGTTTTGCGGCGCCGGCCACAGGCGGCACTTTTCGTTTCAGCGCGGCAGGCAGGAACGGACGAGCGAACTGACCCAGCTTGAGCAGGGCCTTGAACAGCGAGGAATTGGGAATGACGACGCGCAATGCCCGGCGCGTAATCGCTTCCAGGGCGCTGCGGCCGACGCGCTCTTCGACGGCTTGCCGGCCGATATCGAGCAGCCGGCTGTACTGCACGCCCGACGGACAGGTGGTTTCGCAGGAGCGGCAGCTCAGGCAGCGGTCAAGATGCAGCCGGGTTTTTGCGGTCGCTGGTGCGCCTTCGAGCACCTGCTTCATCAGGTAGATGCGACCGCGCGGGCTGTCGAGTTCATCGCCGAGCAACTGGTAAGTCGGGCAGGTCGCGCTGCAAAAGCCGCAGTGGACGCACTTGCGCAGGATGGCGTCGGCTTCGCGCCCCTGCGGGGTGTCCTTGATGAAATCGGCGAGGTTGGTTTCCATTTAAAACCTATTTAGCCGCCAAGGCCGCCAAGCACGCCAAGAAAAACAAAATAATAATGAAACCTTTCATAACATGCAGACGATATTAATAAATGGGAGCATTTATTAATATCGCTGCATGGTTTTATTAATTATTTCATTTTGGTTTTCTTGGCGTGCTTGGCGGCCTTGGCGGCTAATAATCGGGGTACATACGCCCTGGGTTGAAAACACCCGCCGGGTCCAGCGCCTGCTTCAGCCGCTGGTGCAACCGCATCAGCGCCGCGGGCAGGGGATGGAACACGCCCACGGTTTTGTCGCCACCCCGAAACAGCGTGGCATGTCCGCCGCAGCTTGCCGCGGCTTCACGTATCGTCTGCGCCTCGGCGGTGGTGCGCAGCCAGCGCAGTGCGCCGCCCCACTCGATGACCTGCTCACCGGGCAGGGTGAGCGGTGCCGAGGTCGATTTGATCGACAGCCGCCACAGCGGCCCTGGCGCAGTGAAGCAATCCAGTTTCTGATCGCGCAGCCCGCGCCAGAACGCTGCGCCGTCGGCGACTTCCTCGCCGCCCAGTTTTTCGCGCGCCGCGCGCACCGCAGCCACAGCGCCGGCCAGTCGCACGTACAGCATATTGCCGATATGGCAGGTCGCGGACAGCGGCAGCGGTTTACCGGCCCATTCATTCATCAGCGCGATGGCCTCCGCCTGCGTCTGTTCGCGACGCAGAGTAAATTCGGCGGCAGGCAGGGGCAGCGTCTTGAGCGAGGCTTCGAGAATGACGCCGAGCGTACCCATGGAACCGGCCATGAGCCGCGAGATATCGTAACCGGCGACGTTTTTCATGACCCGCCCACCGAACCGCAGATCGGAGCCTTTGCCATCGAGCATGTGCACGCCGAGCATGAAGTCCCGCACGGCGCCCGCATAAGCGCGGCGCGGGCCCGAGAGTCCGGCGGCGATGGCGCCGCCCAGAGTTGAAGAAGTCCCGAAATGCGGCGGTTCGAAAGCGAGCATCTGGCCTTTCTCGCGCAGCACAGCTTCCAGTTCGGTGAGCGGCGTACCGGCGCGCATGATCACCACCAGTTCGGTGGGTTCGTAATCGACCACGCCGCTGTAAGCGGCCGTGCTCAGCGGCTCGCCACGCAGCGGGCCGCCATAGAAATCCTTGGAACCGCCGCCGCGGATGCGCAGATGCGTGTTGTGGGTGGCGGCTTCGCGGATCGTGTCCGCGAGTTGTTCTATAAGGTCAGACATTAGCCGCCAAGGCCGCCAAGCACGCCAAGAAGTTCAAATAAATATCGAAACCCATATTCACAGATAAATTGCACATCTTCTAGTGATGATTGAGCCGGATGCATTTAAGAAATATTTCAGTTTGGTTTTTCTTGGCGTACCCGTCGAGCGGGTATTAAAAAGAATGCTTGGCGGCTTGGCGGCTAATAAATCAGTAACGGGGTAAATCAGGAAACTTCTCCTGCCCCGCACGCACATGCATATGACCGAACTCGACGCAGCGGCGCAGCGTCGGCACGGCCTTGCCCGGGTTGAGCAGCGCATGTTCGTCGAACGCATGTTTCACCGCGTGAAAAGTTTCGAGTTCGAGCGGCTGGAACTGATCACACATAGAATCTATTTTCTCGATGCCGACGCCATGTTCGCCGGTAATCGTGCCGCCGACTTCGATCGAGAGTTTGAGGATTTTTGCGCCGAATTCCTCGGTTTTTTCCAGTTCGCCCGGGATGTTGGCATCATAGAGTATCAGCGGATGCAGGTTGCCGTCGCCGGCATGGAACACGTTCATGCAGCGCAGGCCGTACTCTTTCGATAAATCGGCAATGGCGATGAGCACTCGCGCGAGCGCCTTGCGCGGGATGGTGCCGTCCATGCAGTAGTAATCGGGCGAGACCCGCCCAGCGGCAGGAAAAGCGGCCTTGCGTCCGGCCCAGAAGCGGTAACGCTCGGCTTCACTGTGCGAGACCCGGACTTCGGTGGCGCCGCTCGTATGCATCACGGTTTTCATGCGTTCGATCTCTTCGGCGACTTCCTGCTCATTGCCGTCGGCTTCGCACAGCAGGATCATCTCGGCGTCCAGCGGATAACCGGCATTGACGAAAGGCTCGACAGCGCCGGTGGTGATCTTGTCCATCATTTCGAGCCCGGCGGGAATAATACCGGCAGCGATAATGTTTTCCACCGCATTGCCGGCTTTGGTCACGTCGTCGAATGCCGCCAGCACGCATTGCGCATGCTCCGGCGTGGGCAGGAGTCTTACGGTGATTTCGGTGACAACGCCCAGCATGCCTTCAGAGCCGGTCATCAGCGCCAGCAGATCGTAGCCCGCCGCGTCGAGGCCCTCGCTGCCGATTTCGATAATGTCGCCCTCGATGGTGATGACGCGCAGTTTCAAGATGTTGTGCACGGTCAACCCGTACTTCAGGCAATGCATGCCGCCTGCATTTTCCGCGACGTTGCCGCCGATCGAGCACGCGATCTGGGACG
The DNA here is from genome assembly GCA_942492335.1 of uncultured beta proteobacterium. GTDB lineage: Bacteria > Pseudomonadota > Gammaproteobacteria > Burkholderiales > SG8-41 > CAKKQX01. Next base: position 16,531 of record CALOEN010000040.1, on the reverse strand, counting down.
AGGGATCGGGCGCGTAATACAGGCCGTAGGGCGCGGCGGCATCCGAGATGGCCAGATTGCGCACGCCTGGTTGCACGCGTGCGGTGCGCGAGGGCTGGTCGATCTCCAGTATGCGCATCATTTTGGCGAGCGACAGCAGCACACCGTTGCCCAACGGCAGCGCGCCGCCCGAGAGTCCGGTGCCAGCGCCGCGCGCCACCACCGGCACGCGCATTTCGTGGCACATGCGGATGATGCGCTGTACCTGATGCTCGTTTTCCGGCAGCGCCACGACCATCGGGATCTGGCGATAGGCTGAAAGCCCGTCACACTCGTACGGTTTGACGTCTTCCTTTGCAAACAATATCGCTGCTTCGGGCAAAATTGTGCGCAACGCGCGGGCCACTGCCTGCTGGCGCTGAAAGTCAACCGGTGCGGCTTTTGCGGTGGTGCTCATATGGTCATTCTATCGCAAACAGGAAGCGTGATCTTCTCGCTTGACCGTGCGGTGTCACGGGCGTAGCTTGAATTCAGGCATATAACATGCGATATCACGAACCGGCAGACTGTTTGCGATAAATCCTAAGCTGTCGGATGGTCTATTTTGAAGGAGTGAGATAAAAAATGGTCATCAAGTCCGCAAAGCTGGTTTTATTGGGCTGTATTCTTGGGCTGGGTTATGCCACTGCCGCTGTTGCTGCTTCCAAAGCGGAAATCGACGCCAAAGTAGAGGAGGCCGTTGCGAATTTCTACAAGCAGACCAGCTCCGGGAAACACCTTGCGCAAAAAGCGTCCGGCATGCTGGTGTTCCCCGATGTGATCAAGGCGGGAATCGGAATTGGTGGCGAATACGGGGAGGGCGCTCTGCTGGTCGGTGGACACCCTGTGGCCTATTACAACACAGCCGCTGCTTCGATCGGTTTCCAGCTTGGTGCCCAGATAAAATCCCAGATCATCCTGTTCATGAATCCAAAAGTGCTGACAGATTTCCGCAGGAGCAAAGGCTGGAAGGCGGGCGTGGATGGCAGCGTTGCGCTGGCAACGCTGGGTGCGGGCGGCGAGATCAGCACCGACACTGTCAAGAAACCCATCATCGGTTTCATTTTTTCGAACAAGGGTCTGATGTACAACCTGACGTTCGAAGGGGCCAAGATCACGCGGATCGAGCGTTGATCCGGGCTGGAAATTACAGGGGCCAGGCTGGGTACTATTTTCCCGGGATTGAGGAGGTTATCGGGGTCCAGGGTTTTTTTGATCGCGGCCATGACCGAGACCGATTCGCCGTGTTCGGCATCCAGGAAATCGATCTTGCCGAGGCCGATGCCATGCTCGCCGGTGCAGGTGCCGCCCATGCGCAACGCGCGCTCCACGACCCGCCGGTTGAGCACTTCGGCTTCATCCGCCTCTGCCGGTTTATCGGGATCGATAAGCACCACGAGATGGAAATTACCGTCGCCGATATGGCCGAACAGCGCGACCGGCATAGAGGCCGCAGCGATGTCCAGGTTGCTTTCAGCGATGCATTCCGCAAGCCGCGAGATCGGTACGCAGACGTCGGTGGAAAAAGCGCGGTTGCCGGGCCGCAGCCGCCGGCACGCCGGGTAGGCTTCATATCGTGCCTGCCACAGGCGGGTGCGTTCCTCCTGTTTAGTGGCCCACTCGAAATCCATGCCGCCCAGTTCCCTGGCGATGGCCTGCACGGTCTCGGCCTGCTCGGCCACGCCAGCCGCGGTGCCGTGAAATTCACAGAACAACATGGGCGCTTCACGCAGTTCCAGCCCGCTGTTCCGGTTCACTGCGCCGATGGTGGTCGCGTCCAGCAGTTCGCAGCGCGCGATCGGCACGCCGAGTTGTATGGTCTGGATAACGGTGCGCACCGCCGCATCCACCGAGGGGAACGCGCAAACCGCCGCGGAGACTGCTTCCGGACGAGGGTGCAGGCGCACGATGACTTCGGTGATCAGCCCCAGCGTGCCTTCGCTGCCGATGAACAGCCGCGTCAGGTCGTAGCCGGCGGAGGATTTTCGCGCGCGGCCGCCGGTATGAATGATGCGGCCATCGGCGAGGACCACGGTGAGCCCCATCACGTTCTCGCGCATGGTGCCGTAGCGCACGGCATTTGTACCGGAAGCGCGGGTCGCAGCCATGCCGCCTATCGTGGCATCGGCGCCGGGATCGATCGGGAAAAACAACCCGCTGCCGCTCAGATGCTGGTCCAGCTGCATGCGCGTGACGCCGGCTTCGACGGTGGCATCAAGATCGTCCGCGTGGACTTCGAGCACGCGGTTCATGCGGCTCAGGTCGACGCTCACCCCGCCGTATATCGCGAGTACATGCCCTTCGAGCGAAGTGCCGGCGCCGAATGCAATGATGGGCACACCATGCTTGCTGCAAAGTTTGACGATCTCCGCAACCTCGCTGGTCGTCCCGGGAAACACCACGGCATCGGGCAGCGCGTAAGGATGCGCCGACTCGTCCTTGCCGTGCTGCTCAAGGACCGCAGCGCCGGTGGTGACTCGATCGCCGTATGTACTCTTCAGCGCTGTCAGCAGAGCGGCGGGAAATGGTTTGCGCGATGAGACAGACTGGTTCATGAAAGGCCATGGACAGAACTAACGGGATTTACACGATCGAAATTATGCTTGGAGTGTAATCCTGATCTTCCTGTTAATCCTGTCTGCTTGTTTTATTACTTAGAGCGCCTAACATAATGAAACGCGTGTGCGTTACGAGCGAAAATCGGCGATAACGCGAAGGACGACGCAGGCCATATCGCGAATATGGTCAAGTCGGCCGACAAAGTTAGCGCCGATTTTAGCCGTAACCCTTTGGGCTGGCACGAATTTTGGCCCATGGCATTGTCGCTCCCCTTACCAATATTCGCGATATTGGTTGCGGTGAGCTTCGCGCCCTGAGCCAAAATCGTGACAGCGCACCACGTGTTTCATTATGTTAGGCGCTCTTAGCCACCTCGTGATTCGCCATTTTCTCCAGCGCGCGCACCAGCGCCGAGTGGTCCCATTTGGCACCGCCGTGGGCAACGCAGGTATTGAAAAGTTCCTGCGCGGTGGCGGTGTTGGGCAACGACATGCCCATTGCGCGCGCCCCAGCGAGCGCGAGGTTGAGGTCTTTTTGGTGCAGTTCGATCCTGAAACCGGGATCGAAAGTACGCTTGATCATGCGCTCACCATGAACTTCGAGGATGCGCGAAGCGGCGAATCCGCCCATCAGCGCCTGGCGCACTTTGGCGGGATCGGCGCCGGCCTTGGAAGCGAACAGCAGCGCCTCGCCGACGGCCTCGATGTTGAGCGCGACGATGATCTGATTGCATACCTTGCAGGTCTGGCCGTCGCCGTTGCCGCCGACCAGCGTTATGTTCTTGCCCAGCAGATCGAAAACCGGCTTCACTTTGTTGAATGTCGCCTCGCTGCCGCCGACCATGATGGTGAGCGCTGCATTCTTGGCGCCGACTTCGCCGCCGGAGACCGGGGCATCTAGATATTCACATCCCAAGCCGTTGATTTTGTTTGCATATTGTTTGGTCTCCATCGGCGAGATCGAACTCATGTCGATCACGGTCTTGCCTTTCGATAAGCCTTCGGCGACACCGTTCGCACCGAACAGTGCTTTTTCCACGTCGGGTGTGTCCGGCACCATGACGATGATGATGTCGGCTTTCTGCGCGACTTCTTTCGCGTTGGCACACGCCTTGCCGCCGGCGTCCGTAAGTTCTTTCGGCACGCCGCTGCGTGATTGCAGGTAGAGCGTGTGACCGCCCTTGATGAGATTGGCTGCCATGGGTTTGCCCATGATGCCGAGGCCGATGAATCCGATGTTGCTCATGTTATTTCTCCGAAAGAAGCAGAACTGATTTTGCCACAGAGGTCACAGAGATCACAGAGGAAGGCCATACAAAAATACAGCAGAACCGGAGGAATCGGTGCCGGGAAGCCAGACTGAGGCAATCACCCTTAAGGGTTTGCTGGTTCTGCTCTGTGATCTCTGAGGCGAAAAGACTTATCTGGCGGGCGGCGCTGCGCTGGCCTTGGCGGGATTCAGAACGGTTTGGTTGAGCAGCACCAGGCACAGCAGACCCAGTCCGATGGTATCGGTCATTAGACCGGGTTTGATCAGCATGACCGCAGCGCCGACCAGGCAGGCTCTTTCCCAAATGTGGGCTGTGCGCCAGAAATAGCCGAATAGTCCGCCGGCAAGGCAGATGACGCCGATGGAGGCTGTGGTCGCCGACAGCAATATGGTCTGCCAGTCGCCTATCATCAGCAATGACGGCTCGAATATGAACATGAAGGGCACGATGTATCCCGCCGCGCCCACGCGCATTGCCGCCCACCCGGATTCCCATAACGGCGCTTTGGCGAGACCGGCAGCAGCGTAGACCGCCAGCGCCACCGGCGGCGTGATCGCTGACAGGATCGCAAAATAAAACGCGAACATGTGGGCTGCCGGCGGAATGGCGCCCAGCTTGATGATAGCGGGTACCAGCAGCGCTACCATCACGATATATGCAGGCGTGGTGGGCATGCCCATACCGAGCACGATGCCGGCGAACATGGTGAGGAGCAGCGCCAGTGGCAGCATGTCTTTCGACAGCCCGACGACCACGGAAGTGAAGTTGATGGCCGCCCCGGTCAGGGTGATCACGCCGATCACGATGCCGGCGCAGGCGCAGGCGAGCGCCACTGGAACGGAATTCTTTGCGCCGTCCTCCAGCGCGCCCCAGACCGTGCGCCAGGTGATGTCCTTGCGCGTGGATTTGCGCAGCAGCGCCACTGGCACGCAGCTCAGCGTGCCCGCCAACGCGCACAACGGCGCGCTATAACCCAGGATCAGGCCGAACAACACCACCAGAACAGGGATAAACAAATGGCCGCGCACACGCATGACATCCATGAAGCGCGGAATTTCAGAGCGCGGCAGACCATGGAGGCCGACACGCTTGGCTTCGAAATGCACCGCAAAGAACACCGCCAGATAATAGAGCAGCGCCGGGATAAAGGCCCATACCGCGACCTGGAAATAACTGACGGCAAGAAATTCCGCCATCACGAACGCCGCCGCACCCATGATCGGCGGCATGATCTGGCCGCCGGTGGAGGCCACCGACTCTACGGCCGCGGCGAACGGTGGGCGGAATCCAGTGCGCTTCATCAGCGGGATGGTGATCGGCCCGTCGACCAGCACGTTGGCGACCGCGCTGCCCGACACTGTGCCGAACAGGCTCGAACTCACCACTGCGACCTTGCCCGGGCCGCCGGCGGTGTGGCCGGTCAGCGACAGCGCAAAATCCATGAACAGCTGCCCGATGCCGGTGCGTTCCATGAACGCGCCGAACAGCACGAACATGATGACATAGGCGGCGGAGACGCCGAGCGTGGGACCGAAGATGCCTTCGGTCGTCAGATACATGATCTCGATGATTTGTTCGGGGCGCGACTTGGCGATGAAAAGGCCGTAAAGCAGGAAGATCAGCGCGGTGATCGGCAGCGCCAGGCCGATCACGCGCCGGGTAGCTTCCAGAACGATCAGCGTGAAGATCGCGCCCAGCACGAGTTCAATATGCTTGGGGTCGTCAACGAAGACGAAGCGCTCCAGCAGGTAATCGTGATTGATCCAGATGTAGGCTATGGTGGCGAAAGAGGCAACGATGAACAGCCAGTCGAGCCATGCCGGGCGTGCGGCGGTGGGGCCGCCGATAATTCCGCCCGCGTCGTCGCGGATACCGCCTTCGACGGTCTTTTTCCGAAAAATCGGGAACATCAAAAACACCAGCACCAGCGCGAACAGCAGGTGGGTGCTGCGGAAGAACAACGCCTGCGGCGCGCCGATGAAGGCGATGGTGAGGTGGTAGACCGACATGCCGACCGCGATCAGCGTGATGAGATTTTTCAGCATGCGGTCAGCCGCCATGGTTGCTCCGGGATGGAATCAAAACAAAAAAACAGCGGCGCGATGGATCGCGCCGCTGTTTCCTGGACGGAGTTACAGCGCCTTGGCTTCTTTGTAGTATTTCATTGCGCCCGGATGGTAGGGCACGCCGACATCAGCGGCCATGTCCTTGACGGTCAGGCCTTTGACTGCGGCGACGACGTTGCCGAGGTTCTCGACGTTGGAGGCGAGCGCCTTGGTGATTTTGTAGACCGTCTCTTCCGGCAGTTTGCAACTCGCGATCAGGTGCGTCCAGGTGCCTATGGTCTGCACGTCCTTGTCCTGCTTGGGATAGCTGCCGGCCTTGATGATCCGCTTGTCGTAGCCTTTGTTGATTTTCTGCAGTGCCTTCAGTTTGTCATCGGGCACTTCCATCACGCGAATGTCACGGGCCGAAGCGAGGTCCATGACAGACGATGCCGGCACGGTGGTGATCAGCGTGAATACCTGCGCATGACCGTCCTTCAATTGCGATACCGAGTCGGTGTACGAGCCGTGGTTGACCTTGGACATTTTGCCGTAATCCAGACCATAGACCTGGAGTACGTCACGTGTCATCTGCTCGCCGGTATTGCCTTTTTGCTGGGTCGTGAGTGCCTTGCCTTTGGCATCGGCAACGGTCTTGATGCCGGCGTCAGCGAGCCCGACCATGTGGAAATACTGGAAGTAGAGCGTTGCCACCTGGCAGACATTATCTTGCTTCGCGTCGAATGGCTTTTTGCCGTTAACCCCGTCGACGGAGGATACGGCGTTTCCAAACCCAAGGTCTGCTTTGCCGGTTTGCACGCCTTTGACGTTGGAAATGCCGGCGCCCGGCAGCACCTGCATGCTCGCGCCGGGAAGGGACTTCTCGATGATGCCTTGAATGGCGCCGCCGAGCGGATACCACGAGCCGCCCTGCGGGCCGGTCATCATTTTAAGTTGCTGTGCCGAAACGGGCGCGGCGAATGCCAGGGCAATGGCTGCTGCTCCCAGTGCTTTTCCTAAATGCGAGACTTGGATCACGGAAACCTCCTTTGGATAATTTCGAATGCCGGATTATGGTGACCGGCTTTGGAGTCAGGATTGTGAGATTGCCGAGCAACCTAAGTCAAGTCTTTCGGTGTGTCAAATCATTTCCTGATATAGGGCTTGATCCAGCCCAGTCCGGCATCGGTCGTGGTGGCCGGCTTGTATTCGCAGCCGATCCAGCCGGCATAGCCGATCCGGTCGATAAATTCAAACAGAAAAGGGTAGTTGATTTCGCCGGTGCCCGGCTCATGGCGGCCCGGGTTGTCGGCGAGTTGCATGTGCGGGATGAGTTTGAGGTTCTTCTCTATGGTCGTCGCCAGATCGCCTTCCATGACCTGCATGTGGTAGATGTCGTACTGCAGGAAAAGGTTGTCCGAGCCGACTTCGGTGACAAAGTCGAGCGCCTGCTGCGTGCGGTTGAGATAAAAGCCCGGCATGTCACGGGTATTGATGGCCTCGATCAGCAGCCTGATTCCCGACTGTTTCAGTTTTTGCGCCGCGAATTTGAGGTTGGAGACGAATGTCGCGCGCAGCCGGTCAGCCGGGACGCCGGCGGGTGTAAGACCGGCGAGGCAGTTGAGCTGTTTGCAGCCGAGTGCGGTGGCGTATTCGATCGCCTGGCCGACGCCATCCTGAAACTCGCCGACGCGGTCGGGATGACAGGCTATGCCGCGCTCGCCGCCCGGCCAGTCGCCGGCGGGCAGGTTGTGTAGCACCTGCGTGAGCTTGTGCTGGTGCAATTGTCCGGCGAGTTGATCTTTGTCGAAATCATAGGGAAACAGATATTCGACCCCATTGAAACCCGCTTTGGCGGCGGCGGCGAAGCGGTCGGTAAACGCATGCTCGTTGTAGAGCAGGGTGAGATTGGCGGCGAATTTCGGCATGGTCGGCGCTCCGAGGGTGATTTCCCAAAGTGCACGACCATAATGCGAAGCACGGCGAAAGTCCAGCGGTGCACGGCACGCAACCAGTCCGTTGCGGACCGGTGAAACGGCCGGTCAGCTTTTCCTGATCTTGTTGCGGCCTGGGTTCAGGCAGCGGCGCCGAGCGCGGAGGCCAGCACCGGTGCCGGGCGGGCTTCAGGCGCCACGTGCGCCGGGGCAGCCGGTACGTCGATGGCGCGCACGCAGGCGTTGCGATCGAGCGTGGCATGGGACAGCAGCTTGACGCAGGCATATACCGCGTCGAGCGTCGGTGTCGGCGTGCAGGTGACTTTTCCGAGTTCGATGACGGAGCCGAGCAGGGCGTCGATTTCGATCGCGCGTCCCGCCTCGACATCCTGCAGCATCGACGTTTTGTGGTGGCCGACCTTTTCCGCGCCTGCGATGCGTTTTTCGAGTGGCACCCTGAAGGTGATGCCGAGCCGGGTGGCGACGGTCTGCGCTTCGGTCATCATGGTTGCTGCAAGTTCGCGGCCCAGCGGGAATTGGCAGATACCGGCGAGAGTGGCGTGGGTGAGCGCGCTGATCGGGTTGAACGACAGATTGCCCCACAATTTGAGCCAGATCTCGCTGCGGATGTTGTCAAGGATGGGCGACTTGAGTCCGGCATCGGTAAACACGCCGGAGAGCCATGCTGCGCGCTCCGTCTCGATGCCGTCGAGTTCGCCGATCGGGAAACGGTTGCCTTCGATATGCTTGATCACCCCCGGCTGCACGACGCTGGTCGCGGGATAGACCACGCAACCGATGACGCGTTGCGGATCCAGGGTGCGTGCGATCAGGCCATCCGGATCGACGGTGGAGACCGTGTAGCCGTCGCATTGACCGCCGTGCCGCTGGAAATACCAGTAGGGGATGCCGTTTTGCATCGGAACGACGATCGTATCGGCATGGAACAGGTGCGGAATTTCGCCGACGATGGGCTCGAGCTGGTGCGCCTTGACGGTGATGATGACAAGGTCCTGCGGGCCAAGATCGCCAAGGGTGTCGGTGGCGGTGAGGTTGGTGACGGTCTCACGTTCCGCTTCCGCACCTATGAGGGTAAGGCCCCTGGAGCGGATCGCAGCAAGGTGCGCGCCGCGTGCGATTACGCTGACCTGATTGCCGGCACCGGCCATACGCACTGCCAGGTAGCCTCCTACCGCTCCGGCACCGACGATACAGATCTTTGCTGCAGTCATTATTAGCCTCCTGTAATAAACCGTCTGCAGTTTCGAGGTATAGGCATGGTAATCGCCGTAATGTCGCGCTGCAATATGATCCTAGCGGCGTATCATGCATAAAAAAAGTCAAATATTTTTATGGGTATGATATCTTTTGCTTATGAGTTGGGATTGCTGAGAAAGTAACGATCATGAAGAACGCAACGCTGCGCCAGTTCCGGGTATTTGAAGCCGCGGCGCGACTGGCGAGTTACTCGGGGGCGGCCCGGGAACTGCATCTGACCCAGCCCGCGGTGTCGATCCAGATCAAGCAGCTCGAGCAGAGCGCCGGCATGCCGCTGTTCGAGCAGATCGGCAGACAAGTTCATCTGACCGCCGCCGGGCGGCAAATGGAACATTACGCGCGGGCGATGCTCGGGTTAGTGGTCGAAGCCGGAGAGGCGTTTGCCGCTCTGAAAGGCGTGACCGGCGGCACGCTCAATGTCGCCGCGATCAGCGCCGGAAACTATTTTCTGCCGGAACTCATTTCACGCTTTCAGGGGCAGCATGAGGGCATCAAGGTTCGGTTGCTGGTTGAAAACCGTGACGGGCTGCTGCGGCGGCTGGCTGATAACGAAACCGACCTGGCCGTGATGGGGCGGCCGCCTCACAGCAAGGAAATCGTCGCCGAGTCGTTTGCGCCGAATCCGCATGTGATCATTGCCGCCGCCAGCCATCCGCTGGCCGGGCAGCGGAACATTTCGCTGCGGCAACTGGAAGATGATGACTGGATCGTGCGCGAGCAGGGGTCGGACACGCGCGCGGTGATGCTCGAAACCTTTGCAGCGCAGCAATTCGAGCCGAATGCCGTCATGGAGGTGCCCAGCAACGACACCATCAAGCAGGCGGTGATCGCGGGCATGGGGGTGAGTTTCCTGTCAGCGCATACCATAGGGCTCGAGCTTGAAACCGGGCGCCTAGCGATACTCGACGTCCGCGGGTTGCCGGTGATGCGCAACTGGTTCGTCGTTCACCTAGAGAAAAAATGGCTGCCGCCGGTGGCGGTGGCGTTCCGGAAATTTCTGCTGACCGAAGGGGAAAGCGCGGTGGCGGGTATCCTGCCCATGGCCGGCGCCCGCAGTACGGAAAAACCGCGGCGCACCACACCGAAACGGATCAAGAGTTGACTACAGGAACATATTAAATAATGAATATAATCATATGATTACAGCTATTTTACTCGCCGGGGGCACTGCCTCACGCTTTGGCGGCGACAAATTGCTTCACCCGCTCGAGGACGGGGTGGCGATAGGTGCGCATGCCGCGCGCAACCTGATCGCGGCGGGGCTGGAAGTCGTGGCGGTGGTCAGGCCCGGCGATTTTCCGCTGTATGACATGCTGGAGCAGGAAGGCTGCAGCGTTACATTTTGTCCGCACGCGGTACGCGGCATGGGGGCGAGTCTGGCGCACGGCGTGGAAACTGCCCGCGGCGCCGATGGCTGGGTGATTGCGCTGGGCGACATGCCACGCATCCGGCCTGACACCATCAAGCTCGTGGTGCAGGCACTGAACGACGGCGCAGCAATTGCCGCGCCGGCATACCGCGGTGAGCGTGGCCATCCGGTAGGTTTCGGCTCTCTATTTCGCAGCGATCTGACGCGGCTGTCCAGCGACAGCGGTGCGCGCGCCGTGCTAGAGCATCACCGGGACAAAATACAGTTGATCGAATGCGATGACCCGGGCGTGCTGTTCGACGTCGACCGCCAAGACGACCTGAGCCGGACTGTATAATTTGACTGCTGCGCGTTGGAACGGACGCTGACCCGGTGCCGTTCAACTCGCTCGATCTTCCGAGGAATTCAATGACCCGTTTCGAAGGCACCGACACCTACGTTGCAACCGACGACCTGATGATGGCGGTGAATGCCGCGATCACGCTCGAGCGGCCACTGCTGATCAAGGGCGAGCCCGGCACAGGCAAGACCATGCTGGCGCTCGAGGTGGCGAAAGCCCTTGGCCGCCCGCTGTACGAGTGGCACATCAAGAGCACGACCAAGGCCCAGCACGGACTCTACGAGTACGACGCGGTGTCGCGACTGCGTGACTCTCAGTTGGGCGATCCCAAAGTGCATGACATCGCCAACTACATCGTGCAGGGCATGTTGTGGAAGTCGTTCACCGCCGATGAGCCGTCGGTGCTGCTGATCGACGAAGTGGACAAGGCCGACATCGAGTTTCCCAACGATCTGCTGCGCGAACTCGACCGCATGGAATTCTACGTCTATGAAACGCAGCAACTGATCAAAGCCAGCCACCGGCCGCTGGTCATCATCACCAGCAACAACGAGAAAGATCTGCCCGATGCGTTTTTACGGCGCTGTTTTTTCCATTACATCCGTTTCCCCGATCACGAAACGATGGAAAAAATCGTGCGCGTGCATTATCCGGGCCTCAAGAAAGCGCTGCTCAAGCAGGCGCTCGAGTCGTTTTTCGAGATCCGCGAAGTGCCGGGGCTCAAGAAAAAACCCTCGACCTCGGAACTGCTGGACTGGTTGAAGCTGCTGATGGCGGAAGATATCTCGCTGGAAGCGCTGCACAGCCAGGACAGCCACAAAATCATCCCGCCGCTGCACGGCGCGCTGCTCAAGAACGAGCAGGATGTGCATTTGTTTGAACGCCTCGTCTTTATGTCTCGGCGAAAAAGCTGATTAGCCGCCAAGGCCGCTACCAACACCAAGGAAAAGCTGATTAGCCGCCAAGGCCGCCAAGAACGCCAAGGAAAGACGAAATAAAATATAAAGACAGATTCCATGCAGCAGAGATCTTGCAGGGATAGCACGACCTAAGCACTGGCTCCATATTTCCTTTGTTTTTGTATTTCTTGGCGTTCTTGGCGGCCTTGGCGGCAAAATAGATGTTGACGTTTTTCTTATACTCAAATGGCTAAAAGTGCGAACGGATTTCCACCCGTCGTGGACAGCAAGGTGACCACGCTGATCCTCGGCAGTTTTCCGAGCACGGCCTCGCTCGGCAAGGGCCGGTATTACGGCCATCCGCAGAACCAGTTCTGGCGGTTGCTGGGCAAGGTCATTGCTGCGCCGCTGCCCGATATGCCCTACGAAGCGCGCCTGAAGACGTTGCTTAAACATCACGTCGGATTATGGGATGTCATCGGCAAGTGCGAGCGCGCCGGCAGCCTCGACAGCAACATCCGCAACGCGCGGCACAATGATTTCGCGTGCGTTACAGGCATCGCGAAGAAACTGAATCGCGTCTGTTTCAACGGCAAGACTGCCGCCAAAATGGAACCGCTGTTTCTCGAATGGGGTTTTGAAACACTCGTGCTCCCGTCATCCAGTCCGGCAAATACGATGAAATTTGAAACGAAACTCAGGCAATGGCGGCAGATTCTGGTGCCAGCGGTTAGTATTCATTTCAAAATGGAAAAACTGATAAGCCGCCAAGGCCGCCAAGAACGCCAAGGAAAAACAATATAAAAATATGAAGACCTATTTCGTGGCCGGAGATCTTGCATGGATAGCACGACCTAAGCACTGGTTCCATATTTCCTTCGTTTTTGTATTTCTTGGCGTTCGAGCGGGTTTAAAAATAATTCTTGGCGGCCTTGGCGGCAAAAATAGATGTTGATTGAGTTTTTTTTAAAACTTAAAGCAGGTGGCGTGCCGGCCTCGATCAGGGAATTTCTCACCCTGCTCGAGGCGTTGGACAAGCGCGTTATTTCGGAAAGCGTCGACGATTTTTATCATCTGTCACGCACCTGCCTGGTCAAGGACGAGAAGTATTTTGACCGTTTCGATCGCGTGTTCGGTGCATATTTCAATGGTGTGCTCGATACCGAAGGTGGAGCCACACAGATACCGGAGGAATGGCTCAGGAAGCTCGCGGAGAAAACCCTCACCGAGGAAGAGAAGAAGCTGATAGCGGCGCTGGGCGGCTGGGACAAGCTGATGGAGACACTGAAAAAACGCCTGGAAGAGCAGAAGGGGCGCCATCAGGGCGGCAGCAAGTGGATAGGCACCGCCGGCACCTCGCCTTTCGGCGCCTATGGCTACAACCCGGAAGGCGTGCGCATCGGCCAGCATGAGTCGCGGCACCGGCGTGCAGTCAAGGTATGGGACCAGCGCGAATTCAAAAATCTCGACGACACGGTCGAGATCGGCACGCGCAACATCAAGGTCGCGCTAAAGCGCCTGCGCAAGTTCGCGCGCGAAGGCAATGCCGAGGAACTCGATCTCGACGACACCATACGCTCGACCGCCAAAAATGCCGGCTGGCTCGACATCAAGATGGTGCCGGAGCGGCACAACAGCGTGAAGGTGCTGCTGTTCCTCGATGTCGGCGGCTCCATGGACGATTATGTCCGCGTCTGCGAGCAGCTGTTTTCCGCGGCGCGCACCGAGTTCAAACACCTCGAATATTTCTACTTCCACAACTTCCTCTACGAGCGGGTGTGGAAGGACAATCATCGCCGTGCCGCCGAGCGCGTCGCGACCTGGGACGTGATGCATAAGTATCCCAATGATTATAAAGTAATAATTGTAGGAGACGCGACCATGAGCCCATACGAAATCATGTATCCGGGCGGCAGTGTCGAGCACACCAACGAGGAACCGGGCGCGCTCTGGATGCAGCGGCTGCTGGCGGTGTACAAAGACGCGATCTGGCTCAATCCCCAGCCCGAGGAAGTGTGGAACTATCACGACTCGATACGCGTGACGCGGCAATTGCTGAGTGAACGAATGTTTCCGATGACGCTGGCGGGCCTGGATCGCGGGATGCGGCTGCTGAGCAAAGCGCAATAGAATCCGTGAATCGTGAATCGTAATTAGTGATTCGTGAAACGCTATGATCAAGCTCTAACCGTCCAGCGCGGATTGAAACACCAGCCCCGCGTGCTCGCGCAGGGCGTGAAAGCGGATCGCCGGCCAGTTTTCCTGCGCCACGTCGAGTTCAGCCTGGTGCGTAATCAGAAAAGTGGGCGCCTCCACCACGTCGTGGGCGATGCGGTGGGCATTGAATTCGATGAAGCGCTTCAGTTCTTTCGGGTCGTCCGAAGTAATCCAGCGCGCCGCGGTATAGCGGACAGGGGCCATGCGCGCTTCGGCGTTGTATTCGTTGCGCAGGCGGTGCGCCACGACCTCGAACTGCAGCACCCCGGCCGCGCCCAGCAGCAGCGAGCCGCCGGTGTGCGGCCGGAACACCTGGATCGCACCTTCTTCACCGAGCTGGGCCAGGCCTGAGCGCAGTTGCTTGCTCCGCAGCGGGTCGGCAATTTCCACGCTTTGAAACAATTCGGGCGCAAAAAACGGCAGCCCCGTGAACTGCAGGTCTTCGCCCTCGGTCAGCGTGTCGCCCAGCTGCAGCACGCCGTGATTGGGTATGCCGATGATGTCGCCGGGATAAGCCTCCTCGAGCAGGTCGCGGCGTTGCGACAGGAACGACACCACGTTATTAGGCCGCAGATCCTTGCCGGTGCGGCAATTCTTGAGCCGCATGCCGCGCACGAACTTGCCCGAGCAAACGCGTATGAAGGCCACGCGGTCGCGATGTGCCGGATCCATGTTGGCCTGGATCTTGAATACGACGCCGGAAAATTTCGGCTCGTCCGGCTGCACCACGCGCTGCAATGCCGGACGCGGTTGCGGCGGAGGCGCGAAATCGACCAGCGCGTCCAGCACTTCGCGTACACCGAAATTGTTGACGGCCGAGCCGAAGAACAGCGGCGTTTGTTTACCCGCGAGAAAGATGGGGGCATCGAATGCGGGCGACACACCACTGACCAGCCGGCTTTCCTGCAGCGCATGGGTGTAGGTGTCGCCGAACTGGCTGGTGCGCGCGACGTCGTCAAGATTATCGATGATCTCGTCTTCTTCCTTGATGCGGTCCACGCCGGCACGGAACACGCGCATGCTTTGGCTGCGCACATCGATCACGCCGTGGAACTGCTTGCCCATGCCGACCGGCCAACTGCACGGCACCACCGGCATTTCCAGCACCCGTTCGATCTCATCCACCAGGTCCATGGGTTCGCGCACTTCACGGTCCATTTTGTTGATGAAGGTGATGATGGGCGTGTTGCGGGCGCGGCACACCTGGAGCAGGCGCAGCGTCTGGGGCTCCACGCCATTGGCGGCATCTATCACCATCAACGCGGCATCCACAGCAGTCAGCACGCGGTAAGTGTCTTCGGAAAAGTCGCGGTGACCGGGCGTGTCGAGCAGGTTGATCACGCAGTCGCGGTATTCCATCTGCATCACCGAACTGGCGACCGAGATGCCGCGCTGTTTCTCGATGTCCATCCAGTCGGACGTGGCGTGGCGCGACGCCTTGCGCGCCTTGACGCTGCCGGCGATGTGAATCGCACCCGCAAACAGCAGCAGCTTTTCCGTCAGCGTGGTCTTGCCCGCGTCAGGATGGGAGATGATGGCGAAGGTGCGGCGCCGGGAAACTTCGTGGGCTATGGTCATAACGGGCAATCGTCGAAAGTAAAGCAGACCACCGGCCCGGTTCATTGGAACACGGGAAATCCTGAAGGCGGATGGCGGCAGCCGGGAGTGCTAATTGCGTGCCGGGACTGCAGCGCGGGTCTGAGTGCGGGGCGGATTCTACGCCACATCGCATATGGAATCAATGTGTTGCGATGAGATTAGCGACTGCGTTGCAGCTTGTCCGCCACCCTGGCGTTGAATTTTGCAGCATCGATGACGTGGCGCTCGTGCGTGCCTTCGGAAATTTTGTCGATGCCATCGTGCGCCGACAGCGTGAAGGAGATCTTGCGACCCTCAACCTTGTAGATGCGCACGTCGATTGTCACCGTGAAGCCTGGCGGCGTTGCGGCGAGATGGGTGAAATTGACCAATGTGCCGAGCGACTGCTCCCGCGGCCAGTCAAGGTGCGGGCGCAGGGTCTCGATCGCCGCCCACTCCATGAGTCCCACCAGATAGCCGGTTGCCAGCACTTCCGGCATGTCCTGAAATAATTCCGACTCGCGATAGAGATGGGGCACGGTTTTGGTCTCAGGGATCCGGAACGTGAAGCGATGTGTGAGACCTGGCTGGAGCGTGTCTTTCATGGCGGGTGATGAGTAATGAGTGATGCGTGTCGGTATTATCGCACTACTTTATTTACCATTTGTCATCCCATTACCCATTACCCATTACCCATTACCCATTACCCATTACCCATTAACCGCTTCCCATCCCAAAATAGCCGCCTTTGCGCTGCTCGCCCAGCGATACGGACCGAACGTGCCCGATGCGCGGATGACGCGATGGCAGGGAATGAGCCAGGCGATCGGGTTGGCGCCCACGGCGTTGCCCACGGCGCGAGCCGAAGTCGGACGTCCAACCTGTTCAGCAATACTGCGATATGTGGTTACGCCTCCGAACGGCAGCCGCAACAAGGCACGCCATACCTGAATCTGGAAATTCGTGCCGCTGACCAGTAGTGCCAGAGGTTGCGCGTGCCGTGCAGTCAGTGGATCGAAAATCC
>CALOEN010000039.1:0-31690 GCA_942492335.1 uncultured beta proteobacterium | reverse complement strand
AAGCGCGCGACACTCCTTGATGATGCTGCCGCGGAAATCGACGACAGTGCCGAAGACGTCGAAGACGAGGGCTTTGATGTCAGATGGCATGTTTTTAACCAATTGTTTTAGAAACAAAAAATTAGCCGCCAAGGCCGCCAAGAACGCCAAGGAAAAACAAAAGCAGGAAATAAAAATGAACATCTCCGATTTGATAGCGAGACGTTACACAACCAAGTCAGAGTAATGTATCAATTTTCACAGGTCAGCTTAAATCTCTTTTAATGTTATTAATAATGGTTGTTGTTTTTCTTGGCGGCCTTGGCGGCCTTGGCGGCTAATCAGTCCTTTGTAGAAACAAGGCCGGATCCTAGAGAAGCGATCCGGCCCTGGGACATCCCGCTGATCGGGGCAACGCGGCTGCGAATAAAACACAAGGACCGTTAACGCATGGCTTCTTCCATGTGCTCCATCAGCGTGAATCGCACCGGCCCATCCCCGCTGACCAGAATATTTTCTTCCAGCCTGCAGGTCTGCTCAAGACCAGGGTGCCCGGCAAAGGTCTCCACGGCAAAGTACATGTTTTCCTTGATCTCTGCCGGGTAGTCCAAGGAATAGGCCCGCGACATCCACATCCCTTCATAGAGCGTGAGGCCGATGCTGTGGGCAAACTGCTGCAGCGTGACAGTGCCGTACTTGTCGTCGTCGTACTTCGGAAAGCAGGCGGCCACGTCCGCGGTCGTGTTTCCCGGCCGCAGCTTGTCGATTGCTGCATACATCGAATCGTACACTTCGCGGTAAAGGCTGATTTCCTTCGGCGTCATCTTTTCGGCGCACTTGAAGCAACGGACGAAATCGATGAAGTAGCCGGAAGGCCCGGTCGCGTTGATATCGACGATCATCAGGTCACCCTGCCGGATCATTTTGTTGGTGGCCCAGCGGCGGTACGGACTGGTATTGCCGCCCGATGCCACGATGATGTCGTAAATGATCTCGCAACCCCGGCCCAGCATGAATTCGTGAACCTTGGCCTCGATTTCGCGCTCCGTGACCCCGGGCTTGAGCCAGTTGTACTTGATCTGCCACATTGCCGCGTCTCCGATCGACGCGGATTGCTTGAGCAATTCGATCTCGTCGCGCGTCTTGACCACCCGCGCGGCAGACATCGCGGGCCAGCCGTTGACGATATTAAGTCCTGCATCCTTGAAGGCCTGCAGAGAAGGCATGTCGAGGTTGTCGATCCCAATTTTTTCTTTGTCGACTTTGGCTTCCTTGAGCACGCTCACAACGCTTTCCACCATTCTCTTGGCCATGTGAGGAACGGCGCCTTCGGCCCACTGCCAGGTGATGGCGGGACGGATGTTTTCTTCCGGCAGCCAGGGAAGATCGATTACCGCACAGTGCAGGTCGGACCCGGCTGTTTCAAACAAGATCGGCTCGCCGCCCCGCGGCAGGACCACATAGCGGATATTAATGTTGTATTTCCAGTTGCCCTGGTAGGATCCGGTGACATACCGGATGTTTGCTCCGGCAAAAAGAACGAGCGCGCCGAGGTCGAAGACTTCCATCTGCTCCCGGGTGCGCTGCAGGCGCGCAAGGCGCATGCGATCAAAATCGACCCGGTACTGCCAGTCGGCCCCGGTCTGGCTGTAAAGACGGCGCGGTGACCACTCGTGCGGTTTGCCTATGAAACTGGTGCTGATGCCATAGCCCATTTTGTTTGCTCCTTTCTAGCCTAAACGGCGTTCCTCCGTTTACAGCTTGGACGGGGCTACCCGAGAGCAACATAATCGGACACGTTACCGGTGAGCGTCCCGTTCTTCGATCTTTGTATTTATGTTACGCCTGCGTCGCCGCGGCGATTTGTCCCAAGTCAAACCCAGCTGCATTTCATGCACGCAGAGCATGCTGCGCCCTGCGATAGGCTTTTCGACTCGATGCTTGGCAGTCTTGAATGGAAAATAAATATCAATAAAAACAAATAGATATAACGAAAACAGGATGGTGGCGGAAATCGTGAGAAGGGATGTAGCTTTGCGGCGGAAGTACGATGACTGAGACCTGCCGTTTTAGGCTACGCGCTAAGTCTTCGTTGATTAAATTGAAATGTTTCTTGAACCCGTCAAATTATTAGCCGCCAAGATCGCCAAGGAAAAACAAAAGAGAAATAAAATTTAGGACAAAAAAAGCTGTACTTGGAGCACGAATATTGCCGAACCGAGTTGGCGTACTAGGTAATGTTTAGTTTTTGATTGCTTGGCGATCTTGGCGGCCGGGTATTAAAAAGAAGCCTTGGCGGCTCAATCGTTCCTGAATTTATGCCCCGCCAAGTGGAAGCGTCAGGTTTTGTACGACGGATCGGTCTTGTCCAGCATCCGCCGCAGCGCTTTCCATTCCGGGCGCTTGGGTTTGTACGGCAGGTTTTTGAACTGCGACGCCACTTTCTCCGCGACAGCCGGCGCGGGGATGCGCAGTTTAGCGCCGCCGGACAGCGCGCCGATCTGCGTCTGGCATGCGCGCTCGAGGTAATACATGTAATCGAACGCTTCGGGGATGGCCGCGCCGCAAGTCAGCAGGCCGTGGTTGCGCAGGATCATTGCCTTTGCTCGCCAAGGTCGCGCACGAGGCGCTGCTGTTCGTCGAGTTCGAGCGCGACCCCCTCGTAGTCGTGATAGCCGATGCTGTTCCAGAACCGCATTGCGTGCTGCGAGATCGGTAGCAGCCCGTCTTCCTGGGCGGACACGGCGATACCGGCGGCGGTGTGCGTATGGATAACGCACGCGACGTCGGGCCGCGCACGGTGCACGGCACTGTGAATCACAAAGCCCGCGCGGTTTATGCCGTTGCCTGTCGGATCGTCGACAATGTCGCCGTCGAGGGTCACCTTGACCAGCGTGGATGCGCTGATCTCATCCCACAGCAGACCGAACGCGTTGATCAGAAAATGATGCCCGGAGCCGGGCACGCGCGCCGAGATGTGCGTGTAGATGAGATCGGTCATGCGGAAATGGGCGGCGAGGCGGTAACACGCGGCAAGATCGACGCGCACGTCCCATTCCTCCGCGCTGACGCGCTGGCGGACGGGAGAATCGGATATCGGCTGGGCCACGATGTTCATCGCTTATCTCCTGTAACGGGCAGCAGGTGACGAAGTAGAAAAGCGTAAATTAGCCGCCAAGGCCGCCAAGGCCGCCAAGCACGCCAAGAAAAAGAAGACCATCAACGAAATATAAACTGCGATCCAGATTTCAATTTTACGTAACCGTGCATGGTGTTTTGTTTCTGATTAATTTTTCATTTGTTTTTGTTCTTCTTGGCGTGCTTGGCGGCCTTGGCGGCTAATAGTTTTTGAATTTTATTTACTTCGCCGCCGTGACCATGATTTCGACGCGCGTGTCGGGGGTTCCCAGCCGCGATTCGACGCACGCGCGCGCCGGTTTGTTGTCGGGATCGACCCACGCCTTCCACGCTAAATCCATCTGCGCTTTCTCGTCGATGTTGGCGAGCCAGATGGTGGTCGAGAGCAGGCGCGACTTGTCGCTGCCTGCCAGCGCGAGGTAGCCGTCTATTTTTTTCAGGATTTCCTCGGTCTGCGCCTGACACGAGTCGGCGCGGTTGTCAGCGGTGATTCCGGCGACGAAAACCATGCCATTGTATTCGACGACGCGCGAATGTATCGGGCCGGTCTGGTGGCGTTTGATGCTCATCGGATCCTCCTTTTCGGGTTCGTTATTTCATGATGCGGGGCGATGCGGTAAAGTGTAGGACACTACAGCCTACACCGCTCAATGGAGAAAACAACATGCCCAAGATCCTGATCATACACGGCGCCGGAATGAATATGCGCGGGAAAGCCCAGACCGAAATATTCGGCACCATGACCATGCCGGAATACGATGAGCATATCCGCAAGTATGCCGCCGAGCTGAAGATCGACGTCGAGACTTTCCACTCGAACATCGAAGGCGAGGTCATCAATTGCTTTTACGATGCTTTTGACCGGGGCGTGGATGCAGCCATCATCAATCCGGCCGGATATACGACGGGGTATCCCGCGCTGGCGGCGGCAATCGCCCAGGTGGGTTTCCCGGTCATTGAACTTCATATCTCGAATCCGGCGCTGCGCGGCCGGGTATCGGAAATCGCCCGTGTCAGCCGCGGTGTGGTGACCGGCTTCGGCATTTTCGGCTACTACCTGGCGCTGCGCGGCCTGCGCAACCTCATCGACGCCAAATAGCGGCGTGCCGCCGCAGCGCTGTTCCGGTAAAGGCGGGAAAATGATGGCTGATATCGACGTGATGGTCAGCGAAGCGGGGCCGCGCGACGGACTGCAGAACACCAAGGGGTTCACCTGCGTTTATCGGCGGTTCCGACTTTTTTGGAGATTGAGTAAATGAGCAAGTCACTGCCGCTTGCCGGCGTGCGCGTCCTCGAATTCGTCCACGTGGTGATGGGCCCGACTTGCGGCCTGATCCTTGCCGACCTTGGCGCCGAAGTGATCAAGGTCGAGCCGCTCGACGGCGACCACACGCGCAAGCTGGTGGCTTCGGGCGCCGGGTTTTTCCCGACCTACAACCGCAACAAGAAAAGTTTCGCCGTCGATCTCAAATCGCTCCGGGGCCGCGAAACCGTATTGAAGCTGATCGCCAGCGCCGATGTGGTCACCGAGAACTTCCGGCCCGGTGCGATGGACAAGCTGGGCTTCGGCTACGATGCCATCAAAAAAATAAAACCTGAAATCATTTATTGTTCGCTGAAAGGTTTCCTGCCCGGGCCTTACGACCACCGCACCGGCCTTGACGAGGTGGTGCAGATGATGGGCGGGCTGGCCTATATGACGGGCGGGCGTTATGGACCCCTGCGGGCCGGCGCCTCGGTCAACGATGTCATGGGCGGCATGTTCGGCGCAATCGCGATTCTTGCCGCGCTGCATCAGCGGCGGAGCACCGGCACCGGCCAGTTCGTTCAAAGCGCGCTGTTCGAGAACAACGCTTTCCTGATGGCGCAGCACATGATGGAGGCCCTGATGACCGGCAAGCCGGTGATGCCCATGCCCGACCGCGTGCGCGCGTGGGCGATTTACGACAACTTCAAGACCAGCGACGGCGAACTGGTGTTCGTGGGTGTGGTGACCGACACACAGTGGAAAATATTTTGCGCGGCATTCGGCCTGGCCGATCTGTTGGACGATCCAGCACTCGCCACCAACCCGCAGCGGGTGGAAGCACGATCGCGAATCCTGCCTATCATCACGGCAATTTTCAGCAAGATGAACAAGCAGGCGCTGATGGACAAATGCGAGTCTCTCGGTCTGCCGTTCGCGCCAATCGCGAAACCGGAGGACCTGTTCGAGGATCCGCATCTCAATGCCTCGGGCGGTCTCACGCCGGTTACGCTGCTCAACGGCGAAAAGACCAAGGTGCCGGTGCTGCCGATCGAGATGGATGGCGCGCGCTTCGGCACGCGGCTGGATGTACCGCGCATCGGCGAGCATACGCGCGAGGTGTTGGCGGGGCTGGGATATGATGCTGCAACCATCAGGCAGTTGATCGCCGACAAAGTCGCGGCCGTGACCAACTGATCTGATTATCAGTATTTTCGAGGAGAAAGTCATGACATTCAAAGCAATGCCGGGCCGGTGCAGCTGGCTTTTACCACCGGCGGGCGCCGGTGTTTGGTGTTAAATCGATCCGGTCAACACGTATCGGCCGATGAAGTACACACCGGTCGCAAACAGACCGTAAAGAATTATATCGGGAAGCTTGCTGGATTTGCTGTGTATCACCCGGTTGCCGCGCCACATGTTGAACAGGATGATGGCAGCAATCAACAGCGGTATCGCGATCAGGCTGTACTGGGTATCGAGATCCCAGATGTTGCCGATCATTGATTCCAGCCAACCTTCCTCCCCGAGCAGCTTATACGATAGGCCGCTGATGCCGGCAAGCACCAAGGCTATGATGACGAACGATTCAAGAAACTCTGCGACCTGTTTCAAGACGCGATCCGGGATTGACTGAGATAACTAAATGATAACTCAGAATATTGTAGCAGTGAACGACTGGTCATGCTGCATACAATATCACGGTTTGGGAAGAGGCAAAAAAGCCTTGCGCCGAGCCTGGCCTAGGCGCCAACGGCAATCGGCAGCCGAGAATTAAAGTGTGATCTGTCAGATGAACTACGCTGACGCATCTAAAAAAACACTGGCCGGCAGACACCGGTGCAGTGGGCTAAATCGTCCCGGTCAATACGTAATGGCCGACGTAGAACAGACCGACTCCAATCAGGCTGTATAGCAGTAAATTTGGAAACTTGCTGGTTTTGCTGTGCATCACCTGGTTGCCGCGCCACAGGTTGAGCAGGATGACGGCCCCGACCAACACCGGCACAGTGATCAGGATGTACTGGGTTTCGAGATCCCAGATCTTGCCGAGCACCGTTTCCAGCCAGCCGTCCACCCGGAACAGGTTATAGGATAAACCGCTGATGCCGACCAGCACCAAGGCTATTATGATGAACGATCCAAAAAAATCGTAGATCCGTTTCAAGATGTGCTCCGGACTTGATTAAGGTAAATGAATGAAATACCAAGGAATTGTAGCAGTGAATGGCTGGTTCCGCTAAATACCATATTAGGTTGGAGGGAGGAAAAGCCCCGCACCGGGCCGGTCTCAGGCGCTGCCGGGATGGGCTACGGGTCAGACTTCGCACCCGGCTGGCCTCGTTTTGAAGGCGCTGATACCGACTGAAACCAGTGAGTGCAGCTGTTTAAGCGGGGTCATGGTTGCGGTGAGAATGCGCTAAACTGTTAACAAGCCCTACAGGCGCGCTAACGCCGGCGATAATCCCTTGAAAATCCTTGCACTCGATACTTCCACCGAATTTTGCTCGGTCGCATTATGGCGCGACGGGAATCTCGGCGAGCGCGAAGTTCATGCCGGACAGCGCCATTCGGAACTGTTGCTCGGTATGGTCGATACCTTGCTGGCGCAGTATGAATTGCAGGTAAGCGGGCTTGACGGCATTGCATTCGGGCAGGGTCCCGGGTCTTTCACCGGGCTGAGGATAGCCAGCGGCGTGACACAGGGTCTCGCATTTGCCACGGGCCTGCCGGTGTTGGGTATCAGCACGCTGCTGGCCATGGCCGAGGCGGCGAATGCGGAGCGCGTGGTATGTTGTCTGGATGCGCGCATGGGTGAAATCTATCATGCGGCCTATGCCCGGTCGGGCGCAGGGTGGCTGACGGTATGCGAACCTGGCGTGCGTGCGCCGGCAGAAGCACCGGCACTGCCGCAAGGCGAGTGGTTCGGATGCGGTAATGCGTTTTCAGTGTATCGCGAGGTGCTGATGCGGCGCTACGATGGCTTTCTGAGCGCAACGGCGCCGGACCTCATGCCGCATGCGCGGGATATTGCGCGCCTTGCCGTGCCGCTGTTCGAGCAGGGGAAAGGCATGGATGCGGCGCTGGCCGCTCCTTTTTATGTTCGCGACAAGGTCGCGTTGCGCACGGATGAGCGATAGGAAATTGAGCGCCCAGCTCCAGACGATTCCGAAATACCGCCGCATGACCGTGGGCGATCTTGATGCGGTGACGGCCATCGAGTTCGCGGTCTATCCGCACCCCTGGACGCGGGGCAATTTCAGCGACTCGCTTGACGCCGGGTATCACTGCTGGATAGCCGAATGCGGGGGAGACATCATTGGCTATAGCGTGATCATGATCGCAGCGGGCGAGGCGCACCTGCTCAATCTGAGCATAACTGAAGGATGGCAGCGCCGAGGTTTGGGCAGCGAGTTGCTGCGATTCATCATCAAGCTGGCGCGGGACTATGCGGCGGACAAGATTTACCTCGAAGTCCGGCCCTCCAACGTCGCGGCGCGCGCGTTGTATGGCTCAGCGGGATTTTCCGAGATTGCAACGCGCCGCGGCTATTATCCCGAAGGCGAGCACCGCGAGGACGCGGTGGTGATGGAGCTGGTTCT
This sequence comes from uncultured beta proteobacterium, assembly GCA_942492335.1. Classification (GTDB taxonomy): domain Bacteria; phylum Pseudomonadota; class Gammaproteobacteria; order Burkholderiales; family SG8-41; genus CAKKQX01. Next base: position 23,725 of record CALOEN010000039.1, on the reverse strand, counting down.
TTGAACAGCGTGACGGGTGACCTGTGATCGGATTTAAACGACACCTTCGTTCACATCCGCACCGGGGTCGTGTTAAGCAGGGAACATCGCATTGAAGCACCGCCGCAACGAAATGCTGAAGGAAATGGGGCTGACGCCGGTATGGCGCCTGCGCGAACTTGTAACGCAGCCTGCTGCGGCTGATACCGAGGTGACTGAGAGCCACGACCTGCTGCCTGCCGGCCGCCGGTCACTGGTAACCGGTCACCAGTCACGCCCTTCATCAGAAAACGACCGTCGCGCCGGCATCATGCGCATGGACTGGTCTGAACTCAAGGCGAGTGTTGCCGCCTGCACAGCCTGCCCGCTGCACGCCAAGCGCAACAAGACCGTATTCGGCGTGGGCGACGAGAACGCGGACTGGTTGTTCGTCGGCGAAGGGCCCGGCGCCGAGGAAGACGCGCAGGGGGAGCCGTTCGTGGGCCAGGCCGGCAAGCTGCTCGACAACATGCTCGCGGCGATCAATCTCAAGCGCGGCCATAATGCCTACATTGCCAACGTCGTCAAATGCCGTCCGCCCGGCAACCGCAATCCGGAATCCGCGGAGGCGCTGGCGTGCGAACCTTATTTGCATCGCCAGATCGAGCTGCTACAGCCCAAACTGATCGTGGCGCTGGGCAAGGTTGCGGCGGTCAATTTGCTGGCGCGCGAAGCAAGTGTGGCCAGCATGCGCGGCAAACTGCATCAATACCGCGGTATTCCGCTGATCGTGACCTATCATCCGGCGTATCTGCTGCGCACGCTTTCCGACAAGGCCAAGGCATGGGCTGATCTGTGCTATGCCGTCGAAACCATGAGCGGCCTGCAGTCCGGCAAGGCTGCACCGGGTTGATTCAGGCATGCCTCAGGCGCTGAGCCTGGATTGCAGCCACGTGACTATCCCTTCTGCGATCTGATCTATAAAGAGGAAGACAACAAGGAAAAGCTGCCGGTCATCGCTTACCCCGGCGAGTGTTGGTACTGCGGGTTGTGCCAGTCCATCTGCCCCACCGATGCGATTACGGTCGTCTTTCCCGAACAGATGGTCCACAACCAAACTCATGTGGTCACGTTACTGTGCAAAGTAACCAGTTAATTTACGCATACCCGCGCCGCGTCACCCCACCCACTCGTGTTGCATCACGTCCAGCCGCAGATCCTGTGAAAATTTCTGCCCGGCGCCTTCAGCCGAGAGCGTAACGATCCGCACGCCCGGCGTATTGAACGTCAGTTCGTGCGCAAAGCTGCCGGGCAGCGCAATGGCTTTTTCCGCGATGACCCGCTGTTCCGCATCCCGCAGCATGCAACGCGCAGTGCCGTCGCCGGCGAGCATTGCCTGGATGCGGAAGGGCTTGTTCACGCTGCGCCGATAAACCTGCGGATCGCGGTTGGCATTGTATTGAAGGCTGTTAACTTTAATCATTTTAATCAGTGGGTTACTCATATTCCTCCGGGTGGTATGGTAGTATAAGCGTATGCTGATTCTAGACCCTAACTCCGTCAGCGGCCAGTTGCGCCGGGTATTTGGCGGGGTCAATGACGCACTCGCCGATTTAGAGCAGAAAATCACCGCTGGCAGTACGCTACCGCTGTCTGCCACAGTCGATCATGCGCTGGACCTCGTTGCCCGGCTGCTTGTTGCCTGTATTGCCGACGAGGGGCAGAAGCAGATACCCGCTGCCGGTGCAGATATACTCGATCTGTTCAAAGTGCTGGTAAAAGGGGAACCGTCGTGGAATGCGATCCGCGACAATTGCCGGGAACTTGTGTACTACCGCAACTGTATTAATATGGGGCGGGAAGACGCGTTGCCAGCCGCCGCGGAAAAGATGGCGGTGAGGACTGCGCGGCATGTTTATCTGTATATGAAGACGCGTTGCATTCGTGAAGGGCGGTTGCAGGACTGATTTAGCCGCCAAGGCCGCCAAGAACGCCAAGAAAAACGAGACATTAAATTTCATCTTATTAACTCGAACACATTAGTTTGCCAACCCGTTCAGCCTCGGTTATGAATATTTTCTTAAATCTTGGCGTTCTTGGCGGCCTTGGCGGCTAAAATTGATTTTGAGGTGTAAATGAAAACAGCAGTAAACCGTATTCGCGGTATCGAGCGCGACATCGTGCAGATGCCCCAGGCCGGCGATATCGCGCCGTATTACGAACCGCAGGGCAACGAAGTCGCGATTTTCGAAGCGGCTTTCCGCAAGCGACTGCCGGTGATGCTCAAGGGGCCGACCGGCTGTGGCAAAACGCGCTTTCTCGAATACATGGCGTTTCACCTGAAGCGCCCGCTGGTGACCGTGTCGTGCCACGAAGATCTGACGAGTTCGGACCTGGTGGGCCGTTTTCTGCTCGAGGGCTCGGACACTGTGTGGCAGGACGGTCCGCTTACGCGCGCGGTCAAGGCCGGCGCCATCTGCTATCTCGACGAGATCGTCGAGGCACGAACCGATTCCACGGTGGTGATCCACTCGCTGACCGACCACCGCCGCCGCCTGACCATAGAGAAAAAAGGCCAGGAGATCGACGCGCATGAGGAGTTCATGCTGGTGATTTCGTACAATCCCGGCTATCAGACCGTGCTCAAAGATCTCAAGCCGTCGACCAAGCAGCGCTTCATCGCGCTCAATTTCGATTTCCCCTCAGAGGATGTCGAGCGCAAAATTCTTGTCAACGAGGTGCCGGGCATCTCGGTCGAGATCGCACACCAGCTCGTTGCCGCCGGCCGCAAGGCGCGCCTGCTGAAAGACCACGGGCTGGAGGAAGCGACGTCGACGCGCGCGATGGTGTACGCGGCCAACATGATCAATGCCGGACTGGACCCGATCACCGCCTGCCAGGTGGCGATGGTCAATCCCATCACTGACGACGTCGAGCTTGGCGAAGCGATGATGGAAATCGTGCAGGCGCATTTCGCCGCCTGAATCAGTGACCCCGACGGCCAGACAGACGGCAATCAGCAGCCTGCTTAACGAGCTCAAGGCCGCCAGTTTCGTCGCGCACCGCGAAGTCGAGCAGGTGCTGCCCGCCATCGAACACCATGGCGAACAAGTGACGCTCACCTGGATCGATGCCTGTCGCAGGATATTCGATTTTGACCGCGAGGCGGGCAAGGCCTTCATCCGCGGCAGCAGCGAGGCGGAAAAGATCTCCGAGACAGTATTGCCCTGGACCGAGCAGGCGCTGAGCTTCCTGCGCTGGCGCGGTTCGTGGCGCGCACTCGAAGGCTTCATGGCCAACCTGCCGCGCGCGTACGGCTCGCTCGGGCACGCCGGAGAACGGCGGTGGGCGGAAATCGGCTTCATGTGGTGCGCGCGGCAGATCGAGAGCGGCAGCGCTTTTTTTGGCACGCCGGTGCTCGAGCTTTCCGGACGCCAGGGCATTACCGGCATCGAACAGCTCAACACGCCGGCGGAGGAACTGTTCGAGTCGCGCAAGCTGCTGCTGAGCACTTATCTGTCCGGCGCCATCCGCGTGCGTAACCTGCTCGGCGCCCAAGCCATACTGCAGTGGGCGCTGCGCGGCGCCGATATCATGCAGTCCGGCCGCATACGCGGTGAAGCCTACTTCCGTCTCGAATCCGAAGAAAGCCTGGCGCTGCTGCTCGAACACCTTCCCGGATACCGCCTCACCGACCGCAGCCGGTTGCTCGGGATGCTGCTCGATGTCTGGTTCGGCGAGGGATTCGACCTCAAGGAGTCGAGCTGGTCACCGGAGAAGGGGCGGCCGTTCATGGAAACCGACGGCAGGAGCCTGTTTTTTCCCGCAATCATGCCCAATCGCGATGAGGCAGTGCTGTCCGTGCTGCATGCGGCGGGTCACATGCGCTTCGGCACTTTCGACCGCCAGTCGATGAAGAAAATGTTTGACGCTGCCTGGGTCGATTTCCCGGCGGCCGGTCCGGTCTCATGGGCGCCGCTTTTCGTGCGCTATGGCGAAGATGCGTTGCGGTTCCAGCTCATCTTCGATCTGTGCGAGGACCTGCGCGTCGATTTCCGCATCCAGCATCTGGTGCCGAATTACCTGCAGCGCCTGCTGGCCACGGCGCGCGCGACCGGCACCCGCCACCCGGTGTCCGGCGTCTATTTCGATTTGGCGCTGGCGAGCATAGAAGAAGCGCTGGCGGCAACTCATCCACATGCCGTGCGCGGCAAGCGCTTCGGCGTGCTGCTCGATCCGGCTGCCACGGTCGCGGACGCTCACCGCGTGGCCTGCACCATCTACAGCAACGACGAACTGCCGCACATCGGCGACCTCGAGGCGTTTTACGCGGCCTATCTGCCCGGGCGCGGACCTAACGCAACGCGGCTCGCGCACCCCCAGGAAAAACAGGATCAACAGCAACAGACCGAGGCCCAGGGCGAGCAACAGGGCGATTCGCAGGATCAGGGCGGGGGCGAGGACCAGACGGGGCAGAACGCCGAGGCCGGCGACCAGCAGGATGGCGGGCAGCGCGAAGAGGTCGCGGGATATGGCGAAAGCAGCGGCACGGCGGCGCAGTCGGGAGGCAAGCAGGAGGCCCAGCAGCACGGCGCTACCAGCGACAAAGGCGTGCCCTATCCGGAATGGGATTATCGGGAGGCGCGCTACAAGCGCAACTGGAGCTGGGTGCAGGAGAAAAAACTCGGCGAGGCCAATCTGGCGGAAACCATGCGCCTGATGAAACAGTACTCGGATGCGCTGAAACGGCTGAAAAAAGCCATACAGTCGCAAAAGCCGACGCGGCTTGCGCCACGTCTGCGGCAGATGGACGGCGACGACATGGACATCAACGCGGTGGTGGGCTTCATTGCCGAGAAAAAAGCCGGACACTCGCCCGATCCCGCCATATACCGCAGACGGGAGATGCGCCAGCGCGAGGTCGCGGTGACGCTGCTGGCCGACATGTCGACTTCGATCATGCAGCACCTGCCCGAGGGCGGCGGCAGGCTGGTGGACCGGGTGCGTGCCGGCGTGCTGCTGTTCGCTGAAAGCATGGAAGAGGTCGGAGACGATTACTCAATCGCAGGCTTCTGCTCAAAGTACCGCGACAATGTCAGTTATTACAGAATCAAGGATTTTGACGAGCCGCTGTCGGAAGACATACGCAGCCAGATCGGCGGGATGTCGGGGCGGCTCGCCACGCGCATGGGCGCGGCGATACGCCATGCCACCGCGCGTTTCGAGGATGTGACCAGCCGGCGCCGTCTGCTGCTCATCCTGTCCGATGGACGGCCCGAGGATTACGATGACGGCGGCGACCGGCGCTATCTGCATGAGGACACGCGCATGGCGGTCAAGGAAGCGGTGGCCAAGGGCGTGCACCCGTTTTGCATCACCGTCGACACCATGGCCAACCAGTACCTGCCGCAGATCTTCGGCCCTGGGCACTACATGGTGCTGGATCACATCAACACGCTGCCGAAAAAACTGCCCGAGATTTATTTCCGCCTGCGGCGGTGAGTCCCCGGGGGATCCGGAATTCCCGGTCAACCGGGTAATATGCCCGCACGGTTAATTCTTCCTCCGGCATAAAATGGTGCTGCATACCATGTGTCCGTGTTTTCACTATTAAAGGAGCCGCTCCATGAAATCCACGAAAAAAACCGTCGCAACTGTATTGTTTGCAATGATTTATGTGGTGCTGGCCGCAACGCCTGTGCTGGGTCAGGCCCAGGACGTGAAGCAGGGCACCGCCACGCCGCTTGCCAAGCCGGTTGCGTCAAAGAACGCGCGGTCCAAAAAGGATGTGGATGCACGGCATTGCCTTGAGCTTTCCACGAACATGGAGATTCACAAGTGTGCGCTAAAATATCTCTAGGGCCTGTTAACAATTACCACGCGAGTGCGACGGAGGCGATTTAAGTCCAGGGCTAGGGAGCGCCGAAGCGCGGTTTGCCCGTGGCAACTAAGCGAAGGTGCGACAACGCCATAAGCCCGAGCGGGCGCTACGCGCTCGCGGCCCTGATTCTGGCCCATAATGGGACGCGCAACGGCAAAGCCGTTGCTCAGCGTCCCGTCCCTTCGGGTTGAGGCCAAAATCGCCGCTACCATCGTTGCTCGTCTTGCTAATGCCCCCGGACTCGGTCTCGCGCAGCATGGTGCGGGCAGGGGCGCCAAGCAGCGTGTGGATGCGATGGCGTCCCGGGGCTCGGCTGCTCCCGCAAACGGGCCAGCGGCTAACGAGTCGCAGCCGCCGCGATATGGGCTGTGTCAAGCGCCTTGTTATCGACAATTTTGGCCACAACGCATCTCACGCGGTAATTGTTAACGCGCCCTAGGATGCGGTGCACTCCTGCCTTGTAATTTACATGGTGGATAGAAGTCTGCCATCTTGCGCGGGCCCGGATCCCTAAATTGCGTCTCAACGCGGTTCTTGAAGGTTCTGTAAGCCGCCTTTATGGGCCGTTGGACGAGTTCGGGACTCAAGACTGGCTTGGCGCCCATTCTTTTGACTTTCCCTTCCGGCGCATTCGCGGGTAACATGTTGCGACTCGTCTGAATCCTTGCCATGACTCCCACCTCTAACGACCTCACCCGCACCGTGCTTGCGGTGCTCGCCATCGGCATACTCATCGCCGCTTCTTTCTGGATCGTGCGGCCGTTCCTGCCCGCGATCATCTGGGCGACAATGATCGTCGTCGCGAGCTGGCCGATCATGCTGCGCATCGAGGCGCGGCTGTGGGGCAGCAGGACGCTTGCGGTCGTAGTGATGACGCTGGCACTGCTGTTCGTGCTGATCGTGCCGCTGACGCTCGCGGTTGCCACGATCGTCAGCAACGTCGACGAGATGATCGGCTGGGTCAAGGCGCTGAAATCCGTGACGCTGCCGCAGCCGCCCGATTGGGTGCACGCGTTGCCCGTCATCGGCGAGCGGGCTGCGGACGCATGGCAGAAACTGGCCGCCGCCGGCATGGCGGAACTGTCACAGAGAGCCACGCCCTACGCGGGCCAGGCCATCAAATGGTTCGCGGCACAGCTCGGCGGCGTCGGCGTGATCTTCGTCGAGTTCCTGCTGATGGTGGCCATCGCGGCGATCATGTATGCAACGGGCGAGCATGCAGCCACCGGCGTGCGCCGCTTCGGGTGGCGGCTCGCGGGTGCGCACGGTGAGGATGTCGTCAACCTTGCGGCGCAGGCGGTCCGCGGCGTTGCACTCGGAGTCATCGTCACCGCGCTCATTCAGGCGGTCCTCGGCGGCATCGGTCTTGCGGTGGCCGGCGTGCCGTTTGCCGCAGTATTCACGGCCATCATGCTGCTGCTTTGCATCGCGCAAATCGGCGTGGTGCCCGTCCTTGCCCCGGCCATCGGCTGGCTGTACTGGAGCGACGAGCCCGGCATGGCGACGGCACTACTGGTCTGGACGGTCTTCGTCGCCACTCTGGACAATTTTCTGCGCCCGATACTCATCAAACGCGGGGCTGCCGATTTGCCGCTGCTGCTCATTTTAACCGGCGTGATCGGCGGCCTGATCGCGTTCGGACTCGCCGGCATATTCATCGGTCCGGTGGTGCTGGCGGTGTCTTTCATGCTGCTCGACGCGTGGGTGAGCGACGCGCCGCAGGCGGGCAAACCGGAGCAGGACCGAGGCACAGGCGGTGCGCAAGGCAACACTGATTAACGCGGTCACGCACCGCCAGCGGCCTTATCGCGATAATCATCCTTTGGCCATTCCGCGCACGGCGCTGGCGATCGACCTGATCCGGGCTTACGATGCGCTGAACGATGACGAACTACTGCCGGGCCGTGTTGCGGAAGTCGAAGAACTCGCGTGGTTTCATACCGGGGACTACATCGCCGCGATGTGCGCCGCCGAAGCCAACGGCAGGTTGCAGGACGGGGACCGTGAGCGCTACCAGCTCGGCACAGCGGAGAATCCATACTTCGATCACCTGTTTACAATACCGGCGCGCGCCACGGGCGGCAGCATACAGGCGGCGGAAGAGGTGATCGCAGGCCGCATCGCGTTCAACCCTGCAGGCGGCATGCATCATGCGCGCGCATCTTCGGCGCAGGGTTTCTGCTATTTCAATGATCCGGTGCTGGGCATCCTGCGGTTGAGACAGGCCGATTGGCGCGTGTTGTACGTGGACATCGACGCCCATCATGGCGACGGCGTAGAGGAAGCATTCCTCGATGATGCCGGGGTGCTGACGCTGTCTTTGCACATGGATACGTCATACGCTTATCCATTTCGCGGCGGAACGCTCACGGACTGCGGCAGTGAAGCGGGTGGTCACACCACGCTCAACATCCCGCTGCCGCAGGCCACGCACGATGCCGAATACCGGATGCTGTTCGACACGGTATGGCAACCCGTGCTGGATAAATTCCAGCCTGATGCAGTAGTGCTGCAGGCGGGTACCGACATGCTTGCCGCCGACCCGCTCGGCAAGCTGAAAATTTCGACCGAGTGTTATCTCGATATCGCAAAAATAATAATCGATACCTCGCCGTGCCACGCCGACGGCACGCCGCGGCTGCTGGTCACCGGCGGCGGTGGCTACCATCCGTTGCTGCTGGCGCGGGCGTGGACGGGATTGTGGGCGCTGCTGTCGGGACGGGAATTGCCGGCAGCCATTCCCGTCGCGGGCGCAGAGGTTTTGCATAGCGCGGGCTGGGTACTGGATGAAGACGAACCTTATTTCCCGGGGCTGTTTGCGTCGCGTGTTGATCATCCGAGGGAAGGTAAAATAAGACAAGAAATACATGGACTTATGACGAATGTTCGCCGCCACCCTTACGTCATAGCATGAAGCACGCGGCCTTGTTGCCTGGTCACGCGACGCGCGCCGGCACTGAAGACTACGTCAGGACATTTGGCGCGGGTCTTGCCGACGGGCACTACAGCGATTTCCTCAACCTGCATCTGAAGCTGAGCTCGCTCGGGCTGGGCACGTTTCCCGGCGCGGCGAGCGACGAAGTCGACGAGTGCTATGCCGGGACCGTGCGGCGCGCGCTGGCCTCGGGCATCAACGTGATCGACACCGCGGCGCATTATCGCTATGGCCGCTCGGCGCGCGCGGTAGGCGAGGGGTTGCGCCGCGCATTCGCCGCCGGTGTTAAACGCGAGCAGGTTTACGTCGTTTCAAAAGGTGGATTCCTGCGTTTTACTGACGGCGTGCCGGAAGATTTAGATGCCTGGTTCGAGACTCACATCGCGCGCAAGGGACTGGGTAGGCGCGATGATCTGACCGACGTGCATCTGCTCTCTCCCGGTCATATCGCGCAGCAGATAGAGGATACGCGCGCAGCACTTGGCCTCGAAACCCTCGATGCTTTTCTCATCGATCAGCCGGAAGTGCACATTCCGCACATCGGCAAGGAGGCGCTCAATCGCAAGCTGCAGAGCGTGTTTGCCGTGCTCGAACAGGCCGTCAAGGAAAACAAAATACGCTGCTACGGCATATCGACCTTCAACGGTTTTCGCGTCGAGACCGACCATGCCCTGTTCCAGTCGCTGACTTCGCTGCAGGCCCTGGCGCAGAACGCAGCGCAGACCGTGCAGCAGGATGTGCAGGCAAAGCACAGTTTCAGGCTGGTGCAGCTGCCATTCAACCAGGTAATGCTCGAAGGCTTCACGCGCTTCAGTCAGGCCACCGGTCACGGCAACGTCGCTTCAACGATACAGGCGGCGTTCCAGCTCAAAGTCTATGTGATGGCGAGCCACACGCTCGCCAAGGGCAGGCTCGCGGAGTATGGCGAGGACGCGGTGCATAGTGCGATGCCGCAACTTGCCAACGCTGCGCAGCGCGCGCTGCAGTTCAACCGGTCGACCCCGGGTTTGGGCACTTCGCTCGCCGGCATCAGCACGCCGGCGCATCTCGACGACCTGCTGGCCGTTGCGCGTATGCCGCCGCTCGCGCGCGAGGCCTACCTCAAGCTGTATCAGCGGGTCGACCCGGTGAAGGCGGGCCACGGCCCGACTAAAGGCCTATTCACGACGAGGGAGGCATCATGACCAGACCCGCTGTGCGCAAGCAAACCGAGTATGTCCCTTTGACCCGTGCACAGTTCCGAGAACGTTTCTTCGCCCGATTTTATGATCCGGCGTTCGACGCACTGCAATCCGAACTTGAAAAGGTATGTGAGGTTGCGTGGGACGGGTATATCAAATACCGCAAGTCGCCGCGCAAGCAGCCTGCGGGACCGGGCTATGCCGACCCCGGCATGGCGCTGCCTGCCGAGTGGCTGGCTACACGCGTTGCAATAGATGCAGCGGAAAAACGGCAGAAGAATCCGGCATCTCCGACGCGTATCCTGATCGTCAACGGGTCCACACGCAGCGAGCATTCCTGCCCGGGCGAAATCTCCAAGACCAGGCGCCTGGCGCAGCATGCGCAGAAATCCATAGAGGCATTGCCCGATCATGAGGTCGATTTTCTCGACATCTCGTCACTTCTGCCGACGAGCCGTGGTTTCACCCCCCACGAGGTGCGTGTCCACGTCACAAGCGCTGTGTCACTGGCCCTGACTCGTGCTATCCCAATCATGCCATGGGCCAGACCAATGACTGGATGGACGAAATTTATCCGCGCTGGGCGGCTGTGCACGGTGATTCATTCTGGCTGTCCGGTGCACTGGTACCAGGCGCCGGCCTCGCTCAAGTTGATGATCGACCGGCTGGTGTGCGCTGATGGCGGTAATCCGGATCTCACTTCCACGCGCGGCAAGGATCCAGTGCTGGCCAAAGCGCTGGAACTCGAAGGCTGGGCTTATCCCAAGCACCTGGCAGGCCGGGCGTTCGCGGTGGTGGCGCACGGAGACGCCGCCGGCCCTGAAAATCTGCGGCGTATGCTGGCCGACTGGCTGACCGACATCGGCATGGTTCAGGGGCCGGGGCCGATGGCGCGATACCCGGATAGGCTGGTATAAACCGTACGCAACCAGTCATGAGGATCTCGATGCCGATCCCGACACCTTCGTCCAGGTGGAGAATGCCGCGCTGTCCCTGGCCAACATGGTGCGTCAATTGCGCAGTGGCACTTACCAGGCGCCGAACGCCGGGCTGCACAGTCCGCGCGAGAAATAACCCGATGAATTGTCCGCGGTCAGCGTGTTAGCATTCCTGTGTGCAATGACGCAGGAAGGTAAGTAATGCAATCTGAACTGATTACTTTTGCCGCGACAGACGGTTTCCCGCTCGAAGGGCTGGTATATGCCCCATCTGCCGGCGCTGGCGACCGGGCTGCGCTGCTGGTGCACGGCAAGATCATGAATTTCTATACCGGACCGGGCCGCATCCTGCCGCCGCATCTGACTGCGCTCGGCTGGAGCTGTCTTGCGATGAATCGCCGCGGACACGATCTGGGTGGCATACGCAACGGCCGCGAATCTTACGGCGGCGCCTGGGAAAAATTCGGTGACGGCCTGCTCGATATTGCAGGCGGCATTGCCGAACTCAGGCGGCGCGGTTTTACCAAAATACTACTTGTCGGTCACAGTTTCGGGGGTATCACCGCCGCCGCCTATGCCGCCGATCATCCGAACGAGATCGCGGCGCTGGCGCTGTGTTCGGCCGGAACCGGCGGGCCCGACTATCTGGTGCAAAGCTCGCGCCGCGGAATGCTGGCGGCGGAACGCCACGCCGAAGTCGATGCCGAAGCGCGGCGCCTGGTGGCCGCAGGTCGTGGCGAGCAGATGATTGCCGTGCCGGGCTGGTGGTATGCGATTACGGCCGCGAGCTGGGTGGACTTGTCCAAGAACGTGCCCGACACAGTGGAGAATGCCCGCCGCTATCCGGGACCGATACTCGCGTTGCGGGGCGGCAAGGAAGCGACCGAAATGTACCCGGCAGAGGCGGTGGCAGCGGCTGCCGGCAAGCGGGCGACGCTGGCTGTGATTCCCGGCGGCGATCATTTTTATAACGGTGTCGAACCTGCATTCTCCCAAGCGGTGTGCGATTGGCTTAAGGCGGTCGGCTGAGGTCATGCTTTTAACTCGCCCGGATATGGCTGCTGGTGACCTCTTTTCAAATTGCCGAATATTGGAGAGAATAAGATTGATTTTATAAAAGGAGTATTCCCATGTCGCAGACCATAGAGCAATTCGGTAAAGCCTGTCACGATGCCCTCAAGGCCGAGCCTGGCCCCGCCGGCCGCATGCGTGTTTGCGCGCTGCTGCAGGAGGCGCTCAAGGACGAACAATTCGTCAATGCCTATCTCACGGACCAGACGCCTGAGCGGAAAATCATTTACGAGGATCCCGAACTCAAGTTCTGCGTGCTGGCCCATCACTACCGCGGCGCCAAGGAAAGCCCGCCGCACGACCACGGCCCGTACTGGGCGATTTACGGCCAGGCGCACGGCGAAACCGAGATGAGCGATTATGAATTGCTCGAACCGGCGGGTGCGGACAAGCCGGGCAAGGTGCGAAAAATCAAGACTTACAAACTTACCCCGGGTGTGGCGCATGTTTACAACGAGGGTGATTTGCACTCGCCCAAACGGGTGAGTTCGACGCACCTGATCCGCATCGAGGGCGTCAACATGGAAACCGTAAAGCGCCACAAATTCGTGGCGGTCTAATTCCGTGAATCGTGATCGTGAATCGTGAATCGTGAATTGTGAATTGTGAATCGTGAATCGTTGAACCTGGAACCTGGAACAGGGAACTCAGGAACACTGAACCTCGAACCGAGGTTCAGTGGCGGGCGTCGGAGGGGATCACTGGCAGCGATCCGGTGCGCACGTTGTAAAGATGGCGTTTGCGCACCAGCATCATGGCAGCCGCCACGAATACGCCGAACAGCATGATCACCGTGTGGATCGAGAAGTCGAGCCCGATCAGCAACGCATAAAGACCGAGCATGGCGAGGATGCTCAGGTTCTCGTTGAAATTCTGCACGGCGATGGAATGGCCGGCACCCATCAGGATGTGGCCGCGGTGCTGCAGCAAGGCGTTCATCGGCACGACGAAAAACCCCGCCAGGCAGCCGATCAGGACCAGCAACGGAATGGCGACCTCGACGCTGCGCACAAAGTTCATGGCGATCACGACGAGTCCCATGGCGATGCCGACCGGCACGATGTTGGCCGCGCGGTTGAGCGGCACGACCTTTGCTGCAACCACTGCACCGACGGCAATGCCAACTGCAACGATGCCCTGCAGCACGGTGGCTTGGGACAGCGAATATCCGAGAACCACCTCGGCCCACTTCAGAACAATGAACTGCAGCGTGGCGCCGGCGCCCCAGAACAGCGTCGTGGTGGCCAGTGATATCTGCCCCAGCTTGTCGGTCCACAGCAGCCTGACGCAATGGGCAAACTCGCGGACCAGGAAGAGCGGATTCTTGCTGGGGATGCGGTGGTCGACGCCGGTATTCGGAATATAGAGGTTGAATATCGAGGCGATGACGTAAAACATGGCGATGATGCTGATCGCGGCTTCGGGCGGGGTATCGATGCCGGTGTCGATGAACGGGACGTCGATTGCCAGCAGGCGCATGGACACGGCATCGCTGATCAGCACGCCGCCGAGCAGTGTGCCAAGAATGATGGAGGTCACGGTCAGCCCCTCGATCCAGCCGTTGGCAATCACCAGTTTCTGGTGCGGCAGGTACTCAGTGAGGATGCCATATTTGGCGGGAGAATAGGCTGCTGCGCCGAGCCCGATCACGGTATAGGCGATCAGGACCGGCAAATACGGCGGCATGCCCGGGATGTGCCACCATTCGTGAAAAAACATCAGCATGCAGCCGATGATTTTTATGGTGTTGGTAATGAACATGACGCGGCCCTTGGGCATGGAATCCGCGAAGGCACCGACGTAGGCGGCGAACAGAACATAGGAAATCGTAAAGCAGAACTTCAGCAGCGGCGTCATCCACTCCGGCGACTGCATGTGTATGAGCAGGGCAATGGCGGCAACGAGCAGCGCATTATCTGCGAGCGACGAAAAGAACTGCGCCGCCATGATGATGTAAAAGCCGAAAGGCATGGTCTGAGCTAGTGCGTCGACCCGAACAGGGTCATGGGTTAAACCGCCGTTTTATACCATAATTCATTGATTTTGGCGGGATTAATTGTCTTTCTTCGAGCTTCCGCGTGCCAGTTCGCGCAGCAGTTGCTCCTGCTCGGCGAACGAAGGCATGCGCGGATGCCCCGATCCAGCCAGTGGCGCCTTGCGGTCATCTGACGGGATCTTGTCCTGGAGATCAAGGCGTTGGCGTTCGTCGGAGAAGCGGCCTTTGAAATCCTGCGGCGCGCCCGGTGCCTGGTGCAGGTAGACCTGCATCCGCAATTGCTTGTTGATGCGTGCGATCATGTGCTCGAGGCAGACCATGTCGTAAATCGCACCGCAGGCCAGCGCCGCGAGCCCGATGGCGCTTATCATGGTTGCGCCCAGCAAATAGGCCGCGATGGCGAGTGCGGTGACCCCCCGGTACAACCAGGCGCCGCGCGGATCGCGAAGATAGTCCCGGTGTATTCCCAGAGGAAACAGCGCCAGCAGGGCATAGGCGCTGCCGCGTTTACGCAGCAGCGCGGTCAGCCGGAGGTTGGCGCTTTGCAGGCCGCCGCCCCCGAGATCGAATTTTGTCCAGCGTTTGTTCATGTCATTGGTGATGGCCTGGCCACGCAATACTATACCCGTATGTTGTGACATTCTTGGTGCGGGCGGAAAGCGCGTTGCCCTTTTGCAGGGTCGGCTTAAACGGTAGTATGTACGGTCTATCACTATCCAATTATGCGGCGGGTTCCCATGGCGGACAGGCGTTTGCAGGTTTTTTACTCCGTGGCCAAACAGCTGAGCTTCACCAAGGCGGCCGAGCAGCTGTTCATGACGCAGCCTGCGGTCACTTTTCAGGTCAAGCAGCTCGAGGAACATTTCAATGCGCGGCTGTTCGAGCGCAGTCACGGCAAGATTGCGCTGACTCCAGCGGGAAAACTGGTTTTCGACTACGCCGAACGCATCCTCGCCTTGTCCGGTGAAATGGATACCCGCATCGGTGAGCTGACCGGCGCCATGAGCGGGCCGCTGTTGCTGGGCGCGAGCCTGACCATAGCCGAGTTCATCCTGCCGCGCATACTCGGCGAGTTCAAAGTCGAATATCCACTGGTGCAGGCGCATATGACGGTTGCCAACTCGGAGACCATAGAGGGCCGCGTCGCCGACTACGCGCTCGATCTGGGCCTGATCGAGTCGCCATCGCACCTGCCCGGCCTGCACACCCAGGTCTGCTGCGACGACGAGCTGCTGATGATTTGCGCGCCGGGGCATCATCTGGCCAAAAACCGCAGTGTTACGCCGCAACAGATCATCAGCGAGCCCTATGTCAGTCGCGAGACCGGCTCGGGCACCCGGGAATTCGCGGACAAATTTTTCCGCGACTGCAAAGTGTCTCCCGATGACATGAATATCGTGATGGAGCTCGGCAGCCTCGAGGCGATCAAGGGCGTGATCGAAACCGGACTGGGTATTTCCATCCTCTCGCGCGCCACCATTGCCAAGGAGCTCAAGCTCGGGACGCTGGTCGGCATACGCCTGGAGCCGAGGTTCATCCGCTCGCTGTCGCTGGTTTATCCCAAAGAGAAATTCCGTTCCCAGCTGCTGACTGCGTTTGCCGAGTTCGCCACGGCCAGGATGAAGCAGTTGGCCGCCCCTGGATGAAACAGTTCCTGGTGGTGCAGCATACTTACGCGGAGTTTCTTGGCGGCGTCGAGAAACAGCTTGAAAATCGCGGCATCGGTTTCGCATATTTTCGTCCCTTCACCGGGCAGTCGCTGCCCGCCAGTGCGCTGCAGTACGATGCGCTGTGGCTGCTCGGCGGCGCTTATCCGGTGACCGATGCCGCGCACTGGCCGTGGCTCGACGACGAACTCAGACTGATCGCGGCGTTCCAGCGTGCCGGCCGGCCTGTGGTAGGGCTCGGTGCCGGCGGACTGTTGCTGGCGCAGGCAGTAGGCGGCAGCCCGCACGCCGATCCGGCGCAGCGCGCCTACTGGACGACGGCACGCAAGACCGCTGCCGGACGCGAAGATCCGCTTGCCTCAGCGGTCGATGGCTGCAAGGTGCTGGTGATGGTCGAGGGTCGCGTCGATCTGCCGCCGGAGATCGAACCGGTGCTTACGGATGATGCAGGCGAGTGGATCGCGGTTCGCGTCAAAGCCGCCTACGGTTTGCTGTTCCGGCCGGAACTCAAGCCCGGCATGGTGGAAGACATGATCATGGAGGAGGGCCGGCCGCTGCCCGACCATATAACCGAGGTGCTGGAGGAGGCGCGCGTGCAGTGGAGCGAATCGCAGCACACTACCGACCGCGTGATTGCGGCGCTGGTGTCGGCGCTGGATCTGATGCAGGAGCGGCGCAAGATGCCGGTGTTCAAACTAAACCCGGTGAATAGTGAAGAGTGAAGAGAAAAGGCTGCTTGAACTGTTCGGGAGGCTAGCTGATAGTCAGCGGGAAACGTTGATTGCGTTTGGCGAGTTCCTTGTTACCCGCGCGTCGGAGGACGGTGAGGCCGCGCCGTCCGTGCCGGACAAGCCGCTGCCGATTGCGCGTCCGGAAACGGAAACGGTGGTGATGGCCATCAAACGCCTGACGCAGACTTACCCTATGCTCGACCGCCGGAAATTGCTTGGCGATACCTCCAAATACGTGGCGCAGCACGCGCTAGAGGGCAGGCCCGCGGTAGAAGTGATCGACGAACTGGAAGTCGTGTTTTGCAGACATTACGAGAATCTAAGAGGCTCATGAACAGTTGCTGGAGATCAGTCGTCGGTGACATTAGCGGCCCATGCACTCATGTTCGGGTTTTCGCTCATCACTCATTACTCATCACATTTGATTATGCCCCGACCCATCTTAGCCACCATAGCTCTCGGCGCCCTGCGCGATAACCTGGCCGTGGCGCGCCGTCATGCGCCACGCTCTTCCGTGCTGGCGGTGATCAAGGCCAACGCCTATGGCCACGGCCTGTTGCGCGCGGCTCGGGCGATGCGCGCGGCCGATGGCTACGCGCTGCTCGAACTCGATGCAGCGGTGGCGCTGCGCGATGCCGGTTTTACGCAACGCATCGTGATGCTGGAAGGGTTTTTCGATGCGCGTGACTTGCGCATGATGGTCGAATACAGGCTGGCCGCCGTCGTTCACAGGGCTGACCAGATCAAATTGCTCAGTGAATTGCCGGCCGGCTCCGGCCTCGATGTGCTGCTCAAGATCAATACCGGAATGAACCGCCTGGGCTTTGCGCCTGCCGGGTTTCCCGCGGCGCTGGCCGCGCTCCAGGGCAATCCCGCCATCGCGCAGATCACACTCATGACCCATTTCGCCAACGCCGATGACGAGCGCGGCGTGGCGTGGCAGATGGTGGAGTTCGATCGGCTTGCCGCAGATCTGAAACTGCCGCGCAGCC
Organism: uncultured beta proteobacterium; assembly: GCA_942492335.1. Taxonomy (GTDB): domain Bacteria; phylum Pseudomonadota; class Gammaproteobacteria; order Burkholderiales; family SG8-41; genus CAKKQX01. Next base: position 6,375 of record CALOEN010000039.1, on the reverse strand, counting down.
TCGCCAACTCGGCGGCGGTTCTGCGCTATCCCGAAACCCATGGCGGCTGGGTGCGGCCCGGCATCATGCTCTACGGCAGTTCACCGTTTTCCGATGTGCCGGCGGCTGATCTGGGGCTGAAGCCGGCAATGACCCTGAGCAGTGAAATCATCGCCGTCCAGCAGATCAAGCGCGGCGACAGTGGTGGCTATGGGAATATGTTCACCGCCGTGCAGGACATGCGCATCGGTATCGTCGCATGCGGCTATGCCGATGGCTATCCGCGCCACGCGCCCAACGGCACGCCGGTTGCAGTCGATGGCCGCCTTACCGGGACGGTGGGCCGGGTATCCATGGATATGCTGAGCGTGGACCTGAGCGCGATGCCGCAAGCGGGTCCGGGTTCGCGCGTCGTGCTGTGGGGCGAGGGCAATCCGGTGGATGATGTTGCCCATGCGTCGGGCACGCTATCGTACGAATTGTTATGCGCATTGGCCCCGCGTGTTCCTGTGGTAGAAAAAGAGTAACCTTCACGCAATCATGGCAAAACCCAAGTCCGTATATTCCTGCACCGAGTGCGGTGGCCAGGTCCTGAAATGGCAGGGCCAGTGCCCGCACTGCCAGCAATGGAACACGCTGGTCGAGGCCGTGGCTGAAACCGCGCCCACCAGCAACCGCTTCAGTCTGATCGCCGATACCGCCAAAATACAGCGGCTCTCGGAAGTCGAGGCGAAGGAGGAATCCCGCATCCCCAGCGGCGTTGCGGAATTCGATCGCGTGCTGGGCGGCGGGCTCGTCGCAGGTTCGGTCGTGCTGATCGGCGGTGATCCCGGCATCGGCAAATCGACGCTGCTGCTGCAATCCCTTGGCGAAATCGGCGCCGGTCGCCGCGTGCTCTATGTGAGCGGCGAGGAATCGCCGCAACAAATCGCGTTGCGCGCACGGCGTCTTGGTCTCGATGCGCGCCATGTGCATGTGCTCGCCGAAATCAATCTCGAAAAAATCCAGGCCGTCATCCTTTCGGACAAGCCCGAGGTTGCAGTCATCGATTCGATACAGACCCTGTATTCGGGCGCGCTGCAGTCGGCACCGGGTTCGGTGGCGCAGGTGCGCGAATGCGCCGCGCAGCTGACGCGGCTGGCCAAGGCCAGCGGCACGACGGTGATTTTCGTCGGCCACGTGACCAAGGAAGGCGCGCTCGCCGGACCCCGCGTGCTGGAACACATGGTCGACACCGTGCTTTATTTCGAGGGCGATACTCATTCGAGCTTTCGTCTGGTCCGCGCTTTCAAGAACCGCTTCGGCGCGGTGAACGAACTCGGCGTCTTCGCCATGACGGACAAGGGTTTGAAGGGCGTGAACAATCCATCGGCGCTGTTTTTGTCCCAGCACGGCGGCGAAGTGGCGGGTTCGTGTGTGATGGTGACGCAGGAAGGCACGCGCCCCCTGCTGGTCGAGATCCAGGCGCTGGTCGACGAGGCGCATGCACCCAATCCGCGCCGGCTGAGCGTCGGGCTGGAGCAGAACCGGCTCGCGTTGCTGCTCGCGGTGTTGCACCGTCACGCCGGCATCGCCTGTTTCGACCAGGATGTATTCGTCAATGCGGTGGGCGGGGTGAGGATCACCGAGCCCGCAGCCGACCTGGCGGTACTGATGGCCATCGTCTCCTCGTTGCGCAACCGGCCGTTGCCGACCAAGCTGGTAGTGTTCGGGGAGATTGGACTCGCCGGTGAAATTCGCCCGGTGCAGCGCGGTCAGGAACGTCTCAAGGAGGCGGCCAAGCTGGGTTTCACACAGGCGCTGATTCCCAAAGCCAACAAGCCTAAACAGGCCATTGCCGGCCTCGAGGTGTTTGCGGTGGAGCGGGTCGAGCAGGCCGTGGCGCGTCTCAGGGATGCTTTTGCCGTGTAAGCGTACTGTAATAACACTAAGGAAACGCTGATCAAGTCGGGGTTTGCGAAGAAAGGAAAAAGGATTGAACCGCCAAGGCTTCTTTTCAATACCTGCTTCACAATACCCGCTTGACGGGTGCCTTTGAGGGGTACGCCAAGAAAAATTCAAAACAAAAAATGAACCGCCAAGGCCGCCAAGGCCGCCAAGAAGGTCAGAAGCGGAGATACGAAGGACACAGAACTCGCCTTGACGATCATTTACTGCGTCGATGCTCTCTCGCCCCCCCCTGCTCTTCGTCATCTTTTGTTCTTCTTGGCGTGCTTGGCGGCCTTGGCGGTTCATTTGTTGTTTTTGCGGCGGCAACAACTCCACTCTTTTTGACGCAGATCAAATGCGTGCCGTCCACAAACTGGACCTTTGCCGGTCGCGGCATTTCAATGCATGTCGCGATCCGGTAAAATAATGTTTTCTCGATTTCCATTCTCGGCAGACACATCAAGGAGCAGCGATGAAAGTTCTGGTCACGGTGAAGCGCGTGATCGATCCGTACGTGAAAGTGCGGGTCAAATCCGATGGTACCGGCGTCGAAACCGCCAATATCAAGATGACGATGAATCCGTTTTGCGAAATCGCGGTCGAGCAGGCGATACGGATGAAGGAAGCCGGTGTGGTTACCGAAATCGTGGCGGTGTCGATCGGCGTGCAGCAGTGCCAGGAGACGTTGCGCACGGCGATGGCCATGGGCGCCGACCGCGGCATCCTGGTCGAAACCGCCGATGAGGTCCAGCCGCTGGCGGTTGCCAAGGTGCTCAAGGCGATCGTCGACAAGGAAAGCCCCAAGCTTGTGATCATGGGCAAACAGGCGATAGATGATGACTGCAACCAGTCCGGGCAGATGCTGGCAGGGCTTCTCGGCTGGCCGCAGTCGGCTTTCACTTCGGCTATTGAGGTCAGCGGCGATGCGGCCGATGTCACGCGCGAGATCGACGGCGGTCTCGAGAAGCTGACGATCAAGCTGCCGGCGGTGGTGACCGCCGATCTGCGTCTCAACGAACCGCGTTATGTGACTTTGCCCAATATCATGAAGGCGAAGAAAAAGCCGCTGGAAGTCATCAAGCCCGATGCGCTCGGCGTGGATACCAAACCTCGCCTCGTGACGCTGAAAGTTCAGGAACCGCCCAAACGCGGCTCGGGGGTCAAGGTCGCCGATGTCAAAGAGCTGGTGGCCAAACTCAAAACCGAAGCGAAGGTGATTTGAATGGCTATCCTCGTCATTGCTGAACACGACAACGCACTGCTCAAGCCGGGCGTCACCAACACCATCGCCGCTGCCACCGCCATGGGCGGCGATATCACCGTGCTGGTCGCTGGCGATAAATGCGCTGATGCGGCCAAGGCCGCCGCCGTAGTTGCCGGCGTCACCAAGGTGCTGCTGTGCGATGCGCCCCATTATGCGGGCGCAGGTGCGGAGAATCTTGCGGCGCTGGTGCTGAGCCTCGCGGAAAAATACACACACATCGTCGCACCGGCGACGAGCTACGGCAAGAATTTCATGCCGCGCGTGGCGGCGCTGCTCGACGTGCAGCAGATCTCAGAAATCAGCGCGGTGGAATCGCCGGATACGTTTGTGCGCCCGATCTATGCCGGCAATGCGCTGGCGACCGTGCAGTCCAAGGACAAGATCAAGGTGATGACGGTGCGCACGACCGGGTTCGATCCGGCCGGCGAAGGGCGGCGCGGCGCCGGTCGAGAACGTCGCGCCGGTTGCCGACAGCCGGGCTGTCGACCTTCGAGGGCCAGGAATTGTCCAAATCGGACCGTCCGGAGTTGACTGCAGCGCGCATCATCGTTTCCGGGCGGCCGCGGCATGGGCAGCGGCGATAATTTCAAGATTCTAGAGGCACTCGCAGACAAACTTGGCGCCGCAGTGGGCGCTTCGCGCGCAGCTGTCGATGCCGTGTTCGTGCCAAACGACTGGCAGGTCGGGCAGACCGGCAAGATCGTCGCCCCCGAACTGTATATCGCGGTCGGCATCTCCGGCGCGATCCAGCATCTGGCCGGCATGAAGGACAGCAAGGTGATCGTGGCCATCAACAAGGATCCCGAGGCGCCGATTTTCTCGGTGGCTGATTACTGGCTGGTGGAGGATCTGTTCAAGGCCGTGCCGGAACTCACAGCAGGCGCTGTGATTTTGTGAATCGTGAATCGTTAATCGAAAGCGGCGCACGCCGTAGCGCGAGCGATCGCCGCTATCGGCGATTGTACCATGTCGATTAGATCGAGCGCGGAGGTCAATGAAGCAGGTCATGACCTACATCGCTCCACTCAAGGACATGCAGTTCGTGATCGAACGGAACTGGCCGGCCTCGAGGCCATCGCAGCTGCCGGGTTGCGAGGAAGCGAGCGCCGATCTGGTCGAGGCGGTGCTGGCCGAGGCGGCGAAATTCGCGCAGGAAGTGCTCGATCCGCTGAATCACAGCGGGGATCAGCAGGGCTCACGATGGGTTGACGGCAAGGTCAGCGTGCCGGACGGTTATGCCGAGGCCTACCAGAAGTTCATCGAGGCCGGCTGGAACGGCCTGGCGGGACTGCCGGAATTCGGCGGGCAGGGCCTTCCGCACATCGTCGCCATGCCGCTGCAGGAGATCTGGAGCAGCGCCAACATGGCGTTCTGCCTGTGTCCGATGCTGACCTCAGGCGTGCTGGAAGTGCTGCATGCTTACAGCACAGCGGCGCTGCAGAAATCCTACATGCCGAAGCTCACTTCCGGCGCGTGGACCGGCACCATGAACCTCACCGAGCCGCAGGCCGGCTCGGACCTCTCCGCGGTGCGCGCGCGCGCCGCGCCCGAAGGCGATCACTACCGCATCAAAGGCACCAAGATCTTCATCACCTGGGGCGAGCACGAGATGGCGGAGAACATCATCCATCTGGTGCTGGCGCGCACGCCCGATGCGCCGGAAGGCGTGAAGGGGATTTCGCTGTTCGTCGTGCCGAAATTCCTCGTGCAAGCCGATGGGAGCCTCGGCGAGCGCAACGACATCAAGTGCGTGTCGATCGAGCACAAGCTCGGCATCCACGCCAGCCCGACCTGCGTGCTGGCCTTCGGCGACGAGAAGGGCGCAGTCGGCTACCTGGTCGGCGAGGAGAACCGCGGGCTCGAATACATGTTCACCATGATGAACCACGCGCGGCTCGGAGTCGGCATCGAAGGCGTGGCGCTGTCCGAGCGCGCCTACCAGCATGCGCTCGATTACGCCAGGGACCGGCTGCAGGGCAACGACCTCGCCGGCGGCTCCAAAACGGTGGCGATCATCAACCACCCGGACGTGCGCCGCATGCTGATGAGCATGCGCGCGCAGACCGAAGCGATGCGCGCGCTCGCGTACACGGCCGCCGCCGCGCTCGACCAGGCGCAACACCATCCTGACGACGCCAGCGCGCAGAAACAACCAGGCTCTGGTCGATTTTCTGACGCCGCTCGTCAAGGGCTGGTGCACCGAGCAGGCGATTGAAGTGACCTCGACCGGCATACAGGTGCACGGCGGCATGGGATTCGTCGAAGAGACCGGCGCTGCGCAGTATCTGCGTGATGCCCGCATCACCACCATCTACGAAGGCACGACCGGCATCCAGGCCAACGATCTGATCGGCCGCAAGGTCGCTTTGGAGAAGGGCGCGACTGCAAAAGCGGTGATCACTGAAATGCGCGCACTCGACGGCGAACTCGCATCTGATGCCAGCCTTGCGCCGATCCGGGCGGCGCTTGCCGCGGGGGTCAAGTCGCTGGAAGAAGCGACTGGCTGGCTGGTTGCGACCTATCCGAAGGATGCGAAAGCGGCATCAGCGTCGGCGGTGCCGTACCTGAAACTGTGCGGAATCGTTGCCGGGGGCTGGCAGATGGCGCGCGCGGCACTGATCGCACAGAAACAACTCGCGGCACAACAGGGCGACGCTGAATTCTATAGTGCCAAGCTGGTTACCGCGCGATTTTATGCCGAACACATCCTGCCGCAGGCGGCTTTCCTGGGACAAACGGTGGTGAATGGCGCGGACTCCGTGCTTGCGCTGGACACCTCCCAGTTTTGATTGTTGTTTTTAGGGCTCATTCCCAGCCTCGTAACAAGGGGCTGTTGCAACTCATTACCACGGCGGTGAGATGTTTGGGGCGTTGTGGCCAAAATTCCCGTGCGATATCCACAAGGCGCTTGTCGCACGCCCATCACGCTGCGCGAGATCGGGGGATGGGCAAGACGAGCAACGATGGTAGAGGCGATTTTGGCCACAACCCGAAGGGACGGGACGCTGAGCAACGGTTTTGCCGTTGCGCGTCCCATTCTGGGCCAGAATATGGACCGCGAGCGCGTAGCGCCCGCTCGGGGCCCATGGCGTTGTCTCACCTTCGCTTATTTGCCACGGGGCAAACCGCGCTCGGCGCTCCTAGCCCTGAGCCCAAATCGCCTCCGTCGCACTCGCGTGGTAATTGTTAACAGGCCCTAATCC
>CALOEN010000038.1:0-14091 GCA_942492335.1 uncultured beta proteobacterium | reverse complement strand
CTGGCGCTCCTGGTCGTCGCATCGTTCCGCATCCTGCGCGAATACGAACGCGGCGTCGTGTTCATGCTCGGCCGTTTCTGGAAGGTCAAGGGCCCGGGCCTGATCCTGGTCATCCCGGCGATCCAGCAGATGGTGCGCGTCGATCTGCGCACGATCGTGATGGATGTGCCGAGCCAGGACGTGATCTCGCGCGACAACGTTTCGGTAAAGGTCAATGCGGTGATTTATTTCCGCGTGCTCGATCCGGAAAAGGCGATCATCCAGGTCGAAAACTTTTTCGAGGCCACCAGCCAGTTGGCGCAGACCACGCTGCGCGCCGTGCTCGGCAAGCACGAACTCGACGAGATGCTGGCCGAGCGCGACAAGCTCAATCTCGATATCCAGAAAATCCTGGACGCCCAGACCGATGCCTGGGGCATCAAGGTGGCTAATGTCGAGATCAAGCATATCGACATCGACGCCTCCATGGTGCGTGCGATTGCGCAACAGGCCGAGGCCGAGCGCGCGCGGCGCGCCAAGGTGATCCACGCCGAAGGTGAACTGCAGGCGGCCGAGAAACTGCTGGAGGCGGCGCAGATGCTGGCGCGGGAGCCGCAGGCGATGCAACTGCGTTACCTGCAGACCCTGGGCAGCATCGCCGGCGACAAGAGTTCGACCATCGTCTTTCCCGTGCCCATGGATCTGCTGTCGCAGTTTCTCGATCTGGCGAAGAAAAAGGTCGGCCCACCCGGCTGAGCCGGCGCAAGCCCGCGCGCGCCGTTCATTGTCGCGGACCGGAACAACGCTTTGTTGACCTGCGTCAAACAACGTTTTTCGCGGCGGGTTAATGATGGAACCATAAGATCTGCCTTCTGTCCTTTATTGCATCACCCGGCAAGCAAAGGAGAATGAAAATGCGGCATGTCAGATGGATCGGTTTGGCGGCGATGGTTGTTGCGGCGTTCGCAATGGCGCAGCCTGCGCCGGAAAAAGTCAACACGCAGAATGGCGTCTCATTCATAACCGGCGGCATCGGCCTCGATTCCCAGGCGCACCTGAAGGCGCGCGAGCAGGAATTCAACCTCAAGCTGGTCTTCACGCTGGTTGAAGGTAACTATGTGGCCGATGTTGGCGTCACGATCAAGGACGCTGCGGGTAAAAACGTGGTCCAGCTTGTCGCGAACGGACCCTTTTTGATGGCCAGGCTGCCCGCCGGAAAATATGCGGTGAACGCTGTTTACGACGGCAAGATGCAAACGCGCCAGGTCGAGGTGCGCGACGGCCGCCTGCGTACCGAATACCTGCGCTGGCCGAGCAAACCGGGAGTCGATTTTCCGCTGCCGCAGGAGAGTCCGCGCTGACACATTTTCGGGTCGCAGACGCACGACCGCAACACCGGCGTGTCTTTGCCTTGTCAACATGCGGATGTAATGCTGCGCCATGAATATCAAGAATGCAGACGCACGCTCCGACGCGGCGCCGAACAGTCAAAGACAGGACGTGGCGTGGCACGCGCTAGCAGGCGGCGATGTTCTCGGTAATCTTGAAGCGACAAAAAACGGCCTGAGCGAAGCCGGGGCGCAACACCGTGTCAAAGAGTACGGGCCCAACCGGCTCAAGCCGCCACATCGGCGCGGGCCGCTGGCGCGTTTTCTGCTGCAATTCCACAACGTGTTGATTTATGTGCTGCTCGCCTCGGGCGCGGTGACCTCTTTGCTAGGACACTGGGTGGACACCGGCGTCATCCTCGGGGTCGTGGTCATCAATGCGGTAATCGGTTTTATCCAGGAGGGTAAGGCGGAGAAGGCGCTCGATGCGATACGCAACATGTTGTCGCTGCATGCCACGGTACTGCGCGACGGCAAGCGCCGTACCATCGATGCGGAACAACTCGTGCCGGGCGATGTGGTGGTGCTGGCTTCCGGTGACAAGGTCCCTGCCGATTTGCGTTTGATTGAACTGAAGACTCTGCGCATCGACGAGGCGGCGCTCACCGGCGAGTCGGAGTCGGTGGAAAAGTCGCTGTCCGCGGTGGATACGGCTGCGCCGGTCGCGGACCGGACCTGCATGGCCTATTCCGGAACGCTGGTCACGTACGGTCATGGCCTGGGTGTCACAGTGGCGACCGGGGATGCAACCGAGATCGGGCGTATCAGCGGCATGCTGAGCGAAGTGCAGGAACTGGCCACACCGCTCATCCGCAAGATGAGCGTGTTTGCGCGCTGGCTGACGCTGGTGATCCTCGTTGCCTCCGCGGCAATTTTTGTTTTTGGATTCCTGGTGCGAAATTATCCGATGGACGAAATGTTTCTCGCCGTCGTGGGTTTCGCGGTAGCGGCGATTCCGGAGGGGTTGCCTGCGGTCATGACCATCACGCTGGCAGTGGGCGTGCAGCGCATGGCGCTGCGCAAAGCCATCATCCGGCGGCTTCCCGCGGTGGAGACGCTGGGTTCGGTGACCGTGATCTGCTCAGACAAGACCGGCACGCTGACCCGGAACGAAATGACGGTGCAAAGCGTGATCACGGCGGACGCAACCTATGCCGTGAGCGGCGTGGGATACGCGCCGCAGGGCGGTTTTGAGATCGACAGCCACGCAGCGCGACCCGATGACCGGCCGGATCTCGTCGACCTCGCCCGTGCCTGCCTGCTGTGCAACGACGCGACTCTGACCGTGCGCGAGGGAACGTGCCATCTGGAAGGCGATCCGACCGAAGGCGCGCTGCTGACCCTCGCGCTCAAGGCGGGTCTGGATGCGGAATTCGAGCATAAATCTGCGCCGCGCAGCGATGCCATACCCTTCGAATCCGAACACCGGTTCATGGCGACGCTGCATCACGATCACAACGGCCATGTTTATTCCTACGTGAAGGGCGCGCCCGAACGGGTGCTCGACATGTGCGCCTTCGAGCGGCGCGGCGGCCAGGCGCGGCCGATCGATGTCCGCGCTTGGCACCAGCGTGTCGACGCACTGGCAAATAACGGCCAGCGGGTGCTGGCGCTGGCCCTGCGGCCGCTGACGGATTCGGCCAGGGAACTGACCTTTACCGAAGTCGGGCAGGGGCTGGTTCTGCTTGGCCTGGTCGGCATTATAGATCCGCCGCGCGATGAGGCGGTGGCTGCGGTGGAGCGCTGCCGCGCCGCGGGCATACGGGTCAAGATGATCACCGGAGATCATCTGGCGACCGGCCGCGCGATCGGGCGCGCGCTCGGCATAGGCGACGGTGTGCGGGCGGTAGGCGGCGCGGAGATCGAGACCATGGATCAGGCTGCGCTGCAGCGCGCAGCGTGCGAAGCCGATGTGTTTGCACGCGCCAGCCCGGAGCACAAATTGAGGCTGGTGCAGGCGCTGCAGTCCGAGGGCCATGTCGTGGCCATGACCGGCGACGGGGTCAATGATGCGCCGGCGCTCAAGCGCGCCGACATCGGCGTGGCGATGGGCATCAAGGGCACCGAGGCCGCGAAGGAGGCGGCCGAGATGGTGCTCGTCGACGACAACTTTGCCTCCATTGCGCATGCGGTCGAAGAGGGCCGCACCGTCTACGATAACCTGAAGAAAGCGATTTTGTTTATTCTGCCGACCAATGGCGGCGAAGCCGGCGTGATCGTGCTTGCCATCCTGCTCGGCATGGCAATGCCTATAACTGCGGTGCAGATCCTGTGGGTCAACATGGTCACCGCGGTGACGCTGTCGATGGCGATCGCGTTCGAGCCGGCGGAGGCCAAGGTCATGCAGCGGCCGCCGCGCGACCCGCATGAGCCGCTGCTCTCCGGCTTTCTGGTATGGCGCATTGTGCTGGTTTCGGTGCTGCTGGTGGCCGCCTGTTTTGGCTTGTTCCTGTTGGAATTAGACCGGGGCATGCCAATAGAAGCAGCGCGCACGGTTGCGGTCAACATGCTGGTGGTGGGGGAGGTGGCGTACCTGTTCAACAGCCGCTACGTTTACGCCTCTGTGCTTTCCAGGAAGGGATTATTCGGAAACCGCTATGTGCTGACTGCGATCGCGGTGCTGCTGCCCCTGCAATTGTTGTTCGGCTATGCCGGCTTCATGCAGGCATGGTTTGGCACCGGGGACATCGACGCTGGCGCGTGGTTGCGCATCATCCTGTGCGTGACATTCATCTTTTTTGTAGTGGAAGGCGTGAAAAATGGCTGTTGCGCAGACGGCTTGGGCACGCCTAGTTGTGGCGTGCCCCTCCAAATGGCCGGCCGGCCTCGCGCCGCGCACACCCCCCACCCCCCCCCCCCCCCCCCACCCCACCCCCCCACCCCCCCCACCCCCCCCCCCCCCCCCCCCCCCCCCCCCCCCCCCCCCAACACACCCCCCCCCCCAACCACCCCCCCCCCCCCCCCCCCCACCGCGCTCCCGCCAGCGGCCATACGCCCCGTCATTTCTCTGCCGCACCGGCAGCCGCACTGATGCCTGGCCGCCACCTGGCGCGGCCCCCGCACCCCCCCCCCCACCCCACCCCCCCCCTCCCCCCCACCCCCCCCCCTCGCCGGGGCAGGGAGGGCGTAAATACCTTGTAGTCATGGGAACCCGGGGCACGCGCACATTGCCTAAATTGACAGTGGACCCGGCGTCAGCCAAAGTCATCCAGCGGGCGGAGGCGCCGGTAACAGTAATAAAATAAACCAATAAGGTTGTCTGGAGGAGGGGCGATGAGTTTCAATAATTCTGCGAACCCGCAGGATCACATCTATGCAGATGCGGAATCCGATCTGAGAGAGATCGTCATGGGTTTGCACTGGGACCCGCAGCAAGAAGGCAGATCCACCGAACCCGAGAACCTGGATGCGCTGTGCGTGTTGCTTGACGCGCAGTGCCGCGTGCTGGAGATGATCCATCCCGGCTGCCCGCGTAACGCCAATGGCAGCGTGATCCATACCGGCGACGCGCGAACGGGGGCGAGCGTCTGGGATGATGAAAGGATTTTTGTTTTTCTGGAGGCGCTCCCGCTGCCGGTTTCCACGATCGCTTTTGTTGCTGCCAGCGCCACGGGCAGCGCTTTCAGCGAGATCCCCGGCGCGTCATGTCATGTAAGCGATCGCATGACCGAACGTGAATGGATCCGGCTCGAGCTGACCGCTTTGGGACGGCTCACGGCACATTGCGTTGCCACCCTGCAGCGCAGCCAGACGGGTTGGAAGATATCAGCCGACGCCTTGAATGGTTGCAGAAAGTTTCTCGCGGGACCTGAACTGCTGGTTCTGGCTGAAAGCGTCAGAGGCCGCGGGTTCTAGGTAATAAATTGCGAGCGCCGTCCTGCGGTATAGTGCGCGGCTTGTTCCAGATGTGTTTGTCTCGTAGAATCTGAAATTCCCGCGTTCGCGTCTGCGCGATTCCCGCGCTGCGCTGACAGGAAATCCATAGAAACCGGTATGTTGAAAGCCGGCCGTTACATGTCCGGAGGAGTAATTTGTCGTACGCGCTGAGTTCGGCTCTGGTTCTGTATGTGTTCTGGCTGCTGCTGTCAGGGTATTTCACCGTGTTCCTGATGACGGTCGGCGCCGCTTCCGTTATCGCCGTAGTGTTGCTTGCGCGGCGCATGGACATTGCCGATCACGAAGGCCATCCGGTTCATCTCGGCTTGCGTGTGCTCACGTACTGGCCGTGGCTTATCGTCGAGATCGTCAAAAGCGCCTGGGATGTGTCAAAAATCATCCTCAATCCGCGTCTGCCGGTCAGCCCCACGCTGATACGCGTCAAAACGTCGCAGAAAACCGAGGTTGGCGTGGTCGTCTATGCCAATTCGATCACGCTGACCCCGGGCACCATCTCTGTGGATGTCGGACACGGTGAAATCCTGGTGCACGCGCTGACCCGCGAAGGTGCGGCCGGCTTGCAGTCGGGTGAAATGGACCGGCGCGTGACTGCATTCGAGGGGTGCAAATGATGTTCGGTGCGGTCTCGGCGGCGCTGCTCGTGGCGCTGACGCTGGTCCTCATCCGGGCGTTTCTCGGACCCACGGTATTTGACCGCGCGCAGGCCGCCAACTCGGTGGGCACGATTGCCGTGCTGTTGCTGTCGGTCCTCGGGTTTTTGACCGGCCGCCCGGAATTTCTCGATCTGGCGATCGTCTACGGTCTGCTCAATGTCATCGGCACCATCGCAGTGCTCAAATATTTTCAGTGCGGCGATCTGGGCGATCCCGGCGAAACGGAACGCGAATGATGAGCGTAATCGTCGATATCCTGAGCTGGTCCTGCCTGGTTGCAGGGGGATTTTTCAGCGTGGTCGGTGCGCTCGGACTGGTCCGCATGCCCAATTTTTATACCCGCATGCACGCGGCGAGCGTCATCGAAACGCTGGGAGCCGGGTTGATTCTGCTCGGACTGGCGCTGCAGGCGGGGCTGACGCTGATCACGGCCAAGTTGCTGATCATCGGCCTGCTGATTTTTTTCACCAGTCCGACCGCGACTCATGCGCTGGCGAAAGCGGCCTTGACTCGCGGCCTGATGCCGCATGCAACGGGGAGCGGGTCATCGAAGCCGTAATCATCGTCGTGTTGCTCGTCATGATGGCAGCGGTCACTGTGGTGATTGTCAGCCAGCGCAACCTGTTTGCCGTAGTCATACTGTATGGTATCTATAGCTTCCTGATGGCGACCGTGCTGGTCTCGCTCGACGCGGTTGACGTGTCTATGACCGAAGCCTCGGTGGGCGCCGGGATATCCACGGTACTGTTTTTGAGCTCGTTGTATCTGTGCAAGAGTGAGGAGATGAAACCTCTGCACAAGCCGTTTCTGCCGCTACTGGTTGCGCTTGCCACCGGCGCCGTGCTGGTTTACGGCACACTCGGTCTGCCGTCGTTCTCCGATCCCAATGCGCCCATCCACCAGCACGTTGCGCCACGTTATATCAACGATGGTCCGCGCGAAACCGGGGTGCCCAACGTCGTCACCGCGGTGCTGGCCAGCTACCGCGGCTTTGATACGCTGGGAGAAGTTACTGTGGTGTTCACGGCGGGTATCGGCATGATCGCATTGCTGCGGCGGACGCGCCGGCGCGATGAAGGAGGCCGGCCATGAAGAACTATCTGGTGTTGCGCGTTGTTTCCAAATTATTGATTATGTTCATGATTTTGTTCGGGCTTTATGTGCAGTTCCATGGCGACTTCGGCCCGGGCGGAGGGTTCCAGGCGGGCGTGATCATTGCTGCGGCGATTATTTTTTACGGCATCATTTATGGGTTGCCGGCGGCGCGCATGGTCGTGCCGTCGCGGTGGGTCGAGATCATGATCGCCTCGGGCGTGTTGCTTTATGCCGGGGTCGGCGTCGCCGGCCTGCTGCTGGGCGGCAATTATCTCGATTACTTCGTGCTCGACCGGGATCCGGTCGCCGGGCAGCACCGCGGTATTTTCTGGGTGGAAGCCGGGGTGCTGATCACGGTCGCAGGCGTCATGCTCAAGATTTTCTATATGTTCGCCGGCCGCGGTCGCGGCGGCGACAAGCAGGACGATGCATGAATATCGCCGGCCATTTCAGTTACTGGGCCACGATCTTTATCGCGATCACCGGCCTGTATATCATCATCGCCCGCGGCAATCTGATCAAGAAGCTGGTCGGGTCTGGGCATATTCCAGACCTCGGTCTATCTGCTGTATATCGCGCCCGGCAAACTGATCGGCGGCACCGCGCCCATCGTTAACGGGCAATTCACGATCTATTCCAATCCGCTGCCGCACGTGCTGATCCTGACCGCGATCGTGGTCGGTGTCGCGACGCTGGCGCTGGGGCTGGCGCTGGCCGTGCGCATCCGGGAAGCCTACGGCAGTATCGAGGAAGATGAGATTCTCGATATGGATAATGCGCCCATTCTTCCAGACATAACGACAAGAAATCCGGCGTGATCGCGCAGCATTTTCCCATACTGCAGGTAGTGCTGCCGCTGATGGCTGCGCCGGCGATGGTATTGTTTCGCCGTGGCCTGCCAGCCTGGCTGCTGGCGGTGATCGTGAGCTGGACCGGGTTGTTCATTTCGCTCTCGTTGCTGGCACAGGTCGCCGACGGCAGCGTGATTTCCTATGCCATCGGCAGCTGGCCGCCGCCGTGGGGCATCGAATACCGCATCGACCGCGTCAACGCCTTCATGCTGGTGCTGGTGTCGCTGATCGCAGCGGTAGTGGTGATTTACAGCCGCGCCAGCGTCGCCGCCGAATTGCCGCGCCCAGCAGCATTACCTGTACTATGCCATGTTCTCGCTGTGTCTGGCGGGATTGCTCGGCATATCCTCCACCGGCGATGCCTTCAATCTGTTCGTGTTCCTCGAGATTTCATCGCTGTCATCGTATGTGCTGATTGCGCTTGGCCGCGACCGGCGGGCGTTGATGGCGTCCTACCAGTACCTCATCATGGGCACCATAGGTGCGACCTTTTACATCATCGGGGTCGGGCTGCTTTATCTGATGACGGGCACGCTGAATCTGGCCGACATGGCGCACCGGTTGTCCGACGTGACTGAAATAAGACCGGTTCACGCGGCGCTTGCTTTTATCTCCGTCGGTATCTGCCTGAAACTGGCGCTTTTTCCTCTGCACTTGTGGCTGCCCAACGCCTATGCCTATGCGCCGTCTGCCGTTAGCTCATTTCTCGCCGCGACCGCGACCAAGGTGTCGGTCTATGTGCTCCTGCGTTTCTATTTTTCGGTGTTCGGCGCCAGCATCATATTCCAGACGCTGCCGAAGGGGCAGATCCTGCTGGTGTTGTCGCTGGCCGCGATGTTCATTGCTTCGACCATAGCCATATTTCAAAGTGACCTGAAGCGCCTGTTTGCCTATTCGAGCGTGGCGCAGATCGGCTATATCACGTTGGGCATCAGTTTTCATTCCCTGACCGGGCTCACCGCGGGCATGGTCCACCTTTTTAACCACGCGCTGACCAAGGGTGCGCTGTTCATGTTGCTGGGTTGCTTCGCGCTGCGCCTGGGACGCGTCAAGTTCAGCGACATCGGGGGTATCGGGCGTGTGATGCCGCTTACGTCTTTTGGCATCGTGCTCGGGGGCTTGAGTCTGATCGGCGTGCCGGGGACGGTGGGATTCGTCAGCAAATGGTATCTGGTGCTGGCGGCGCTGGAGATCGGTCAGTGGTGGATTGCGCTGGCGATCGTGCTCAGTTCGCTGCTGGCGGTAATCTACGTCTGGCGTTTCGTCGAGGCTGCATATTTCCAGGAGCCGGATGCAAAAATCACGCAACTGAAAGAAGCGCCGCTTGAAATGCTGGTGCCGGCATGGCTGATGATCGCGGCGTGTTTTTATTTCGGGCTCGATGCCGCGCTCACGGTTGATGGGGCGGCACGGGCTGCGGCAACGCTGCTGCAGGGGATTCGATGACGCCGGCCGCGACTATCCTGCTTGCGCTGGCCGTGCCGCTGATCGGCACGGCGCTGATCGCGGCGGCGCATCGCGTGCCCAACGTGCGCGAAACCATCACGATGGTCACGTCAGGACTGCTGTTCCTGCTGGTGGCATCTCTGACGCCGCTGGTGCTCGCCGGAGAGCGCCCGGAGGTGACGCTGCTGGAGATGATGCCGGGGCTTTCCCTGAAATTCAAAGTCGAACCGCTCGGCATGCTGTTCGGCCTGATCGCGTCGGGATTATGGATCCTCAATTCCCTGTACTCGATTGGCTACATGCGCGCCAACAACGAGCAGCATCAGACGCGCTTTAAGGTCTGTTTCGCCGGAGCGCTGGCGAGCGCGGTCGGCATCGCGTTCGCCGGCAATCTGCTGACACTGTTCGTATTCTACGAAGCATTGACGCTGATCACTTATCCGCTGGTGACACATGCAGGGACCGAAGAGGCAAAGCGCGCCGGTCGCGTCTATCTCGGGGTGCTGGTCGGCACCTCGGTGGTGTTCTTTCTGCCGGCGATCATCTGGACCTGGCAGTTGACCGGCACGCTCAATTTCGAGCCGGGGGGCATACTCAAGGGCAAGGTCAGTAATGCCATGATCGGCGTATTGCTGGCGTTGTTCATATTTGGCATCGGCAAAGCCGCTATCATGCCGTTTCACCGCTGGCTACCGGCAGCGATGGTGGCGCCCGCGCCGGTATCTGCACTGCTGCATGCGGTGGCGGTGGTCAAGGCGGGTGTCTTTTCGGTGGTTAAAGTCGTGGTCTACGTCTTCGGCGTCGAGGAGATCTCCGGATTGCGCAGCGTCGACTGGCTGCCGTTCATTTCCGGGTTCACTATCATCGTTGCCTCCATTGTCGCTTTGCGCTCAGACAACCTGAAACGCCGGCTGGCCTACTCGACGGTCAGCCAGTTGTCGTACGTGGTGCTGGCGGCGGCGCTGCTGACGCCCTTGTCGATCATCGGTGCGGCGCTGCATATCGCCGCGCACGCCTTGGGGAAAATTACGCTGTTTTTCGCGGCCGGCGCGATTTACACCGCCGCCCATAAAACCGAAGTCAGTCAACTCGACGGCATTGGGCGACGCATGCCGTGGACGATGGGTGCGTTTGCAGTCGGCGCGCTGTCGATGATCGGGTTGCCACCGGCGGCCGGGTTCATCAGCAAGTGGTACATATTGCAGGGCGCGATGGGGACCGGGCAATGGAATGCGGTATTTGTGATCATTGCCAGCACCTTGCTCAATGCCGGGTATTTTCTGCCCATCATCTATCGGGCATTTTTCGTCGCTCCACCGTCCGAAGGCCACGGCGGCCATGCGCATGGCGAAGCGCCTTTGCCCATGGTGGTGGCGCTTACCCTGACCGCGCTGGGCACCGTCGCCCTGTTTTTCTTCCCTGAAGTTCCGCTGGCGCTGGCGCGCCAGCTGGCTGGAGTTTAACCATGCAACAGCACTGGCTCACGCGCCCGGAAACGGTCAAGAAGCTATGGTGGTTTTTTATCGCCGTGCTTGCCGCGACCGTGGCCGCCGAGCTTTTCATTGAACACGAGGCGCATTTTGGCATTGATGGCACTTTTGGTTTCAATGCCTGGTACGGTTTTACGACATGCGTGGCGATGATCGTGATTGCCAAGCTGATCGGCTTGGTGCTCAAGCGGCCCGACACCTATTACGAGGAACGCGATGACTAGCCTCGTATTGCATCCCGGGCTGGTGCTGATCGCAGGCGCGCTGCTGCTGCTGGCGTTGCGTGGGACGGCGCGTGCCGCAGCGAGTCTTATCGTGCCCGTGTTGGTGCTGTATCTGGTATGGCAGGTGCCTGATGGTGTGGCCTGGAGCGTCCCCTTTCTCGATTATCAACTGGCGCTGATTTCCGGCGACAGGCTGTCCCGGCTGTTTGCCACCATTTTTGCAATGATGGCGTTCGGCGGCGCGCTGTTTGCCCTCAACCAGAAAAATCCTCTGGAACTGCCGGCGGCCCTGCTCTATGCCGGCGCGGCGATCGGCGTGACGCTGGCTGGTGACCTGATTACTGTGTTCGTTTTCTGGGAGTTGATGGCGATCGGTTCCACGCTCGTGATCTGGAGCGCGGGCGGCAGTGCATACCGCGCCAGCATGCGTTATCTGATGATCCATCTGCTGGGAGGCGTGATCCTGATGGCGGGGATCGCCGGCCATGTCGCCGAGTTCGGAACGATCGAATTCACGCGCATGACGCTCGATTCACCGGCGCACTGGCTGATCCTGGCGGGTTTCCTGATCAATGCCGGTGCTCCGCCGCTTTCAGCCTGGCTGCCCGATGCTTATCCCGAAGCATCGTGGAGCGGCACGGTATTCCTGTCGGCGTTCACCACCAAGACCGCGGTCTATGTGCTGCTGCGCGGGTTTCCCGGGACCGAACTGCTGATTTATATCGGGTTATTCATGGTGTTCTACGGCATCGTCTACGCGTTGCTCGAGAACGACATGCGCCGAATTCTGGCCTACAGCATTGTCAACCAGGTCGGGTTCATGGTGACGGGCATCGGCATAGGCACCGAAATGGCGTTGAATGGCGCTGCTGCTCACGCTTTTACCCATATCATTTACAAGGGTTTACTGCTGATGTCGGCGGGATCGGTGCTTTTTATGGTCGGAAAGCGCAAGTGCACCGATCTGGGCGGGCTGTTCCAGAGCATGCCGGTCACCGCGATATGCGGCATCGTTGGCGCACTCGCCATCTCGTCGTTTCCGCTGACCTCCGGCTTCATAAGCAAGTCGATGATTTCTCAGGCGGCGGCCGACCAGCATCTGTTTTACATCTGGCTGATGCTGGCCGCGGCCTCGGCCGGCGTATTCCTGCACGCCGGCATCAAGTTCCCATGGTTCGTGTTTTTCCAGAAGGATTCTGGTTTACGGCCTCCGGATCCGCCACGCAATATGCAGTGGGCGATGATCCTGTTTGCGGCGTTGTGCATCGGGCTCGGCGCGTTCCCCGGCCCGCTTTATGCGTTGCTGCCATACGCGGTGCACTACGAGCCGTACACCGGAGCGCATGTGGTCACCCAGGTTCAGCTGCTGTTGTTTTCCGGACTGGCGTTTTTTGTGATGCTTAATTATTTGCGCCGCACGCTCACTTTAACGCTCGATGTCGATTGGTTGTATCGGGTGCTGTTCCGCGAACTTGCGCGTCGGTCTGTGGCCGGTCTTTCCCGGACGGGCCGTGAGTTTGAAGCCGCTGCGCGCAAAGGGATGGAACGGTGGGGAGGAGGGATTCTTCGGCAATCCAGCGCGATGGGCGCGGGAAGTTCATGGCCCACCGGCCGTATGGCACTATGGGCCATGATATTGCTCCTCTCTTATTTGCTGCTTTATTACCTGTAGCGGCCACGAGCGACGATCACCGGGTTTATTGCTGATTTCGCCAGTAAGTATTCTGTAAGCCTGCAATGCAATTTTGGATGTATGTGCCATTAATCGGCTACAGGCTTGATTTTACGGATACTCAGGTATAGGCTTATCAAACAGCAGAAAAGCATTGCACATCCTGAAATTCAAACCTTGGGTATCAGCATATGTATGACAAATGCTTTGCTGTGCGAATCCCGGTATTATTATCAAGCTGCTTAGTTCTTAGTTGTTTCCTGTAATCAAGCCTGAGGAGGAAAAGAATGGATAAGAAACTGTCGCAAGAAGTAGCCGTTGAATCCAAGCCTGACACTTCCCGCCGTAAATTCCTGACCGGCGCTACCGCAGCGGCGGCCGGCACGGCGATCGCTGGTTTCCCGATGATTTCGGTGGCCCAGTCGCCTGTCGTTCTGAAAATGCAGGGCGCCTGGGGCGCGAAGGACATTTTCAACGAAATGGCCGAGGAGTACGTCAAGCGCGTCAACGAAATGTCCAGCGGGCGCATGAGGATCGACTACTTGGTTGGCGGCTCGGTGGTGAAGCCTTTCGAAGTCATGGACGCCGTCCACAAGGGCGTGCTCGACGCCGGCCACTCGGTGACGGTCTACTGGTACGGCAAGAGCAAGGTCGCCTCGCTGTTCGGCTCCGGCCCCATCAACGGCATCAATGCCGACCAGAACCTGGGTTGGATTTATCGCGGTGGCGGCCTCGAGCTCTACAACGAACTGCTGAAAACCATGGGCCTGGATGTGGTGGGCTTTTTTGCGATGCCGATGCCGACCCAGCCGCTGGGCTGGTTCAAGAAGCCGGTCAAGACCTCGGCGGACATGAAGGGCCTGAAGTACCGCACGGTGGGCCTTGCTGCCGACCTGATGCAGCAAATGGGCCTCAAGGTGACCCAGTTGCCCGGCGGCGAAATCGTCCCGGCAATGGAGCGCGGCGTAATCGAGTCCTTCGAGTTCAACAACCCGACCTCCGACATGCGTTTTGGCGCGCAGGACGTCGCCAAGAACTACATGATGGGCAGCTACCACCAGGCGATGGAGTTCTTCGAAATCACATTCAACAAGAAGAAGTTCGACGCACTGACGGCAGACCAGAAGGCGATTCTTCGCTACGCCGCCGAGGCGGCCAACTCCTCCAACATGTGGACCGGCATGGACAACTACTCGCGCGATCTGCAAGTCCTGAAAGACAAGCACAAGGTCAAAGTGCTGCGCACGCCTGCGTCGGTGTTCGATGCCCAGATCAAGGCATGGGATGGCCTCACCAAGAAATTGAGCGACGCAGACCCGTTCTTCAAGAAGGTGGTCGCCTCCCAGCACGCGTGGGCCAAGCGGGTCGGGTACTATCACTATTTCAACGAAGCGGA
>CALOEN010000037.1:0-17370 GCA_942492335.1 uncultured beta proteobacterium | reverse complement strand
AACGCTCGCGCAGATGTTCCGGCGCGGGTCACGCCGTGCCTCGGCAAGTGCTGGTCGCTTTCAAGTCGCTCGGCTCGGCGCTTCAGGACCTGGCGTTGGCAGTGCGCTATTATGCGTTGCATGGCGCGCGTGCTGGATTGCCTGCCGCGCCTGACCTGGCGGTTCTGAGGGGGCCGGTAAGGGAGGGCAGCGCGCCGCAGGCTTAGCGGCATGCCATGTGCATGCCTGATTGTCAGCCCCTGCATTAAGAGTGAATCTATCGGCGGTTACATTATTGTGGTTTTTTTTGAAATACAATCCAAGTAGAAACCGGAACTTGAATCAAGGCTGGGCCTGCTACCATTACCACGAGATACGTTGTGGCTTGTTGAGGTAGTGTTGGCTAGCTGGCATCGCGATATTGGCAGGCGAGCAACGAGCAGCGGCGATTTTGGCCGCAACCCGAAGGGACGGGACGATTTGGGCTCATGGCGTTGTCGCGCCTTCGCTTTCCCGGGTCCCCCCCCCCCCTGCCCCCCCCCTCTTGGTATGGTGAACAGGAACTAAGGAGAGGAAATGCCGATTATTCTTAAAGGCGTCATGCAGGCGCCGGTCACGCCGCTCAAGGCGGACTTCAGCTTAGACGGGGAGGGGTTCGCCAAGATGGTGGATTTCCACGTCCGCCATGGCGCTCCCGCCATCGCGTGGCCTCATCACAAGGCAGAGTCGCTCAATCTAACGATTGCCGAAAGGAAGCTGGGCGCCGAAATCGCGGTAAAGACCGTCGCCGGACGGGTTCCGGTCTCGATTTTTGCCGGCACGCTCTCCGAGGAGGATTCGCTCGACATCGCGCGTCACGCCCAGAAAATCGGGGCGGACATGCTGCTCACGATTTCGCCGTATTGCCGCCGGCCCGCGCAGGAAGAAATCTTCGATTCAATCGTGCGCATCGCCACGCATACCGAACTGCCGGTCCTCACCTACAACTCGCCATGGCGCAACGGCGAGGGCGTCGAATTCACCGGCGACCTCACCCGGCGCCTGATCGACAGGCTGCCCAATTACATCGGCATGAAAGACGCGAGCTTCCACAGCGAGAAATTTCTCGAGATTTCGCGCGTTGCGCTCAAAATGCGCCCGGGCTTCGCGATCATCATGGGTGTCGAGCATCTGCTCGCCTCGTATCCGCTGGGCGCCTGCGGTTCTTTTTCGTCGTCGGGCGCGATAGCCCCCAATCTCTGCAACAAGTTTTTTGCGGCGCTCGAGGCGCATGATTGGGCGATGGCGCGCGAATGCCAATTCAAGATTTCACACTTGTGGAGCCTGTTCAAAGAGCAGTATCCGTCGTCGTTGAAAGGCGCGATGATCATGATGGGCCGCCCGGTCGGGCCTACCCGCTCGCCGCTGCCGACGGCGACGAAAGAGCGCATCGAATTCCTGCGCACCCAGCTCGAAGAGCTCAATATCCTTCAGACCGAACCCCACGGCTGGTAAACATCACGCGACGAGCAGAGAGAGACATGGCCACCTTCAATCCCGGACTGGTGCACACGCCGGTCACCCCGTTCAAACCCGATCAAAGCATCGATTTCGACACTTATGCCAAGATCATCGAATTTCATCTGAAAAACGGCGCGGACGCGCTGGCGCTGCCGATGCCGGAAGGCGAAGACCTGAGCCTGACGGATGGCGAACAGCGGCAACTCCTGGAGTTCGCGATGAAACAGGTCAAGGGCCGCGTGCCCGTCATGGCCCACGCGAGCGACGCCGGCACGAGCATCGCCGTGGCCCGCGCGATTCATGCGGAGCAGGCGGGCGCCGCGGCCATCGTGTCGCACCCGCCGTACTTCTGGCATCCCAAGGCGTCGATGGTCGTCGAGCATCTGGTGCGGATCGGAAACGCCGTGAAGCTGCCGTTCTATATCGTCAATCCGCCGATCGAATCGGTCGGCACGACGCTCACGACCGAAATCGTCCTGCAGGTCATCGAGCGCGTGCCCAACCTCGCAGGCGTCATCGACGCGTGCCTCGAATTCGTGTTCATGGAAGAAGTCATCTCGAACGTAAAGCGGCTGCGTCCCGGTTTTCAACTAATAGCGGGCGCCGATTTCATGGTCACGGCTGGTGCACTCGGTGGCAAAGGCGCGTTTTCACCGCTGTCTGCCATCGCGCCAAAGCTTGCGCGCGGACTGTACGAACTCTGCCGTCAGGAAAAATTCGTCGAGGCGCGCCAGATGCAAGAAGACCTTGCCGCGCTGCATCACACTATCAAAGAAACCGGCGTTTCGGGTCTGAAGGACGGGCTCGCCGGCATGAAAGCTGCGCTCGCTTTCATGGGACGGGAATGCGGCGTGCCGCGCCCGCCAGTGCGGCCGCTGGGCGAGGTCGAGCGTGGCAAGCTCACGAAAGCGCTTTCCGCCATGGCGTTCCTGCGCGCCGAACCCCGGGGCTGGTGAGGCGCGCATTATGACCGAACCGGCCGGCGCAAGCTTAAGTCCCGAGACCATACTTGCAGAAATCAGGAAGAACGGCGTGACGCACGTCGTCTGGCTGCCCGACAGCGAGACCAACTGGCTCTACCTGCTGATGAAGGCGGAACCGTCGCTCCATCTCGTGCCCGTGACCAACGAAGCGCTCGCGTTTTCCGCCGCCGCCGGATTGTCATTCGGCGGCAAGGTGCCGCTCATTCTCATTCAGAATACCGGAATGATGGACTCCGGCAATTCGTTGCGGGGTTGGGCCATCGATCTCGGCATCCCGGTACTGCTCATGATCGGCTACCGCGGCTGGACCCGGCACGGTGTCACCAGCGACAGCGCGGCGATCTATACCGAGCGCTTTCTCAATGCGTTCGGCATCCACTATTATCTGGTGGAGGACGACGCCGACGCCGAACGAATTTCGGTTGCGTGCGACGAGGCGCGCAAGACCCGCCGGCCGGTGGCGGTACTGATCGCCGACGAATATCATGGTTTCAAACGGAGCCCGGGGCGATGATCGAAGTAGCGGAAATGCTCAAAATCTTCCAGCAGTATCGCGGCGATGCCATCGTCGTGCCGGGGCAGGCCGGGCGTCACTGGTCCGCCATCAGCACGCAACCCGGTCTGGATGTGCCGTTGATCCCGTATCCGGCGATGGGCGGCGGCGCATCGTTCGCCCTCGGGCTTGCGCTGGCGCAACCGGACCGCAAGGTCGTGGTATTCGATTCCGAGGGGGCGCTCGTGATGTATCTCGGGATTCTCGCTACGGTGGCCGAGCAGCAGCCGAAAAACTTCTATCACTTCCTGCTCGATAACGAATGCTATGCCACCACCGGCGGCCAGCCGGTGCCGAACGCCAAAGCCACGCGCTACGACGCGCTTGCCCGCGACGTCGGGTATCCGAGTACCTGCATGTTCGACCGGCTCGAGAGTTTTGCCACCAACATCGAGCAGGTGCTGGCGCAGCCCGGGCCCGCATTCGTTGCGCTCAAGGTACGGCCGGAGGTCCAGAATGTCCCTGTTGCCGAGCGCAAGCGCTGGGCGACGCGGACCCGGGAGCAGGTGCGTGATGATTTCCAGAAAGCGCTGGGGATCGCGGCGACGGTGTGAGAATTGGGTGCCGCCGCGCACGGCAACTTTTGCATGGCACCGATGTCCAGTTCTATTCGGTGGCAGTAATAGAATACCGGTTGTCGTCTACCGGTCGTTCTAAGGAGTAGAAAACAAGCCTGCTTGTTCGCAAGTTGCCGCAAGGCGTTATCGATCACGGCGCAAGGCGGGTCTAGCGAAGCAGTTCGAACAGGCGCGGATCCAGTTCTCTGTGATATTTGGCGAGCACCGGTTCGACTGCACTGACAAAGGCGGCGCGTTCGGTTTCGCTAAGATGGATGATGTCGTTTTGGCGTGGATCAAACCGAGTCAAGATTTCCGCATCTTCCGCCGCCGCCAGTTCCCGCTGCAGCGCGGTCGCCTCGACTGCGGCCGCTTCCACCGCGGCCTGAACAACCGGTGGCCAGCGATCGTAATGCGCGGCATTGCAGATGAGCCCGCTCATGCCGAAAAAATGCCCGCTGAGCGTGATGTAACGGTGATGGCGGTGGACGCCGAAATTAAAAATATTGGTAAGCGCATTGTCATGCGCCTGAAAACGGTCGGTGCCGATTTCTTCCACGAACTCCTTGATGTCGGCCGGAATCGGTTCGAAGCCGAGCACGCGGAAAGCCTCGCCATGCAATTCGCTCATCTGGGTGCGGATGCGGATGCCACGGCAGTCTTCAGGTGTGCGAATCGGCCTGACCTTGTTCGAGAGATGCCGGAAACCGTTGTCCCACAAACCCAGCAGACGGAAGGGCGTCGCGTCGCGCATGCGGTCGCGGTACAGATCGCCCAGTTCACCCGCGAGTGCCAGGCTTATGGTTGCGCGGTCGGGTACCACGAACGGCAGTTCCAGCAGCTTGAACTCGGGCACCGCCGCGGTGAAGCGCACCGTCGAGATGTAGCACAGCGAGAGTTCGCCGCTTTCCACCATGCGCGGCAGATCGCCCGATTTGCGTCCCAGCGCCAGCACGTCGCCGACGAGTTCGAAGCGAATCTGATCCCCGAGTTTTTTTTCAAGCACCTGGCCGAAGCGCGCCGCGGCGCGGGTATGCACCGAGACCGGTTTCTGGTATCCGCCGAGTTTGATGACTATGGGTTTCATTGTGCATACCGACCAAAAAAAATGCTATGGTATCGGCAAAAGCAGCAGTTGTGTGGCAAAGTACTGCAATCGGCATTGCTTACGCCGGGAAAATGACACAGGAGAGTTACGCATATGGCACTCAAAGGCATTCATCACATCAACATTGGCTGCAGGGCGAGCGATTTGCCGGCGATCGAGAAATTCTACGGCGCGGTGCTGGGGCTGACGGTAGGCTATCGCCCGGCCTTCCCGAACGACGGACTGTGGCTGTATCTGGGTGACCATCCGCTGATCCACGTCGTCGTGCGGTTTTCCGAGGACTGGACCGGCAAGGAATTGAATCCCGTCAGCTACGATCACGCCGCCTACAATGTGACAGGCGTCGAGGAATTTCGCCGCCGCATGGTTCAAGCCGGCGTGCATTTCGAGGAACAGAACGTGCCCGACGCGGGTTTCCAGTTTTTCATGCGCGATCCGGTGGGCAACAAGATCGAACTCAATTTCCCCAACGAGGAAGCGCCCGAGAATGTGGCCAAGGGCAAGCTCGCGCCGATGCAGTTTCCGGGGCAGACCGCGCACTAGAAGTGCCAGCTCCTCAATTCCGTCCGTTCAGTAAAAAGCCCTTCCCGGCGCGTGCAGGGAAGGGCTTTTCATTTGCGGTCCCGGAGCGCCGGGTTGCGGATAGGCCTAGTTCGGCTTAATGCCCGCCAGCTTTGCAGCTTCGGCAAAGCGTTTCACGTCGGCGCGGAATTTCTTGGCCCACACGTTGGGCGGATCGCCCTCGGGCTGGTAACCGTTGTCCAGGAAGAACTTGTTGATCTGCGGCACCTGCAACGCCTTGTGGATCGCCTGCTGCAGTTTCTTGACGATGGGCGCCGGAGTTCCTGCTGGCGCGAACACTCCGTGCCAGCCCGAATCAAAAACGAATCCCTTGACCGTTTCGCCCAGGGTGGGCACGTCCGGCATGGATTCGAGGCGCTTTGCCCCCGTGAACGCGATGGCGCGCAGGCGTCCGGCCTTGGCATGCGGTATGCCTACCGATGCGGCCGGGAAATGCAGCTGCACTTCGCCGCTGATGGCAGCGGCCGCGGCCGGACCGCCGCCTTTGTACGGCACGTGCAGCATCTTGATTCCCGCCGCGCGGCTGAACAGCGAACCCGCCAGATGCTGGCCATTGCCTACGCCCGCCGTGCTGTAGCGCAACTCGCCCTTCTTCGCCTCGTTGATGAGGTCCTGTATCGTTTTGATCGAGGTCTTCGGATTCACCACTACCAGGTAGCCCAGCCCCAGCGCGACGTTGGTGACCGGCACGAAATCCTTTTCGATGTTGAACGGCATGTTCTTGCGTATCGCCGGATTGACCGCGAACGAGAACGAAACGTTGAGTATCGTGTACCCGTTGGGCGTGGCGTTTTTGACGATATCAGCGCCGATGAGTCCGTTGGCGCCGCCGCGGTTGTCGATGACGATATTGGTTCCAAGGTTTTTCTCGACTTCCCGGTACAGCACCCTGGCGAAAATGTCGACGTTGCCGCCGGGGGGGAAGGGCACGACAACGCGTATCGGCCGGTCGGGGAAGGTGTCAGCCGCAATCACAGGCGCGGCCAGCGCGAGCGCCAAGGTTCCCAGTATTGCGTAAACGAGTCTTCTCATTGGTGATCCTCCTGAAGTTATTTGTTATGAACTGTACACGGTCAAGCCGTCACGAGTAACAATACGCCTTTGACCCAATATTGCACCCGTTTCGCCTGACATTCAACCCGTTGCGTCCTGAAACTGCATAGACATGCCTATCTGCCAGGTGTGCACGGAGCCAAATACGCAACTGCCGTACGTGTTGCTCGTCTGCGCCAGGCCGCTTCCTTTTCCGATATTTTGCGCAGCACCCGCGCAGCTTGACTGCGCTCCTCAATACGCAAACTGCCGTACGTGCTGCGCGTCTGCGTCAGGCCGCTTCTTTCTCTAATATCTCGCGCAGCACGTACGGCAGAATGCCGCCGTGCTTCAGGTAATCGACCTCGATGCCGGTGTCGATGCGCAGCGTGAGCGTTACGTTCTGTTTCGTGCCGTCCTTGCGCGTGATCACCATTGTCACGTCCTGGAGCGGTTTCACGTTCCCGCCGTTGATGCCCTCGATGGCGAAGGTCTCGGTGCCGTCGATTTTCAGCGACTGCACGCTGTCGCCCGGCTTGAACTGCAGCGGCAGCACGCCCATGCCGATCAGGTTGGCGCGGTGGATGCGCTCGAAGCTGCGGACGATCACGGCGCGCACGCCGAGCAGTTGTATGCCCTTGGCCGCCCAGTCGCGCGACGATCCCATGCCGAAGTCCTCGCCGCCGAAAATCACCAGCGGCGTTTTTTCCGCGCGGTATTTTTCCGATGCATCGAATATGGTCATTTCTTCGCCGGAGGGCTGCAGCTTGGTGATCGGGCCTTCGCTGCCGGGCGCGAGCAGGTTGCGCAGGCGCACATTGGCGAAGGTGCCGCGTATCATCAGTTCATGGTTGCAGCGGCGCGTGCCGAAATGGCCCCACTCCGCAGGCGGGGTGCCGTAGGGTTCGAGCCATATTCCGGCGGGCGTGCCCGGCTTGATCTTGGTCGACGGGCTGATGTGGTCGGTGGTGATTGAATCGCCGAGGATGGCCAGCGAGCGCGCGCCTTTTACGTCGTCGACCTTGCCCGGCGTGCGGGTGACGCCTTCGAAGAACGGCGGTTCCTTGATGAATGTGGATTTCGCATCCCACTTGTATACCGCGCCTTCGACGGTGGGGATGGCTTCCCACAGTTTCTTGTTGCCCGACAGATCGCCGTATTCGCGCCGGAAGTGATCGGCATTGGCCGCAAATTTCAGCAGCGCGGAGACTTCGGCGTCAGTGGGCCACAGGTCTTTCAGATAGACCGGCTTGCCGTCCTTGTCCTTGCCCAGCGGATCTTTCGTAAGATCGGTGCGCACGGTGCCGGCCAGCGCGTAGGCGACCACCAGCGCGGGGCTGGCAAGGTAGTTGGCGCGCAGATTGGGATGCACACGGGCTTCGAAATTCCTGTTGCCAGAGAGCACGGCGCAGGTCACCAAGTCTTGCTTGACCACGGCATCTTCGATCTTGGGATCGAGCGGGCCGGAGGCCCCCATGCAGGTGGTGCAACCGTAGGCGACGACGCTGAAGCCGAGTTTTTCCAGCGAAGGCAGCAGGCCGGCATCACGCAGGTAAGCGGTGACGACCTTGGAGCCTGGCGCAAGCGAGGTCTTGATGCGCGAACTGACCGTGAGGCCTTTTTCCGCCGCGCGTTTGGCCAGCAGGCCCGCGGCGATCAGCAGCGCCGGATTGGAGGTGTTGGTGCACGAGGTGATGGCGGCGATCAGCACGTCGCCGTGGCCGACGTCGAACCCCGGATGACCGCTGGGCACCCTGCGGTTCAGATCAGCGGCGGGGCGGGCATAGCCGTTTTTGTCGGCGGGCGCGGAGAACAGCGCATCGAAATTACGGCCGAGGTCGGGCAGGTTGACGCGATCCTGCGGACGCTTCGGGCCCGAGAGGCTGGGCACGACGCTGGTCAGGTCGAGTTCGATGACCTGGCTGTAGTCGATCGCGCCGGATTTGGGCATGCCGAACATGTCCTGCGCCTTGAAGTAGGACTCGATCGCGGCGACCTGTTCCGGTTCGCGGCCCGTGGTGCGGAAGTAGTCCACGGTTTTGGCGTCGACCGGGAAGTAGCCCATGGTCGCGCCGTATTCCGGCGCCATGTTGGCCACGGTGCAGCGGTCCGCGGCAGTCAGCGCAGCAGCGCCTTCGCCGAAGTATTCCACGAACTTGCCGACGACCTTGGTTTTGCGCATGAGTTCGGTGACGGTCAGCGCGAGGTCGGTCGCGGTGACGCCTTCGCGCAGCTTGCCGGTCATGTGGCAGCCGACGACGTCGGGCGTCAGGAACGCGTTGGGCTGGCCGAGCATGCCGGCTTCGGCCTCGATGCCGCCCACACCCCAGCCGACGACGCCGATACCGTTGACCATGGTGGTGTGCGAATCGGTGCCGAACACGGTATCGGGGAACCACACGCCGTCTTTTTCCCAGACGCCGCGCGACAGGTGTTCCAGGTTGATCTGGTGAATGATGCCGTTGCCCGGCGGCACCACGCGCACGGTCTTGAACGCGCCCTGCGCCCACTTCACGAAGCGGTAACGCTCGGCGTTGCGCTTGAATTCAATTTCCTGGTTGCGCTGCACGGCATCCGGCGCATTGAAGACGTCGATTTCGACCGAGTGATCGACGACCACGTCGACCGGCACCAGCGGCTCGATGTTGCCCGGGGCCACGCCGAGGCGCTCGGCGGCCGCGCGCATCGCAGACAGATCGTTCAGCGTGCCAAAACCGATCAGGTCCTGCAGCACGATACGCACCACCAGGAACGGGATTTCCGTGGTGCGTTTGCCGTTCGGCTCCCACGCCGCGAGGTTGCGCACGTGCTCTTCGGTGACGAGCTTGCCGTCGCAGTGGCGCACCAGCGCTTCCAGCACCACACGGATCGAGCGCGGCAACCGCGAGATTTTCCCGAGGCCTGCCGCTTCGAGGGCGGCAAGGCTGTGGTACTTTCCGGTCTTGCCGGGGGAAGGGGTGAACTCCTTCAGCGTTTTGAATGTGTCTTTTGCCATGTGTTCAGTTCCTTGTGAGGAGGCGCTCATTTCTCCCCCACCACCCCGCCCGTGACGCGTCGCCGTAATTCCGGCTCTGCCTTTCTGTCCTGGATCAGTTAGCCGCCGCCATTAATTCACGTAACACGTACGGCAGTATGCCGCCGTTTTTGAGGTACTCGACCTCGATCGGCGAGTCGACACGCAGCGTCACGGTGACGTTCTGCGTCGAGCCGTCCTTGCGGTGGATCACCAGTGTCACGTCCTGCATCGGCTTGACGTTGCCGCCGGCGACGCCGAGCAGATCGAAGGTCTCGGTGCCGTCGATCTTCAGCGACTGAACGCTGTCACTGCCTTTGAACTGGCAGGGCAGCACGCCCATGCCGACCAGGTTGGAGCGGTGGATGCGCTCATAGCCGCGCGCGACGACGACCTTGATGCCGAGCATTTGCGTGCCCTTGGCCGCCCAGTCGCGCGATGAGCCCGTGCCGTATTCTTCGCCGCCGAACACGAACAGCGGCACTTTGTCTTTCTGGTAACGCATCGAGGCTTCGTAAATGGTCATCTTGTCGCCGCTGGGCTGGTGCAGGGTCACACTGCCTTCGCTGCCCGGAACGAGCAGATTCTTGATGCGCGGATTGGCAAAAGCGCCACGTACCATGACCTCGTGATTGGTGCGGCGGGAGCCAAAGCTCGACAGGTCGGTGCTGCCGGCTGCAACCAGCCAGTCGCCGGCCAGCGTGCCCTTGCGGATGGGCGCCACAGGACTGATGTGGTCGGTGGTCAGCTTATTGCCGTAAATGCCGAGCGCGCGTCCGCTCTTCACGTCGTTGACGGAGGGCAGCTTCGGGCTGAAACCCTCGAACAGCGGCGGCTCGAGCATGTAGGTTGATTTCGGGTCCCACTGGAACAGCGCGCCTTTGGTCTCGGGTATGGCGTCCCACAGGTCCTTGGCGCCCGCGAGGTCGCCGTATTCACGCTTGAAGTTTTTGCTGTCGGTGGCGAACTTCATCAGTGCGTCCACTTCGGCGGGCGTGGGCCACAGGTCTTTCAGGAAGACCGGTTTGCCGTCCTTGTCGTTGCCTATGGGATCGGCGTTCATGTCTTTCAGCACGGTGCCGGCGAGTGCGAAGGCCACGACCAGCGGCGGGCTCATCAGGAAGTTGGCTTTGAGGCTCTGGTGCACGCGCGCTTCGAAGTTGCGGTTGCCGGAGAGTACGGCAGCGGAAATCACGTCGTTCTTGACGATAGCCTCTTCGAGATCCTTGTCCAGCGGGCCGGCCAGGCCCATGCAGGTGGTGCAGCCGTACGCGACCACATGGAAGCCGAGTTGCTCCAGGTACGGCAGCAGGCCGGCCTGTTTCAAGTACGCCGTGACGACCTTGGAGCCGGGCGCCATCGAAGTCTTCACGCGCGGATGCGGCTTCATGCCTTTCTCGACGGCTTTCTTGGCGAGCAGACCGGCGGCGAGCAGCACCCACGGGTTGGAGGTGTTGGTGCAGGAGGTAATCGCCGCAATGCTGATATCGCCATGGCCGACGTCACCGATGGCTTTGTTGGCGACCGGCACACGTTTCGCCAGGTCGGCGGCCGGCTTGTTGTAGCCGCTTTCGGCAACCGGTTTAGAGAACAGTTCGGTGAAACGGCTCTTGATGTTTTCCAGATTGATGCGGTCTTCCGGCTGCTTCGGGCCGGAGACGCTGGGGCGCACGGTGGACAGGTCGAGTTCGACGACCTGTGAATAGTCGATCTCGCCTTTTTTCGGGATGCCGTACATGCCCTGCGCCTTGAGGTAGGACTCGATGGCGTCGCAATGCTCTTCGCGGCCCGACATGCGGTAGTACTCGAGCGTCTTGTTGTCGATCGCGAAAAAGCCGCAAGTCGCGCCGTAGTCGGGCGACATGTTGGCGACCGTGGCGCGGTCGGTCGGGGACAGCGATTCGGCGCCTTCGCCGAAGTACTCGACGAACTTGTTGACGACCTTGGTCTTGCGCAGCAGCTCGGTGACTGTCAGCACGAGGTCGGTCGCGGTGACGCCTTCGCGCAGTTTGCCGGTCATGTGCACGCCGACGACATCCGGCGTCAGAAAGTAATAGGGCTGGCCGAGCATGCCGGCTTCGGCCTCGATCCCGCCCACACCCCAGGCCAGCACGCCGATGGCATTGACCATGGTGGTGTGCGAGTCGGTGCCGACAGTTGAGTCGGGATAATAAACACCTTCTTTTTCCCAGACGCCGCGCGACAGGTATTCGAGGTTGACCTGGTGGCAGATGCCGTTGCCGGGCGGTACCACGCGGATGCCGGAGAACGCCTGCTTTGCCCACTTGAGGAAGGTGTAGCGTTCGCCGTTGCGCTTGAATTCGATTTCCATGTTTTTGCGCAGCGCGTCGACCGAGTTGTGCACGTCGATGACGACGGAGTGATCGACGACGAGATCCACCGGTACCAGCGGCTCGATCTTTTTCGGGTCGAAATTCTGGCGCTTGGCTTCGGCGCGCATCGCTGCGAAATCGTTCAGCGCCGGGAAACCCGCCATGTCCTGCAGCATGATGCGCGCGAGCACGAACGGGATTTCCTGAGTGCGCTCGCCATTCGGCTGCCAGCCGGCCAGTTCCCTCACGCGGTCTTCGGAAATGCTCACGCCGTCGCAGTTACGCAGCACGGACTCCAGAACGACGCGCAGGCTGACCGGCAGGCGCGAGACCTTGCCGAGGCCGGCTTCTTCAAGGGCGGCCAGAGAATAGTATTTGCCGGTCTTGCCGGACTTGAGTTTGAATTCACGCAGTGACTTGAAGGCGTTGTTCGCCATGATCAGCTTCCTTTGTTTTTACGTTGTTGCAGGTATTCCGCGAATTTGCGGGTTTTATAGGAACCGCTCGCCACGAATTCGCCGAGCAGGAGAAAATCTTCAACGCTTTTAACCGGCCCCACGATGCGCGCGGCTTCGGCGCCATTCAGATCGTAGAACAGGAAAGTGGGGGTCCCCTTGATGCCCACGGCCTGGGCATAGGTTTTTTCCGTGAGGTCGCGGCCGGAGAAATCCTTGATCGGCACCGAGCCGAAGATATTGACGGAGAAATTAAGAAAGCGCTGGCGGTAAAAGTTCTGCACGTCCACGCGGTTCAGAACGTGCTGCTTCATGTAGATGCAGCCCGGGCAGCCGTCCTGCTCGAACATTACCAGGATCGCTTTCTTGCCCGCGCTTTTGGCATCGTCGGCCTCGGTCTTGAAATCGCCGCTGTTCAGGTTGAAGAAGTGATCTTCGGCATCGCGGGTTTCGGCGCTCGTGGCCGGTCCCGCCGCCAGGGCAAAGATCAGGCCCAGCACCAGCAGTTTCGCCAATCTCATGAACAAGTTCCAGACATGTAGGGGGTCAGCAGGTCAGACCACGAACAGGTCGACGAATTCATTGACCGGCGTGGCTTCGAGCTGTTTCTGATTTTGACACAAAGCGAGTATCGCGTGACGCTGTTTTTCTGCAAAGCGGCGGGCGAGATTGGTCCGGAACTTGGCCTCGAGCAGGGGCACGCCTTCCTTGCGCCGCCGGCGGTGGCCGACCGGATATTCGACCGCGACGTTGTCGGTCTTGCCGCCGTCCTTGAAGAACACCTGGATCGCATTGGCGATGGAACGCTTGGCGGGATCGAGATAGTCCCGGCTGTACTGCTGGTTTTCGACACACTCCATTTTGGCGCGCAGCGCATCGACGCGCGGGTCATGGGCGACATCGTCTTCGTAATCGGCGGCGGTCAGGTTGCCCTTGATCAGGCCGATCGCGGCCATGTACTGAATGCAGTGATCGCGGTCGGCCGGATTGCTGAGCGGGCCTTTCTTGTCGATGATGCGGATCGCGGATTCATGCGTGGTGATGACAATTTTCTTGATGTCGTCCAGACGGTCCTTGACCCTGGGATGCAGTTTGAGTGCGCATTCGACCGCGGTCTGGGCGTGGAACTCGGCCGGGAACGAAATCTTGAACAGCACGTTCTCCATTACGTACGAGCCGTAGGAACGCTTGAACTGCAACGGCTTGCCCTTGAACAGCACATCGTAGAAGCCCCAGGTCTTGGCCGTGAGCGCCGAGGGATAACCCATTTCGCCCTTGAGCGTCATCAGCGCCAGCCGCACCGCGCGGCTGGTGGCATCACCCGCCGCCCACGACTTGCGCGAGCCGGTGTTGGGGCTGTGGCGGTAGGTGCGCAGAGATTGTCCGTCTATCCACGCATTCGACACGGCGTTGACGATGTCCTCGTGCGTGCCGCCGAGCATGCGGGTGACGACGGCGGTGGAGGCGACTTTCACCAGCAGCACGTGATCGAGACCGACGCGATTGAAACTGTTCTCGAGCGCGATCACGCCCTGGATCTCGTGCGCCTTGATCATGCCCGTCAGCACTTCGCGCATGAGTAGCGGTTTTTTCCCCAGTGCCAGATTGGTGCGGGAGCGCCAGTCGGTAGCGGCGAGGATGCCGCCGAGGTTGTCGGACGGGTGGCCCCATTCGGCGGCGAGCCAGGTGTCGTTGAAATCCAGCCAGCGGATCATGCAGCCGATGTTGAACGCCGCCATCACCGGGTCGAGCTGGAACGACGTGCCCGGCACTTTTGCGCCGTTGGGCACGATGGTGCCGGGCACGATCGGCCCCATCAGCTTGGTGCAGGCCGGGTAGGACAGGGCTTCGAAGCCGCATCCCAGCGTGTCCATCAGGCACAGCCGGGCGGTGTTATAGGCCTCGGCGCTCTTGATCGGGGTTTTTGCGACGTAATCGGCGATATCGGTGAGGACCTTGTCGGCTTTGGGGCGGACGTTGGAGATGTGTGCGGACATTGGGATTCCTGAAAATCAAAAAGATCAAAGCGGAACACGAAGGACACAAAGGACACGAAGGAAAAGCATTTAAAGCTGGAAACTAATTTTAATTCATAGTTGAAGACTTAATATCCGCATGCTCTTAGGGGATCTGTAGAAATATTCAAATAATCTTTGGCGTTCCTTCGTGTACCGTCGGCGGGTTTAAAAAGAATCCTTCGTGTGCTTTTTTGTTTATGCTTTTATTTGCCTTTC
The DNA here is from genome assembly GCA_942492335.1 of uncultured beta proteobacterium. Classification (GTDB taxonomy): domain Bacteria; phylum Pseudomonadota; class Gammaproteobacteria; order Burkholderiales; family SG8-41; genus CAKKQX01. The sequence goes on along the minus strand of CALOEN010000037.1, from coordinate 3,041 downwards.
TTTGCGGACTGCCCGCGCTGGGCTATCGGCACGAACTTCTGGTTTTCCGGTCCGGTATAGACCGCGGTCGGTCGGATGATCTTGTTGTCTATGCGCTGCTCGATGACGTGCGCCGCCCAGCCGCTGGTGCGGGCAATCACGAAAATCGGCGTAAACATCGCCGTCGGGATGCCCAATTTGTGGTACGACACCGCCGAGAACCAGTCGAGGTTGGCGAACATTTTCTTCTCGCGCATCATCACCGCCTCGATGCGGTCGGCGATGTCGAACATTTTCATGTCGTGGGTGGCTTTCGACAGGGGGCGCGCGACTTCCTTGATCACCTTGTTGCGCGGATCGGCAATGGTGTAGACCGGGTGGCCGAAGCCGATCACGACTTCCTTGTTGGCGATGCGCGTGACGATGTCATTTTCCGCCGCATCGGGTGTCTCATAGCGGTTCATGACCTCGAAGCCGACTTCGTTGGCGCCGCCGTGCTTGGGGCCGCGTAGCGCGCCGATCGCGCCGGTGATCGCGGAATGCATGTCGGCGCCGGTGCCGGCAATGACGCGCGCAGCGAAGGTCGAGGCGTTGAATTCGTGCTCGGCGTAAAGATTGAGCGAGGTATGCATCGCCTTTACGTGGGCATCCTCTGGCGGCCTGCCGTGCAGCAGGTGCAGAAAATGCCCGCCGATGGAGTCGTCATCGGTCTCGACGTCGATGCTGCGTCCGTTGTGGCTAAAGTGGTACCAGTACAGCAGCATTGAACCGAACGAGGCCATCAGCCGGTCGGCAATATCGCGCGCCCCGGGCAGGTTGTGGTCGTCTTTTTCCGGAAGCACAGTGCCAAGCACCGAGCAGCCGGTGCGCATGACGTCCATTGGATGCGCGGCAGCCGGCACGCATTCCAGCGCCTCGAGTACCGCTACGGGCAGGCCGCGCATCGCTTTCAGTTTCAACTTGTAGCCCGCGAGCTCGGCGTGGGTCGGCAGCTTGCCATGCACCAGCAGGTGGGCGACTTCCTCAAATTCACATTGTTCGGCGAGATCGAGAATGTCGTAACCTCGGTAGTGCAGGTCGTTGCCGCTACGGCCGACGGTGCACAGCGCGGTATTGCCGGCCTCTACGCCCGAGAGCGCAACCGATTTCTTGGGCTTGGAGCCCGATGGTGTTCCGCTCATTTTTTCTCCCTCTCAGGTCAAAAAAAAGGAAGCGCGAAGTTTGCGCTTCCCCATTTTAGTCCATTCAGAAGTTCTGTATCAGCCCAACAGGTGCTTGATCGTCTCGCGCTCTTCGTGCAGCTCCTTGAGGGTGATCTGCATCCGCGCGCGGCTGAACTCGTTGACGTCGAGACCTTTGACGATCTCGTATTTGCCGTTCTTGCAGGTAACAGGATAGCCAAAAATCACGCCTTCGGGTATGTCATAACTGCCGTCCGACGGTATCCCCATGCTGACCCAATCGCCCTCGGGCGTGCCGTACACCCAGTCACGGATATGGTCGATCGCGGCATTGGCGGCGCTGGCCGCGGACGACAGGCCGCGTGCATCGATGATGGAGGCGCCGCGTTTCTGGATGGTGGGGATGAAGTTTTTTTCAAGCCAGTCCTGGTCATTGATCAGCGACCAGACTTTTTTGCCGTCGACTTCAGCGTGAAAAATGTCGGAATACTGAGTCGCGGAGTGATTGCCCCACACTGCAATTTTCCGCAGACTGGTAACGGGTTTTCCGGTTTTCTGGGCGATCTGGGTCAGCGTGCGGTTATGGTCGAGACGCATCATTCCCGAAAAATTTCCCGGCTTGAGCTCGGGTGCGTTTTTCATCGCGATCAGGCAGTTGGTATTGGCGGGGTTGCCGACGACCAGCACCTTGACGTCGCGGCTGGCTCCTGCCGAGAGCGCTTTGCCCTGCGGGCCGAATATTTTGCCGTTGGCTTCGAGCAGATCCTTGCGCTCCATGCCCGGGCCGCGCGGCCGCGCCCCGACCAGCAAGGCCACGTCTGCATCCTTGAACGCCACCATCGGATCGGACGCCGCGATCATGCTTTGCAGCAACGGGAACGCACAATCGTCGAGCTCCATCATCACGCCCTTGAGCGCTTTTTGGGCTTTTTCATCTGGAATTTCAAGCAATTGCAGTATCACCGGTTGGTCCTTGCCCAACATTTCGCCGCTGGCGATCCGGAACAACAGGCTATAGCCGATCTGGCCGGCGGCCCCGGTGACCGCGACGCGCTTGGGTTGTTTCATTGGAAGACTCCTGGAACGGGTAGGGTGATTGTATGAGCACGGTCGGGCGCGGAAATTTGCTGCACCCGCGTGTTCCTGAAGCCGGAAATGATAGCGAACGAGGTTGTCATGGTCAAATAGCGTGGTGATTATGAAATGGAAATCGACATCACTTTCCGGATAGCGCGGGAGAAGCATAATGGCTTTGCAACCCCCGAACCTTGTTTCAACTCAAAAGTAAGCAAGAAAAACATGTCAAATGTGCCTGATGCGAATATCCATAATGTGAAATAAATCTATCGCGATCTCTGCAATGCGGACCCTTGGAACGGTACATCTGAAGGGTGTTATTCCGCAGCGCAGCGAAAACTGTTAAGATTTCGAGATTCTGGAACGCCTGCGTACTTGTTTTTGACTACGAAAGCCTCTGAAAGACTGCCAGATGCAAACAAGAAAAAGACCCAAACACTTAGATCTCATCCGCATACGCCTGCCGCTGGCGGGGATAGTGTCCATCATGCACCGGGTCAGCGGCGCCGTCCTGTTCCTGTTCATCCCCCTGTTACTGTGGCTGCTGCAAAGCAGCCTTGCCACGCCGCAGACCTTTGACGCATTCAAAGACGTGGTTTCCAACCCGCTGATGAAGCTGATATTGCTGGGCTTGTTGTGGGGGTATCTGCACCATCTGTGCGCCGGCGTGCGTCACCTGGCGCTGGATCTCGATATTGGAACCGATCTCGCTGTGGCGCGAGCCAGCAGCGTGGTGGTGCTCGCGGTGAGCATTAGCCTGACGGCGATCGCGGGGGTGATGCTGTGGTAAAGCGTGACGTAGTG
>CALOEN010000036.1:0-82089 GCA_942492335.1 uncultured beta proteobacterium | reverse complement strand
GAGTGATGAGTGAGAAATACGCGAAGGATGGCGAGGGTTACGATGCCCATCCCGCCCTTCCGCCTGAGAAGAAAGGAGTTGCCGCGCTGTGTCTGTGACCCGCTACGCCGACCACACCGCGCGCTGGTCTGTCATCGCGCTGGGGTTCTCGATTCCGATCTCGGTGGCGTTCGACAATGTTTTGCTCGCGCTGATTTTGGCGGGCTGGCTTGCCGGCGGGATGTATCGCAGTAAGATACTGATTATATTAAATAATCCTGTCTCGCTCTCCGCGCTCGCATTGTTTGTGTTGTTGCTTGCCGGAACGATGTATGGCGTGAGCGCGGCCGGTGATGCCGCGCACTATCTCGGAAAATACACCGACTTGTTGTTCATTCCGATCTTTCTGTTTCTGTTCCGCGATGCCGCAACGCGCCGCACAGCACTGCACGCATTTGCCGCATCACTCGCGCTGGTGCTGGCGCTGTCGTATCTGATTCAGGCCGGGGTGGTGCCGAAAAATCCGCTCATGATGACCGATTCAAACTACCCCGTCGTATTCAAACTGCATTTGACGCACAACATCCTGATGGCCTTCGCGGCCTTTATGTACGCGTGGCTGGCGCTGACGGCAGCGTCGTTGAAAATCAAGTGGGGCTGGGGCGCGCTCGCGATACTGGCCGTGTTCAATCTCACCATGATGGTGCATGGCGCGACGGGCTACCTGATTTTTCTCGGTCTGGCCCTGCTGCTGGGTTACGATCGCAAGCGCTGGCGCGGACTGGGTATGGCGGTAGCCGGGATCGTCGCGCTGGCGGCTGTGCTTGCCGTTGTGCCCGGCCCTTTCAAGGAAAGGATCAAGCTCATCGTCCAGGAAACGCAGGGTTGGAAACCGGACCGCCCGGCACAAAACTCGGCGGAATTCCGTCTCGAGTTCTACCGCAACACCCTGGGCATCATCGCCGAACACCCCATCATCGGCGTCGGTACCGGCGGCTTTCCCCGGGCCTATGCCGACAAGGTGCGCGGCACCGGCAAAACCGAAACGCGCAACCCGCACAACGAATTCCTGCATATCACGGTACAGGTGGGTGTCGCCGGCCTTGTCGCGTTGTTATGGCTGTTTTGGCTGCAATGGCGCCTTGCGGGACAGCTCGGATCACCGCTCGAAGGCCATCTCGCGCGCGGCCTGGTGCTGACCCTGGTGATTGGGTGCATGGTCAATTCCCTGCTGCTCGATCACACCGAGGGGTTGCTATATGCCTGGCTGACGGGACTGCTTTATGGCGGGTTAAAATCAACAAGGTGATGAGATATGGGTAATGTGTAATGGGTAAAACGATTTAACTGAGCGATCGCCACTCCAATCACTCATCACTCATCACTCATCACTCATTACCCATTACCCATTACCGTAAATGCGCACCTCCGTCATCATCATCACCAAAAATGCCGGGCACACCCTGCGGCGCTGCCTGGAGTCGGTGGCGTGGGCGGATGAAACCATCGTCGTTGATTCGAACAGCAGTGACGATACCGCCGACATCTGCCGCGAGCTGGGCGCTGCGCTCCACCAGACGTCAGATTGGCCGGGTTTCGGGCCGCAGAAAAATCGCGCTCTGGACCTTGCTACGGGTGATTGGGTGTTCTCCATCGATGCGGATGAATGGATGACTCCGGAACTGCGCGTGGAAATCGAGCGGGTGATTGCAGCCCCCGGCAGTAAAGCGGCGTTTGCCCTGCCGCGCCGCTCGAGTTTCTGCGGACGCTACATGCGGCATTCCGGCTGGTGGCCGGACTATGTCGTGCGGCTGTTCCGCCGCGATGCCGCCCGTTTTTCGGACGACAACACGCATGAACGGCTGATTGTCAAAGGCGCCACCGGCAAGCTGAAACAGCCGCTGATGCATCAGGCCATCGACGATCTGGACCAGATGCTTGCCAAGATGAATACCTATTCGACCAATACGGCGCGCATGTTGCACGAACGCGGCCGCCGTGCCTCGATCTTCACCGCATTGCTGCACGGCGGCTGGACCTTCGTGCGCACCTACGTCCTGCGCCTGGGCTTTCTCGATGGCCGCGAAGGCTTCATGCTGGCGGTGGCCAATGCCGAGGGCTCCTACTACCGGTATCTGAAGCTTATGCTGCTTTTGGAAAAGCGCGGTGATTGAGTTATTAAGTAACCGAGTGATTGTTGATGGCAAGGCTTTACGATTTGCTCAATCACTCATCACTATCACCCAATCACTGAATCACCAGAAAATGCGCCTAGCCGTCATCGTTACCACCTACAACCGCCCCGACGCGCTCTCCGCGGTGCTCGATGGATATCTTGCACAAGATGCCCGTGAATTCGAGCTGATCGTCGCCGATGACGGGTCCACCGACGACACGCGGGCGCTGATAGCGGGCTATGCCGGTCGCGCGCCTTTTCCGCTGCGCCATGTCTGGCAGAAAGACGAGGGCTTTCGCGCAGCGACCATCCGCAACCGCGCATTGGCAGCGACCAGTGCCGATTACATCATATTGAGCGATGGCGACTGCATACCGCCCCGAGATTTCGTCGCCCGAGCATTGCAATCTGGCCGAATCCGGATATTTCCTGTCGGGCAACCGCGTGCTGTTGAGCGAAGCCCAGACCGCGCGCGTGCTGCGCGAACACCTGCCGTTGCACCAATGGACGCTGACGCGTTGGGCGGCCGCGCGGCTGCGTGGCGATATCAACCGGCTGCTGCCGCTGCTGCGGCTGCCCGACGGCGCATTCCGCAAACGCGCGCCGGAGCGCTGGCAGGGCGTGAAGACCTGTAATTTTTCCGCGTGGCGCGCCGACCTGCTGAAGGTCAACGGACTTGACGAAGCTTATGCCGGACGCTGGGGCCTGGAGGATACGGACCTGGTGATCCGTATGCTGCATGCCGGTATCAAGCACAAAAGCGCGCGCTTCGCGGCACCGGTGTTTCATCTCTGGCATAAAGAGACCGACCGCAGCGGATTCTCGGAGAACCAACGCCTGCTGGATGATCTGATCGCGTCGCGTCACACCTACGCCAAACTGGGCGTCGATCAATATCTATGAATGCGCCGCCGCGCAGCGTGCTGGTGATCGTCACCCGCCGCATTGGTGATGTGCTGCTGGCCACGCCGTTGATCCATTCGATCAAGCAGGCATTCCCGGATGCTGCGCTTGACCTCCTGGTATTCGAAGGCACGCACGGACTGCTGGCGGCCAACCCCGATGTGCGGCGTGTCATCACCGTGCCGGAGCGTCCGGCGTTAATGGAACATTTATCATTATTGGTAGGGCTTTGGCGTCGTTATGACATGGCGCTGTCCCTGGTGCCGGGCGACCGGCCTACGTTCTATGCATTCGTTGCCGGCCGCTGGCGTGCCGGATTGCTGACCGATACCCCCAAAGAGCGCTGGAAACAACGCCTGCTGCAGCGCTGGGTGCCGTTCGACAATCTCAATACCCATAGCGTACGCATGCACCTGGCGCTGGCTGACGTACTTGGCATCACTCTCCACCCTGAAGTCGCGGTGGCCTGGCGTGATGAAGATGCGCGCCAGGTGGATGCCTTGTTGGGCGCCCATAGCACACAGCCGATCGCCGTGCTGCACACGCATCCCAAATTCAATTACAAAATGTGGCATCAACAGGGCTGGCTTGAAATCGCTCAGTGGCTGATCGCGCGGGGCTTACGCATCGTGCTCACGGGCAGCGCGGATGCGGAGGAACTGGTATACGTTGGCGACCTGGTGCGCGACATGCCGCAAGGCGTCGTCAATGCCGCGGGCAAGCTCTCTCTCGCGGCTTCAGCCCAGTTGGTCAGCCGCGCCCGGATTTTCGTGGGGCCCGATACCGCCCTCACCCATGTCGCTGCGGCGCTGGGCGTGCCGACGATCGCGCTGTTCGGCCCTTCCAACCCGGTCAAATGGGGACCGTGGCCGCGCGGACACGCGGCGGACACCAACCCGTGGCGGCGCTACGGCAGCCAGCGCCAGGGTAACGTGACGCTGCTGCAAGGCACCGGATCGTGCGTGCCGTGTCTGCTCGAGGGTTGCGACAGAAACATCGCGAGTTACAGCGACTGCCTGCAGCAATTGCCTGCCGCAAAAGTCATTGCCGCCATTGAGGCAGCGGTGGGGGCTGGTAGTAGTGGGAGTGGGGAGTGGGGAGTGGGTAGTAGGGTTCTTGGGATTCGCGTAGCGATAAAGCCTGGCGTAGATCCCGCTGCGTTCGATCAGCTCGCGGTGCGTGCCGATTTCCGCTATGCACCCTTTGTCGAGTACGACGATGCGGTTGGCTTTTTCGATAGTCGACAGCCGGTGGGCGATCACCAGGGTCGTGCGGCCCTGCATCAGCACCTCGAGCGCGGCCTGCACATGGCGCTCCGATTCTGAATCGAGCGCCGAGGTCGCTTCATCGAGTATCAGCACCGGCGCGTTTTTGAGCAGCGCGCGCGCGATGGCCAGCCGCTGGCGCTGCCCGCCAGAGAGCTTGGCGCCGTTCTCCCCCACCAGCGTGTCCAAGCCCTGCGGCAGGCGCCGGATGAACTCCATGGCATGCGCGGCTTCTGCCGCCGCCGCAATCTCGGCCTCGCCTGTGTCTTTCATCACGCCATACGCGATGTTGGCCGCCACGGTATCGTTGAACAACACCACGTCCTGGCTCACCAGCGCAATATTGGCGCGCAGGCTCGCCAGCCTGAGACTCGCGAGATCGTTTCCGTCGAGCGTGATGCGCCCAAGCGTCGGGTGGTAAAAGCGCGGCACCATGTTGGCGAGCGTGGTTTTGCCGCTGCCCGAGGCGCCGACCAGCGCCACGGTCTCGCCCGGCGAAATCGTCAGGTTGATCTGGTCGAGCGCGGGACGTTCCGTGTCGGCGTAGAAAAAACTCACGTTCTCGAAACAAATCTCGCCGCGCACCCTGGCAATAGTGGCGGTCCCCGGATCGGGCTCGCCCGGCTCGTCGATCAGTTCGAACACGCTTTCCGCGGCAGCCAGTCCTCGTTGCAGCGGCTCATTGACGCTGGTGATGCGTTTGAGCGGCGCGGTCAGCATCAGCATAGCCGCGACAAACGATATGAAGCCGCCTATGGTGACTTGGTCCGAGTTCGACTGCTGCGTGGCAAAGTACAGGATGCCGGCCAGCGCCAGCGCGGCCACCAGCTGCACGATCGGAACGCTCGCGGCGGAGGCGGCCGTCTGCTTCATGATGTAGCGCCGCACGCGGTTGATCTCGGTATCGAAGCGCCCCGCCTCGTACTGTTGTCCGCCAAACAGCTTGACCACTTTGTGGCCGTCCACGGCCTCGCCCAGCACCTGGGTAATATCACCCATCACCCGCTGCGTGTCCCGGCTGGAGCGCCGCAACCGTACGCTGATCAGCCGCACCACACCGACGATGATGGGCGCCATCAACAGCGCAAACAGGGTCAGTTTCCAGTTGAGCCACAGCATCCACGCCAGCAGGCCGATGATGGACAACGTGTCCTTGAAAATCACCGTGAGCACGCTGGTTGCGGCAGTCGTCACCTGCGCGGCGTCGAAGGTGAGTTTGGAGATCAGATTGCCGGTCGGATGGTTATCGAAATACCGGGTCGGCAGTTGCAGCAGCTTGGCGAACATGGCGTTGCGCAAATCCATGACCACCTTGTTCCCCACCCACGTGATCGAGTAGCTGGCCACATACTCGGCCAGGCCGCGCACGACGAACAGCCCGACGATGACGACCGGCATCCAGCGCATGATGGTTTCGTCTTTCTCGACGAACGTGCCGTCGAGCAGCGGTTTGAAAATCGCCGGCAATGCGGGCTCGGTCGCGGCCGTGACCATCATGCCGAGCAGCGCCAGAGCGAACACCCGCCGGTACGGGGCAACGTACTTCAGCAGGCGCAGATAGAGCTCGGTACTGGTCATGGTTTTCAAGTGGAGAACAATAGCAAACTTTTGATAAAAATGAAAAAAATGGCGTCCATGGCGCAAAGCTATTTGAATGCGTATTCCAGCATCATCAGCATGCTGCGTTCCGGAAGCGGGTAGGCGTTGTAACGATCCGGCACCTGGCCGCTGCGCACGGCATAGTTGTAATATTTTTCGTTGAGCAGATTGTTGATGGTCCCGCTCAGAGTCCACGCGCCGCTATGATGCACGAGCTTGAGATCGGCCACGGTATAAGCCGGGATTTGCACCCCCAGCGTGTTGGCCTCGTCGTTGTCCATGTACTGTTCGCCCACATGGGCCAGCATCGCGTTGAGCCGGGTTTGCGGCCCCATGGCCCATGAGGCACTGACGTTGAGCTTGTGGCGCGGCACCAGCGGCACGGTCTTGCCGGAGATGACCTGATTTGCAAGAAAACCGCCGCCGCCGGTAAATGCGCCATCCCGAAAGCGCGCGTCGGTATAAGAATAGGACGCGCCAAGCACCAGGGTTTTCCATCCGGACCACTTCCCTTCGAGTTCGAATCCACTGCGGCGCGATGGCGGCAGATTGGTGTTGCCTACCCCGCTGGTGAAGGGATCGAGATGAATCTCGTCGTTGACGTCGATGATGAACACCGAAGCGCGCAACCGGGCATGCGTCACATTCGCCTCCATCCCGAGTTCATAGTTGTATGCCGTCTGCGGCTGCAGGAACTGGAACTGATTCGTGTATGAAGGCGTGCTTTCGTAGATCTCGTCCACATTGGCGAAACGGTAACTGCGCCCGGTCTTGCCGATCACTGCCACTGCCGGGTAAAGCTGATGGCGCACACCAAGCTCGTACGCGTACTCGGTTTCCTTTTGCGCGCCGGATGGCGCACCGGAGCCATACGCCCCCCCGGGCGCCGCAGGATTGAAAGCATCGCTGGCGTCGATCCTGAACCGTTCGCGCCGCACTCCGGTGTTCAGCGTGGTGCGCTCGCCGAGACGGGTCGTATTGTGCAGATAAAATGCGGCATTTTCCTGCGTCGCCGCCACTGTATTAAACGGTTGCCCTATGTTCGCCACAGAATCGGAACGCTGCAAACCGTAATTCCAGTGGTACCAGTCAAAACCCGCCACCAGCGTGTTGGCCTGGCCGAACAGCGGTCGCGCAATCTTGACGCGCGGCGTGAACGACCATACGTCGAGATCGGCTACGCGGTAATCCGGATATCCGCCGAAGTCGAAATACGAGGTCTGCTTCTTGTCGCGGTAGCCGGCACCAATAATGAACTCGCCAAAACCGGCGTCCTGGCGCCAGTCCAGGGTCGCGCGATTCCCGTCGCGCTGCGCATAATCAAGCGGTGTTTGAGCACCCCGCCTGTCGGTCTCGAGTTGATTGACGCCGGCGCTTGGCTGTACGGTGCGCGCACCCGGCAACCGCATGCCCTGGCTGTCCGTGCCAAGCTTCAATGTAAGATCGCCGTCTTCGGTCAAAAACCGAAAGTCTCCCAGCACATTGCTTTGCCGGTTGTGGTTGTTGTCACGATAGCCGTTGGATTCATAATTGCTGGCGATGACATTGAACCCAGAACGGCTGCCGAAATAGTTGGCGTTGACCTGGGTCTCGGTGGTGGCGTATGAGCCCGCCTTGGTCTGCACCGTTATACCGTTACCCAGCGTGGTCGGCGACTTGGTGATGATGTTGATCACACCAGCCGTCGCGCCGGCGCCGTACATCACGGCCCCGCCGCCGCGCACGATTTCGATACGCTCGATTGCACCAAGCGGCACCGCCGACCATTGCACGCTTGAAAGGTCGATGTCGGAGGCACGCCTGCCATCGATCAGGATCAGTGTGTTCTGCGTGCCCGAGATACCGAAGCCGCGTAAATCGACCGTGGTGGCCGCGGCGTTGTTGCCGTACAAATCATGGATTTCAATGCCGGCTTGTTCAGACAGCAGATCCGGCACTGTCTTCGCCGCGCTTTGCCGGATATCTTCGGCAGTAATGACCGAGACATTAACGGGTTGGTCGACATAGCGGTCCCTGAAGCGCGTCGCGGTGACCATGACTTCTTCGAACCGGACGGGGGGAGGATCTGCTGCTTGCGAAACGCCGGTGACGGCGACAGCCACTATGGCCCATGATGACAACGATAAATGCATTGCATAGTCCCCGAGCTCAGCGTACCCGCCGTACGCAGTGAATCGAACGAGGAAATGCCGTGCAGGGAAAGGCAACACGGGAACCGACCGAAACCGGGCCCGCCGCTTCCCCGCGGCATTTCCGCCACTTTTTGGTCCAGGCCGGTATACGGGCTCGCGAGAACATGACGCGCCGCCTTCCCAGGTAGATGACACCCAGTGGCATGATGGCGCGCCCACGCTCGCTTACCGTTGCGGGGGCAGCACAGGCTTAGATGCGGGATTCCGGAATCCTGAATCCTGCGGTCGTACCTGTTTCCCGTTTACCCCGGCCAATAAACTTGGCGCGGGCACCTGAAACCGTATTTCAGTTAGCGCTTACTTATAGAACAAGGCGCGCTGAAACATCGTGAATTCTACATGACGCGTGCCTCGGCGCGGGACACGTCCATTGCTCGGGTGCATGTGGCGTGCTGCCTGCCGGTTGTTTCTACAGGACCAGACATAATCTATCCCATTGAATATAAATATATTTAATTGTCTGCCTGCACACTCAAAATAAGGACCAGGGCCGGTTTGGCACTTCCTTCATCACACCTGCGCCACCGCTGTATTTCGCCGTGTTTCGGGTTATTCTGATGACCCGCCGACCCGGTTGTGTATGCCGTTTGGATCACTGCACAATTCTATTAAATCACATTCATAGAATCTCGTTAGCAGTTGACTTAACAGGATTTTTGCCACTATAGTGCCGCATGGAAGCCGAACTCAAGTCACTCGAAGAAAAAATAAGTCAGTTTGTGGAATTGACCCAGCGCCTGCGCGGCGACAATCAGCAACTGCGCCAGAAGCTCGCATCGGCTCTCAACGAGAACAAGCAGCTTGATGAAAAAATCAACAATGCGACCGGCCGCCTGGAAAATCTGCTCCAGCAGATTCCCGAAGAAAACGCATGAGCGTTGATCCCAAAGGCTTGCAGATCAATATCATGGGGCGCGAATTTCGCGTTGCCTGCCCGGAGCCTGAGCAGAAAGGCCTGCTCGAGGCGGTCGATTATCTGAACCTGAAAATGCACGAGATCAAGGAGCACGGAAAACTGATCGGGCTCGAGCGCATAGCGATCATGGCGGCGCTCAACATCGCCCACGAATTTCTATCGACAAAAGTCGGCGGCGGTTTTGACATCGCAGAGATAAAGCGTAGAATAAATTCCATGGAGACAGTGCTTGATCAGGCCATATCCGATCAGAGCGAACTGTTCTAGGTTTCCCCTGCGGTGTTTGTTAAGGCTTTAAACTCTTTGAACCAATAGTATCTGTCTGGTTGCCGATTCTGTAAGCGCCGGTGTGCGCGTCCCAAGGGAAGCGCCTGATGGGCTCGATAGGTGACCACCTTGAACCCTAGGTTCAAGATACGAGTCTGACGGCACAGGCGGGGGATCAATTCAAAAATGCGGCTGAGCCGCATTTTTTTTGCCGTCGCTGACGGCAGGTAAGCGGTAAATTCGATTAGCTATCGCGTACTGCAGTTTCTGCTTACTGCTCATCACTCATTACTCATCCCTCATTACTCATTACTCTTCACCCACCTACACTATGCGCTACTGGCTGATGAAATCCGAACCCGATGCCTACAGCATCGACGATCTGGCCAAGGACAAGGCGACCGCCTGGACCGGCGTGCGCAACTATCAGGCGCGCAATTTCATGCGCGACCAGATGCACATCGGTGATCGCGTTTTCTTCTATCACTCCAACTGTGATGATCCGGGCATAGTCGGTATGGCCGAGGTATGCAAGCGCGCCTATCCTGACGCCACGCAGTTCGACAAGAAAAGCAAGTATTTTGACCCTGCGGCGAAAGCGGCCGATCCGCGCTGGCTGAATGTCGATATCAGGTTCGTCAAAAAAACCCGGCTGGTGAGCCTTGCTGAACTGCGCAGTCTCCCCAAACTGGAAAATATGCGGATTCTTGCGCGGGGAAACCGCCTGTCGATCACCCCGGTCGATCCCGCGGAATGGGAATTCATCCTGAGCATCGTTTAGGATGACGGGTGTTGCGGGCTCTTAACAGGCTGCGCTGTCATGACTTTTTCAGAACTGCTTACCGCCCTGGAACACCGGCTGCCCGCGACCATTCTGAATGGGGACGCGGTCGCCACGCTCGATGCGGCGCGCAACGGCACGCACTCGCATGCGCTGGCCGGGACCATCATTGCCAGCCTGTTTGAGAAAAGCGCGCTGGCCGGCATAGATGCGGCAATCACCCGGTCCCAGGCCATCTCCGCGCTGGCGCCCATCCGGCTTGAATTCATGAAGGATGACGCCCCGGTCGAAGGCTTCCGGCTGGTGGAAAAGGTCGTGCACGCCATCGATGGCGCTTTCAATGACGAGGCGCTCAGAATGAAAAACGAAGAAAACCCGCAGTGACCGACTGGTGGTGGGCCTATCTTGCGGTGGGGGCATTCGTCGGATTTTTCTCCGGGCTGCTCGGCATCGGCGGCGGCTCATCGCTGGTGCCGGTGCTGGCTTTCATCTTCGCCGCCAAGCAGTTTGCGCCGGACTACGTCGTGCATCTGGCGCTGGGCACGGCCATCTCGACCATACTCTTTACTTCGGTGACCAGCGTCTACAGCCATCATCGCCACCAAGCGGTCAACTGGCGCAATGCCCTCAGAATTGCACCGGGCATATTTGTCGGCACATTTGGCGGCGCATTTCTCTCGGGATATATCAATGTAAGCCTGCTCAGCCTGATTTTCACCGCGCTGATCTATTACCTGGCCACGCAAATGCTGCTTGGACGCAAACCGGAGGCGACTCGCGCCTTCCCCGGCCCCGGCAGGCTGTGGTTGTCGGCTTGCGGGATCGGCGTGCTCTCGAGCCTGACCGCAACTGGCGGCGCTGCTCTGGTGGTCTCTTTGCTGGTCAGGCGCGGCGTCCGGATACACGAAGCCATCGGCACGGCGGCGGCGGTCGGCTGGCCGCTGGCGGCGGCTGGCGCGGCCGGTTACATCCTGTCCGGGTTGCGGGTCCAGGGACTGCCGGAGTACAGCCTCGGTTACGTTTATCTCCCGGCGCTGGCGATTATCGTGGTCGCGAGCATGCTGATGGCGCCGGTCGGCGCGCGTCTCGCGCACCGCTCTTCCAGCGCGACATTGAAGAAAGTGTTTGCCGGACTGCTCTACATCCTTGCCACCGCGATGCTGCTGCGGTTTTTCTAGACGATTCCGTCCGCGCGCAGGCGCTCGATGTCGGCTGGACCCAGGTCGAGCATGGTGCGCAGGGTCTCTTCAGTATGCTGGCCCAGCACAGGCGGTGGATTCTGGTATTCGACAGGCGTTGCGGAAAATCGCATCGGGCTGGCCACCAGCGGCACCTTGCCCGCCGTGGGATGATCGAGTTCGATTTTCATGCCGCGCGCAATGACTTGCGGTTCTTCGAATACCTGCTTGAGGCTGTTGATCGGGCCATTGGGCACGCCAGCCGCCTCCAGCGCTTCGACCCACTCGAGCGTGGTGCGCGTCCTGAACACCGCCTCGAGCAACGGTGTGAGCACGGCGCGGTTCTCGACGCGTTTGCCGTTGGTCGCAAAGCGCGGATCCTGCGCCAGATCAGGGCGCCCGGCCAGTCCGCAGAACTTGTTAAAAAGATTGTCGTTGCCGCAGGCAAGGATGATGTCGCCGTCCTGCGTCTTGAAGGTCTGGTACGGCACGATGTTGGGATGCGCGTTGCCCAGCCGGCCGGGCACGTCATCTGTGGCAAGATAGTTCATCGCCTGATTGGCCAGAAACGCCACCTGGGTGTCCAGCAGCGCAAGATCAAGATGCTGGCCGATACCGCTTTCGGCTCGATGCGCGATGGCTGCGCACACGGCGATGCTCGCATACATGCCGGTCATGATATCGACGATGGGCACGCCTACGCGCTGCGGCCCGCCTCCCGGCAGGTCGTCGCGCTCCCCGGTGATGCTCATCAGCCCGCCCATGCCCTGGATCATGAAATCGTAACCCGGGCGCTCGCGGTAAGGTCCGGTATGGCCGAAGCCGGTCACCGAGCAATAGATCAGGCGCGGATTGATTTTTTTCAGGTCTTCGTACCCCAGTCCGTAACGCGCGAGATCGCCAAATTTGTAATTCTCCAGCAACACGTCGCACTGCCGAGCGAGGTCGCGGATGATCTTCTGCCCTTCGGGTTTGGACATGTTGACGGTGATCGATTTCTTGCCGCGGTTGGCGGCGGCAAAATACGCGGACTCCCTGGTGTCCTTGCCGTCCGGATCCTTGAGCCAGGGGGGGCCGAAAGCGCGCGAATCATCGCCGCTCTTGGGCCGCTCGACCTTGATGACTTCGGCGCCGAGGTCGGCGAGGTTCTGCCCGGCCCAGGGCGCAGCCAGCACGCGGGAAAGATCGAGTACGCGAATATGGGATAGTGGTCCTGCCATTTTTGCTCCTGGAGAGTCGAGTGACCCGGTGATTCGGTAATTCAGTGATTCAGTGATTCAGTTACTCAGTGATTTAGTGAAGTGACTCAGTGATTTAGTGATTTAGTGATTTAGTGATTTAGTGATCTAACATCACGCTCTGAGCGAATTAATCACTCAATCACTCAATTGCTTAAATTACATAAATTGCGGTTACTTAATCACCGCAGTTCAACGCCCGACGAACCTTGGTTTTTTCTTGTTGAGGAACGCATCGTAGCCGATGCGGTAATCCTCGGTATTGAAATAAGCGAAGTTTTCCTCGATTTCAGCTTCGGTCAGCGGCTCTGTTTGCGGCGTCAACCGCCGCACGAACTGCTTGTGCCAGCGCGCCACCAGGGGCGCGCCATCCGCAATACGGCGCGCAGTCGCGTAGGCGTCCTGTTCCAGTTCTTCGTCGGGCACGACGCGCGCAACCAGACCTTTGTCCCAGGCTTCCTGCGCCGCCCATACTCTGCCTTCGATCAGGATTTCCAGCGCAACCGCCCGCCCCACGAGGGGCAGCAATGCCGACAGCTCATCGTAGGCGATAGCGAAGCCCAGCCGGTTAATCGGCACACCGAAGCGCGCGGATGTCCCGGCGACCCGGATATCGCACTGGCATGCGATCTCGAGCCCGCCGCCGACGCACGCCCCGTGTATCATCGCCACCGTCGGATGCCGGCATTCGCCCACGGCCTTCAACGCGCCAAATACATATTCCCGGTGGTAAACCTTGCCCTGCTCGACATTGTCGCGTAGCTGCGCGAATTCAGCGATATCGGCACCGGCAGCAAACGCATCGCCGCCCGCGCCGCGCAGCACCACGCAGCGCAGATCATCGCGCGCCGAAAGCTCGTCCATCACGCGCGCCAGGTCGCGCCACATCGCCACCGTGAGTGCGTTGAGCTTATCCGGATTGCTCAGGCTGACAGTGGCCACGGCACCGTCGAGCTTTACATGGACGCTTCCGCTCATAGCCGCCTCAAATCAAAGACCGTCATTTTATACGATCTCAAATACTTATTTGCCGCTGGGCAAACCTTGCTCGGCACTCCTCGCCCTGAGCCCAAATCGCCTCCATCGCACTCATGTGGTAATGGTTAACAGGCCCTAGACGTTCGCATCACCGAGGATCACCGTGGTTTTCGTTTCAATCGACTTGATAACGGCCTCGAAGGCGGCGACGGTATTGATCATGTGCGAAGTCGGGATCGGATAGGGCGCCCGGCCGTCCACCGCATCGGCAAACGCTTCGAACTCGGCGCCCAGGGAATCTACGGGCTCGAAACCGGTGGACCTGGGTTTTGCACCCGCCACATGCAGCACCAGGTCATTCTCGCCCAGCGCCTCGGCCGATCCCCTGTCGCCGAACACGTGCACCCGCCAGTAAAACGGCGTCGCCCGGACCGCGGCGAGCGTGCCGCTGACGTGATTTTCGAATTCGAAGAGAACCGATATCGTGTCGAGCGGGTCGGGCTGCGGTTTGCGCGAGATCAGCTGCGCGTGAACCCGGCGCACCGGCCCACCCAGATTGACCACGGCATCCAGCGCATGGATGCCGGATCCGGTCATGCCTCCGCCAGGAGATTCCGCGGGTGAATCGCGCCAGGTTGCAAAGTTTTTATTCGAATTAAGATTGGAATAGTGCGCCTCGATATGCAGGATTTCGCCGAGTGCGCCGCTTGCGACCACCCGCCTCAGTTCCCGCATCGATGGCCAGAACCGCTTGTTGGTCCCCAGACCCAGAACGATACCTGACTGCTCGCAGACCTGGACCACGCGAAGGGCATCGGCTTTCTTCAGCGCCAGCGGTTTTTCGCAAAACACCGCCTTGCCCGACTTGGCGACCTCGATCACCTGTGCCGGATGCAGGGAATGTGGCGTGGCCAGAACAACGGCCTGTACGCGCGGGTCCGAAAGCGCATCGGCAAGGTTGGTGGACAGTTCAAACCCGTGCTGCGCCGCGAAATCGCGCACCGAATCGGGTTCCTTGCTCACGCCGCGGATGAAACGCAGGCGGGTACTCTTGCCCTGCACCGCGTTAACGATATTTTTGCCCCACCAGCCGAGGCCTATGATTGCCGCATGGATCAATTCAACACTCGCAATAAGGTTCGGTCCTTTTCTCCAGCCCCGCAACTGCGCTGAGGCCAGAACACAATGTCAAGTTTACCCGGCTTCGGCGCCGCCGCACCATCGGGACATGGCGGTTGACAGCAATTGTCACAGGGAGTTACCGTGATAGTGTAAGCTACCCAACAGAATATCGAGTCGCCCAGATTAACCTTTCTGGCGCACATTCCGGTCATAAATCAGAAGGAGTAAACATGAAACGCCTGTTACCCGCTGTCGTCCTGGGATTTATCTCTGTTTGCAGCTACGCACAGGATTATCCCGCCCGCGCCATCAATATCACCGTGCCGAATCCGCCGGGCGGGATGAATCAAATCCACGCCTTGCCGCTATCCTCAGTGGTGGAAAAGCTCACCAACCAGCCGGCGCCGGTCGTCAACCGGCCAGGCGGCACGGCAGCAGTCGGCACCGCCTATGTCGCCAATCAGTCGCCCGATGGTTACAACATCCTGATCACGACGCCGAACCTTTACCTGGTGATCGAGAAGGATAAGCTGTACGGCATCAAATCCCCCTTCGCGCTCGACCAGATCGCCCCGCTCGCGCTGTTGAGCTCCGATCCGCTGATCATGGTCGTCCATCCCTCGATGCCCGTGAAAACGCCAAAACAATTGGAAGCGCTCGCGAAGTCAAAACCGAATGAAATCATATTTTCATCCTCGGGCCCCTATGGCATCACGCATACACCCATGGCCATGTTCATGGATGCGGCGGGAATCAAAATGCGCCATCTGCCGACCACCGGCGGCGGGCCTGCGATCATACAAGTACTGGGCGGTCACGCCCAGGTCACAGCCGGCGGGCCGGCGGCGGTGTATCCCCACATCAGGTCAGGCAAGCTGCGCGCGGTAGCCAGCTGGGGCCTCAAGGCGCACCCGGCGTTGCCGGACGTGCCGACATTTAAGTCCTTGGGCTACAACGTCGAGGCCTACCTGTGGGTAGGAACCTTCACTACCGCGGGCGTGCCGGAAGCGACCTTTAACAAGATGCGGGCACTGATAGCCAAAGCGGCGAGTGACCCGGGGTTCAAGAAAGCGTTGGAAAACGTTCATATCGTGCCTGACTACAAGGATACGCCGGAGTTCAAGCAGTTCTTTGCCGAGGATTACAAGCGTATGGCAGCCGCGATCAAGAAGATCGGCAAGCTTTAATCCATTCAGCCTTTCGTGATGCGTGGCGCGGCCTTTTACATACAGGCCGCGCCATCTTTTGTACTCTTGGCTATCTGACCTTCGCCGCTCTGGTCCAACCGCTTCTCGCCGATCCCTTATGAAAATCAAACACATCGAGCCCATCGCCATCAGCCTGCCGATGATCAAGTCCGTCAAAATGTCTTTCGAGGATGTCAGCAGCGCCAACAATGCGCTGGTCCGCCTTGAAACTGACGACGGCGTGGTGGGCTGGGGTGAGGCGGCCTCTGCGCCCACCATGACCGGGGAAACCGTGGAAAGCATGGTGGCGGCGATACGTTATCTTGCGCCTTTCCTGGAGGGCCAGCCGGCCGATGGCATTGCCGCGGCAATGGCCCGGGCCGATCGTTACCTCTACGGTAACCGATCCGCCAAATCAGTCATTGAGATGGCATTGCATGACGCACTTGGTCGCAGCACCGGCCAACCCGTTTACGAGCTGCTTGGCGGCAAGCGGCGCGAACGCATACCGGCGCTGCGCATGATAGGCGGCGGCAGCACCGGCGCCGATGTCGACGAGGCCGCGCGCAGAAAGAACGAAGGCTATGTCGCCTACAAGATCAAGGTCGGCGTTGCGGAGCCGCTGGCGGATGCGGAACGCACGCGCAAGGTATGCGATGTTCTGGGTGGAAAAGTGCTGATCAGTGCGGACGCCAATCAGGGCTGGTCGGTGGAACAGGCCATAGCCTATGTGCAAGCCATTGCGGATACCCCGCTGGAATTTTTCGAGCAGCCGGTGGCCGGGGACGATCTCGAGGGCATGGCCAGGGTGGCGCAGGCCAGCCGCGTCAAGATCGGCTTTGACGAAGGGCTGCACAGCCTGGAGGACCTGCGCCGGCATCATGATGCGGGTGCCGCACACGGTTGCAGCCTGAAGACCATCAAGCTCGGTGGCATGAAACCGGTTTATGATGCCGCGCTGCTGTGCGAAAAGCTGGGCATGAAAATCAACCTGGCCTGCAAGATCGCCGAGTCCGGCATCGCCGCCGCCGCCATGCTGCATCTGGCTGCGGCCGTCCCCTCGCTGGATTGGGGCGTGAGCATATCGAGCCAGTACCTGGCCGAAGACGTGCTGAAATCGCCGATCAACTTTGCCAAAGGCCATTTTACCGTGCCCGCCGGCCCCGGCCTGGGAGTCGAGGTGGACGAAGCGAAGGTGCGGCGTTTCTCGCGTGAGATGCACTAGCAAAAACGTCTTTCTCCGGGCACGCTCCGCGCAAACAGCCGGGCGTTGCGTGGCAGGGCAATTTGTGAGACTGCCCTAGGCAGACTAGAATACGTTGTGTACGTTGTGGCTGTTGTTTCCGGCGATGAATCACCCCCACAAAACGGGCGGACAATACATCGCATTCGATCGATAATCTTGGAGGAGATAAAAATGATGAAGTTCAAGCAGATTGGCATAGTCGCCTTGCTGGCGGCCTCGACGCTGGCAGGAACGGCATGGGGAGCCACGGTGACACTGCGTGCCTCGCACCAGTTTCCCGGCGGCAAGGGCGACGTCCGCGACGAGATGGTACAAATCGTCGCGCGCGAAGCCAAGGCGGCCAACGTGGGCCTGGAGATCCAGGTTTATCCCGGCGCATCGCTGTTCAAGCCGAAAGAGCAATGGAATGCGATGGTCAACGGCCAGCTCGACATGTCCTCGTTTCCGCTCGATTACGCCAGCGGCAAGGTGCGCGCATTCGGCGCAACGCTGATGCCCGGGCTGGTGCGCAGCCACGACCGCGCCGCGCGCCTGAACAACTCGAAGTTCATGAAGGACATCAAAGCGAAGATCGAGAAAGCGGGCGTGATGGTGCTGGCCGACGCCTGGCTCGCCGGCGCCGTCGCCTCCAAGCAGGGCTGCATTCGCAAGCCCGCTGACATCAAGGGCTTGAAGACCCGATCGGCCGGTGCGACTTTCGCTGCCATGTGGCAGGCGGCAGGCGCCTCGATCATCTCGATCCCGAGCAACGAAGTCTATAACGCGCTGCAAACCGGCGTCGCCGAAGCCACCGATACCAGCACCGGCAGTTTTGTCTCGTTCCGCATCTACGAACAGGTCAAATGCGTGACGGCACCGGGCGAGAACACCTTGTGGTTCATGTACGAGCCGCTGCTGATGTCGAAGAAGTCTTTCGACAAACTCGACAAGAAACAGCAGGCTGCTTTGCTCAAGGCCGGGAAGAAGTCGGAGGCGTACTTCGCCAAGGAAGCCAAGGGCCTGGATGACAAGATGATCAAAACGTTCAAAGAGCACAACGTCGAGGTCGTAACGCTGACGCCGGCCGAGTACGATGCCTGGATCAAGGTCGCCAAGGAAAGCTCCTATGCCACCTTCGCCAAGGAAGTGCCCGACGGCAAGCAGTTGATTGATGAAGCGCTGAGCGTCAAGTAAGCCCAGACTCCATCGGCGGACGGTGCACACCGTCCGCCGATGCGTAATTCTTGACCAGGTCGGGCAGCCGGCCCACGCGATGGAGCGTCTATGGGCAGATTTGTCCGCGGTGTCAGATTCATTTCGCAACTGCTAGGCTACTTTGCCGCCGCGCTGATCGCGATCAGCGTGATCGTCGTCTGCCATATGGTGTTCATGCGCTACGCGCTCAATCAGAACACCATCTGGCAGACCGATTTCGCCACGTACAGCCTGGTTGCAGCCACCTTCATCGGCAGCCCCTACGTGCTGATGGTGCGTGGTCACGTCAACGTCGACATCCTGCCGCTGTTTTCCGGGCGGCGTCTGCGCTGGTGGCTGGCGCTGGTGGCTGCCGGCGTGACGTTTTTCTTCTGCGTAGTGTTGACCGTGCTCACCTTCAGCCTCTGGCAGCAGTCCTGGGACAACAGCTGGGCTTCCGAAACCATGTGGCGGGTACGCCTGTGGATTCCCTATTCGGCCATGCCCATCGGCCTCGGTGTTCTGACCCTGCAATGCCTCGCCGACCTGGTCGGCCTCATCAGCGGACGCGAACCCCCTTTCGGCCTCACTAAAGTGCGCCCGGTATGAGTCCTGGCTCTCAAGGCGCCCTGGTCCTGCTGGCGACGCTGCTGGTCCTGCTCTCGGGCGCGCCGGTAGCCTTCAGCCTGGGCGCGATTGCGATCGTGTTCATTGCGGCGTTCCAGGGCTTTGATGCGCTGCACGTGGTGGCTGAGACTTTATATGCCGGGTTGGAAGATTTCACCCTGGTGTCCATCCCGATGTTTGTCATGATGGGCGCTGCGATCGGCTCCTCGCCAGCGGGCAAGGATCTTTACGAAGCGCTTGACCGGTGGTTGTACCGGCTGCCCGGCGGGCTGGTGATTTCCAACCTCGGGGCCTGCGCGCTGTTTGCCGCGCTCACGGGCTCCTCGCCGGCAACCTGTGCGGCGATCGGCAAGATGGGCATCCCCGAGATGCGCAAGCGCGGCTATCCGGACGATATTGCCACCGGCTCGGTCTGCGCCGGCGGCACGCTCGGCATTCTGATCCCGCCGTCGATCACCCTGATCCTTTACGGCATCGCCACCGAGACTTCGATCGGCCGCCTGTTCCTTGCCGGCGTGTTGCCGGGTCTGATGCTCACGGTGCTATTCGTGCTGTGGACGCTGTTCCTCATGTGGAAGCGGGGATTCCGCGCGCACGCCGTGAACTTCCGTTACACCTGGCGGCAAAAGTTTCAGTCACTGCCCAAGGTGGCCCCTTTCCTTGCGGTGGTCATGGGCGTGATGTACGTGCTTTACGGCGGCGTCGCAACGCCATCGGAGGCGGCCGGCGTGGGAGCGGCGCTGTGCGTGGTAATGGCGATCGTGATCTACCGCATGTGGAGCCCGAAACAATGGTGGATGATCCTGCGCGACACCACCAAGGAATCGGTGATGATCCTGATGATCATTGCGGCCTCTGTGGTGTTCGGCTACATGCTCACTTCGATGTACCTGACGCAAACGCTGGCGATTGCGATCGCGGAACTCGACGTCAATCGCTGGGTGCTGATGGGGCTGATCAATGTATTACTGCTGGTTGCGGGCTGCTTCATTCCACCGGCAGCGATCATTCTCATGACCAGTCCGATTCTGCTGCCGATCATTACCGCGGCCGGGTTTGATCCGGTGTGGTTCGGCGTGATTCTGACCATCAATATGGAAATCGGGCTGATCAGCCCGCCGGTCGGCCTCAACATCTACGTCATTAACGCGATAGCGCCGGACGTGCGGCTGATGCAAATCATGCGCGGTGCTTTCCCCTACGTTATCTGCATGATACTGGCGATCGTGATCCTGAGCATTTTCCCCCAAATCGCGACCTGGCTGCCCGATCGCATGATGGGCAATGTCCACTAGGCAATCCGACCGCCGCTAGCTCTTAAGACATGCCGCAAAATGTCGAGGACGCACTTCCCGCAACTCGGGAACTTTGACCCTGCACGCGTCGTCCGCCAGCGGACAGCGCGTGTGGAAAACACAACCGGGCGGCGGATTGAGCGGGCTCGGTACCTCGCCGCCAAGGATCTGATAATCCCTTCCCGCCTCGAGTGCGGGATCGGGAATCGGCACGGCGTCGAGCAACGCCTTGGTATAAGGATGGCACGGATCGTCGTAGAGCGCGTCACGATCGGCAATTTCCATCACTTTCCCGAGATACATGACGATCACACGGTCCGAAATATGCCGCACGACGGCGAGATCGTGGGCAATGAACAAATAGGTGAGCCCGAATTTTTGCTGCAGGTCCTCAAGCAGATTGATGATTTGGGCCTGTATCGATACGTCCAGCGCGGATACCGGCTCGTCGCATACGATGAACGAAGGCTGCATGGCCAGCGCGCGCGCAATGCCGACCCGCTGGCGCTGCCCCCCCGAAAGTTCGTGCGGATAACGTTCCGCCATGTACTCGAACAAACCCACTTGAACCAGCAGCTCAAATACTTTTGCCTTGGCAGCGGCTTTGTGCGGCACGAGCCTGTAGACCAGCATCGGCTCGGCGATGATCTGGCCTATTGTCATGCGCGGGTTCAGCGAACTGAACGGGTCCTGAAATATCACCTGGATCTGCCGCCGATAGCTTTTGAGCTTATCTCCGGAAATGGCGGTAACGTCATTGCCGTTGAACATGATCTTGCCGGCTGTCGCGGTTTCAAGCCTGAGAAGCGTTCGCCCGACGGTGGTCTTGCCGCAGCCCGACTCGCCGACCAACCCCACGGTTTCACCGCGGCATATATCGAACGACAGATCGTCCACGGCGCGCACCGTGGCATGCCGCCCGACTTCGAAATAGGTTTTGAGGCTGCGTACCTGCAGGATCGGATCGGCAATATTCAGCACTCTGGTACGAGGCGGCGTCAGCGATGCGCGTTGCAGCCCCAGACCGCCTGCCCCGCCCTGCGCCATTTCCCCGGCGCGCAGGCAGGCCGAATAATGATGTGGCGTGACTCTTACCAGTTCGGGCATTTCGCCCAGGCATGCGTCCTGCATGGCCGGGCAGCGCGGCGCGAAGCGGCACCCTGGCGGCGGTTCGAGCAGGTTGGGGGGCAACCCGTCGATCGTTTCGAGCTTGTGCCCGCGCGGTTCGTCCAGCCGCGGTACTGAGCGCAGCAGGCCTGCGGTGTAGGGATGCAGCGGTTTGGAGAACACCTCGGCGGCACCACCCTGTTCCGCCATGCGCGCGGCATACATCACGCTGACGCGGTCGGCATAGCGCGCGACCACGCCGAGATTGTGCGTGATCACCATCAGCGCAATGCCGAGATCGCGCGTTAAATCCTTCATCAGCCTCAGAATCTGCGCCTGGATCGTGACATCGAGCGCGGTGGTCGGCTCATCGGCAATGATGAGTTTCGGATTGCAGGCGAGGCCGATCGCGATCATCACGCGCTGGCGCATGCCGCCCGAGAACTGATGGGGATATTGATCGAGGCGGCGTTCCGGATCCGGGATACCCACCATCTGCAGCAATTCAGTCGCACGCTTGCGTGCAAACACCATGTCCATGCCCATGTGTATCAGCAGCGGCTCCATGATCTGAAAGCCGATGGTGAGCACCGGATTGAGCGAAGTCATCGGCTCCTGGAAAATCATCGCGATGTCGCGGCCGCGAATCTTTTGCATTTCATCTTCGGACAACTTGAGCAGATCGCGACCATCGAACAGGATGCGGCCCTTCACGACGCACCCGGCAGGTTTTGCCAGCAGGCGCATGATGGCGAGCGAAGACACCGTCTTGCCGCATCCCGACTCCCCGACCAGAGCGACGACCTCGCCGGCCCTGATCTTGTAGGCAATGCCTTCCACCGCGCGCACCACGCCGCGCGGGGTCTCAAAATGCACGTGCAGATCCTCAACTTCGAGCAGCCAGGGGCTGGTGGTTGAAGGCAAAACGGCGCTGGTGACGGGGTGATCCATTCGCGGCGGAAATTATCCGGTTATGTTGGCGCGCATGCTATTGCGCCTTCGCGGACTCGTGAAAGGCGCGGGCGAGAAACCCGGAAGGCCGTTCTGTCAGGCAAGTGCTGCCTGCAGCACGCGCGCGACGTGCAACGCCTCGCCGGGTGATTTTGCATCACTCCCCGGGCACAAGCCGTCGTGAATCTGGTGGCGGCAGCTCGTGCCGTCAGCGATGATGAGCGTGTCGTGATCGGCCTTGCGCAGCGCCGGCAACAGCGCGAGCTCGGCCATTTTCATCGATACATCGTAGTGTTCGGCATCGAAACCAAAGCTGCCCGCCATGCCGCAGCAGCTCGATTCAACCAACTCGACTTTCAGTTCGGGGATCAGCCCCAGCACGCGCTGCACTGCGGGCATCGCCGCAAACGCCTTTTGATGACAATGGCCATGCAGCAGCGCTTTTTTCTGTGGCAGGGCCTTGAGCTTAAGTTTAAGCCGCCCCGCATCCTGCTCGTGCGCGAGAAATTCCTCGAACAACATGGCATTGAGCGCAAGCTGTGAAGATTCTGCGCCGGGCACCAGGGACAGAAATTCATCGCGCAAGCCGAGCAGGCACGACGGCTCTAGGCCAACAACGGGAATTCCGCACTCGACAAAAGGCCTGAGCGTTTCCAGGGTGCGGTGCGCTTCGGCTTTCGCTTCGGCGACCAACCCGCTGGCGAGAAACGTGCGGCCACAGCACAGCGGCCTGGGACCATCCGCGGCCCTCGGCAAATGCACGCGGTAACCCGCCGCTTTCAGAACGGCGAAGGCGGCATGCGCATTCTCGGATTCGAAATAATTATTGAAAGTGTCGACCAGCAGCACGACTTCACCAACCATCCCCCGCGCAGCGCTATTCTCACCTTCTCCTTCAGGGGGAAGGCCGGAATGGGGGCGGGAATCATGGCTTGCCAGGAACGTATCGCTGCGCCATTGCGGCAGGGTGCGCCTGGCGCTCAATCCGATGAGCTTTTCGCTCAACGCGGCGGCGCCGGGAATACGGTCGCGCAAATTCATCAGCCATGACAGCTTCGCCGCCCATGGCGCATAGCGCGGCAGATACGCGATGAGGCGGTCTTTCAGGCGCAAGCCGTGACGCTGGCGGTAGTGGTGCATAAACTCGATTTTCATCTTGGCCATGTCCACGCCGGTCGGGCATTCGCGCTTGCAGCCCTTGCACGACACGCACAGGTCCATGGTTGCGTGCAGTTCATCGGAGGTCAGAGCTTCGGCACCAAGTTGTCCCGACAGTGCCAGGCGCAGCGTGTTGGCGCGGCCGCGCGTCAGGTGCTTCTCATCGCGCGTGACACGATACGACGGACACATGGTGCCGGCATCGAACTTGCGGCAGTGGCCGTTGTTGTTGCACATCTCGATCGCCTTGTCGAACCCGCCCCACTCCGACCAGTCCAGCACGGTATCGATTTTCTCCGCGCGATAGCCGGGCTTGAAGCGGAACAGCGCGCGGTCATCCTGTTTCGACGGCCGCACGATCTTGCCCGGATTCATCAGCCCTTGCGGATCGAAAATATCCTTGATCTCTTCGAAAGCGCCCGTCAGTCGGGGTCCGAAGAACGGCGCGATCCATTCCGACCGCACCAGGCCATCGCCATGCTCGCCCGAATAAGCGCCTTTGTATTGCCTGACCAGGTCAGCAGCCTCTTCGGCGATGGCGCGCATTTTCTGTGCGCCGTCTTCGCGCATGTTAAGGATAGGCCGCACATGCAGGCAGCCGACCGAGGCATGCGCATACCAGGTGCCCTTGGTGCCGTGCTTCTCGAACACGCCGGTCAGGCGATCGGTGTATTCGGCAAGGTGTTCCAGCGGCACGGCGCAATCCTCGATGAAGGACACCGGCTTGCCGTCGCCTTTCATCGACATCATGATGTTCAGTCCCGCCTTGCGCACTTCCCACACATCGCGCTGCAGGGCCGGGTCGATGATTTCCACCACCCCGCCCGGGAAACCCATATCGCCCATCAGTTCGACCAGCTGTTTCAGTTTTGCCAGCTGCTCGTCCCTGTCATCGCCGGCAAACTCGACCAGCAGGATCGCGTCGGGATCGCCTTGAATGAATTTCTCGACCGTGGCCCTGAAGGCCGGATTGTCGCGGGCCAGGGCGATCATGGTGCGGTCGACCAGCTCGACCGTGACGGGCTTGAGCTTGACCAGATGCTGCGCCGACTCCATTGCCTTGAAAAATGCCGGGAAATGACAGACGCCAAGGGTCTTTTGCCTGGGCAGAGGCGACAGGTTCAGATGCAGACGCTGCGAGTAGGCCAGCGTGCCTTCGGAGCCCACCAGCAGGTGCGCCATGTTGAATGGTTCGCCCGTCATCATGTCCAGGTTGTAGCCGCCGACGCGGCGCAACAGCTTGGGATAGCGGTGCTCGATCTCCTCTGATTCGCGCGCGGCAATGTCCCGGATCGTTCTGACCAAATCGACATAGCGCCGCGGCCCCGCCAGCTGCGTCAGGTCTGCGGGCACCGTGCCGAAACTGCAGCGCGTGCCGTCGGCGAGCAGCGCCTCGATACCGCGCACGTTGTGCACCATGTTGCCGTAAAAAATGGAGCGCGAGCCGCAGGAATTGTTGCCCGCCATGCCGCCCAGCGTCGCCTGCGCGCTGGTCGAGACGTCAACCGGATACCACAACCCATGCGGTTTTAGATAAGCATTGAGTTGGTCGAGCACCACGCCGGGCTGCACGACTACAGTCCGCGCATCCTTGTCGAATGCGGTGACCTGATTCAGGTGCTTGCTGTTGTCGATCACGAGCGCGGCACCGACCGTCTGGCCGCATTGAGAAGTGCCGCCGCCGCGCGCGAGCACCGGCACGCCTTCGTCCACCGCAATCTGCAGCGCGATCAGAACATCCTGTTCGGTTCTGGGCACCACCACGCCGACCGGCTCGATCTGGTAAATCGAGGCATCTGTCGAGTAGCGACCGCGCGAGGCGGCGTCGAACAGCACCTCGCCCTGGATTTCGCGCCGCAGGCGTGCGGCGAGAGCGCTGCGGCCGGCGCCGGGTTTGACCATTTTTATTGGAACAGCGGGTGCATTCATCGGGATCAACTCATTTGCGTTGCAGCGCCCAGTGCTTCCATTACCAGCACCAGTTTTTTGGCCAGGTGGTCGCGCAGCAGTGCCTGCAAACGCGTGCTGTCGCGGGCCGTGAGCGCATCCAGGATTTCTTCGTGCTCCCTGACCGCTTCGTTCCAGCGTTCATGCGAAAGATTGGCCATGTAGCGCGCGCGCCGGACATGGGCGTTGAGGCCGCGATAGACCTGGGCGAGCGTGGCGTTGCCCGCGCACTCAACGAGCCTGATGTGGATTTGCTGGTTGTAGCGAAAATAGGGCGCAAGCTCGCCGCGCGCATGATGCGCCACCATCTGATAATGCAGCGCACGGATCTCGGCGAGGTCGGCGTCGGTCGCGTTGCGGCACACGAGTTCTCCGGCCAGGGCTTCCAGCGCCCCGAGCACCACGAACATTTCCTTCACTTTCTCCGGCTTGAGCGGGGCCACCACCGCGCCGCGGTTAGGCAGCAGTTCAACCAGCCCTTCCGAGGCCAGATACTTGAATGCTTCGCGCAGCGGCGTACGCGATATGCCGAGTTGCGCGGCGAGCACACGCTCGTTCAACTTGGTCTCGGGCGCCAGCTCGCCCTGCACGATCATGTCGCGCAGCCGGTCGATCACCTCTTCGTGCAACAGCCGGCGCTCGACCAGTGACGTCACCCCTTTCGATTCTGCGGTTCGAGCTTGTATGGATTCCATTCCAATCTGCCGGAAATGAAGTTGTATGCATAATACGCGGCCGGCACGAGAACAGCAAATTAAAATAATATATTATAATCAGATAGATATAAAATATCTTCGGTCTTCGTGCTATTTACTCGTTTTTTGCATGCAAAACCGTGTTGTAAGGTCAACCGCGCTGGGTTACCATCGTCACTATTATTAATAGGAGAGCCGAGTATGGCGCATCTTGCCGGCCGACATTTTCTGCAAATTCCCGGGCCCACCAATGTACCCGATCGCGTGTTGCGCGCCATCGACAGCGCAACCATAGACCACCGCGGCCCCGAGTTCCAGCGCCTCGGCCTCGACGTGCTCGCCGGCATGAAACAGGTATTCAAAACCAAGGGGGCGGTGGTGATATTTCCCGCTTCCGGCACCGGCGCCTGGGAAGCGGCCCTGGTCAACACACTGTCTCCCGGGGACAAGGTGCTGATGTATGAGACCGGCCAGTTCGCGACCCTGTGGCTTAACATGGCGAACAAACTTGGAATCGTGCCCGAGTTTATCAAGGGCGACTGGCGGCACGGCGCCGATCCCGCGGCAATCGAAGCCCGGCTCGCAGAGGATCGCAAGCACGAGATCAAGGCCGTGTGCGTCGTGCACAACGAAACATCCACCGGCGTCACCTCGCGCATCGGCGAAGTGCGCAAGGCCATCGACCGCGCCAAGCACCCTGCGCTGTTCATGGTCGACACCATCTCCTCGCTGGCCTCCATCGATTATCGTCACGACGAATGGGGTGTGGATGTCACGGTCGCCGGCTCGCAAAAAGGCCTGATGCTGCCGCCGGGATTGTCGTTCAACGCGGTCGGCGACAAGGCGCTCGCGGCGTCGAAATCGGCAAAACTGCCACGCTCTTACTGGTCGTGGGACGAAATGCTTGCCGCCAACAAGAACGGATTCTTTCCTTATACGCCGGCGACCAATCTGCTGTACGGGCTGCGCGAAGCGCTTAAAATGCTGGTTGAGGAAGAAGGGCTGGCAAACGTATTCAAGCGGCATGACCGTCATGCTGAAGCCACACGACGCGCGGTGCGTGCCTGGGGTCTTGAAATCCTGTGCCTGAATCCGGCGGAGTATTCCAGCGCGCTTACGGCTGTGCTGATGCCAGAGGGCCACAGCGAGGTCGAATTCCGCAAAGTGGTGCTCGATCATTTCAACATGTCGCTCGGCAGCGGGCTCGGCAAAATTGCGAACAAGGTATTCCGCATCGGTCACCTCGGTGATTTCAACGATCTCATGTTGTGCGGCACCCTGTGCGGCGTCGAGATGGGATTGGGCCTGGCCGGCGTGCCTCACAAAAAAGGCGGCGTTGCCGCGGCAATGGATTATCTGAAAGGCGGTGAGCCACAGACTCAAAAAAAGGCCGCCACCAGCATCGCCTAGCAGGTACTGGATACAACCCGCCCAGCCCAACTATAAAAAGAAGCTGGCGGGAAAGTAAGCATCGGCACCGCCGCGAGGCGGACGCCGGTTGTCGTGCAGTTATCTAAAACCAAAGGAGGTTTATCATGAAAAGTATCAAACTGTTATCGCTGCTGGCCGGCGCGCTCCTGGCGACCGCCGCCGCCGCGCAAACCGAACTTAAATTCGGGCACGTGGGCGCGCCTGGATCGCTGTTCGCGAAATCGTCGGAGGAGTTCGCCAAAAGAGCCAATGCGAAACTTGGCGACAAGTACAAAGTCGTCGTCTTTGGCTCCAGCCAGATGGGCGGTGACAAGGAACTATTGCAAAAGCTCAAGCTCGGCACCGTCGATTTCGCACTGCCTTCGTCCGTGATGTCGTCCGAAGTCGACCTGTTCGGCATATTTGAAATGCCGTACCTCGTCAAGGATCGCACGCACATGGGCGCAATCGAGAAGGCAGTATTCTGGCCCAAGCTCGCCCCGGCAGCGGAAAAGAAGGGGCTGAAAATCCTCGCGGTCTGGGAAAACGGCTATCGCCACATCACCAACAACAAGCGACCGATCAATGTGCCCGCTGATCTGCAGGGCATCAAACTGCGCACGCCCAAAGGCAAATGGCGCGTGAAAATGTTTAAGACATATGGCGCCAACCCCAGCCCGATGGCATTCTCGGAAGTTTTCACCGCGCTGCAAACCGGCGTGATGGACGGCCAGGAAAATCCGTTCACCCAGATTTACAGCGCGAAATTCCAGGAAGTACAGAAATACCTGTCGTTGACCGGCCACGTCTACACGCCCGCCTACATCACGGTCGGCGCCAAGAAATGGGCCACCCTGCCGGCCGACGTGCGCAAGACCCTCGAAGCCACGGCGAAAGAAACCCAGGCCTTCGTCTATGCGACTGCGCAAAAAGATGAAACCGATCTGTTGCAAAAATTGAAAGACGGCGGCATTCAGGTCAACGAAGCTGACAAGGCGGCGTTCGTCAAAGCCAGCAGCGGGATTTATGAGGAGTTCGGCAAAGAGGTCGCCGGATCCAAGGCGCTGATCGACAAATCACTGAGTCTCGCGAAATAAAAACGCGGAAGGAAACCGGGCTGGATCCTGATCTTCCAGCCCGGTGTTCGCGTACGTCTCCTCCCACCTTCTGCGTTCCCGGAAAACTGAAATGACATTTGCGCGCTTGCGGGCAGGCTATGAAAAATTTCTCGAGGCGATCGTCATATTTCTGATGATCGTTTTGTTTTGCGAGGTCACGGTCGGCGTGGTGTTCAGGATGAGCGGCGCATCGCTGTCCTGGTACGACGAGATTGCCTCGGTGTTGCTTGCCTGGCTCACTTATTACGG
Source organism: uncultured beta proteobacterium (assembly GCA_942492335.1). Lineage (GTDB taxonomy): Bacteria > Pseudomonadota > Gammaproteobacteria > Burkholderiales > SG8-41 > CAKKQX01. Next base: position 53,332 of record CALOEN010000036.1, on the reverse strand, counting down.
CGCGGCACTGGCGGCGATCAAACGCGCCCACATCGGCTGCCCGGCGCCGATTGCTGCGCTCAAGCCGATTCTGCGTGTACCACTCACCCTCCTGGGCGAAGCTTTTGTGTTCGCCTTCCTGATCGTGCTGGCGTGGATGGGCTACGCCGTGCTGGATGTGCTGGCGACCGATTTCCTGGTGTCGATACCGGAAGTGTCGGTTGCGTACACGCAGTCGGTGATTCCGATCGGCGCGGTACTTTTCATCATCGCTGAGGCGCTGTCCCTGCCCGACATCGTGCGTGAAGCACGCATGGGGAAAATGACCGGGACCAACGCCGCGATGGAGTCGTCGCACTGATGGCCATCCTTCTGCTTCTGGTATGCGTCATCTCGCTGGTGCTGCTCAACGTTCCGATCGCCATCGCACTGGGTATCGTCGCGTTGATCGCGATGGTCGTCTCGCAGGGCTTCGATATTCTGCCCAACCTCCCGTTGGTCATGTTTACAGGTGCGACAAGTTTTCCGTTGCTGGCCATCCCTTTGTTCATTCTGGCCGGCGCGATCATGAATGCTTCCGGGATCTCGCGGCGGTTGATTGCATTCGCTTCCGCGCTCCTTGGTTTCGTCCGCGGCGGGTTGTCCATGGTATCGATCGGCACCTCATTGTTCTTTGCCGAAATCTCCGGTTCCGCCGTGGCCGACGTCGCCGCGCTCGGCTCCATCCTGATCCCGGCCATGAAGAAGAAAGGTTATCCCAAGGAGTTCGCTGCCGCGATCATGTCTTCGGCGGCCACCCTGGCGGTGATCATCCCGCCTTCGATACCCATGATTCTTTACGCGGTCATGGCGGATGTGTCAGTCGTGCAGTTGTTCGTTGCCGGCATCGTGCCCGGGGTGCTGGGCGGGCTCGGCCTGATGGGCATGGCGTACTGGTTCGCGGTCCGCTACAACTATCCGGTCGAGGAAGCCTTCGAGCTCAAGCGGGTATGGAAAACGTTCAAGGAAGCGTTTTGGGCTTTCTCTCTGCCGCTTATCATTCTAGGCGGCATTTTCGGCGGTGTCGTCACTGCTACCGAGGGCGCAGCGCTGGCGGTGCTCGCCGCCCTGTTCATCGGCGTGGTGGTTTACCGCGAGCTCGACCTCGCACACCTCAAGGACGCCATCATCGAAGGCGGTGTTCAGACTGCCGTGGTCATGCTGTTGGTCGCAGCCTCGGCCCTGCTCGGCATCTATCTCACGGAAATACAGTTGCCCCAGCACCTGGCGCAGACCTTGACCGCGATGACTGACAACAAGTATCTGATCCTGGCGATGCTTAACGTGCTGTTCCTGCTGTTGGGCATATTCCTGCATTCGGCGGCTGCGATCATACTGGTGGTGCCGGTCGTTTTGCCGCTGATCAATGCCGTCGGTATCGATCCGGTACACTTCGGACTAATCGTGACCATTAATCTTGGCATCGGTCAGCAGACGCCACCGGTAGCGAGCGTGCTCACCGTCGCCTGCTCGATCGCCAAAGCCGACATGTGGGCGGTATCTCGAATCAATCTTTACTTTGTTGGCGTGATATTCGCGATACTTATGCTCGTGACCTATGTTCCGGTTACCGGCATGGGACTGGTAAACCTCTTCTATAAATGAGCTCGTCTGTTCTCATCACCAGCGACGCCGGCATAGCCACCGTCACGCTCAATAATCCGGACAAGCTCAATGCTCTGGACAAGCGGATGTGGCAGTGCCTGGGCGAAGGTATGCGCGAACTGTCTGCTGACGAGGCCCTTCGCTGCATCGTGCTGCGGGGCGCCGGTGACCAGGCCTTCGCTGCCGGCGCCGACATTTCCGAGTTCGCGGCTGAACGCGCATATGCCGAGCAAGCACAGCATTACGGTACCTTGATCCACGAAACGATGCAGGCCGTTGCGCAGTGCCGGCACCCGACGGTCGCGCTGATCCAGGGGGCGTGCATAGGCGGCGGGCTGGAAATCGCGGCGATGTGCGATATCCGCATCTGCGGCCAGGCGAGCCGCTTTGGCGTGCCAATAAACCGGCTCGGGCTGACCATGGCCTACGGTGAGTTGCAGGGGCTGCTGGCGCTGGCGGGCCGCGCGGTTGCACTCGAAATCCTGCTCGAAGGCCGCGTGTTTGACGCGCAGGAAGCGTTCCACAAAAAGCTGGTCAACCGCGTCGTGCCTGACGACAAAGTCGAAACCGAGACCTACGCCTGCGCCTCCCGCATCGCCGCCGGCGCGCCGCTGGTCGCGCGCTGGCACAAGCAGTACATCGAGCGCCTGACTGTCACGGCAAAACTGACGCCGCAGGAATGGGGCGAGGGTTTCGCCTGCTTCGACACCAAAGACTACAAGATCGGCGTCAACGCTTTCCTGAAAAAAGAGAAACCAAAATTCAAAGGCAAATAAGAAACTTGAACGCGAAGGTCGCAAAGGAACGCAAAGGAATAACAAAGTCTTCTTTCTTATGAATTATCAGCGTAAGACAGTGACAGCGTTACGTTCCGTCTCGGGTTTAAACCCTTCGTGGCCTTTGCGTCCTTCGCGTTCAGGCTTTTGACTTTAATGCTCTTAGGAACGGCCGTGTGTTACGCGCAGGCCGATTACGCGCGCGAAAAGCGCTGGGCCGACGAGATCACGCCAGCCATCATCGTCGGCGATCCGGTCTACCTCGAGCTGAAATCGGGGCACAAATTTCTTGCGATTTATACGCCCAATGCAAAGGCACGATCAGGCGTGATCGTGGTTCACGGCATCGGCGTAAATCCCGACTGGGGGCTGATCAACCCGCTGCGCAGCCAGCTTGCCGAACAGGGGTACGCCACTCTGTCGGTGCAAATGCCGGTACTCGCCGCCGTTGCCCGCGGCGACAGTCGCCGCTGTTTCCCGAAGCCGCCGAACGGCTGCAGATGGCGGTCAAATTCCTGCGTGGCAAAGGCTATAAAAAAATCGCGATCGTTTCCCACAGCCTGGGTTCGCGCATGACCAATTTCTTTTTCAACAACACCGCCGAACCGAAAATCGATGTGTGGGTCGCGATTGGCGTTTCGGGAAACTATACCGAGCCCGCAAGTTTCAAAGCGCCGGTACTCGATCTGTACGGCGAAAAAGATCTACCCGCAGTTCTGGAAAACGCACAAAAACGCGCCGCAGCCATCAGCCGTGTGCGCGGTTCAGCACAAATCCAGGTCGGCGGCGCCGATCATTTTTTCACTAGCCAGGAAACCGAGCTCGTCACGCAGATCCGCCAGTTTTTGGACCTGAAGCTGCGCTAGCTCGCTCGACGCTACGCCAGGTCTTCCTCGACCCCTGCTGTCGCGCGCAACAACCGGTCTTTGATCGCAGCCCATTGCGGGTCCTGAGGCGGTTCCTCGATCAGGATCGTGTCGCAGCCCGCCTCATCGAGAGTGCGTAAATTAGCATATAAATCATGGGCATAGCCTTGGGCTTCAGCAGGAGCTGCAACCCATACCAACCCCGGCAGCAACGGCTGGCGCGCAAAGCGCGCGAGCACGGCCACACGCTTGCCCTGACGCGCGAGGCTCCCGGCGAGTTCCAGCAATAGATCCGCTTCCATCATCAGCAGCGGCGTCTGCGGCGCGTAGTGTTTGGCGAGCGTGCCCGGCGCGCGTGGCGACTGGGCATCCGGTGCGGAAAGCGGCTCACCCAATACTTCCTGCAGTTGCGCGACGGTCACCCAACCTGGGCGCAACAGCGTCGGCTTCGCCCCTGAAAAATCAACGATGGTCGACTCGATGCCAACATTGGCTGCACCGCCATCGAGCACGCAATCGACGGCATCGATCAATACGCTGAGCACATGTGCCGCGGAGGTCGCGCTCACGCGTCCGACTCGGTTGGCCGACGGTGCGGCGATGCCACCGCCGAATGCGCGCAGCAACGCTTGCGCCACCGGGTGCGATGGCACGCGCAGCGCTACTGTGTCCTGCCCGCCCGTCACCAGGTCGCTGACCGCGGCGGCGCGGCGCAGAATGATGGTCAGAGGACCCGGCCAGAATTTCTTCGCGAGCAAGCCTGCCTGCGCGGGTATATCACGCGCCCAGTTGGACAACTGGACAGCGTCGGCAATGTGCACGATGAGGGGATGATCGTGAGGGCGGCCTTTGGCGGCGAATATTTTTTTGAGCGCTTCGGGATTGGACGCGTCAGCGCCAAGACCGTACACGGTCTCTGTGGGAAACGCGACCAGCCCGCCAGAGCGCAGCACGGCGACCGCGTTTTTAATGTCTTGCTCAGAAACCATGTAAGTTAGCCGCCAACACTGCAAAAAAACAACAAGGTCAAAAACTGTTTAAGCCGCCAAGGCCGCCAAGAGCGCCAAGAAAAACAACATCAATATTCCAAAACCAACCTTTAGTCTCGCCTTACTATGCAAGGTAGGCAGTATGGTGATTTCAAATTATTAAAGAATTCTTGGCGTGCTTGGCGGCCTTGGCGGCTAAATTGCTTTTCAACTTCCCGTCAGCAACCGCTGCACTTCGCGGTACTTCTCCGTCGTCTTCTTGAGCACTTCCGGCGGCAACACCGGCGCCGGAGGTTTCTTGTTCCACGTCTGCGTTTCCAGCCAGTCGCGCACGATCTGTTTGTCGAAACTCGGCGGGCTGATCCCGGGGCGATAGTCGGCGGCAGGCCAGAACCGCGAAGAATCGGGCGTCAACGCCTCGTCGATCAGCACCAGCTCGCCATCCAGCTCGCCGAACTCGAACTTGGTGTCAGCGATGATAATGCCGCGCGTGGCCGCATACTCCGCGGCTTCGGTATAAAGCCGCATCGAGATGTCGCGAACCTTGGCTGCGAGTTCCGCACCGACGGTCTTTTCTGCTTCGGCAAAGGTGATGTTCTCATCGTGCTCGCCGGCGGGCGCCTTGGACGCCGGCGTGAATATCGGTTGCGGCAGCTTGTCCGCCTGCTTGAGGCCGGCCGGCAGTTTGATGCCGCAGATCGCGCCCGTGTTCTGGTAATCCTTCCAGCCGGAGCCGATGACATAGCCGCGAACCACCGCCTCGATCAGCAGAGGCTTGAGCTTTTTCACCACCATCGCGCGCCCGGTAACCTGGCCGCGCTCGTCGTCCGCCACCACCGATTCCGGCGCGATGCCGGTCAGGTGATGCGGCACGACATGGGCGAGTTTTTTGAACCAGAAAAAAGACAGTTCGGTCAGCACCCGGCCCTTGCCGGGTATGGGCGTGGGCAGAATCACGTCGAACGCCGAAAGACGGTCGGTCTGCACCACCAGTAGCTTGTCGGCACCGACCGCATAGAGGTCGCGCACCTTCCCGCGGTGTAAAAACTGGAGGCTCTTGATGCTGGTTTCAAACAGGGACGAGTTGTTTTCGGACATGACTGTTTTCGCTTTTGAACGCGGCGCCATCGCACCGCCTGGTAATGGATCTGATCAGGAAAGGTCGGGAAGCTTGGTCGCCTTGATGGCGTCGGCCTGTTTTTTGCGGAAGGCCAGCAGCCGTTTGGCGAGCTTGTCATCCGCCAGTGCCAGCATCGCCACCGCAAACAGACCGGCATTGGCCGAACCGGCGTCACCGATGGCGAAGGTCGCCACGGGTATGCCTTTGGGCATCTGCACCATGGACAGCAGCGAATCGAGACCCTGCAGATGTTTTGAGGGAATCGGCACCGCGAGCACCGGAAGCGTGGTTTTGGCCGCGACCACGCCGGCCAGGTGAGCCGCGCCACCGGCGCCGGCGATGAAGCATTTCGCGCCACCGGCCACCATGTTCTCTACCCATTCGAACAGCAAGTCAGGTGTGCGGTGCGCCGACAGCGCACGCGCGTCGTACGGCACACCGAAATCTTTGAGCTGGCGCGCAGCGTGCTGCATGATGTCCCAGTCGTTGGCGCTTCCCATCACTATGCCTACCTGCGGGTTTTTCATACGCTGATGCTCCTGGTTGATGCGAGCGCAGTATTTTATCCTATCGTAACCGGACGTTCTTCAATTTTATGCATTCCTGCCATCACTTTTCATAATGAGCAGGGAGCCTTCCGCATTGAGGACGAACCGCCCCACTGCTAGAATACCGCCATAGCAGACGGCACGAAGCCGCACCCGGCGCGACACCCCGGCATTTTTTCCCTGCATACAGAGGCGCCCTTCCGATGGGAGTGTGCACCCCACCAAAATGATGACTTGCTCTGTTCGTGCCACGAGCGGCGCGGCGGGCACGTCCTGACGGTCAGGACATCTAACGGAACAATTTCAATACCATGACAAGCAACGCAGGCATGAGACAGGGCGACGAACTCGCCGGTAAGGTGGCGCTGGTCACTGGCGGCGCGCGCAATATTGGGCGTGCCATCGCGCGGTCACTGGCTGCCGGCGGCGCGGCGGTCATGGTCAATGCCAACACGTCGCGCGCGGCGGCCGAAGAGACCGTAGGCATGATCACGGCAGCAGGCGGGAAAGCCGCGTTTCATATCGCGGATGTGACCGAGCCCGCCGCCGTGGCGGAACTGGTAGCCGCAACCATAAAGCACTTCGGGCGCATCGACATGCTGGTCAACAATGCCGCCGTGCGTTCGGAAACGCCTTTCGACAAAACCACGCTCGAGGAGTGGCGCCGCGTGCTGTCGACCGTGCTCGACGGCACGTTCATCTGCACCCAGGCCTGTCTGCCGCATCTTATCCGCGCCGGTGGCGGCGCCATCGTCAATATCGGCGGTCTTACTGGCCATAAGGGCGCGCTCAACCGCACGCATGTGGTCACGGCCAAGGGCGGACTGGCCGCCATGACCAAGGCGCTGGCTCTCGATCTCGCCGAGCAAAATATTACCGTTAATTGCGTAGTGCCCGGGACGGTTGAAACCCAGCGCGGATTGCCGGGCGCACCGGAGCGACCGAGCCACCGGACCACCCTGCCCCCGATCGGCCGGCGCGGCGCACCCGAGGAAATTGCCGCCATGGTACGCATACTGTGCGGCCCCGACGCGCGCTACGTCACCGGGCAATCGATACATCTGAACGGCGGCGGGCTAATGCCATGAAAAATAAGAATATTGCTGCCGTTTCACCAATGATGCGCACGCTTGCCGTCTATATTGCCCGCGCCGCGCGCAAACCGCTGCCCAGGCCGGTCCTGGAGAAAACCAAGCATCACGTACTCGACACGCTCGCCGCCATGGTGTCGGGCTCACGCCTGTTGCCGGGCATGAAGGCCATCTCCTATGTCAAAACCCTGGGCGGCGTGAAAGAGGCCTGCGTCATCGGCTCCAAACTCGTCACCTCCGCCGAGAACGCCGCGCTCGCCAACGGCATGCTTGCCCATGCCGACGAAACAGACGATTCGCACGCGCCTTCGCTCACCCACCCCGGCTGCGGCATAGTGCCGGCGGCGCTGGCCATGGCCGAGCGTGAACGCAGCAGCGGCACGCAACTGCTGCGCGCAGTCGCCCTGGGCTACGATGTCGGCTGCCGGCTCACCATGGCGCTGCATGCCTATGATTTCCGCGAAGCCGGACATTCGACCCACAGTTTCGGCCCGATGTTCGGTGCGGCAGCGGCGGCCGGCGCACTGGCCGGCCTCGGCTACGATCAGACGCGGCATCTGCTGTCGTACACCGCACAGCAATGTTCGGGCATCTCGTGCTGGATGCGCGACGAGGAGCACATCGAGAAAGCCTTCGACTTCGGCGGCATGCCGGCACGCAACGGCGTTGCTGCGGCGGCGATGGTGGCGCACGGCTTCACCGGGGTCGAGGATGTGTTTTCGGGCGAGCGCAACTTTTTCGTCGCTTACGACGAGACCCTCCGCATCGGCAAAGCGCCCGAGCCGCAGCGCCTGGTCCACGAACTCGGCTCGACCTATGAAATCATGAACACCAACATCAAGCGCTGGTCGGTGGGTTCGCCGATCCAGGCGCCGCTGGATGGGCTGCTCGACCTGATCCGCGAGCATCACATCAAGCCCGCCGACGTGAACAAGGTGGTGGTGCGCGTCGGCCACCAGGGCGCGAACACCACCAACAACCGCGCCATGCCCGATATCTGCATGCAACACCTGTGCGCGGTGATGCTGATCGACGGCATCGTCACGTTCGAATCCGCGCACGACGAAAAACGCATGAAGGACCGGCGCGTGCTGGAACTGCGGCGACGCGTCGAACTCTACGGCGACGATGCGCTGACCCGGGCGATGCCATCGCGCCAGGGCATCGTCGAAATCAGTCTCAAGGACGGGCGCGAACTGAGGAAGCACGTCAAGGCAGTGCGCGGCACGGCCGAGAATCCGATGACGCGCGCCGAAGTCGATGAGAAGGGCTTCCACCTGATGGCGCCGATACTCGGCAAAACCCGGGCGCGCCGGCTGTGCGATACCGTGTGGGGCCTGGAAAAGATCGGCGACATGCGCCAGCTGCGTCCTCTGCTGAAGGCCTGACCCGTACCCGGAACTTGAAGGCGCTGCTACGGCGTTGAGCAGGGAATTCGTGTATAATGCGCCGGCAAGATTCGATACCCCCCTCATTAACCCTACCCCCCACAACACTATTATTTGATTGGAGACAGCTATGCGCAATAAATCAATGATGCTCGGATTACTTCTTTCCATCGCCACTGTAGCCCTGCCGCAGGCCTCGCTTGCCGCGGATAATGCCCCGAAGCAACAGGTTACGGCGCAGCAGTTGGCGACAACCCCCCCGGACGCAACCGTTACCTTCGAAGCTGAACAGCTGCGCCTGATTTTCGGCGGTTCGAGCGGCAAGGGTGTTTTGACCTTCAAGGGCAAAAAATATCCCTTCACTATTAAAGGCGTATCGGTCGGCGGCGTCGGTTACTCCAAGGTTGAAGGCACGGGCACTGTGCATTTCCTGAAAAAGATTGAGGATTTCTCGGGCGATTACAACGCCATCGGCATCGGCGCAGTGCTCGGCGCAGGAAAAGGCGGCTCCACCTTCGAAAACGGCAAAGGCGTGATCATCAGCACGATATCGAAGGCCAGCGGTCTGGCGCTTAACCTCGGCCTCGGCGAAGTCAAAGTCACGCTCGACAAGTAATCCTGATCGGCGGCATTTTCCCGCAAAGGGAGAATGCCGATCTACCTGCAACAAAATAAACAGTTAGCATGAAAACTCGCGCGCTGCGGCAAAGCGCGTGAGTTTGCATGTCCCGTATCCGCCAGGAAACCGCATGGCGGGCAACGGCTGATAACGTCTGAACCGGTGAGATAACGCCGGAATCCGGTCGCCAGCCTGGGCGACGCTCCGCCGAAGCCCGACCGGGATTCCGGTCCAACGGGCGCGTATCACTCGCTTTCCGCCCCGCATTTCTGCACCCAATACCCATTCGTCCACGATCCGGTCCCCTACTCGGCAGAGGACGGTTATGGTTTTACAATAGCCGCTTTCCCCCCAGTCGGCCCAGATCATGAACTTTGAACTCACGCCAGAACAGACGCAGTTCCGCAATGCGGTTCGCGGCTTTGCCCAGCGCCACCTTGCGGCCGATGCGCTGAAACGCGCGCATCAGGACGATCATCCGTGGGATGTGGCGAAGCTGATGGCGGAACAGGGCCTGATGGGAATCGCGATGAAAGAAGAGGACGGCGGTCAGGGCGGCACGCTGATGGACGCGATCATCGCCATCGAGGCCATTTCAGAATTCTGCCCGGCGAGCGCCGACGTGCTCCAGGCCGGCAATTTCGGCCCGGTGCGCGTGCTGGCCGAGTACGGCACCCGGGACCAGAAAGACCGCTACCTGAAAAAAATTCTCGCCGGCGAGTCGGTGATCTGCGTCGGCATGACCGAGCCCGAAGCAGGCAGCGCGGTGACCGACCTCACGACCAGCGCGACCCCCGACGGCGAGGGCTACCGCATCAACGGCGTCAAGGTGTTTCAGACCCACGGGGCGTACGCCGAGGTCATGCTCACCTACGTGCGCTACGGTCCGGGCGTCGGCGGCATCGGTTCGGTGCTGATCCCGCGCAATGCGAAAGGCTTCACCCAGGGCAAACCATCGAAATTTTTCAACGGCGACGAGTGGGTGCAGACCTATCTCGACAACGTTTACGTTGGCCCCGAGGACGTGCTGCTCAAGGCCGGCGGGTTCAAGAAACAGATCTCGGGGTTCAACGTCGAGCGCATCGGCAATACCGCGCGTTCGCTCGCGTTCGGCCGCTACGCCTACGAACAGGCGCGCTTGTGGGCTTTGCAGCGCAAGCAGTTCGGACGACTGCTATGCGAATTCCAGGGCCTGCAGTGGAAATTCGCCGACATGAAAGTCAAGCTCGACGCCGGCCAGTTGCTGCTCTATCGCGCTGCCGCCAACGCCGAGAAGGGCCTGCCGTCCGCCGAAGACACCGCCATCGCCAAGGTGTTCTGCAACCAGGCCGGCTTCGATATCTGCAACGAAGCGATGCAGATCATGGGCGGCATGGGCTATACCGAGGACACGCTGGTTGAATATTGTTTGCGCAAATGCCGCGGCTGGATGATCGCCGGCGGCTCGATTGAGGTACTGAAAAACCGCATCGCCGAATCGGTGTTCGAACGGACGTTTTCGCAACGTCCTCCTAAGGGCGAAAAAGCTTAGACACGAAGGACACAAAGGACACGAAGGAAAAACGAAAATTTAATGCCACTGTAGGATTCGAATATTTTTCTGTATTCACGATATGAGAAGAGGCCTATCTTGGGCCTTACTTCGTGTCCTTTGTGTCCTTCGTGTCGATGCTTTTAGGTTTTTATGAATAACTCCAACGATTCTCGAACCCGATTAATCCAGGCCGTGTTCGAACCACGTTCGGTCGCGCTGATCGGCGCTTCCGGCGACGCGAAGAAGAACACCTCGCGTCCGCAGCGCTATCTGCACAAATTCGGTTACCCCGGAAAAATTTTCCCGATCAATCCCGGCCGTGACGAAATCTTCGGCGACAAGACCTATCCCGATGTCACGGCTGTGCCCGATGACATTGATCATGCATTCATCATGGTGCCGGCGCGCGCCGTCAAGACAGCGCTCGAGCAATGCGTGGCAAAAAAAATCCCGGTCGTCACCATTTACAGTGACGGCTTTGCGGAAACCGGAGCGGCGGGCCGCCACGCGCAGGACGAACTGGTCGCCATCGCGCGCGCCGGCGGCGTGCGCCTGATCGGCCCCAACTGCATCGGCCTGTTCAGCAGCCAGACCCATCTCGCGATATCGGTCAACGCCGTGCTGGAGAAGGCCGACATCAAGCCGGGGTCCATCGCCGTGGTGTCGCAAAGCGGCAGCATGACCGGCGGCCTGCTCTCGCGCGGGCTCGGCCGCGGCGCCGGTTTTTCCAAACTGATTTCCGTCGGCAACGAAGCCGACATCGGTGTCGGCGAACTGGCGGACATGCTGGTGGACGACCTGCACACCAGCGCCATCCTGCTGTTCATGGAAACGATACGCGATGCCGGGCATCTTGCCCGCGCCGGTCGCCGCGCCCACGCCGCGGGCAAGCCCATCATCGTCTACAAGCTCGGCCGCTCCGAAGTCGGCCAGGACATGGCCGCCTCGCACACCGGCGCGATGGCCGGCTCCGACGCGATGGCAGACACTTTTTTCCGGGCCCAGGGCATGCTGCGCGTGGACATGCTGGAAACCCTGTTCGAGCTGCCGGCGCTGCTCACGAAGCAGAAGCCGCGCGCCCGCCATCGCATCGCCGTGATGACCACCACCGGCGGCGGCGCCGCCTGCGTGGTCGACCGGCTCGGCACCTACGGGCTGGACGTCGTTCCGCCAACGGAAAAGGTGATCGCCAACCTGGCGCAGAAGAACATCAGGATCAGCGCATCGCGCGTGACCGACCTGACGCTCGCCGGGGCCAAAAAAGAAATCTATAGCGCGGTACTCGATGAACTGCTCGCATCCGACCACTGCGAGATGGTGCTGGCCGTTGCCGGTAGTTCCGCGCAGTTCTACCCTGAGATCGCGGTGGCGCCCATCATCGAAGCCGACCGGCGCGACAAAGCGCTCGCGGTGTTTCTGGCGCCCCACGCGGATGCTTCGCTCAAGCTGCTGTCGGAAGCGGGGCTGGCGGGCTTTCGCACGCCCGAATCCTGCGCCGATGCGATACATGCCTGGCGCCACTGGCAGCCTCCCATCGAGGCGCCTGTCGGCAGACCACCCGCGCATCGAGGGCGCAAAAAAACGACTCGTTGCGGCCGGCTCGAAGCAGCTCAACGAACACGACGCATGTGGTGTGTTTGCCGCGCTCGGTGTGCCGGTGGCGGTCACTGCAGTCATCAAGACCCCCGCAGACCACGCGGAGATCCCTTTTCCGGTAGTCGCGAAAATACTGTCACCAGATGTCGCGCACAAGACCGACGCCGGCGGCGTTGTGCTCAACATTGCGGATGCCGGCGCGCTCCAGCTTGCGGCGAAGAACATACTCGAGCGCGTCGGCGTCAGATACCCCGGCGCGACAATAAACGGCATTCTCGTGCAGCACATGGAGAATGGCCTGGCGGAGGTCATCCTCGGCTTCAAGCGCGATCTCCAGGTCGGCCCGGTGGTCGTGCTCGGCGTGGGCGGCGTGCTCGCCGAGATTTATCACGACTTCGCGATGCGCATGGCCCCGGTCGGGTTCGAGGAGGCTGCACGCATGATAGAAGAGGTCAAGGGGCTGGCGACAATACGGGGTTACCGCGGCCTGCCCGCCGGCGATTGCGCGGCGCTGGCCCGCACCGTGAGCGCATTTTCACAACTTGCCTGCCTCGACAGTATCGCCGAGGCGGAAATCAATCCACTGATCGTCAAAACGGAAGGCAGCGGGGTGGTGGCGGTGGACGGGCTCATCGTACAGCGCGACAATCAACAGCAATGAGGGCCCGCTGCCCGGCAGGATTACTGTATGCCGGTCGCTGATCCTTTTTTACCCATTACTCATTTCTCATAACCCATCATCGAGGTTCCGTCATGCTGCTGGAAAAAATTGCCGACTATGCGATCAGGGAGCAAACCTCGAAACTGCCCACCGACGTCATCCATCATGCCAAGCGCGCCGTGATCGACTGGTATGCCTCGCTGCTGCCGGGCAGCCTGGTGACGCCGGCGATCCTGCTGGAACAGGCGCTGGCCGAGGATCTCGACCGTGGGCGGGCGCTGCTGGGATCCGGGCGCCGTGCCACGCTGCGCGCAGCGGCGCTGATCAACGGCGCGGCATCGCACTCTGTCGAATTCGACGACATATACCGCGATGCGGGCTACCATCCTGGCAGCCCGGTGATTTCCGCCGCGCTCGCCGCGGCCCAGGCGCACGGCGTTTCCGGCTTGACGTTCCTGCGCGGCGTGATCGTCGGTTACGAAATCTCTACCCGCATCGGCGAAGCGGTGATGCCCTCGCATTACAAATACTGGCACACCACTGCCACCGTCGGGACCTTCGGGGCGGCGGCGGCAGTCGCAACCGAGCTTGGCGCCAGCAAGGAACAGTTCATGCATGCGCTGGCCACCTCAGGCACCTTCGCCGCCGGACTGCAGCAGGCGTTCCGCTCACAGGCCATGTCCAAACCCCTACACGGCGGGCACGCCGCGGAGGCCGGCGCGCTGGCCGCGATGGCGGCAGCCAAGGGCGTCACCGGTGCGCTGGAAATCCTTGAAGGAGAAGTCGGATTCGGCGCCGCCATGAGCGTCAAGCCCGACTGGGCGAAGGCCACGGCGGGGCTGGGCCGCGATTATCACATCATTCAGATGACCTTCAAGAACCACGGCTGCTGCGGCCACACCTTCCCGTCGATAGACGGCGTACTGCACCTGCAGCGCGAGCATGGCTTCACCCATAAAGACATCAAAAAAATCCGGCTCGCAACCTATAAGGCGGGGCTGGACATCATCGACAACAGCCGGCCCGAAGGCGATTACCAGGCCAAGTTCAGTATCCAGTACACCGTGGCCCACGCCCTGGTCCACGGCAGCGTGCGCCTCAATGCCTTTCTGCCGGAGCGCCTGAACGATGCCGACGTGCGTGCGCTGATGAGCAAAATCGAGGCCGTGGCCGATCCCGAGTTGTCCAAGGGCTATCCGACGCAGCGCGCGTCACAGGTCGAGATTGAGACCAACGACGGCCGCAAGTTCGCCCACTTCCAGCCCTACCGCAAGGGCGACCCGGAACTGCCGCTCACCGACGAGGAACTGAACGGCAAGTTTCTGGAGCTCGCATCGCCGGTGATCGGCGATGACGCCGCGCGCCGCCTGCTCGAACAGCTCTGGGCGACGGACAAGCTTACGAACGTCGATTTTCATCACAGCGCTGCCACGCCGGTGCGCGCGGCGGTCTGAACCGGCCGCACTGGAGATCACTGCCTTGGGCGACACTCCGCTTGATCTGCCCCTGAGCCGCTACACCGTACTCGACCTGACCACGGCGCGTTCCGGGCCCACCTGCGTGCGCCAGCTCGCCGACTGGGGCGCCAACGTCATCAAAATCGAGCCCGCGGACGGTGCCGACGACAACAGCAGTCCTTTCGACAGGCGTGACGGTGCGGATTTCCAGAACCTGCACCGCAACAAGCGCAGCATCACGCTCAACCTCAAGAAGCCTGAGGGTTTGGACGTGTTCAAGCGACTGGCGGCAAAAGCCGACGTGGTGGTCGAGAATTTCCGCCCTGGCGTGAAACACCGCCTCGGCATCGACTATGACAGCCTGCGCAAGCTCAACCCGCGCCTGGTCTACGGCAGCATTTCCGGTTTCGGCCAGGAAGGCCCGTATAAAGACCGCCCCGGCCTCGACCAGGTGGTGCAAGGCATGGGCGGGCTGATGTCCATCACCGGCCTGCCGGGACAGGGCCCGGTGCGCGTGGGCGTTGCGGTGTCCGACAGCACCGCGGGTCTGTACTGCGCGTTCGGCATCGTGCTGGCACTCCTGCAGCGCGAGCACACCGGCGAAGGCCAGTGGGTGCAGACCTCGCTGCTGCAGGCGCTGATCGCGCTTACCGATTTTCAGTCAGCACGCTGGCTGGTCAAACACGAAGTGCCCAAGCAGGCCGGCAACAATCACCCCACGGCCATTCCCACCGGCGTATTCAAGACCGCCGATGGCCACATCAACGTTGCGGCTTCCGGCAAGCTGTTCGAGCGGCTGTGCCGCGTGCTCGACATGCCGGAACTCGCCAGTGACCCGGATTACGCCACCTACGAACTGCGCTCCAAAAACCGCGACAAGCTGCACGCAATAATCGGCGAGTGCATGGCGCAGCGTACTTCCGCGGAATGCATAGAAGCGCTCAACCAGGCCGGCGTGCCGTGCGGTCCGATCTACAGCATAGACCAGGTGTTTGCCGACCCGCAGGTGCAGCAGCTCGGCATGGCGCAAGCGGTGAAACATCCCGCGTTGGGCGACATCGCGCTGGTAGCGCAAGGCGTGCGGCTGGCAGGCGGACAACTGCCGCCGATACGCCGGGTTGCCCCGCGTCGCGGTGAAAACACTGCGGACATACTCGGCGAGCTCGGTTTCAATGCGGCGCAGATCGCCGCGCTCAAGCAGCACGGCGCCATCTGACCGCATAGCTGACGTCTGCCGTTGCAACGCCGTCCATCCCGGGCCGGCCGGCGCAGCCGCTATAATCGTAACCTCCGTCAATTTCGGGAAACACATCATGGCTGATCGTCCTGCCACCCGCTTGCGCGAATTACTCGCGCGTCCGCAGTGCACGGTTGCGCCCGGTGTGGCCGATGCGCTGGCCGCGCGGCTGGTGGCGCTCGAGGGCTTCGACGCGGTGTACATGACCGGCTTCGGCACCAGCCTCACGCAGCTCGGCATGCCCGACGTCGGGCTGCTCACCGCAAGCGAGATGATCGACAACGCCGGACGCATCGTCGACGCATCGGGTCTGCCAGTGGTGGCCGACGCCGACACCGGCTACGGCAATCCGATCAACACCCGCCGCACCATACGCGATTACGAAAAAGCCGGCGTCGCCGGTGTGCACATCGAGGACCAGGCGTGGCCCAAGCGCTGCGGCCATCTCGCCGGCAAGCGCGTGATCCCGACCGCGGAAATGGTGGCGAAAATCAAGGCGGCGTGTGATGCGCGCCGCGACCCTGATTTCGTGATCATCACGCGCACCGACGCCATCGCGGTCGAAGGCCTGGACGCGGCGCTCGAGCGCGGCGAGCGCTACCGCGAAGCCGGCGCCGACGTGCTGTTCATCGAAGCGCCGGTGGGCCGCCCCGAGGTCGAACGCGTTGCGAGTCACTTCAAGGGCGTGCCGCTGCTCTACAACATGGCGGCCAGCGGCAAGACCCCCGATTTGCCCGCCGACGAGCTCGGACGGCTCGGTTTCAGGCTGGCGATCTATCCCAACTGGGTGATTCTCGCCGCAATCCCGGCGATGCAGAACCTGCTCCAGGAACTCAAGCGCAGCGGCAGCATCGCCCATCTGCGCGACAAAGTTGCCACCTTCAAGCAATTCACCGATATCGCCGGGCTGCCGGAAATCCAGAAACTGGAAGAACGCTACGGCGTGCCGGAAGACCAGCGCGCGGGACTCTAGCCACAGAGATCACAGAGGACACAGAGAATTGACGTAATAACTCCTTTTACAACGCCCTACGAACGAATTACAGGAATCCACTCTCTGTCGTGATCTATTTATCGAAAAAGGTGAAGTAAAATTCGTATTTGAATCATGGTTTCTCTGTGATCTCTGTGTCCTCTGTGGCTAAACGCTTTTAGGCTTTTTATGAATACGCCGCGCACCCTGTTCGAGAAAGTCTGGCAGCGCCACGTGATCGTGCAGCGCGGCGACAGCGACGCACTGCTGCACGTCGACCGCAACTTCGTGCACGAGGGCTCGATGTTCGCGTTCGGCACGCTGGCCAAGGAAGGCCGCAAGGTGCGCAAGCCGCGCCAGACGTTTGCCGTGGCAGACCACTACGTGCCGACACTCAACCGCGATCTCGGCATGGCGGGCATCACGGACCCCGAGGTGCGCAATATGCTGGAGCTGCTGGAGAACAATGCGCGCGCCAATGACGTCGTGCACTTCGGCATCGACGATCCGCGCCAGGGCATCGTGCACGTCGTCGGCCCCGAGCTCGGCATCACCCAGCCCGGGCTGATCGTCACCTGTGGTGACTCGCACACTTCGACCCACGGCGCGCTGGGCGCGTACGCCGTCGGCATCGGCGCTTCGCACCTGAAGCAGATCCTCGCCACGCAGTGCCTGTGGCAGAAAAAACCGAAGACGCTGCGCATCACGGTCGATGGCGCGCTCGGCCCCGGCGTCAGCGCCAAGGACGTGATCCTCGCCATCATCGCCAAGATCGGCACCGCCGGCGGCACCGGCCATGCCATCGAATACGCCGGCGCCGTGATGCGCACGCTCAGCATAGAAGGCCGCATGACGGTATGCAATATGTCGATCGAGGCGGGTGCGCGCGCCGGTATGGTCGCGCCCGACGACACCACGTTCGAATATCTGACGGGACGCGACTTCACGCCCCGGGGAGCGCATTGGGACCAGGCACTCGCGCTTTGGCGCACGCTTCCGAGCGACGACGGCGCGACGTTCGACCGCGAAGTCAGGCTGGACGCAGGCGCGCTCGAGCCCATGGTCACCTGGGGCACCAGCCCCGAAGATGCATTGCCGGTCAGCGCCGTCGTGCCCGATCCTGCCACCGCCACCGACGCCGACCGCCGCGCGCGCATGGAACAGGCGCTGCGCTACACGGGACTTGCGCCCGGCACACCGCTGCAGGGCGTGAAAATCGACCGCGCGTTCATCGGCACCTGTACCAATGGCCGCATCGAGGACCTGCGCGCAGCAGCCGCGGTGCTCAAGGGCAGAAAAGCGATGGTGCGCTCGTGGGTGTCGCCGGGCTCGACTGCGATCAAGCGCCAGGCGGAGGCAGAAGGACTGGACCGCGTGTTCCGCGAAGCGGGTTTCGACTGGCGCGCCTCGGGCTGCTCGAGTTGCGCCTCGATGAACGGTGACATCGTGCCGGCAGGCGAACGCTGCGCGTCGACCTCGAACCGCAATTTCGAAGGCCGCCAGGGCAAGGGCTCGCGCACCCATTTGATGAGCCCGGCGATGGTCGCCGCGGCTGCGGTCACGGGCCATATCACTGACGTTCGGAAACTATAACGTCAAAGACATAGACACTAAGAACACAAAGGACACGAAGGACACGAAGGAAAAATAATCAACAAAACAGAGATGCCGAATACATTTGTTCTTGGTTCCATCTTGCGATTGCCAATTTAGTCACGGTCTTAGTTTTATTTAATTTTTTGCTTTTCCTTCGTGTCCTTTGTGTCCTTTGTGTCAAAGCTTTAGAGGCTCTATGAAACCATTCACAAAAATCACTGCCATCGCCGCGCCCATCGACATGGCCAACGTCGACACCGACAAGATCGTGCCGGCGCGCTTTCTGCGCAAGGCGCGCGGCGCCGATTACGGTAAATACCTGTTCCACGACATCCGCCATAACGCCGATGGCAGCGACAACTCCGGCTTCATCCTCAACCAGCCGCGATACCGCAATGTTCAGATCCTGGTCGCCGGCGACAACTTTGGCTGCGGCTCCTCGCGCGAATCGGCGGTGTGGGTGCTGACCGATTACGGTATACGTTCGGTGATCGCGCCCTCGTTCGGCGACATCCACTACGGCAACGCGCTGCAGAACGGCCTGCTGCCGGTCAGGCTGCCTGATGCCACGGTGAAGAAACTGCGCCAGCAGTTGCACGATCAATCCGGTGCGCAGATCACCGTCGACCTCGAATCCCAAACTGTGACCGGCCCTGACGGCGCGGCTTATTCGTTCGACATCGATCCGAGCAACAAGGAAAAACTGCTGAAAGGCCTCGACGATATCGGGCTTGTGATGCAGAACATCGAAGCGATCGAAGCCTACGAGAAGCGCTATCACGGCGAGATGCCGTGGCTGGCTTAAACATGAGTCTATTTATTGAAGGCCGGAGTTCCTTAAGTCAGGAGGTCATATGAATCGCCGCTTTATTGCAGTTGCGGCCGTAGCGGCCATCACATTGACAGGCGTCACGTTCGCCCAGTCCAAAGGCCCGGGGAACCAGAAATTCCCGGACGTGGTGAGCGTCAAAGTGCAGGCGCGCGGCCAGAACCGCTTCGATTTCGATGTCACCATTTCGTCACCCTATGACACGCCGCAACGCTACGCCGACGCGTTCCGGGTAATGAGTGCTGACGGTCAGCCCTACGGCGAACGCAAGCTCCTGCACGACCATGCGAGCGAACAGCCGTTCACCCGGGAGCTGTACGGTGTGCCCATCCCGTCAGGTATTCGAACCGTGGTCGTCCAGGCGCGGGATCAGAAAAATGGATACGGGGGCAAGACCGTGAACGTTGTGTTGCCGGGACGCTGAGCGGCACTTGCTCACACACAAGCCACGCACTTTAAGGAGAAGGACATGACGTTGCAACGCCTCCTGGGCATCGAGTTGCCCATCATCCAGGCCCCTATGGCGGGGGTCCAGGGCAGCGCCCTGGCCGTAGCGGTGTCCAATGCAGGCGGGCTCGGTTCGCTGCCTTGCGCCATGCTGAATCCAGACACCATGCGCAAAGAGCTGGAAGCGATCACATCGCAAACCGACCGGGCTTACAATGTGAATTTCTTTTGCCACGTGCCGACCAAGCCCGATGCCGGACGTGAAGCGGCATGGCGGGCGGCGCTGTCGCCGTACTTTAAAGAGTTCGGGATCGATGCGGACACCATACCCGCCGGGCCGGGGCGCACACCTTTCAGTTCCGAAGCCGCTGACGTGCTGGGCGAATTCAAACCCGCCGTAGTGAGCTTTCATTTCGGTCTGCCTTCGGCTGAACTGCTGGCGCGCGTAAAAGCCTGGGGCTCGAAGGTAATGTGTTCGGCAACCACGCTCGCGGAGGCGCGCTGGCTCGAGGCGCAGGGAGTCGATGCCATCATCGCTCAAGGCCTGGAGGCGGGCGGCCATCGCGGGATTTTCCTGTCGGAGGATCTCACTACCCAGGTGGGTACGTTTGCGCTGTTGCCCCAGATCGTGCGGGAAGTCAAAGTTCCGGTCATTGCCGCCGGCGGCATCAGCGATGCGAAAGGCGTGGCGGCGGCTACGGCGCTCGGCGCCGCCGGCGTGCAGCTCGGAACGGCTTACCTGCTCTGCCCCGAGGCCACCACCAACCCCGTGCATCGCGCGGCGCTCAAGAGCGAGGCCGCCCGTCACACGGCGCTCACCAACCTCTTCACGGGCCGGCCCGCGCGCAGCATAGTGAACCGCATCATCAAAGAACTGGGCCCGATCAGCGCCGCACCACCCGCATTCCCCCTTGCCACTGCTGCGATCGCTCCGTTACGTGCCAAAGCCGAAAGCCAGGGCTCCGGTGATTTCTCGCCGCTGTGGTCAGGCCAGAATGCGAGCGGCTGCAAGGAAATGCCTGCCGCCGATTTGACGCGCGATCTGGCCGCCAGGCTCTAGGCCGGGGTGCGCTATGATGCCATTCGCAACACCATGTCGCATTTGACATCAGCCCCAAGGGAATGACCGAACATGTTTCAAACCATGCGCACGTATCTCAAGATGACCCTGGCCATCCTTCTCGCAGGAATAGCTTATTTGTCGGTCGCGCAAACCCCTGCACCGGTTATCGGTATCGTCATCATGCACGGCAAGGGAGGCTTGCCATCGGGGTATGTCTCGACTCTGGCCGCTACGCTTGCGGAGAAAGGCTATCTCGTTGCCAATCTGAACATGCCCTGGTCCAAGTCGCGCGATTACGACGTGAACGTGAACGCTGCGGAAAATGAGACCGTAGCCGCAATAAGTATGCTGCGAAGCAAAGGGGCCAAAAAGGTATTTGTCGCCGGGCACAGCCAGGGCGGGATATTCGCGCTTTATTTTGGCGGCAGGCACGCGGTGGATGGAGTGATTGCCATAGCGCCGGGCGGAGACGTGAGCAGCACATTTTACCGGAACAAAGTCAGCGCATCGGTGGACATGGCGCGCGAGCTTGTCGCAGGGGGAAAAGGGGATAACAAGGCAAAATTAAACGATTACGAAGGCAGAAAAGGCTTGACCGAAATAATCACCACACCGGTTATTTATTTAAGCTGGTTCGATCCCGATGGTGCCATGAACCAAACGTTGGCAATGAAAAATATGAATCCGCGAACTCCGGTCCTGTATATAGGCCCGACGGGAGATATACCGGCCTTGCGTAGAGCCAAACAGCCGATGTTCGACGCGCTTCCCGAGCATCCGCTCAGTAAATTGTACGAGCCGGATTCGAACCACATCGACGCGCCTACCGCATCGCGCGACGAGATCGTGCGCTGGACTACTGAAGTGGGAAACCAGGCTGGCCCAACCCGGTAGGGGCGAAGCCTGACTATTCCAGCCCCCAGTCTTACCTGGTCAGGCCACAGCCCCGGCTGTAATGATTCGCCCCCCAGTCCCGACTAACTGGAAGCAGCAAGGCGCGTCGCGCAAACCAGGTCCTGCTTCTTTTGCAGCGGCCTCAACGTACTTCAACCTCAAAGGAGCTTGCCATGAAATTCCTACGCCATATTGCCGCTGTCGCCGTTTTCGCGCTCAGTCCGCTGGTCTTTGCCGCAGACGGGCTGGTGGCCGTCAAAAGTCCATACGACGCAAAGGAAACCATGGACCGGCTGGAAAAAATCGTCAAGCAACGCAACCTGAACGTGTTTGCGCGCATCAATCACGCGGCAGGCGCCGCCAAGATCAACAAGTCGCTGCGACCCACCGAAGTCCTGATTTTCGGCAATCCGCAGGGCGGCACACCGTTCATGGAGTGTGCGCAATCCGCGGGCATAGATCTGCCGCTGAAGGCGCTGGTCTGGGAAGATGCATCGTCGCAGGTCTGGCTCGGCTACAACGATCCGGACTTTCTGGCAAAGCGGCATGGCGTGCCGGAGTGCCCGGTGGTCAAGAATCTGAGCAAGGCGCTGGCGGGCATGGCCGCGGCGACAGTCGCCCGCTAGGTTTTAAGCAGCGGCGGGCAATCAGGCCTGCGCAGCCAGCCACGCCGCCACTTCCCCCGCGTTCGCATCCGAAGGGAACACCGGGTAGAACACGCGTTCGATTACGCCTTCGCGGGCGATCAGCGTCAGGCGTTTGATCAAAGTCATGCCGTCGACCGCGAAGGTCGGCAGCTTGAGCGCTCGCGCAAATTCCAGTTTTTCATCGGACAGGAGTTCGAACGGCAGATGCAGGCGTTCGACCGCTTCCCGCTGGTAGGCCGTGTCCTGGGTGCTGAGCCCGAACAGGTTGCCGACGCCGAGATTGCGCAATTCCTGGTAATGATCGCGGAACGCGCACGACTGCGGCGTGCAGCCGCGCGCGCCGGGGATCGCGTTCCATCCGGTAGGCAGTTCCTGGTCTGGTTTTCCGGTGCGCGGATAGACATAAACTACGGTTAGTCCAGCCAGCCGGGCAAGGCTGATTCTGCGTCCGCCGGTAGAAGTCAGAGTCACCGGAGGCAGGTGCATGCCCCGAAGATGAGCGCACGCGCCATCGTCCACCGGCACCGGCAGATCGGCAGGCAATACATTCACATCGTCTGCACGCGGCATACTATTTATTCAATATATTCAATAGGATATGTTTGTAGATCTGCATCAGCGGCGCCACCTCCGCGACCGGGATGCACTCGTTGATTTTGTGGATGGTGGCGTTGGTCGGCCCGAACTCGACGATCTCCGGGCAGATGTCGGCGATGAAGCGCCCATCCGAGGTGCCGCCGGTGGTCGACAGTTCGGTGGTGACACCGGTGACGGTTTTGATCGCGTCCGCTACGGCATCGACCAGATCACCTCTTTTCGTTACGAACGGCCGTCCGCCGTAGACCCAGTCGATGTGGTGCTCGACACCATGCTTGTCGAGGATACCGATGAGCCGCGTCTGCAGCGATTCTACGCTGCTCGCGGTGGCGAAGCGGAAGTTGAACTGGATCTGCGCGTCGCCGGGAATGATGTTGGTGGCGCCGGTGCCCGCATGGAAATTGGAAATCTGCCACGTCGTCGGCGGAAAATATTCGTTGCCGCGGTCCCACTCGATCTGCGCCAGTTCGGCGACCGCCACCGCGACCTCATGCACCGGGTTTTTCGCGAGATGCGGATAGGCGACGTGTCCCTGAACGCCTTTCACCGTCAGCGTGCCGGAAAGCGAGCCACGGCGGCCGTTCTTGATCATGTCACCGAGCGCGCTGACCGAGGTCGGCTCGCCGACGACGCAATAGTCGATTTTCTCGCCGCGCCCGGCAAGCGCCTCGACCACGCGCACGGTGCCGTCGACGGCAGGCCCTTCCTCGTCGGAAGTGAACAGCACCGCGATTGAACCGGGGTGATCGGGATGTTCGTTGATGAAATCGACGATGGCCGCGACGAACGCCGCAATCGAGGTTTTCATGTCGGCTGCGCCGCGGCCATAGAGCACACCATTCTTGACGGTTGGCGTGAACGGGTCGCTGTGCCATTGCTCCAGCGGGCCGGTCGGCACGACGTCGGTATGTCCCGCGAAGCACAGCAGCGGGGCGGTAGTGCCGCGCCGCGCCCACAGATTGTCGACGCCGTTCATGCTGATCTTCTCGCACTTGAAGCCCAGCGGCGCCAGGATCTCTATCACCGTGTCGAGGCAGCCGGCATCGTCGGGTGATACCGACCGGCGCGCAATGAGTTTTTTAGCGAGATCCAGCGTATCTATAGCCATGAAATGGGCTTTCTGTTCAGGTTAGGCGTGTGCATGGCATCTTAACAAATAGCAGGTAGAATCGGTGAAAAGTACCGCTAAAGGTACGGTCGCTATTCACCAATCACCACTTTTGGCATGACCATACTGCTCGTCTCTCACCACTTCCATGCCGCACATAGCGCGGAGATCGCCGCTGCCGCTGCGCGCGCCGCGCTGAAGCTGGACCTGCTGGTGCTGCCCGCCGACCGTGAGGCGCGGCTTGCGAATGAAGCGTGCGCGCGCATAAACCTCGCGTATTTTTCCGAGGACCTCTTTCCCGGTCACGCGCGCCAGTTTTTCTCCGCGATACGCAAAGCGCCCGCGCTCAAATGGCTGCAGGTGTTCAACGCCGGCGTCGATCATCCCATCTATGCCGAGATGCTCGCGCGCGGCGTGCGCATCACGACAGCATCGGGTTCCACCGCCGAACCTATCGCGCAGACCGCAATCACCGGCCTGCTGATGCTTGCGCGCAATTTTCCGCGCTGGCTAGAAGGCCAGACCAACCGGGCGTGGAATCCCATGCGCTTGCCCGATTTTCCGCGCGACCTCAGGGGCCAGACCGCGCTCGTTCTCGGCCTGGGCCACATCGGCAATGAGTTTGCACGCCTGGCGCTGCTGCTCGGCCTGAAGGTGATCGGGGTGCGCCGCAGCCCGCTCAAACCCGAGGACAACGTTGACGAGTTGCACGCGCCCGCTGCGCTGCATCATCTGCTGCCGCGGGCCAACTGGCTCATCGTCACCTGCCCGCTCACCTCTGAGACGCGCGGTATGATCGACGCCAGCCTCATCGCAAGGCTGCCGCGGAGCGCGCGCATCATCAATATTGCGCGCGGCGAGATTATCGACGAAATCGCGCTAATCTCCGCACTGCGCAGCGGGCATCTTGCCGGCGCCTACCTCGATGTGTTCGGCAAGGAACCGCTGTCGCCCGCATCGCCACTGTGGGATTTGCCGAATGTGTTCCTGACACCGCACTGTTCGGCCGCAGCATCGGGCAACACGCGGCGAGTAAATGGGATATTCTTCGATAATCTTGGCCACTGGAGTCGGGGGCTGGCGCTGGCCAATGAAGTGGCTACGCGCTAAGCGAATAACGATAAAACCATCAGGAGGAAGGTACTATGCTGATCATGATACTGCGCGCGATCCCTGTCGCGGCGATAGCCGCTACATTGGCTTTGGCACTCCCCGTAGCCGCACAAACGTATCCGGCCAGATCCGTGCGCGTCATCGTGCCCTATGCCGCCGGCGGCAACACCGACTACACCGCGCGCACGGTCGGCGCCAAGCTCGCGGAAATATGGGGACAGCAGGTGGTCATCGACAACCGGCCAGGCGGCGGCACCAACATCGGATCGGAACTCGCCGCCACCGCCGCGCCTGATGGCTACACGCTGTTCATGGGCGGCCCGTCCAACGCCATTAACATGACGCTGTACGCGAAGCCGCCGTACATCACGCTGCGCGATTTCGCGCCGGTCGCATGGTGCGTGCAGGGCGCCGCCATCCTGGCTGTACACCCGTCCCTCCCGACAAAAAACCTGAAAGAACTGATTGCGCTGGCCAAAGCGCGCCCCGGTCAGCTGAACTTCGGCTCGGCAGGCCTCGGCAGCGCCAACCACATGGCTGGCGAACTGTTCAAGATGATGGCCGGCATAAACATCGTGCACGTGCCCTACAAGGGCAACGCGCCGTCAATCACCGACACCATTGCCGGCAATGTCGAAATGGTGTTCAGCGGCGTGCCCGCGCTGATCCCGCACATCAAGTCGAAACGACTGCGTGCAATCGCAATAAGCAGCAGCGCGCGCTTTCCTGCCGTGCCGGACGTGCCCACGTTCGACGAATCGGGCGTCAAAGGCTATGAAACCAGCAACTGGTTCGGGTTTATGGCGCCGATCAAGGTGCCCCGGAATATCATCAACAAGGTGAATGCCGACGTGAACAAGGTGCTCGCCGGCAAGGATGTGCGGGGGAAATTCGACAACAACGGCCTGATCACCAAGGGCGGATCGGTCGAGACCTTTGACAAGTTCATCCGGTCCGAAATCACCAAATACGAGCGGGTGATCAGGAAAGCGGGCATCAAACCGCTATAAGCCATGGTGGATTTAGTGCACAAGGCCACTCGGTGGACCGCCATGTGCTTATAATAATCGCCGGCTATCACCCATTTTATTTACCGCTAAACCTGGAGATCTCATGCAATACGGGCGTTTGTTGATCGGTTTATTGTGGGCTGCCGCGAGTGCGCACGGCTGGGCGCAGAGCTGGACACCGCAGAAAAACGTCGAAATTGTGGTCGGCTCCGCCCCCGGCGGCAGCAACGACAAGACCGCCCGTACCGTGGACCGCATACTCGTTGGCAACAAATTGATCAGTACCCCGCTGACAGTGGTCAACAAGCCCGGGGGCGGCAGCAGCATCGCCTTCACTTACGTCAGCCAGCGTCCGGGCGATGCCCACATCCTGCTGATCGGCACCACGGCGTTGCTCAGCAACCACATCACCGGCCGCAGCAAGCTGCGGCATACCGACTTTACGCCCATCGCGTCCCTGTTCAATGACTACGTGGTGTTCGCGGTCAACGCCGATTCCTCGATCAAGACCGGCAAAGACCTGATTGATCGTCTGAAGAAAGATCCCCAGTCCGTTTCCATCGGCTTTGCGACCGCGCTCGGCAGCCACAATCACATCGCGGCCGGACTGCTGATGAAGGCGATCGGCGGCAACGTGCGGAACCTCAAGGTGGTCGCATTCAAGGGTTCATCGGAGGCCATCACCACCTTGCTCGGCGGCCATATCGATCTGGTCACCACCGCGGCCGGCAATGCCAGCGGCCACGTCGCGGCCGGGCGCATGCGTGTGGTCGGCGTCGCAGCCCCCGTGCGTTTTGGCGGCGCACTTGCCGATATCCCGACATGGAAAGAACAGGGCGTCGATCTCGTGTTCGGCGGCTGGCGCGCCATCATGGCGCCGAAAGGCCTGACGCCGGCGCAGATTGCGTACTGGGAAGGCACACTGCGCAAGGCAACCGAAACCACGGACTGGAAAGTCGGGCTCGAAAAGAATTACTGGTCCAACGACTTCGTGACCAGCGAACAGTTCGGGAAAGACCTCGACAAGGATTACACCACAATGAAAGCGGTGCTGGTCGAACTTGGGCTTGCAAAACAATAAAAACCTGTGAATGGTGAACAGTGATTAGTGAATGGTAAAAGCGCCAAAGCCAAGGGCTGCCTGCTTTCTCTGCCCACCATTTCCTGTTCACCATTCCCTCCTGTTACCGATGTGCAGTTTTTAATATGGAGCCATCATGGCCGCTCCCGTCGTATTGCTGGAGCACCCCGCCGCGGGTGTAGCGCTGGTTCGCATCAACCGCCCCGAAGCGCGCAACGCGCTCAATCTCGAAGTGCGCAGACTCATTGCAAAACACCTGACCGAACTCGGCGAGGACGACACGACGCGCTGCATCGTGCTGACCGGCAACGACAAGTCGTTTGCCGCGGGCGCCGACATCAAGGAAATGGCGGGTGCGGGCACCATAGAGATGCTGGCGCGGGGCACGCATAAATTGTGGCGCGCCATGGCCGCCTGCCCCAAGCCGGTGATCGCGGCGGTGAACGGCTACGCACTCGGCGGCGGCTGCGAACTCGCCATGATCTGCGACATCATCATCGCCGGGGAATCGGCCAAGTTCGGCCAGCCGGAAGTAAAAATCGGCATCATACCCGGCGGCGGCGCCACCCAGCGCCTCACGCGCGCGGTGGGCAAATACAAGGCCATGCGCTATATCCTGACCGGCGATCCGTTCAGCGCCAAAGAAGCGTGCGACATGGGCCTGGTCAGCGACATCGTGGCTGATGCCGACGTCGAAAAATGCGCGGTCGAAATGGCGCAGAAGATCGCGGCACTGCCGCCGATCGCGATCCTGCAGGCGAAGGAAGTGGTGCTGCGCGGCATGGATGCCTCGCTCGATACCGGACTCGCGCTTGAAACCAAAGCGGCGCAGATCCTGTTCGCTTCGCAGGACCAGAAGGAAGGCATGGCGGCGTTCATCGAGAAGCGCAAGCCCGAATTCCAACGTAACCGCCGATAAACGCCGATGAACAAAGGCAAGTGAGCCAGACGGACCGCCGGCCGGCCGCTGCCGGCAATCCGTTGGCGCTCGCCGCGTTATTCGCCGGTGCCACCGCCATTGCCACTTCCGCACTGTTCGTCAAAGTCAGCGAAGCGGGGCCGGTCGCCACCGCGTTCTGGCGCGTGTTTCTCGCACTGCCCTTCCTGTGGGCGTGGGCGATGGTCGACAACCGGCGCATGCACTTCGCGGCGTTCGCGCGCGACCGCAGGCTCATGATTGCAGCCGGCCTGTTCTTCGCCGGCGACCTCGCAGTGTGGCACTGGTCCATCGTGCTGACCTCTGTGGCCAACGCCACGCTGCTGTCCAACCTTGCGCCAATTTTTGTGACGCTGGCGGTGTGGGTGCTCTGGCGCAAACGCCCCGGCGGCATGTTTCTCGTCGGACTGGCTGCCGCGCTAAGCGGCATCGTGGTTCTGATCGGTGTGGATTTTGGCGCCCCCAGTCACCTGCTGGGCAATGGTCTGGGCGTGCTCACCGCCGTGTTCTATGCCGGTTACCAACTGACCGTGACCCGGCTGCGCACGACGGTGTCCACCGCCAGCATCATGGCGTGGAGCGGGCTGATCATGGCCGCCGCGTTGCTGCCGCTGGCGCTGCTGTCGGGCGAACCCTTTTTCCCCGCCACCGGCACGGGGTGGCTCAAGCTTTTTGGGCTCGCGCTGATCGCGCAGGTGGCGGGCCAGAGCCTGATCGCCTACGCAATGGCGCATCTGCCAGCCACTTTTTCCTCGGTCGGCCTGCTACTGCAGCCGGTCATGGCCGCACTTTTTGCCTGGGTGCTGCTCGCTGAAACCATGGGCCCCATGCAAATCGCCGGTGGCATTATCGTGCTCGCCGGCATAGGCATCGCGCACCAGGCCGGGCGCGCCCGGTTCTAAAACCCGCTTTATCCCGCGCGCGATAGCCGTGATCGGAGTCGCAATTCCAGGGAAGCCCTGATCTATCCGACACCGAATCCTGGCGCAAAAAACGGCCACGCTTGTGGCGTGACCGTTGGTCCGTAAATCCCGTCAAGCATTTGCGCCAACGAAAGAGCGCGAGCTTCGGCCGGCGTTTACTTCTTACTTCGCCTTTTGCTTGTCGTGCTTCTCGCGGTAGATTTTTTTGTCCTGCTTGTTTTGCTCGCGCTCGATGCGGTCGCGCTCTTTCGGCGTCAGCGTGCCGTCCTTCAGTGCCCGATTTTCCATTTTCTCTACTTTCTTTTGCCCTTTCTGAAGGCGCTCGGCTTCCTTGCTGGTGAGCTGGCCTGATTGAACGCCCTGCTCTATGCGCTTTTGCTGCTGCTCTTTACGCTGGTCGATGTGCGTCGTCGACGGCTGGGCCAGCGCAATGGCGGGCAGCGTTGAAACCAGCAGCGCCGCAATCGCCAGATTCAGTTTCATTATTGTTTCTCCGGAAGGTGGTGTGGGGCGATTCCCATGGATCCACTAACGCCGGCAGGACCCATCCGCGTACTTAAAAGTGCCGCCAAAGTGTAAGCCTTTGTAAATCCAGCCCATTTGATGGGCGGCAGATTTATCCGCCGCGACTATGGATGAAGCGCTCGTGCGCTTGCAGTGCGGCAAGCGCGTATCCGGCATTCACCATCTCATCATAGACAGGAATGCCCAGCACCACGGCGCGCGCGCGAAATTCGCGCTTGCGTTCTTCCAGCGCGGGTTCGCCATCGGAGCGCAGCACCAGCGCGAAATGCGCCTGCCCCGGATAATGCGACTGCACGCGCAACGCGGCCTGCACCAGGTTGTCGAGCACTTCCGGTTTGGTGCGGCCGACGAAGGCCGACAGATTGAGATGCATTACCAGCGCATCGGGTTTGCCGCTGGAATAGATGAGATAGAGAATTTTTTCGGCAACGCGTCCGTCCTCCTGCTGCAGTGTGCCGACCGGGCAGTCGACGGGATTGGTGATGCTGGTTCCCGGCGGCAGTTTTAGCGCCGCAAGCGCCGCTATGGTGCCGGCGGCGAACGGCGTGACGTCGAGCCCGAGCTGCGCGAAGAAATCGGTGGCGAGCACGCTGGTGCCGCCGCCGTTGCCGAACAGCACCACGCGCCGCGTCGGATGCTGCGGTTTTGGCGCCAGCGTCTGGAACACCAGCAGCGTGTCGATAAACTGATCGAGCGTCTCGACCAGGATGCAGCCGGTCTGCCGCGACAACGCGACCCATGCGCGGTCGTCGCCGGCCAGCGAGCCGGTGTGTGAAGCCGCCGCCGCCAGTCCCAGTTGCGTGCGCCCGCCTTTGAGGATGACGACCGGCTTGTGCGCATTCGCTGCACGCAGAATTTCGAACAGCCGCCGGCCGTCTTTCGCGGTTTCGATGTACATGCCAATGACGCGCGTTGCGCTGTCGGCGAGGTAGAACTCGATCAGCTCGCTCGGGCTGACATCGGCGCAATTGCCCACCGTCACCAGTCCCGAGAACCTGAGGCCGCGCCCCATGCCGCGGCGGATGATGTCGGTGCCGAGCCCGCCGCTTTGCGAGATGATGCCGACAGGACCGGTTTCTTTCGGTCCGTTCTCTGTAAACGTGACGCGCCCGCGCGGCGAGTAAATGCCGAGGCAGTTTGGGCCGATGAGGCGCATGCCACCGGCACGCGCGGCAGCGGCCACCTCGTCCTGCAGGTCCTTGCCCTCTTCGACTTCTCCGAAGCCGCTGGATATCACCTGCGCGAACCGCACCCGCCCGTTGGCGGCGGACAGCAGCGCTGAAATCTGACCCGCGGCGATTGCAATATAGGCATAGTCGACCGGCTGCGGCGTCTCGGCCAGACTTTTGTACGCCTTGAGCCCATCGATTTCTGCTGCCGATGGATGGATAGGGTAAATCTCGCCGCCAAATCCGAATTCGCGGATGCGACGGATGAATATGTTGGGTAATGGCGTGCCTTTGGTCGAAGCGCCGACAACCGCCACCGTTTTCGGCGCGAACAGCGGCATGAATTGTTCAGTGATGCTGGAACTCATCTAAAAACCCTATAAGAGCGCATATCAAAAAATTATTGGCCACAGAGAGCACAGAGCACTCAGAGGAAAGCATCAAAATCTATTTGTTTAGAAAATATGTAGGGGTTCTCTCTGTGACCTCTGTGCTCTCTGTGGCTAAAATATTTTGTTTTTATCTCAGGTTACATTGATTGTTAACGTTTTTGCCGCGCTTCAACCAAGAATAAAGCGTGCGTCTACCGCGACCGCACCGGATTCGGACACGATCAAAGGATTGATGTCGGCTTCTGCAATGTCTGCAGCGTGTTGCATCAACAGCCCGTTTTCGCCGCCGACCTTGAGCAGCACCTCGACGATCGACTCCTGCGAGACGGCTTTTCTGTTGCGCGCGCCATTCAGTATCGCCACGCCTTTCAACTCGGCAAGCATCTCGCGCGCGTCGAGGCGCGTTATCGGGCAGATGCGAAACGACACGTCGGCCAGCACCTCGACGAAAATGCCGCCCAGCCCGACCATCACCAGCGGCCCGAACTGCGGGTCGCGCAGACCGCCGACCACGATTTCCTGTCCCGGCGGCGCCATCTCCTCGATCAGGAATCCGTCGACGCGGGCCGACGCGATCGCCGGCTGCTGCATCATGGTCTGGATCGCACTTTCTACCTCGGCGGCGGATTTCAGGCCAACCTTCACCCCGCCGACGTCGCTTTTATGAAGAATGTCGGGTGACATCACTTTCACCACCACCGGGAATGTCAGGGCTGTCGTTTTCTGCCCGACCTCATCCGTGCTGGCAACCATGACGGATTTTGGAACCGCCACGCCAAATTCTGCGAGCAGCGCCTTGCCGGCTTGCTCGTCGAGTGCGCTGCGGTTCTGTTTTCTTGCTGCTTCAATTACGTTCATTTCTAAAATCCTATTAGCCGCCAAGGCCGCCAAGAACGCCAAGGAAAATCAAACCCAAGATATATATAAACACCCGATACCAAATAAGCTTGCGAGTACCATCAAAAAGGCCGCGACTTTAAATATTATTTTTCGTCTCTTTGTTCTTCTTGGCGTGCTTGGCGGCCTTGGCGGCTAAATTTTCTTTCCCAGCACTTCAGGTATCAGCCCCGTATGCACCCGCCCCGCGCGGAACGGCTCCGAGCGCAGCACGGCCAGCACCGCCGGGATGTTGTTCTTGATGCCCTGGATTTCAAATGCCTCGAGTGCATCGATAAGTCTGTCGATCGCGGCCTCGCGCGTGCCGGCATGCACGATCACCTTGGCCACCATCGGATCGTAGTGCGGCGTCACGTCACGCCCTTCGGCATAGCCGGTCTCGACGCGTACGCCTGCATCCTGCGGCGGACGGAACACCGTGAGCCTGCCGGGTGACGGATAAAAATTTTTCGGATCTTCAGCATAGACGCGCGCCTGGATTGCATGGCCTGTGACTTCTATGTTCTGCGGCAGGATCGCCGCCAGTTTCTCACCGGCGGCGGAGCTGATCTGCGCACGCACCAGGTCGACCCCGGTGACTTCCTCGGTCACGCCATGCTCGACCTGCAACCGCGTATTCATCTCGAGGAAGCTGAAGCTGCCGTCTGCGCCCATCAGCATTTCCACCGTGCCGATATTGTCGTAACCCATTTTTTGCATGATGCCGGCGATCTGACGCGCAACGGCGTCGACCTTGTCTCGCGCTAGCGCCGGGCCCGGTGCTTCCTCTACCACTTTCTGGTTGCGCCTCTGCGTCGAGCAGTCCCGCTCAAATAAATGCGCCGCGTTGCCGTGCGCATCTCCGAGCACCTGGAATTCGACGTGGCGTGGATGCTCGATCAACCGCTCGAGATAGACTTCGGTCGAGCCGAAACCGCGGCCCGCCATCGAGCGCGAGCGCTCTACCGCCTCCAGTAACTGCGATTCATCCTTCGCCGGCAGCATGCCGATACCGCCACCGCCCCCTGCCGGCTTCACCAGCACCGGAAAGCCGATCACACGCGCAGCGGCAAGCACTGCATCGTTGTCCATGGGCAGCACGCCCGAACCCTGTGACATCGGCATACCGTGTTGTGCTGCAAGTTCGCGCGCCCGGGTCTTGTGGCCCATGGCGTCTATCCATTGCGGCGACGGCCCGATGAAGCGCGCACCGGCATCGGCGACTTTCTGTGCAAACGCCGCGTTCTCGGACAGAAATCCGTAACCCGGATGCAGACCGTCGGCATGCGAGCTGCGCACGATATCGAGCAGCATATCCTGGTTCAGATAACTTTCTCGCGCCGGCGCCGGGCCGATGGCATAAGTCTCGCCCGCCATTTCCAGATAAGGCGCGCCGGCATCGGCTTCGGAATAAACCGCGACCGAACGTATTCCCATTTCGTTGAGCGCGCGCAGCACGCGCGCGGCTACCGCACCCCGGTTTGCAACGATGACTTTGCTGAACATAATGGCCTGGTGATGGGTAACGAGTAATGGGTAATGTGCGTTTTCACCGCGCGGCCCGGGGGAGGAATTGAGAGTCTTGCCGTTCACTCATTACTCATCACCCTTTACTCATCACTAATAAGAAGTTGGCCACGCGCGCATCAAATGCTGCCCCACGCCCCTGGTCATGCGCAGCTTGTAGATGTCGAGCATGCGTATCAGGTGGTCACGCGTCTGCTCGGGCCGGATTACCGCCTGCGCCGCATACACCGCAGCCAGTCCCCACACATCCGAACCCTTGCGGATATCGGCAAACGCTTCGTCGAAGCCGGGCTCGCCCGGCCCGACACCATGCACGATTTTGGTCGCGAACTCGGGGCTCATGAAACTCACTTCGGCAGTAGGCCAGGCGGCGACGTCGTCGGAATGGCGGCCGCCGCCCATGCAGACATAGGCGCGACCATAGCTTTTGCGGATGATCACCGACAGCCGCGGCACGGTAAGCAGCGTCATCGCATTCATGAAATTCATGATCTTGCCCGGCGCCCCGTTTTTCTCCGCCTCGGTGCCGATCTGGAAGCCGGGGGTGTCGGTCAGCAGCACGATGGGCACGTTGAACGAGTCGCACAACACCAGGAAATCGACGATCTTGCGGCAGGCGTCGCCATCGAGCGCACCACCGCGATGCAGAGGATTGTTGGCGATGATGCCCACGCTTTTTCCACCGAGCCGCGCCAGCGCCGTCACCGCGCTCTTGCCGAAACGCGGCTTCAACTCGAACATCGTGTCCTTGTCGACAATGCATTTGATGACACGCTTCATGTCGTAGACCTGGGTGCGGCTCTCCGGCAGGATGGCAAACACCTTCTCCATATCGGCGCCCGAGCCCGCGGGCACCGGCACATCCGGCGGCGCCTCCATGCAATGGCTGGGCATGTACGACAGGAACCGCTTGATCGCATCGAGCGCTTCTTCCTCCTTGTCGGCGACCTGGTCGACCAATCCCGTGACTTCGGCGTGCAGCCGCCAGCCGCCGAGGTCCGCCGCATCGACTTTCTCGCCCAGCGCCATCGACACCAGCCGCGGGCTCGATACTGCGACGGTTGCGCTTTTGTGCATCACCGCGAAATCAGCCTGGCACATGAGCCAGGTCGAAGAGCCGAACGACGGCCCGAACGCCGCAGCGCACATCGGCGTTTCGCGCAGGCGGCGGAACTGCGTGTTGTCATTGCCGAGCAACAGGCCCATGCCGCGCGAACCCATGGCGTCGGGCAGGCGCGCGCCGGTCGATTCGCCCAGGGTCACGAACGGCATCCCGCGCTCGGTCGCGGCGCGTTTCATGTGCGCAATCTTCTTGCTGTTGGTGGCCGAGGTCGACGCGCCCTTCACCGTGAAGTCGTTGGCTACCAAACAGACATCGCGGCCGTCGATCTTGCCGAAACCGGCCAGTTTGCCGTCGGTCTGGGTTTCGTCTTCCTGTTCGGGATAGACCCCGGACGAGCCGAACAACCCGGACTCGAGGAACGTGCCCTGATCGACCAGATAAGCGAGGCGCTCGCGCGCATTCAGCACGCCCGCCGCTTTGCGCTTTTCATACTTCTCTTCACCACCGCCGGCGAGCGCCTTGGCGCGCCGCGCTTCGTATTCTGCTAACAATGCTTCAAACGCCATGGGCTTGCTCCATCTGCAGGGTGGCACTAAATGTCAATGCTCACACACATATATTATTAATAATAAACAATGGGTTACGATTTAACTTCCAGGCCGCATCCCGTCAAAGGTGAGGGTGAGGAGCCGTCCTCCCCCTTGCGCATGGGGAGGGGTGGGGAGAGGTGTTACGCTTTGGCTCTCACGCAGTCGAAAATTACTCTTCGATAATCGCGACAACCTGGCCTTCCGCGACCGGGTCTTTTTCCTGCACCAGGATTTCCTTCACCGTGCCGCCGTCCTCGGTGAGCACCGGGATTTCCATTTTCATCGACTCGACGATGACCAGCGTGTCGCCCGCTTCCACCCGGTCGCCGGGTTTCGCTTTCAGCTTCCACACCGTGCCGGTGATCTCGGATTTGATTGCTATGGTTGCCATCTCGCGCTTCCTTGAATGTGAGGACGGCCGCGCTGTGGCATGCGGGGGCCCCGGGAGGGTTGACGGTCGTCCGGCCCGGGCGACACTTCCGGGCATCCTACGGTTGCCACTGATTGTTGTCAAGAAGATTGTTGACAATCTTACAATGGGCGATTATCGTGGCGGCATGCTGACCGCCCTCCCAGGAATCCGCCATGCCGGATGACATGGCACGCTTGCCCGAGACGGCACCGCTCACGCAATCACTGCCCGAGCAGATCGCGGCGCGGCTGTCCGAGCGCATCGTCGGCGGCACCTATGCGCCCGGTCAGCGCATCATGGAACAGGCGGTGGCTGCAGAGTTCGCGGTGAGCCGCGGCCCGGTGCGCGAAACGCTGCGCCTGCTGGAAAAGGACGGACTGGTGACGATACTGCCACGGCGCGGCGCGCAGGTCACCAACCTGAGCATCGCCGAGGTCAGGGAAACCTTCGATATCCGCGCCGTGTTAAACGGCCTGCGCGATCGCCTGATCGCGGAAGATCCCGATCGTCTGCGGATTCTGCCCCTGCTGGAGGCTGAAGTGGCCAAGCTCGTACGACTGTCGCGCGCCCCGGGTATCGGGGAAGACTATGTGGAGGCCGTGTCCCGGCTGAATTGCATCCTGGCAAGCGCCACGAGCAGCCGGCGGCTGCGCGCCATGCTCGGCTCGCTTGGAATGCAGACGCTGCGCTACTCGCAACTCGGGCTGTCGACGCCGCAACGCCGCAAGCAGTCGGTCCAGCACTGGCAACGCCTGGTGAAAGCCATACGCGACGGCGACGGCGCGGCAGCCGAGCGCGTCGCGCAGCAGCGCGTGCACGACTCACGCGACGCGGCGATCGCACAGTTGCAGCGTCTGCGCCCGGAAGCCGCCGCGCAGAAAAAGAAACCCAACTCCACGAAGTAAACGCCGCCGTCCGGTTGTAACCACCGCGGCGAGCGCTTACCATAAGCGCCTTTCCATCCTTCGCCGCGCTGCAACCCTCATGACCGACCTGCCCCCGCTCAAGGATGCCACGCTGGACGTTAATGGCCGCATCGCCGTGCTTACGTTCAATCGCGATGATGTGCGCAATGCGCTGACCAGCACGGAACTGGTCACGGAAATTCCGCAGGTGATCGCCTGGGCCAATGCCACACCGGAAATATCCGTGCTCATCATGACCGGCGCAGGCAGCGCGTTTTCCGCAGGCGGCAACATCAAGACCATGGGCGAACGCGCCAAGGCCGCGCCGCACGTGCTGGAGCAGAATTACCGCAGCGGCGTGCAGCGCATTCCGCTGGCGCTCGAGCGCGCGGAAATCCCGGTGATCGCCGCAGTCAACGGCCCGGCGATAGGCGCCGGCTTCGACATGGCCAATATGTGCGATATCCGCATCGGCTCGACCCATGCCCAGTTCGGCGAGACCTTCGCCAATCTCGGCATCATCGCCGGCGACGGCGGCAGCTGGTTCCTGCAACGCCTGATCGGCTATCAACGCGCTGCCGAACTCACGTTCACCGGCCGCATCGTCAAAGCCGAGGAAGCGCTGCAACTCGGTATTCTGCTCGAAGTGACCTCACCCGAAGAACTGCTGCCGCGCGCCAAAGCGCTCGCCGCCCAGATCGCCGCCAAGCCGCCGCAGGCCCTACGCTACGCCAAGCGGTTGCTCAAACTCGCGCAGCGCCAGAACCTGGAAGAGCACCTCGACGTGTGCTCGGCGTTCCAGGCCATCTGCCACAAAACCGAGGACCATGCCGAAGCGCTGGCCGCGTTCTTCGAGAAGCGGCAGGGCAGCTACAAAGGTAAATAACGTGATGCGCGCAACCCGGATTCTCTACTGCCTGGGCCTACTGGCGTTGTTAGCGCAGCCGGTCGGCGCACAGGACATGAAACTGCCACCGGTGAACGAAGGCGCCAAAGACCCCTCCTGGGTAAGCTTCAGGAACAGCCTGCTCAACGCGCTCGACAAACGCGACAGGCAATTCGTTCTCGGCATTGTTGATAAAAACGTCCGCAACAGCTTTGACGGCGCGCGCGGCATCGCGGAATTCAAAAAACTGTGGGATGTCGACGCCGGGGACAGCGCGCTGTGGCGGGAATTGAAAGCCGCGCTGTTTCTTGGCAGCGCCTACCGCAAACCTGAGAAAGGCCCGGTCGAACTGTGCGCGCCCTACGTGCTGCCTAAATGGCCGGGCAATATCGACCCCCACGCCTATGGCACCATCATCACCAAAGACGTGCTGGTGAAAGCCGCGCCCTCCGGTGCATCGGCAACTCTCGCCACGCTTGAATACGATATTGTCGCGGTCGCCGACTGGGACATGGCCGACGAGGCAGCCGATGCCAAACAGCGCTGGGTCAAGGTCAAGGTCAAGGCAGGCGAGGGCTACGTGCCGGAAGAGCAGATCCGCAGCCCCATCGAACATACCGCGTGCTTCGTCAAAGGGCCGGGCGGCTGGCGCCTTACCGCGATAGGCGCGGGCGGCATCTAGATCCCGTCAGCACCGGGCTGCGCCATCGTGGATGAACACGCAAACCGCGCACAACAGGCGTTTGCTGTATTCTTGTTTGCAGCTACTTTCATCATGACTGCCCCAGCTTACAGCCTCGACATTCAGGGCCATCGCGGTGCGCGCGGCCTCATGCCCGAGAACACGCTGGCGGGTTTCGCGCATGCGCTCGCCATCGGTGTCACCACGCTCGAGCTCGATTGCGCGATCACTAAAGACAATGTCATCGTCGTCAGCCACGACCCGCTGCTCAATCCCGACATCACGCGCGGCCCTGATGACGAGTGGCTCACGCAGCCCGGACCACCGATCCGGCATCTGACGTACGACGAACTGCAGCGCTACGACGTCGGTCGCATCAAGCCAGGCAGCGGATATGCGTCGCGTTTCCCGCGACAGCGGGCCATCGACGGCGCACGCATTCCGAAACTTGCCGAGGTGTTCGCGCTTGCGCGCAAAGCCGGCAACAACACCGTGCGCTTCAACATTGAAACCAAGCTCTCACCTATACATCCCGCGCGCACGGCCCCACCCGACATTTTTGCTCGATCGCTTATCTCTCTGATTAAAATAGAGAAAATGGAGAGGCGCACAACGATACAGTCGTTCGACTGGCGCACGCTCGGCATCGTGCAGCAGGAAGCGCCGGACATTGCCACGGTCTATCTGACGGCCCAGCAGAACTTCACCGACAACATACTCGCCGACAAAACCGCATCACCGTGGATGCCCGGGCGGCACATAAGTCAATTCGGTGGTTCGATCCCGCGCCTGATCAAAGCCGCAGGCGGCGCGGTGTGGTCGCCATCGTACACCGAGGTTTCAGCGGATAGCGTGAAAGAGGCGCAAGGCCTGGGACTGAAAGTAGTGGTGTGGACCGTTAACGCTGAAGCCGACATGCGGCGCATGATCGAGTGGAAAGTGGACGGCATCATCAGCGACTATCCCGATCTGCTGCATAAAGTCGCCGGCGAGCAAGGGCTCGCGCTGCCGGCGGCAACGCCGCTCCCCCCCGGAAGCGAAGAACATTAATTAATAAAATCGACGGCTTGCGCGGGACCCGCCTTATGCGCGGCGAGTGGATTTGCGTGCGCGGGTTCGCGCCTGCGGCTTGCGGCGCTTCGCCTCGTCCTGCAGTACGTTCAGGGCGTTACCATTCTTTATAATGATGTCTGCGGTAAATCGCAGATGGGTCTGCAGCAGCCGCGCCGCTTTGTCGGCGTCGCCGTCGATCACGGCCTCCATGATGAGGCGATGTCCCTCGGTGTCATTGCTCATGGGGAAAGCGCGTTGAAACGCGATCTGACGATACCGGTAGGATTGATCGGCAAGTTGTGCGCAGAAAGCAAGCAGCCAGCGCGATCCGCAGGCGGAGATGAGACTCAGGTGAAACGCGCGGTGCAGACTTTCCCACTCGGGGTTCTTCCGGTAAATCTTCGGACTCATCGAACGCGGCGCCCGCGACATCCGGTGATAGGCCAGGACAACATCTTCTTCCCACTCCGGTGTGCGCGCCGCAATCGACTCGCGCAGCGCGATACTTTCCAGCAGGCAGCGGGTTTTAGTCATTTCGGCAAGGTCTTTGGTGCTAACCGGAGCGACCATGAAGCCTTGCCGATCCCGGCGGTCCACGAGTCCGTCAGAAGACAGCCGGTTAAGCGCTTCCCGGATCGGGATTTGCCCGGTGTTGTAGTGTTTGCATAAAAATTCAATGCCCAGCTTGCGGCCCGGCGCCAGCTCGCCGGTAAGTATGTCGGAACGCAGGCGCTCGTAAACGGTACTGGCAAGCGTGTTCAGCGGACGCTTCGATGCGCTCCCGACGGAGCGCTTGGCGAGCGCGGTTTTCATCGCGGCATAATAGCCGGAAGCCGTCTCGTATTAATCCAGTTTGATACCTGTGGCATCGACCACCGGTTTCCACTTCACCATTTCTGCCTTGATGTACGCTTTCGCCTTCGCCGGGCTGGAATCCGTCGTGGGTTGAATGGCAAGCCGGGCAAGTTGTTCTTTCAGCGCGGCGTCATTCAGGACCCTCGTCACTGCTATGGACAGGGACTCGATGACAGGCGCGGGGGTTGCCGCCGGGGCGGCCAGCGTATTCCACAACTGGGCTTCAAATCCCTTGGTTCCTATCGCCTCGTCGACCGTGGGCAATTCCGGTGCGAGCGGCGAGCGCTTCGTCATCGCGATCGCAACGATGCGGATCTTTCCGGTCCGATGGTTGGGTAGCGCCGGGGTCGAGCCAGGTTTTTTGGCCGGGCCGGCGTTTGTCAAATTCATGCATAATGATATGGCGCGGTTCGGCGCCGGGGTCAAAGCGGCCGGTTTGAAAGCACGATAAATAGCCCGTACATGACCCTGCGCATCGCGCGTTAATTATCGAAGCGCATTACCCAGGAGGAGAATCATGGCCGGAAAAACACTCTTAGCATTTACTGCGGCACTTGCGATCTTCGTCGGCGCCGCCCAAGCGCAGTCGAAGCCGGCTCCCGCCGCCCCCGACTTCAAGGTCACGCTGCTCGGCACGGGAAGCCCGGCGCCCATCATGAAGCGCTTTGGTCCCGGAACCCTGGTGCAGGTTGGTGATCAGACGTTGCTCTTCGACGCGGGGCGGGGGGTCACGCAGCGACTTCTGCAATCCAAGCTCAAGCTGGGGCAAGTCAATGCGCTTTTTCTGACGCACTTGCATTCAGACCACGTGGTCGGCATTCCGGATCTCTGGCTTACCGGCTGGCTCCAGGCGGCGTTCGGCCAGCGCAAGACACCGTTTAAAGTTTACGGGCCCAAGGGAACGCTCAGCCTGATGGAGGGCCTGGAGAACGCGTACGATTGGGATATCAAGACGCGGCTCGCTGACCAGAAGCTCCCACCAGAGGGTGTCGCAGTATAAGTGACCGAGTTCGAGGAAGGCGTTGTCTTCGAAAAGAACGGCGTTAAGGTCACGTCTTTTCAAGTCGATCATGGCGACCTCATTAATCCTGCATTCGGGTTTCGGATCGACTACGGCGGCAGGTCGGTCGTGATCTCCGGCGACACCCGGCTCAACGAAAACCTGATCAAGCATGCGACAGGCGTCGACCTGTTGATCCACCAGGTCGCGGCTGCGAGCCCGGCACTCCTCAAGATACCGGTGTTCAAAGTCATCATGGCGCACCATACCAGCCCGGAAGAAGCGGGTGTGGTATTCTCGCGCACCAAGCCCAAACTCGCCGTGTACTACCACTTCGTGTTGCTCGGTACGCCGAAAATCCCGCCCCTCAAAGAGCAGGACGTGATCGACCTGACGCGCAAGACTTACTCCGGACCACTGCGGATTGGCGAGGATCTGACTGCCTTTGTAATCGGCGAAGACGAAGTTAAAGTCATCGAACCAAAGAAATGATTTTTGGGGCCCAAGCCAGGTTTTTTTTGACACATACGGCCTGAATGTTCACAATACGGAACTGAAATTGCTTTCTCGCAGCAGCAAATCCCGCCAGAGGTACAACCAATTGGAGGAAAATATGTATCGCAACCTTAAGTACGGCTTTCCCGTTCGCAGTGCGTGCGCATTGATTGCGCTGCTCGGTTTCTCATCTGCCGCGTTGGCACAGAAGGTCATCAACCTCACCGCGATAGACGGCTATCCCGTGCGTGCGATGTGGGTCAAGGAGTTTTCCGAGTTCTTCATTCCCGAGGTGGACAAGCGGCTTGCCGTGGACCGGCAAGTACAAGATCAAATGGAATCAGGCCTGGGGCGGCCAGATCGTCAAGCCGAGGGGCGTGCTTGAAGGTCTGAAACGGGGCCTGGGTGATATCGGCGTGGTGACCACGCCGTTTCACACCGACAAAGTTCCTCTGCAGTCGATCGCTTATGTGACCCCATTCGTGACCACAAACCCCGCGCTGGTCGCGCAGACCCTCGACAAACTTGCGGCGCAGTTTCCCGCGGTCAAGCAGGAGTTCGCCGCTTACAACCAAGTGTATCTGACTACCGCTGCCGTGCTTGACAGTTATCAGCTCTATACCAAAACACCCGTCAAAATACTTGCCGATTTCAAGGGCCTGAAAGTGAACGGCGCAGGAACTAATCTGCGCTATCTCGACGGGCTCGGCGCCACCGGCGTTGCAGGATCGCTGACAACGTACTACAACAACCTGCAGACCGGCGTGGTGAGTGGCGCATTCCTGTGGACAGAGGCGGCTGTGAGCTTCAAGCTTGCGGAAGTCGCACCATACATGCTGAAGGCGGACCTGGGTTCGGTCAATACCAAGGTTGTTTCGGCGAATGCTGCAAGCTGGAAGAAGTTGCCGGACGAGGTGAAGAAAGTGATCCAGGACGTGGCGGTGGCTTATCGCGACCGGCTCGCCAAAATTGCCACGGCCAAAGGCAAGTCAAGCGAGGCGGCTTTCGAGAAAGCAGGTGGCATGATCATAGAGTTGTCTCCCGAAGAACGCGCGGCCTGGGCCAATGGCATGCCCAATCTGGCCAAGGAATGGGCGGCGAGCATGGACAGCAAAGGCAAGCCCGGCAGCAAACTCCTCTCCGCCTATATGGATGCATTGCGCGCGGGTGGCGAGAAGCCGCTCCGTGAGTGGGACCACAAATAACGTGGTGTTCATATCATCGGCGAGAGCTGGCGCATGAGCGCGGAACCGGACCGCGATGGTCCGGTAACCCGTTCGTTATACCGGGTTCTCGCTGCGCTCAACGTTGCAGGTGCGCTGCTGGTGATAACGCTGCTCGTCATCATCAACGCCGATTCGCTGAGCCGCACGCTTCTGAGCATATCTTTCCTCGGCGTTACCGAAGTCGTGGAATTGTCGCTGGTGGCGATCGTGTTTCTTCAACTGGGGGATGCTATCCGCTCGGGCCGGCTGACGCGATCTGATGGATTGCTTACGCTCCTCGGTGACCGCGCCCCGCGCCTCAGGGCGTTGTTGCACCTGGTATTTGATCTGATCGCCGCCGCATTCATGACGCTGATTGTGGTCGGTGGTGTGCCGCGCATGATCGAGTCCTACGAGGATGGCGAGTTCAAAG
Organism: uncultured beta proteobacterium; assembly: GCA_942492335.1. Classification (GTDB taxonomy): domain Bacteria; phylum Pseudomonadota; class Gammaproteobacteria; order Burkholderiales; family SG8-41; genus CAKKQX01. The sequence continues at coordinate 10,541 of CALOEN010000036.1, read as the reverse complement.
GCACGGCGCAACTGTTCACCGTCCCGGAGTGGCCCGTCAAGCTGATCATCGTGGTCGGCGCGACCGCCGCCATCCTTGCCTTCCTGGCTTCTGCGTGGCGGGAGTTCCGCAGGATGAGCCGGAATTGAACATGGGGCCTGTTGAGATTGGCGCAGCGTCGATCATCTTAGTGGTCGCATTGATATATACCGGCATGTATGTCTCGATTGCGCTGGGCACGGTGTCCGTGCTCGGCGTCTGGCTGATGCGCGACCGGCTCGACCTCGCGATCAACCTGCTCACGGTCGCGGTTGGCGACAGCGTCGCCGACTACAACTTCGCGACCATCCCGCTGTTCATGATGATGGGATTGCTGGTGAGCAAGGCGGGCATCGGCCACGACGTCTACGATGTCGCCAACGACGCTTTTCGCCGCATCCGGGGCGGCCTCGGGATGGCAACAGTCGCAGCCAACGCTTTGTTTGCCTCCGTCACCGGGTCCTCCATTGCCTCTGCGTCCGTCTTCAGCCGCGTATCCATGCCGGAGATGAAGCGGCTCAACTATGGCAAGCGTTTCTCGGTAGGGGTTGTGGCCGGCAGTTCCGTGCTGGGCATGTTGATCCCGCCGAGCGTGATGATGATCATCTACGCTTTCGTTGCCGAACAATCGGTGGGCCAGATGTTTCTGGCCGGGGCCATCCCAGGCGTATTGCTTGCCATCGCCTTCTGTGTCGGTATTGCGCTGATGGCGCATTTTACCCCCGGCTTTGTCGGTGGCGTGCAGACAGGCGAAACGGCGCCGCTACTCAGCACCGCACAAAAGCTGAAGAAGCTCGCGCCGATAGCGGTGCTGGTGACGGCGGTGCTGGGCGGGATTTATGGCGGCGTCGTTACGGCAACTGAAGCAGGCGCGCTCGGCGCGCTTCTGGCATTGATCATGGGGCTTTTGAAGCGGGCGCTGAGTTGGCGCGGCCTGTGGGAGGTATTTGTCGAAACGGGTTATATCTCGGCGACGCTGCTGTTCCTGATCATCGCCGCCAACATGTACAGCCGCATGCTGGGAATGGCGGGGCTGCCGACGCTGTTCGGTGAGTGGCTTGCCGAGATGAATTTCGGGCTTAATCACCTGATGGCGATATATGTCGTGACGCTCATTGTGCTGGGGACGGTCCTGGATACCGCCTCCATCATCCTGATTGCCGCACCGCTGTTTCTGACGGCGGTGCAGACGTTCGGGGGCAACCTGGTCTGGTTCGGCGTGGTCACCGTGATCGGCGCGGAAATCGGGCTGCTGACACCGCCCCTCGGTTTGTCCGTTTTTACGGTAAAGAGCGCGATCAATGATCCTTCGGTCACGCTTTATGATATTTTTGCCGGCGCGTTTCCATTTGCCGCGATCATGCTGCTCGTGCTCGTCGCAGTCATCGCTTTTCCCGTGTTGAGCCTCGCCCTGATCTAGAAGGACCGTCATGCCTTCCGTCAGGCAGGATATAATCACGCATACGTTCGGTGCTCGCCGTGAAAAGACCACGAACCTGCCGCCTGCAGTTCGCGCTGTCGATGCAGGATTCACACATGAAGACTTGCCGTTGCGCAAGCCGTTCATTTTGACGAAAAGGAGATAAAAATGAGATTCAGATACTGTCTTTATTCAGATATTCACGCGCAGATTCCCCAGTTGGAGGCAGTCGAGAAAGCCGTGGCCAAGGAGAACCCGGACAAGGTCATCGTTCCCGGTGATCTGGTGGGCCTGGGCCCGGAGCCGGACAAGGTCGTGCAGCACTTCATGGACCGGCCGCATATCGATATCGTCGTCGGTAATGTCGACCTGTGGGTTGCCAACAAGGCCAATGAAAAATCGCCGCCCAAAAGCCCGCATCAGGAGTGGATGTTTCGCATGATGCGGATGACCGAGGACCGCATGACCGCAGCACAGCTGGAATGGCTGAGGAAGCGCCCGTTCTCCATGACCTACACCCCCGAACTGGGTCATGATTTCCGGGTATTCCACGGCACGCCTTATGACATTGGTGATGCGGATGCTTTTCCTTCCCGCCTGCCCGATGAGATGCTCGCGGAGAAACTGAAAGACTATGATTTCGATATCGGGGCCCACGGCCACATCCACGGGCCTTCGGTGCGGTACATCAAAAAGCCGAACAAGACCCAAATCCTGGTCTGTGTCGCAGCGGTCGGCATGAGCTGGGATGGCGATCCCCGGCCGGCGTACGCGGTTGTCGACTATCTCGGCAACGGCAAATGGGAAGCCCGTGTCGAACGCGTCGAGTTCGATTGCGAAGCCCAGGCCAAGTTTAATGAAAACTGCTGGATCGAGAAGGGGGAACGGATTGCAGGCATGATACGTTCCGGCAAGTTCTGGAACCCGGATCACATGCCGCACTGATGCGCCGGTGGGTAGTGCAGCCGGGGGCCCCGGCCCGCGGAGCTGGTCGGATGAAATCAAGGCGCGCATACGCCGGCGTTACTCGCGACTGATCGAGGAGCGGGATTTCCCGCCTGAAGGCCCGCGCCGCGTTCTGGAAGCCGGCTATCCGCCGGCTGTGCTCGACCTTCTGCCAGAGAAACTGATCGCGGCCTACAGGGGCTGCGGTTTTCCGCTGGCGGGGTTAAATCTGACGGACATTCGCTTTGCCGTTGACCTTGGTTGCGGCGCAGGGATTGATGTCTGCTGGATGGCGTCGGAAATGAGTCCGGATGCGACCATCGTCGCCCTGGACATGACCATGCCCATGCTGAGCATGCTCTCCCGAATACCTACCCGTGGCGCGCCGTCCGCCGTATCCGTGTGGCCGGTCGCCGGGGACATGGAACACCTCCCGCTCGCCTCCGGCATTGCTGATCTGGTGGTTGCCAACGCCTCGTTCAACCTGACTGTGAATAAAACCGCGGCATTCACCGAGGCCTACCGGATATTGAAGCCCGGTGGCTGCCTGGCCGTGCGGGAACTGATACGCGAAGGTGAACTGCCCAGGGAAATTCTGGAAGACCCGCTGGCCGATGTGACATCCCTCGGCGGAACGATTACCGAGGAAGATCTTCGATGCGTGGTGGCGGATGCGGGGTTCTCAGATATCAGGATCACGGGCCATCAGCCGTTTTCCTGTGTGCTTACTGTACAGCTGAACGCGGTTAAACCCGTGTGAAGGGTTCGCGCAACAAATGCGTCGTTGCCGTTGTGGCGGGTCGAAGCCGCACCTACCACCCGGCCAAAGCCCACTTGCCCTCACCCAGGAAGATCAACGCCAGCAGCGCCCCTGTGAGCAGAAAGTTGATGTCCCATCCCTTGCCATCCGGCGAGCTGAGAAAGGGTTCGTGATGCTTCCCGATGCTGATGTAGGTTGCTACCAACATGAGCAGAAAAAGAATCAATGCGGCGAGGCGGCTGTACACGCCGCCGATGATAGACAGTCCGCCAGCTACCTGAAGAATTCCGGATAGCAGAACGGACCCTCTCGGAAAACCGTAGTCTTCTTGCCACTTCTTGTCGAAAAGCTGTTTGTTCTGGAATTTATAGATGCCGTGAAGCGTGATTACGACACCTAGTACAACCCGAAGTATCAGAATAGCAACGTCATCCATACGACTCTCCTAAACGTCTCCGCCCGAGTTATGCGTCATGGCCGATGACCCGGTTGCGCCCCGCCTCTTTTGCGCGATATAGATTCTTGTCGGCAGCCTTGATCAGTTTTTCCACGTTATCCACCCCGTCGCCCAGGCTCGCCACGCCTATGCTTACAGTCGCCCTGATAGCGCGCATCGGGCTTGCCTCACCGATCAAACTGAACTCATGGGATTCAACGCGCATTCGCAACCGCTCTGCCACTTTGGTCGCCCCTGAAACCGGCGTGTGCGGCGTGATGATCAGAAACTCCTCTCCGCCGTAGCGCGCCAGCGTGTCGGATTCACGAAGTGTTTCGGTGAGAATTTTCCCAAGCGCGACCAGCACACGATCGCCGGCCTGGTGCCCGTGCGTGTCGTTGACATTTTTGAAGTGGTCGATATCGATCAGCAGTATGGAAAGCGGCCGGCCATATCGCCTTGAGGCCGAGACCTCTTCACTCAGCCGTCGATCCAGATAGCGGCGGTTGAACGCCCCGGTCAAGGCGTCGGTGACCGTTTCCCGTTCCAGGCGACTGATACGCATGACATCCATGGCGGTCTGTAACGAAAGCGTCGCAGTGAGCCAGACAAAAATCGCCCCCAGAAAGAACATGTCCGGTACGATGAGGTCAAGCATCGCTGAGTGGCTGTTCCAGAAGGCGGCGGCATAACCCACGTACCCGGCAATAAACAGCCCGATCAATGTCGCCATGACGTACCAGCGTTTGCGCAACGGACCTGATGGCAGCTGCGCAATCAAGCGTCGGATGGGTGCGAGAGCCCCAATCAGTATGAGGACGCCTGCAACGACCATGCTCTGTGCCAGAAAAGAAATCATGGGTGCCTATCGCCAGCCGGATCACGGCAAATTCCGGCCGCGCAACGTGTTGTACCCGGCCGGCAAGGCAGGGTCAAGCACAGCATGTAGGGTCTCCTTCAGTCATTGCTGAATTACTATTCGACAATGACATGCCCCGGGCTGGCGCGCAATACCAGGTTCGCATGCATCCCTCAGAACTCGAGCCCGATGTTAAGCGAGTAGAACGCCTGCTTGCCGCCCCCGCCGTAGGGCGTGGTGAATTCCTCGCTGCGAAAAATACGCGTAAGCGACACGCGCAGGACCTCCTTGCGCACGGAGGCGCCGAGGGTGAAATCACGCACCACGTTGCGACGGTCAACGTTGTAACTGTCGTGAAACACGGTGCCGTCGAGGAAGATGTTGTAGGCGACATAACGCACGTCAACGCCCGCGAAGCCTGACCACTCGTAATGCGATCTGCCCGCGCCTTCATGCTCGCGGCGCGTGTTCTGCATCATGGCACCGCCAGGCTCTATACTGTCGGTGCCGAAGCCGCTCATGTTTTGGCCCACGCGTACGGTGCCGCCGGCGCGCGCGAGCGTCATCACCGTACCCAGGGTAATGCCGGCATGCGGCACGACCTCGAGATTGGCGTTGCCGTACTTCCGCTTTTGCAGATAGGAGATCAGAAACGCGAGTTCACTCGGGTTCTGGTTACCCCAGCCTGCGGGATGCGGCGAGCCGACCAACTTGTGCCAGTTGCTCTGCACCTGCTCGCCCAGCGCGGGCGGGCCGACCATACCAATGTCCAGTTCCACCGTATCCATGCGGTTGCCTTTGACGCGTTGCGCGACGCCGCCCAGATACATCCATGCGGCCCACGGCCGGTCGTCGGGCTGGGGCGCTGCGATGCGGATGTTGCGAGGAGTATAGATATTCTGACCGACGAACAAGCCGAAGTGCTGGCTGGCATCCTGGTCGGAAAACATGTCGAGCACATACTTGGAAGGAACTTTGAAAAAATCGCGCAGAGTTTCGAAGGGCACACCGAAGCCAAGCTTTATACCACTGGTGTAGTAGCGGTCGGTGCCGGACAACATATCGTTTTCGATGATGAGCTGAAATTCGCTGCCTTTGGGCGGCGGCGGCAGCTTCTCCGCCGGGTCGTCGGCGGCATGCGCGATGGCTGCCGCAAGCAACCATGCAACCGTAATCAGTGCGGTGGCGGCTCTGCGCACCAGGAATTGAAAACAGGAGATCATGCCGTTCGAGACATTGCTGAAGGGAGATTAAACCTCATGCTGCGGCGCAACACAAGGCGGCACGGCCCGGATGTGGGTAGTTACTTACTTATAATTATACCACCACCACTTATCGGAACGATATAAATATTAATAAAAACAGATAGTTACCAATTAACTCAGTAACTAGTCGGCCAATTGGCCAAGCGATGCTCCCCTATGCCGTTGCTCAGGCGCAGACGGTGCACCTGCAACGTGCGGATCAGGAAGTCGCGCGTGTCGCGCGGATCAATGACGTTTTGCGCATCGTACAATTCGGCGAGTCCCCATGCCGAAGTATCGCGTTCGACTTCGGCCTTGAGTTGGTCAAAGCGTTCGGGGTCGTCCTCCCGCTGCACGCCGTGGAGCACGTTGACCGATACCGCCGGGTCCATGAAACCCAGGTCGGCGGTGGGCCAGCACGCCAGTTCATCGGTGTTTTTCCCGCCACCCATGTTGATATAAGCCTGGCCGTAGCTCTTCCTCATGATGATGGTGATCTTGGGCACGGTAACTTGCGATAGTGCGTTCATCCAGTTGATGACCTTACCCGGCATGCCGCGGATCTCGCCCTCGACCCCGATCAGAAAGCCGGGCACATCGACCAGGAACACGATAGGAATATTGAACGAGTCGCACAACACCATGAAGCTGGTGACTTTCTGGCAGGCATCCGCATCGAGCGCCCCGCCCTTGAACAACGGATTGCTGGCGATGAATCCGACGCTTTTGCCGTCCAGCCGCGCCAGCACGGTGGCAATGGACTTGCCGTAACGCGCCTTCAGCTCGAAGCTCGAGTCCAGGTCAGCGATGGCGGCGATAATCTTGCGCACATCGTACACCTTGTTGCGCGATTCGGGCAGGATATCGAACAGGTTGCGGCAGGCCTCGTCCGAACCTTCCGACACCGGGTACTCGGGCGGCAACGCCATATTGTGGCTCGGCAGATAGGACAGGAACAGCCTGATCGCGGCAAGGGCCTGTTCATCGGTGTCGACCGCAAGATCGGCCAGGCCTGATACGCCGGTCAGCAGCTTCCAGCCTCCGAGTTCTTCGGGATCGATCGTCTTGTTGATCGCGATCGACGTGACGCTGGGGCTGGCGATCGCCATGATCGCACCCTTGCGCATCACCACGAAATCCGACATCGCCGAATACCAGGTCGAGGAACCGTAGCACTGCCCGAGGAGGGCGGATACCCATGGCGTTTCGCGCAGACGCTGGTACTCGGCGGGGTCCTGGGCGATGATGGCGCGGCCCGCGGCGCCCATGCGGTCAGGCATGCGCGCGCCACTGGATTCGCCGAGCATGACCAGCGGCAGCCCGCGCTTGCCGGCCGTTTGCTTCACATGCTTGATTTTTTTCATGTTGACCACGGAGGACGAGGCGCCCAGCACCGTGAAATCGTTGGAGACGATACCAATCTCGCGGCCGTCGATGCGCGCGAAGCCCGCGATCTTGCCGTCAGCCGGTGTCTTGTGCTTGACCTCGGGCCGGTTGCTGCGCGCGTAGCGCCCGGATTCGATGAAACTGTCCGCATCGACCAGTTGCGCTATGCGCTCGCGCGCGTTGAGATGGCCTTCTGATTTGCGCTTGGCCAGTTTTTCCGCACCGCCCATCGCCAGCGCCTCAGCCTCCCGGGCTTTCAGGTCCTCTATGATTTTTTCGAATGGCACGGCGGTTCCTTGGTTCCGGTACGATTTCCATTCATAACATGCCCCGCCGACATCAGGATGGTCGGGCTTTGCGTTTGGCGCGCAATCGCCGGTTTCTGAGTCTAGCTGGAGCCCTCAAACAGACGGAACAGCCGCGCACCGCGACAGAGGCGCTCGACATGCATATTCCTGCATGTGGCCTGCGCCGCGCGGTCGGCAACACGAGTTACCTTTTCGGAGACAACCGGCTTGGCTAAGCTTAGAGCATGATGCCCTCGCTCGTGTCACTCGTGTAAATTACGGCCGCCGCGCCTTGGGCGCGTAGCCTTTGTCGTAGTGCGGCCCCGTCATGGTGCCATCCACCGCCTTGCCAATGATGCCCTGCGACAGATCCTTGATGGCGATGAAAATCACGTCTTCGTCCTGGGTGGAGACCAGCGTGTGCGGCGCGTTGGCCGGAATGTAAATCAAGGTGCCGGTTGGCGCCACTACGCGCTTGCCATTGACCGAGCCCTTGAGCGTGCCTTGCACAACGAGGTTGAACTGCTCGTTCTTGTGCGAGTGCATGCGCGAACCGGTGCCGCGCGGCTTGTGGATGTAGCCAACCAGCATGCGCTTGCCCTCGACCACGCCGCCGTGCGACGTCGAATAGCCGGTGCCGGCCGGGACTTTCTTGAGCCCGGCCAAGCGGAACTGGTATTTGCCGTCACCAGCTTTGACCGCGCCCGCGGTCTTGGTTTTACCCTTGGCTGCCGCCTTGCGCTTGGTGGTGGTCTTGCTCTTGGTGGAACGTTTTTTTGCTGCGGCCATATTAAATTCCTCTGCTATGGGTTTATTACCCGGAGCGCTGTGCTCCGCGCTTTACTCCTCACGCCTTACACTCTTTACAGGTAATCAATGATTTTCCAGTCGCCGGGATTGACGTTCACCACGTTCCTGCTTTTCCCGTCGCGGCGGTCGGCGTAGACGCGGCCTTCCTTCATCACCATCTGGATGTTCTTCTTCTCCTGCAGCACGGCGATGTTTTTGAGCGGATCTCCCTTGACGGCGATGATGTCGGCGAGCTTGCCTGCTTCCAGGGTTCCCAGTTCCTTGTCCATCTTGATGGCGCGCGCCGCGTTGCGGGTCGCGGAAAGTATCGCCTCCATCGGCGTCATGCCGAGATTGACGTAGATTTCGAGTTCGCGCGCATTGGTGCCCATTTCCGGATCGAAACCCATGTCGGTGCCCATGGCGATGTTGACGCCGGCTTTGTGCATGCGCTGGAAAGTCTCGAAGCAGTACGGCTGCAGCGCCTTCATCTTGTTGATCACGAACATCGAGGTGCCCTGGTCCTTGCGGGTATCGATCGCGTGATCGGTGCGATGCAGCAGCGTCGGCGTCATCCACACGCCCGATTCAGCGATCATGTCGACCGTTTCCTCGTCCGAGAACACCATATGCTCTATCGTGTCGGCACCCGCCTCCAGCGCCATGCGCTGGCCGGCGGGAGTAAAGCAGTGCACCGCGGCGACTTTGTGGAAAGCGTGCGCCTCGTCGACGATGGCGTCGATTTCCTCCTGCGTCATGTTGCGAATATCCGGCTCTTCCTTGTCTGTGCCGCCGCCGCCAGTAGCACAGGTCTTGACCACGTCGCAGCCGTTGAGCAGGTTAGTGCGCGCGAGCTTTCTCAGCTCCCACGGGCCATCAGCGGTCTGAAAGCCCAGGCGCTGCATGGCGCGCGGCTGTATCAAATCGAGATGCGAGCCGGTGATTGTGGTAAAGCCGCCTATGAGCATGCGCGGGCCTTCGATGACGCCGGCGTTGATCGAGTCGCGCACCGCGCACAGATGGGGCGTGAGCAGACCACGGCTGGAGTTGAGCCCGAGGTCGCGCAGCGTGGTAAATCCCATGTCGAAGCACAACTGCGCATGGAACAGGCCGTACATCTGCTGTAGCTCGGGGGTGATCTCCCACTGCGCGACACGGTAGTTGTTGAAGGTCAGGCAGTTGAACATCATGGTGTGCAGGTGCACGTCCATCAACCCCGGCATCAGGGTCAGCTTGCCGCAGTCGATGACCTCGGCGCGCGCCGGGATTTTGACTTCGCTCCTGGTGCCAACCTGCTTGATGCGGCGCCCTTCGAGCACGATGACCGGATCCTTGACCGGTTTACCGCCGACGCCGTCGATCAGCAGGCCGCCCTTGATGACTTTGGTCGCGCCCTTCGGTTCGGCTACTTTGTAATCAAACATGGTTGCACTCCTCTTTAAGTCCGTTGTGGCCAAACGCTAATGCAAGCGTTTGCAGATATATCATTGAAACTAAATAATTGCCGTCTGCTTGTCAAGCAAGTAGCCAGTTAGTGGAACTTCTCCATCGCCGAAAGAAATTTTGCATAAGCTTGCGGATCCAGCATCTGCCGCGGCTCTCTGGACGTTTTTAAAGCAGTACGGTGATGATATAAAGGAGCTGAAGGGTAGGACTCGCATCTGTGAGGCACATATATATAAAGAGGTGAATAAATGAGTAACCTGGTATTGAGCATAAATAAGGCTGATGGCAGCAAAGAGGATGTGACTTTAACAGGCAACATTATATATCACGAATCATTCAATACTAAAAACGAGCTAGATAACACTGTAGGCTTAAATGGGGAGTCTGAAAACCCCAGTTATCTTTTACTTCGACACAGCTAAATTAGGTGTTTCTACTCACTGCATAGTGTATAGCAACGACATAAACAACGATAAGTTTAAAGTTCAGATGAACCAGGCAGGCTTTATTGAGGATGAGCTGGTGACCTTCAACGTAGACAATCAGATTAACGGGAACATTATATTACACTTTGGAGATAATGATAAGCTTGTTAGATTCTGTCAGTTTCAAACAGAGGCAAGCGACTGGGATTCTTCAGTTAGATTTGTTACAAGCTTAGTAAGTATTGGAGGAGTGAAGGTGGTGGAGGTGCTGCTACATCACACTGTTTTGAGACCACTAACCTTTTGACTGTCCTCCCTCTATGGAATATACTTGTAACTAAGCAACTTATCGGAGAGGAGTTAGCAGACTTTCTGACAACGAGAGATACCTGGGCGTTAGAGTAGACAGTGGATCTAACAGGAAATACTCTATCATCCTTTTCCAGGATACTACTTTAGGAAATGAAATATATGGAGAGGGGGTAGAATATGTTTAGCAGGTTAGTATTGGATGGTAAGCCTCTTT
>CALOEN010000035.1:0-28309 GCA_942492335.1 uncultured beta proteobacterium | reverse complement strand
TATTCTAGCCGTAATTCAGAGTTCTTCAGGTCTCCAAGTTCAAGGTTCCGGGTTCAAAACGTTGCGATTCCCGTCATTGCGCAGTTGCCGGCGGCATTTGTTGTCCATAACTCCGCTTTGGTGCCATCGTTATCAGGATTGCCGGCCACGGTGATCCGTTCTCCCTGAAACACCGGTTGCGACGCACGGTAGTCCAGTTTTTTGACGGGCCGCGGTGCGTGCCGGCGGCAAAGATCAAGCATGAGCAGTGTTTGCAGCGGACCGTGCACAACGAGTCCCGGATAGTTTTCGTCGTTCCGGCAGTAATCGAGATCGTAATGGATGCGATGGCCGTTGAACGTCAGCGCCGAAAAACGGAACAGCAGCACCGGATCGGCGCTGAGCGCGCGCTGCCATGCCACAGTCGCGGGAGCCGTTTTGCCTTGAGGCGCGGGACCGGGCCGGGCGGCTTCGCGATAGACGATATCGTGTTCCTCCACCGCGACGATCTCTCCCGAGCCGAGCACCGTATGGCGCACGGTGACGAATACCAGGTTGCCGCTCTTGCCTTGCTTGGGTTCGACGGCGATGATTTCGGAATCGCGGCGTAGGTGTTCGCCGACTTTGATCGCGCGGATAAATTCGATGCGGCCGCCGGCCCACATGCGGCGTGGCAGCGGCACTGGCGGCAGAAAACCACCGCGCTTCGGATGGCCGTCGGTCCCGAGCGCCGACGCAGGTTTGGCTTCCAGGAAATACAGCCAGTGCCAGCACAGCGGAATGTCATCGCCGTCGGCCGGGTCGGGGTCGTCCCGGTCCAGCGTGGCGGCAAGCGCGATCACGGGCCATGCGGCGGCGACATCGGTGTGGCTTTCTTTTTTGCCTATCCACTCCTGCAGCCGGTTGAAATCGTCAGTCATGCTTTGCTCCTTCCTGTCGATCGGTTCTGCAGCAATCCAGACACACTCTAATGCGGCGGGGGCGTCATGGCAATCAGGCGTTGCAGGACAACTTCTGGCTTGCGCGGCATCGCTCTCCTATAATGCCAGCGCACGCAACGTTTCTTTCTGCTGAAGGCGTTTGATCTTGAAACTCACTGATCTGGAAACACCCGCGCTGATCCTCGACCGCAGCCGGCTCGAGCGCAACATTGCGCGCATGAGCGGACACTTGTCGCAGCTGGGCGTAGGCCTGCGCCCCCATGTGAAGACCGCGAAATCAATCGATGTCTTACGGCGGGTGCTCGCCGGCCAGCCGGGCGGCATCACCGTATCCACCTTGAAAGAAGCCGAGTATTTTTTCTCGCATGGCGTGCGGGACATGCTCTATGCCGTGGCCATTGCGCCGAACAAGATTGCGCACGTAGCAGCGTTGCGCGAGCGCGGCGCCGACATCATCATGGTTCTGGACAATGTCGCGTCGGCGCAGATGGTTGTCGATCGGGGCGTGGCGTTGGGTGCCGAGTTTCCGGTCATGATAGAAATCGATTGCGACGGCCATCGCTCGGGGATACGGCCGGGCGACGCCGCGCTGATCGATATCGGCCACATCCTGCATGGCGGGCGCGGGGCCCGGCTGCACGGCGTGATGACGCACGCCGGCGATTCCTATAATTGCAAATCGGTGGACGAGATCCGCGCCATGGCCGAGCGCGAGCGCCTGGCGGTGGTGCGTTGCGCGCAGGACCTGGGACGCGCCGGATTGCCGTGCCCGGTGGTGAGCGTGGGCTCGACGCCGACGGCGACCTACGCGGAGAAACTCGATGGCGTCACCGAAGTGCGCGCCGGCGTCTACATGTTTTTCGACCTGGTGATGGCGGGGCTGGGCGTGTGCGTGCTCGACGATATCGCGTTGTCGGTACTGACCACGGTGATCGGGCACCAGCCCGAAAAGCACTGGATCATCACCGACGCCGGCTGGATGGCGTTGTCGCGCGACCGTGGCACTGCTAAACAGATAATCGATCAGGGCTACGGCGTGGTGTGCGATGTCGATGGCCGGCCGCTCGCCGACCTGATCGTGGCCGATGCCAACCAGGAGCACGGCATCATCGCCGACCGCAACGGCGGCGCGCTGGATTGGAAAGCTTACCCGGTCGGATCGCAACTGCGCATCCTGCCCAATCATGCCTGCGCCACTGCCGCGGCGCATCCGGCGTATCAGGTGGTCAATGGTAGTACGGACATCGATTCGGTGTGGGAGCGCTTCAGCGGTTGGTGAGGTGTGAGCCCCAGCCTGTCATGTTATACATGCCATCATCGATACGAGATGGTGATTAAAGGAGACTACGCATGGAATGGCTGACGGATCCGCAGATCTGGATCGCACTGGCGACGCTGACGCTGCTCGAAATCGTGCTGGGCGTCGACAACATCATTTTCATTTCCATTCTCGTCGGGCGCCTGCCGCAGCACCAGCGCGCAAGAGGGCGCTTCATCGGCCTGTCGCTGGCCATGCTGACGCGCATCGGGCTTCTGTTCTCACTGACCTGGGTCATGGGCCTCACCGATACCCTGTTTTCGGTTTTGGACAAGGCGGTCTCCGGGCGTGACCTGATCCTGATCGGTGGCGGCCTGTTTTTGCTGTGGAAGAGCGTGCACGAGATTCACAACTCTCTGGAAGGCGTCGAGGAGTCGGAGATCAAGGTCGCGGTCGCCGGTTTCGGCGCAGTGATCACGCAGATCGCGATCATCGACATTGTGTTTTCGCTGGATTCGGTGATCACCGCGGTCGGCATGGTGGACGAGATCGGTGTCATGGTCGCCGCAATCGTCATCGCGGTTATGGTCATGATGGCTGCGGCCCGGCCGATCAGCGATTTTGTCGACCGCCATCCCACCATCAAAATGCTGGCATTGAGTTTTCTGCTGCTGGTGGGTGCCGCGCTCGTAGCCGAAGGCTGGGACTATCACCTGCCCAAAGGCTACATTTATTTCGCGATGGCGTTCGCGGTGGGGGTGGAAATGCTCAATCTGCGGATGCGCGCGAAGCGCAAACCGGTGGCACTGCGCAAGCACCTGCCGCAACAGTCCTGAGACAGCCCGTCAGTTTCCGGACAGCGCCTCCAGCGTCTGCGCGCTGCCGAACATGCGTCGGGCGCTGTGCCCGATATCCGGCACTTCGACCAGGCGCCAGTTGAAATCCCAGCCGTGCTTCAGCGCCAGTTGCTGCGCGGCATGGAACGCGTTGCGCCCGCGTTCATATCGGTTTGCACCCTGGCGCTCGGCACCGGCGCGGATGTTGAGGGTTTTGCCGCGTTTTATGTCGGCCGTGCCGAGCAGCACGGTCACTGGCTGCGCCAGGTAGCGCTGCAGCACGGCGTCATCCGCGAGCGGCGCGGGCAGGCCGCCAAAACCATACGGAAAACGCTCGTCGCGCGACGGCCACAAGTAAGTCGAGGGATTGGCGATGAGGATGCGCCGCGCGGTATTCGGCACGAATGCGGCGAAACGCGACAGCGTCTGGCCGCCAGCCGAATGGCCGATAATCATGTACGCAAGATCGGGCCGGGCCTCGGCTTTGCGCACAGCTTCGATGACATCGAGATACAGGCGGCCGGTCCACTGTTTTTCAGGTTCAACCTTGAATTCTCCTTCTGTGCGCTGGTCGCGCACCAGGCCGCCGGTCTGGTAGCGCCATGTGGGAAAGCGCTTGCGGTCGAACAGCGGCGCGATGACCAGAAAGCCGAGGGTGTCGGCCAAGGGTATGGCGTAGTTGCGATAACCCCGGGCGTTGGCGCTCAAACCATGCAGTACCAGCAGAATGGGGCCGCCGTCGTACTGCGACGGCTTATAAGTGTGCAGTTCGATCAGTTCGCCACCGATGCTGATGCTGCGCTGGCTGCTGCCGACGGGAATAGGCTCCGCGCACAGGGAGGCAGTAAAGCCGGCGAGTATGAGTGCTGCTACAAGACGGGCGAGCAGGCCGGTGCCCGTATCACGACTTGGCATCGCAGCACGGGCCTGGGCAAATAGTTTGAAATAGAATAAAAAAAACATTAATAAACAACTTAGTAGTGGTTTTGTGTAAAACTTTTTATTTTTGAATGAGTCCACATAATGTATAGTCGTTGATGTCTGTTGCAATCTTGGTCCGTGTGTTACAGAAACTGATGCATTACGCGTTCGTGCCGTAAGGAGTTGTTGTTCGGCGTTATTTTATAACGCTGTGCCGTCGAACGCGAAGGTTATTGGTTCTCAGGCGCATCCATGCCACGATCTGCGGTTTTAAGCAGCGGGACATTAGAAAGTCAAGGCGGAGACAGACTGTGTCTGATTCGCCATAAACTGACACACCAATTTACCAATTAACAGGAGGAGGATAGTCATGCGTAAACCTTTTAAACACACTGCTGTGGCGCTGGCCTTGGGCGCTGTTCTGGGTCTGGGCGGGCTTGCTGGCAACATCACCCCCCCCCCCCCCCCCCCTCTCGCAATATTATTACGCGCCCCCCCCCCCCCTCCCAACCCCTGCAACTCCCCCCAAGGGCCTAAAGTAACGGCAAGAGCTACAAACTCGCCCTACACATGACGACGAAATCGACCCCGCCAGAACGCACGCGCTGAAGGTGCGGCGGTCCCAGGTGGCGTGAAGTTCGTGCTCGGACCCTACAGCTCGGCGACCACCAAGGCCGCCGCGCCGATCACCGAAAAGTACAAGGTTCCGATGGTCGAGGCCGAAGGCGCATCGCGCTCGCTGTTCACCAAGGGCTACAAGTACCTGTTCGCGGTGCTGTCGACGTCCGAGCAGTATCTGGCCAGCGCCGTCGACGCTGGCCGCCGAAATCGCGGAGAAGAACGGCAAGAAGGCGTCCGACGTGAAGATCGCCATGGCGTTCGAGAACGATCCGTTCTCGCTCGACGTGCGGGCCGGCGTGGTCGACGAGGCCAAGAAGTACGGCATGAAGATCGTCATCGACGACAAGATGCCGCGTGACCTGAACGACATTTCCGCGACGCTGACCAAGGTCAAGGCGCTGAAGCCGGATCTGCTGGTCGTTTCCGGTCATTCCAAGGGTGCCGCCACCGCGGCCCGGCAGATCAAGGAGATGAAGATCGACGTCCCGATGATCGCGATGACCCATTGCGAGGCGGCCAAGGTCACCGAGAAGTTCGGCGCCGCCGCCGACGGCATCCTGTGCCCGACCCAATGGGCGCGAGACGCTGACCTACAAGGACGGCCTGTTCGGCACCGCGGCCGAATACGACAAGGTGTTCAAGGCCGCTTACGGCTACAAGACCGTGCCCTACCAGGCGGCACAGGCTTCGGCGGCGGTCGATGGTCTGGAAGGACGCCTTCGAACGGGCCAGCAGAGCTTCGATACCGAAGAAGGTGCGCGATGCGCTTGCCGCGACCGATATGCAAACCTTCTACGGCAAGATCAAGTTCGCGCCGGAAGGCAACAACATCGCCAAGCCGATGGTGCTGCGCCAGATCCAGGACGGCAAGTACAACGTGGTTGCGCCGACCAAATGGGCATCGCACCCGGTGCAGTACCCGCGCAAATCCAGGGTACGTGAAGCTGCCGCATAACGGTAAATTAGGCATCCTCCGCCTCACACGCTCGAGGATCCTGCGGGCGCGCCGGCCGTCTGTCTGGCCGGTCGGCGATTGCGCGTGCTGTGGAACAATATTGCAGATTCTGGATCGGCAGCCGGTGCTCAACATCCAGCTGCTGCTGGACGGGCTGTTCATCGGCGCCATCTTCGCGCTCGCCGCCTATGGCCTCGCGCTGGTCTGGGGCGTGATGAACGTCAAGAACCTGGCCCAGGGCGACTTCGTGATGATGGGCGGCTACATCGTCGGTTTCGGCGCTGGCGCCAGGCGGCATTCACCCGATCCTGGCGATCGTGCCGGTCGCCATCGTCGTATGTTCGCTTTCGGCTGGCTCATCTACCGCTGATCATCATCAGCCGCGTGATCGAGCGCGACCTGTTCACCTCGCTGCTCGCGACCTTCGGCCTGGCGATCGTGATGCAGCAGGGCTGAACCTCGCCTTCGGCCCCGACGTGCAGACGGCCGAATCCGGCTTCGGCATCCGAAATGTTTTCGACGGCATGATGTCACGATCGCCCAGATCAAGCTGGTCTCGCCTTCGGGCTCGCCGCGGATGCTCGCCGTGATCGTGGTCCTGTTCATGAAGCACAGTCGCATGGGCCAGGCGATCCGCGCCACGGCGCAGGATGCGCGTGCCGCGCGCATCCTCGGCGTCGACACCGAGCGCGTCTATGCCTTCACCTATGCGCTCAACTCCGCCATCTGCGGCGCCGCCGGCGTGATGATCTCGATGATCTGGGTGATCCAGCCGTTCTACGGCATTACCTATTCGATCCGCTCCTTCGTGATCGTGACCGCGGCCGGGCTCGGCAACCTGCCGGGCGTGATCATCGCCGGGTTCGGTCTCGGCGCTCGCCGAACAGTATGGCGGGTTCGTGCTCGGCGCCGAGTTCCAGCAGGCCACTGTCGTTGGCCTGCTGCTTGTCGTGCTGATCTGGCGCCAGATCCAGCTGCGCCGCCATCGGCATGGCGCTCCAATGAGCCGTCGACGCTCGCGCTGCACGCTCGCTCTTCTTGCCGCCGGCATCGGCTGCGCCGTTCCTGTTTCCCGGGCATACGGTGCAATTCGCGGTGTTCTGGATTTTTGTGCTGTTTGCCCTCACCTGGGACACCATGGGCGGCCAGATGGGCTACAACTCGCTCGGCAACATCGTTCTTCTTCGGCGCTGGGCATGTACATCTGCGCCGTCATGCAGATCGGCCTGGTACTACGACGTCGCCGAATACACCGCGGCCAATCGGGCGCGATCAAGATCGACTACACCATCCAGCAGTATTACGTGGGTCTCGCGCTGGGCATGGTTCCTGGCGGCGATCCTCGTCCGGTGCTGTTGGCCGTCATCCTCGGCTGGATCCTGTTCGGCCTGCGCGGTCCGTACTTCGCGATTGGCACCCTGGGCGTCGCGATCGCGGCGGCCGAACTCACGAGCGCATGGGGTTGGGTCGGCGGCGGCAGCGGAATTTCGATGCCGGTATATCCCGGCGAGCCCCGGCGATGCGGGAGCGGTTCTTCTACGTCGCCTGCATCCTGGCCACGATCCTGTGTTTTCGTCTTTCTGCGATGGCTCTACAGCACCCGCTTCGGCCTGGCGATCAACGCGATCCGCGACGACGAGGACAAGGCCGAGGCGATGGGCATCCATACGCCCGCTACAAGACCGTGGCCTGGTCGATCTCGGCGTTCTTTCCTGGGGATTGTCGGGCGCGCTGTTTCGGCAACATGATCGGCTTCATCGAACCGCTGGAGGTCGCCTTTCCGACCGTCACCTTCGGCATTTTCATGGTCGCGATGACCTGCTCGGCGGCAAGGGCACGCTGTGGGGGCCGGTGATCGGCGCGGTCGCTGTTCCATATCATCAAGGAGGTCACCTGGACCTATCTGCTCGGCTGGCAGTGGATCGCGCTCGGCGTGCTGATCATCGTCAACGTCGTGTTCTTCCAGCAGGGCATCCTGGGCTGGCTGCAATCAAGCGGCCGGAATGGTTCGGCATCGACGTCGACCGGCAGCCCGACAAGGTCGCGCCGGGAGGACGCGCATGAGCGCGCTGATCATCGAAGTGCGGGGCGTCAGCAAAGCGTTCGGCGGCGTGGTCGCCAATCACGAGATCTCGCTGACGGTTGCCGCAAGGCGGGATCACCGGGCTGATCGGCCCCAACGGTTCGGGCAAGACGACCCTGTTCAACTCGATCGTCGGCTATCACCCGATCGACGCGGCTCGATCAGGTTCGAAGGGCGGGAGATCTCGAAACTGCGCGTGCAGCAGATCGCCCGGCTGGGGCTGCTGCGCACGTTCCAGCAGACCCGCATCTACGGCAAGATGAACTGCGTGCAGAACATGCTGATCTCGCTTCCGCACCGCAACGCGATTGGCGGGGACATGTTCGGCCGTATTCGCATGCGGACGTCGAGCGCGGCCGAGACCTGCTGGAATTCGTCGGGCTCTATGCCAAACGCCACCTGCTGCTCCGGCGACGCTGTCTCTTCGGCCAGCAGAAGCTGCTCGAGTTCGCCATGGCGCTGATGAACGAGCCCAAGGTACTGCTGCTCGACGAGCCGACGGCCGGCATCAACCCGACCCTGATCAACGGCCTGATCGACCGCCTGAAGCGCGCCAACGAGGAATTCGGCATCACGCTGTTCGTCATCGAGCACAACATGCGCGTCATCATGAACCTGGCCGAACACATCTACTGCCTGGCGCACGGCGAGCTGCTGGCGGAGGGGCACGCCGGACCAGATTCAGAACGACCAGCGTGTCATCGACGCCTATCTGGGGGCGCACTGATGGCCGAGCGAACAACCATGCCAGCGGCTATCACGGCGGCGGTCGACACCGTCATGTCGGTCGAGGAGGTGTCAACCGCCGAGGCGGCCGAAGCTCGGCGACCGCGGTGTCGACGCGAACAGATCGCCGCGCTGGCCGGCAACGGCGACCCCTACCTGACGATCGACGGCCTGCGTGCGGGCTACGGCAAGATGGAAATCCTGCACGATTTCAATCTGCAGGTCGGCGCGGGCCAGTCGCTGTGCCTGATCGGTCCCAACGGCGCCGGCAAATCGACCGTGCTGCATTCGATCTTCGGGTTCACCAACATCTTCGCCGGCCGCATCCTGGTCGGCGACGGCAAGGCAAGCAGAAACATCACCCGCTGTCTCCAACGAGAAGCTCAAGCAGGCCGGCATCGCCTACATCCTGCAGGACAAGTCGGTGTTCCCCAACATGACGGTCGAGGAGAACCTGTGGATGGGCGGCTATCCTGATGGACAAGCCGCCAAGGCCAAGGAAAGGGCCGAGCGGGTGTTCGCCAAATACGACCGGCTCGCATTACGGCGCAAGCACCAGGCCAAGGTGCTGTCGGGCGGCGAGCGCCGGCTGCTGGAAATCTCCCGCGCGCTGGTGATGGAGCCCGGCGGTGCTTCTCGTCGACGAGCCGTCGATTGGCCTCGAGCCGCGCTTCATCGACATGGTGTTTGAAATCCTCACCGACCTGCAGAAGACCGAGGGCAAGACCATCATCATGGTCGAACAGAACGCAAAAAAAGGGCTGGAGTTCGCCGACATCGGCTACGTGCTGGTCCGCCGGCGAACGCACTATGGGCAACAGTGAAACCCCCATAGTTCTAGTTAGTAGCTGATAACGGCACGCCGGGGGTGAGACGGGCTCAGGGCAGACCGAGAATACGCGCGGGGGCGAAAAAACAGAGGACCCAGGGATGGAGGCGACGCATCCACCACCCAATATATCAGCTGGGATATCGACAGCCGCATCCCGCTGGTGCTGGCCGCAGACGTGGAAGACGACCTTCCCGAGTGCCTGGGTGATTTGCTCGATGAACTGGGCACACCGTCGCGCGGGGCTCAACATCCATGTGCTCGACTGGGACTTCACGATGCTCTACGCGACCGACCGTGAATTGCTGCCGATCTACAACCTCGGCTGGCGCACCCACCGGCGGGTTCACTTTAATCTGGACGACCGCCACCCGCCGGGCGCATCGCACCATCAGAAAATCGTGGTTGTTGACGACGCGCTGGCGTTCGCGGGCAGGCATCGATCTGACCAAAGGCCGTTGGGATACGCCGGAGCACGCGGCTGAAGACGAACGGCGGCACACTCCAAACGGCCAGCCGTATCCGCCATTTCACGACATGCAGATGATGGTCGGTGGTGAAGTTGCCGCAGCGCTGGGCGCGCTTTGCCGCCGGCGCTGGCACCGTGCGACTGGCAATGAAGTGGAGCCTGCCCGTGACACCCGAAAAAGCATGGTTTGGCCTACGACCATCGATCGGGAGTTCCTTGACATCAAGGTGGCGATCTCCCGCACCGAGCTGGCCTACGACGGCAACGATGAGGTGCGTGAGGTAAAGTCGCTGTACCTGGACAGCATCGCGAAGGCGGAGCGCGCGGTTTATTTTGAAAATCAGTATTTTACGGCGCCGGCCATAGCCCAGGCGATCGCCGGGCGGCTGGCGGATCCCCGGGGCCCGGAGTTCGTCATCGTATCGCGCTGCGTGGGCAGCAGCTGGCTGGAAAACAACACGATGACGGTGCTGCGCGCGCGCATGATCCGCGAACTCAAGGCGGCCGACAGGCACGGACGGCTGCGCTTCTATTACCCGGAGCAGGCGGGGCTGGAAGGCGAAAACTGCATCGCGCTGCACAGCAAGCTGGCGATTGTTGATGACCGTTTCCTGCGCGTGGGATCGGCCAATCTCAACAACCGCTCGATGGGTCTGGATACCGAATGCGACCTCGCATTTGAAGCCGAGCGTGAAGATGACCGCAAAACGATCGCATCCATCCGCAACCGGCTGTTGGCGGAGCATCTCGGGGTCGAGCCGTCCGTTTTCGCTGAAGCGCTAGAGAACCGGCAGTCTTTGATCGGAGCGATAGAGGCGCTGGTCGGCAACGACCGCACGTTGCTGCCGATTCCGGACAACATCGATCCTGATCTAGACAAGCTGGTGCCGGACACCGAAACCATAGATCCCGAACGTCCGATCGATCCCGACCGCCTGATAGACGATATCATGCCGCATGAAACACGCCCCGAGGCGGGCGGACACGCCGTGGGAGTGGCGATGCTGATTCTGGCTGTTGCCAGCGTCGCCGTGGCGTGGCGGTGGGGGCCGCTGGGCGAGTGGCTCGACCTGTCCACGCTGGAGTCGATTGGCGTTGCAATCCAGCAGTTGCCGGCTGCGCCATTGTGGGTGCTCGGCGCCTATGTGCTGGCGTCGTTCCTGGTGATGCCGATCACCTTGCTGGTGTTGGCCACCGCATTTTCTTTTCGGCGCATGGGCCGCCTTTGCTTACGCCCTGACGGGTTCGGTGCTTGGCGCCGCAGCGACGTTTGCGTCGGGCAGGGTTCTGGGACGCGGCATTATCCGGCGTATAGCCGGCACACGCCTGAACGCGCTGAGCCGGCGGCTGGGGGAGGGCGGTGTGGTCGCCGTGATGCTAGTACGGATGCTTCCGGTGGCACCGTTTACCGTGGTCAATATCGTCGCCGGTGCGATGCATCTGCGCATGCGGGACTTCCTGATCGGCACTGCGCTCGGCATGGCGCCCGGCATACTCGCGGTGACCGTATTTGCCGACCAGCTGGCAGCGATCGTGCTCGATCCGTCGCCGTCTCATCTCGCAATTCTGGCCGGCATGATCCTCGTCATCGGCGCCGGCGCATTGGGTATACGCCGCTGGGCGAACCGGCACGCACGGCAATCCGGCAAGAATTCCGGCTGACAGCGTCTGCGAACATGACGATTTCGGTCGCCACCTATAACGTGCACCGCTGCATCGGGCGCGATTCGCGCTATGACCCGATGCGCATACTGGCTGTGCTGCGCGAACTGGATGCCGACTTCATCGCGCTGCAGGAACTGCAGTGGCGCAATGAAGATGCGCTGCACGTACTGGCGGATTTTGCGGCACGACTGGGCTATGCCTCGGTTGCGGGGCCGACGCTATTCAAGCCCGACGGCCATTATGGCAATGCTGTGCTGACGCGGCTCGAGGTGGCAAAGATTGAGCGGATCGATCTCAGCGTGGCGCAGCGCGAGCCGCGCGGAGCGCTCGACATCGAGCTTGCGGTTCCGCAGGGCGTGCTGAGGGTGATTTCCACGCACCTCGGGCTGTCACCCGGGGAGCGGCGCGAGCAGATGACGCGCCTTCTTGGTCTGCTCGGGCGCAAAGGCCCGCCGGTGGTATTGATGGGGGACTTCAATGAATGGTTTTTGTGGGGGCGGCCGATTGCCTGGCTGCGTGCGCATTTTGGCAGTACGCCAGCGCCAGCGACGTTTCCCGCCCGCTATCCGGTGTTTGCGCTCGACCGCATCTGGGTCGAGCCGCGGAAAATCATGGCCGGCATCGCGGTTCACCGCAGCACGCGGGCACGCGCCGCGTCCGATCATCTGCCGTTGCGCGCGACTTTGTCATGGCCCGATCAGCTGAACGCCTGAATACCGGTCTGGGCGCGGCCGAGGATCAGCCCGTGAATGTCATGCGTGCCTTCGTAGGTGTTGACCGCCTCGAGATTCATGACGTGGCGGATCACGTGAAATTCATCCGAAATGCCGTTGCCGCCGTGCATGTCGCGCGCGGCGCGCGCGATCTCCAATGCCTTGCCGCACGAATTGCGCTTCAGCAGTGAAATCATTTCCGGTACGGCGCGGCCCTCGTCCATGAGACGGCCCAAACGCAGCACCGACTGCAGCCCGAGCGTGATCTCGGTCTGCATGTTGGCGAGCTTGATCTGAATTAACTGGTTCGCCGCCAGCGGCCGCCCGAACTGTTTGCGCTCCAGCGTGTAGCCGCGCGCGGCGTGCCAGCAGAATTCCGCCGCGCCCAGCGCGCCCCAGGCGATGCCGAAGCGCGCCTTGTTCAGACATGAAAACGGGCCTTTGAGACCGGAGACGCCGGGCAGCATGTTTTCCGCGGGGACGAACACCTCGTCCATCACCACCTCGCCGGTGACCGATGGCGCGCAGGCTGAACTTGCCCTCGATCTTGGGTGTGGACAGGCCTTTCATGCCTTTTTCCAGGATGAAGCCGCGGATCACGCCGTCATCGTTTTTGGCCCAGACCACGAGCACGTCGGCAAGCGGCGCATTGGTGATCCACATCTTCGCGCCATGCAGAATGTAGCCGCCGTCGGCCTTTCTGGCGCGCGTCACCATGCCTGCGGGATCCGAGCCGAAACCGGGTTCGGTGAGCCCGAAACAGCCTATCCATTCGCCGCTTGCCATTTTCGGCAGATATTTGAGTTTTTGTTCCTCGGAGCCGAATTCATAAATCGGGTACATCGCGAGACTGGACTGCACCGACAATGCCGAGCGATAGCCGCTGTCCACGCGCTCGACTTCGCGCGCGATGAGGCCGTAGCACACGTTGTTCACTCCGGCGCAACCGTAGCCCTCGAGCGTGGGGCCCAGAAAACCCATTGCGCCCATTTCGTTCATGATCTCGCGGTCGAATTTCTCGTGCCGGTTGGCTTCCAGCACGCGCGGCATCAGCTTGTCCTGACAATAGGCGTGTGCCGACTCGCGCACCATGCGTTCTTCGGCGGTGAGTTGCTCATCGAGCAAGAGGGGATCTTCCCACTGAAAAGCGGATCGGGTGGTGGGTATCGGTGCCGTCATGCTGCGCTCCTGCTAGAATGAGCTTCATTTTCACACAATTCCTTAACCCACGTAATGTCGCAGCCGGCTGTGGCTCGCAACACACACGTTTTCCATCATGTCAGGGGCGCTTAGTGGCGAGTGAAGATTTATCCAGACTGCGCATAGACCGCGGCGAAGCGGGGGTTACCGCCGGCGCGCCGAAGAAACGCCGCAAATTCATGCTATGGGCAACGCTGGCTGTTCTGGCCGCACTCGGCATCTATTATGCGTTCGGCTACCGGGCGACTACGCCGGTAGAGGCTATGGTGGTGACAGTGGCGTATCCTTCGCAGGCATTTACCATGCTCAATGCGACCGGCTATGTGGTTGCCCAGCGCAAGGCGGCGGTGGCATCCAAGGCAACCGGCAGGCTCGAATGGCTGGGCGTGCGCGAGGGCAGCCAGGTCAAAGAGAACGAGATCCTCGCGCGTCTTGAAAACAAGGATGTGACCGCGACCATGGAGCAGGCCGCGGCCAACATTAAGCTGGCGCAGGCCAATCTCGAGCAGGGGCAAGCCGAATTCCTGGACGCCAGGAATGCGCTGAACCGGTCGCGCGACCTGCTCGCCAAAAAATTCGTATCGCAGGCGGCGCACGACACCGTGATCTCCCGCTATGAGAAGGCGAAGGCCGCCATCAGCGGCTATCAGGCGGCGGTCGCAGTGGCGCAGGCCTCATACCGCGCGACGCGGGTCGCGGTCGACCAGACCCTGATCCGCGCGCCGTTCGATGGCGTGGTGCTCACCAAGAATGCCAATGTCGGCGACGTGATCACGCCGTTTTCATCCGCCACAGGTTCCCAGGCCGCGGTCGTGACCATGGCTGACATGTCCACGCTGGAAGTCGAGGCCGATGTCTCTGAGTCGAGTCTGGCCAAAGTCAGTCTGACCCAGCCCTGCGAGATCCAACTCGATGCACTGCCTGATCTGCGTTTTCGCGGCGTGGTGAACCGCCTGGTGCCGACCGTGGACCGCGCCAAGGCGACCGTGATGGTGAAAGTCGGCTTCGTTGACAAGGACCCGCGCATCCTGCCGGAGATGAGCGCCAAGGTCGCGTTCCTGTCGCAACCGGTGCCCGCTGATCAGCGTAGCGCGCGCACCGTGGTGCGGCCGGGAGCGATCGTCAGTCGCAACGGCCGCAGCGTCGTGTTCGTGATCAAGGACGACAAGGTGACCGCGGTCGAGATTCAAACCGGCGGCAAGATAGGTGAAATGATCGAGGTGGTCAAAGGGGTGGTGCCCGGAGACCGCATCGTGCTCAAGCCTTCAGGCAAGCTGCGCGACGGCGCGGCGGTGTCGTTGTCCACTAAATAACACTTATTGGCCACAGAGGTCACAGAGAACACAGAGAATTCATGGCGCGGATTATTTTCCGAATTGCTGACGGGAATGAGATATCCCTTTTCCGCCTCAGTTCCTAATTCGATAATTTTTCGCGACAAGAGGGGTAAATCTCTGTGCCCTCTGTGTACCCGTCAAGCGGGTATTGAAAAGAATTCTCTGTGGCTGGATTGATATGTCCTCGATTGTTGAAATCAGAAACCTCGCCAAGTCGTACCGCCGCGGCGGGCAGGTCGTGCCGGTGCTGCAGGACCTCACTTTCGAGATCATGGCCGGTGATTTTGTTGCGCTGATGGGGCCGTCGGGTTCGGGCAAGAGCACGCTTCTGAACCTCATTGCCGGCATCGACAAGCCGGACCGCGGCACGCTACTGGTCGGCGGCATCGATATCACCGCGCTGTCGGAATCCGAACTCGCCGACTGGCGCGCGCGTAACGTCGGTTTTATTTTTCAGTTCTACAATCTGATGCCGGTGCTTACCGCGTACGAGAATATCGAGCTGCCGTTGCTGCTGACCAGGCTGTCGGGAAGCGAGCGCAGGGAGCACGTCGAAACGGCACTCGCCATGGTCGGGCTGACCGACCGCATGGCGCACTATCCGTCGGAACTCTCGGGCGGCCAGCAGCAGCGCGTGGCGATTGCGCGCGCGATCATTACCGACCCGACCATATTGGTTGCAGACGAGCCTACCGGCGATCTTGACCGCGTTTCGGCGGAAGAGGTGCTCACGATGATGGAGCGGCTCAACACCGAATTGGGTAAAACCATCATCATGGTGACCCACGATCAGCACGCAGCGCAGAAAGCGCGCCACGTGCGACAGCTTGAGAAAGGGGTGTTGCTCGATTCTATCGCTTGAGAATAATAGTTTTAATTACAAATATAATCAGTATGATACGAAAATATATCTAATCTTATTTCTAGGTAGTATTGGCGCTCATGTACTTGCTCAAGCTGATCTTCAGGAATGCCTTGCGCCACAAGTTGCGCACCGGGCTTACCGCGCTCGGCATCATCGTGGCGGTGCTCGCCTTTGGCCTGCTGCAGACGGTGGTGGACGCCTGGTATGCGGGGGCGCAGTCGGCTTCCAGTGCGCGCCTGGTCACCCGCAGTTCGATTTCCCTCGTATTTCCCCTGCCGCTGAGTTACGAAGGCAGGATACGCGGTGTCGAGGGAGTGAAGGCCGTGGTGCGCACGAACTGGTTCGGCGCCATTTATCGCGAGCGCAAGAATTTTTTTGCGCAGTTTGCCGTATCCGACAATTATCTCGATCTCTATCCCGAATTCGTGCTGACTGACGAGCAGAAAAAAGCTTACCTGCGTGACCGCAAAGGGTGCCTGATCGGGCGCCAGCTTGCCGATCAATTCGGTTTCAAGGTGGGAGACGTGCTGCCCCTGCGCGGCACCATTTACCCGGGCACCTGGGAATTCGTGGTGCGCGGCATCTTCGACGGCGTGGACGAAACCAAGGTGACGCGGCAGATGCTGTTTCACTGGGATTATTTCAACGAAACGCTGAAGCAGCGCATGCCTCTACGAGCAGATCAGGTCGGCGTCTATGTGCTCGGTATCGACCATCCCGACAACGCCGCCGCCATATCGCGGGCCGTTGATCAGTCGTTCAGCAACTCGCTTGCCGAAACCCTGACCGAAACCGAGCAGGCGTTCCAGCTCGGTTTTGTCGCCATGTCGAATGAGATCATCGCCGCGATCCGCGTCGTGTCGTACGTGGTGATCCTGATCATCATGGCGGTGATGGCGAATACCATGGCGATGAGCGCGCGCGAGCGCAGCGCCGAGTACGCGACGCTCAAAGTGCTCGGCTTTGGCCCGGGTTTCATAATCATGCTGATCTTCGGGGAATCGTTCGCGATTTGCGCGATCGGCGGCGCGCTGGGCCTGGCGGCGACTGCGCCGGCCGCCGCCATGTTCAAGAACCTGGCAGGAGGCATATTCCCTATTTTCAAGGTCTCGACGCATACGCTGTTGCTGCAGATGGGCTGCATGATGCTGATCGGTCTTGCTGCCGCCATCGTGCCCGCCATCCGCGCCTCGCGCATACGCATCGTGGATGGACTACGCGCGATCGGCTGATGATGTTTGAACATTAAACTTTGAACTTGAAACTTGAAACTTGAGTATGTCCATCCCACTGTCATACATCGCACGCAATTTGTGGACCCGGCGGCTTACCACGGCACTGACGGCGGGCGGACTGGCGCTGGTGGTGTACGTGTTTGCCACTGTGCTCATGCTCGATGCCGGGCTCAAGCGCGCGCTGGTGACCACCGGCGAATTCGACAATGTGGTGGCCATACGCAAAGGCGCGGAAACCGAGATCCAGAGCGGGATCAATCGCGACCAGGCCAGCATCATCGAAATGCATGGCGCGGTGGCCAGCGGAACAGCCGGTGAGCGCATGGCCTCCCGGGAAACCGTGGTCCTGATCTCGCTGACCCGCCGCGGCGACAACAAACCCTCCAACGTCATCATTCGCGGCACGGGCGCCATGGGGTTCACGCTGCGGCCCCAGGTGAAGCTGGCCGAGGGCAGAATGTTTCGCGCGGGATCCACCGAAATCATCGTCGGCAGCAATATCGCCAGGCGGTTTGAAGGCACGCGGATCGGCGGTATGCTGCGTTTCGCGCAGCGTGAATGGACGGTGGTCGGGATTTTTGTCGCCGGTGGCAGCGGATTCGATTCCGAGATCTGGGGTGATGTCGATCAGCTGATGCAGTCTTTCCGCCGCACCGCTTATTCGTCGATGGTGGTGCGGCTGGCGGCAGCGGGACTATTCGATCGTTTCAGGGCGGATATCGATTCCGATCCCCGGCTGACCAATGAGTTGAAGCGGGAACAGACCTTCTACAGCGACCAGTCACGGGCGCTGTCCAAATTCATCACCATCCTCGGTATGACGCTGTCCGTCATTTTCTCGATAGGGGCGACGATAGGGGCGATGATTACCATGTACGCGTCCGTTGCGAGCCGCGTGGCTGAAATCGGCACGCTGCGCGCGCTTGGCTTCAAGCGCGGAAGCATATTATGGGCATTTCTCGCCGAGGCGCTGCTGCTGGGTCTGGCAGGCGGAGTGCTGGGGCTGGCGCTGGCTTCGCTGATGCAATTCGCATCGTTTTCGACCGTCAACTTCCAGACCTTCGCGGATCTGTCGTTCCGCTTTGTCCTGACTCCCGCCATCGTGCTCCAGACGCTGGCGTTTTCAGCTGTAATGGGAGTGATTGGAGGGGTTCTGCCGGCGGTGCGCGCCGCCCGGCTCAATATCGTCGATGCGCTGCGCGCGATTTAGAGTCCCTAACATCATGAAACACGTGTGCGTTGCGAGTCAAAATCGATGATGAAGCGAAGGACGGCGCAGAGCATATCGCGGCGGCTGCGACTCGTTAGCCGCAGGCCCGTTTGCGGGAGCATCCGCTGAAGCCCCGGGCCGACAGTGCCTCCACACGCCGCTTGGCGCCCCTGCCCGCACCACGCTGCGCGAGACCGAGTCCGGGGCGCATGGTCAAGCCGGCCGACAAAGTCAGCATCGATTTTGATCGCAACCCTTCGGGCTGGCGCGAATTTTGGCCTGTCGCCCCCGGATCTCGGCGAGCGCAGCTTTGGGGCGGAGACGGGGGCTTGGGGGTGCCTCAACAGAATTAACCGGGGGCTCGGGCGCCATTCCCGCAAACGGGCCTGCGGCAAACGTGTCACGGCGCCCCCTTGTCGCTCCCCTTGCCCATATTCGCGATATGGCCTGCGGGAAGCTTCGCGTCCTGAGCCAAAATCGTGACAGCGCATCGCGCGTTTCATGATGTTAGGGACTCTTAGGATTTCTTTTGCAGCGGCTCTATCGTTCCCATGTGAAAACTGAATTCTCCCTGCCTGCGGTCGCTGAAATAGTGGGTGAGGGTGTTGCGCACGGTGGCGAAAGCGAGTTGTTCCCAGGGGATGTCGCTCTCCTGGAACAGCCGTGCTTCCAGCGTCTCGGCGCCGGCCTTGAAGTCAAGGTTTAGCAATCGCGCGCGGAACAGGATGTAGACCTGATTGATGTGCGGAATATTGTACAGCGCATAGAGCGGCCCGATTTCGACCTGAGCTTGGGCTTCTTCCAGGGTCTCACGCACTGCACCCTGAACCGTGGTCTCGCCGTTTTCCATGTAACCGGCGGGCACTGTCCACAGGCCATAGCGCGGCTCGATCGCGCGCCGGCACAACAGGATGCTGTTTTCCCATTCGACGATACAACCCACGACCATTTTCGGGTTCTGGTAATGGATGGT
The DNA here is from genome assembly GCA_942492335.1 of uncultured beta proteobacterium. Classification (GTDB taxonomy): domain Bacteria; phylum Pseudomonadota; class Gammaproteobacteria; order Burkholderiales; family SG8-41; genus CAKKQX01. Next base: position 9,493 of record CALOEN010000035.1, on the reverse strand, counting down.
GTTACAGGCCTCGCACACATGGCGCGGCAGGGTATCGCCGGCGGGCACTTTGAGCGTGACGGGCGCGCCACAGCTGCTGCAGAATTTCATGGTGTTGTGGGTTATATGTTGTCATAACTATACGGTAACATCAGCCCGATGCAAAACTTCGCACGCCTGTCATGGTGGTTGATGGTGTTGTTGCAGGTGACGGTTGCACATGCGGCCGATTTCCTGAAGCCGGGAGATTACCGGGTGCCGCTCCTTCACCAGACACTCCAACGCAGCTACCTCGTGCATATGCCGCCCAGAACGAATCCGGATCAACCGCTACCGGTGGTGATCAGTTTTCACGGCGGCGGGGCCAATGCCGAGAACCAGAAGTGGTATACAAAACTGGATGAGACAGCTGATCGTGAAGGCTTCATCGCGGTCTATCCCAACGGCAGCAGCGGCATAGGCGGCAGGTTCCTTACCTGGAACGCCGGGAACTGCTGTGGCATGGCGGTGGTGAACGGCAGCGATGACGTCGGGTTTACTCTGGCCATGCTCGACGAACTGGCGCGGCGAACGCCGGTCGATCACACGCGCATATACGCTACCGGGTTGTCCAACGGCTCGATGATGGCCTACCGTCTTGCGGCCGAGGCTCCGGAGCGTATCGCGGCAGTGGCGGGCGTGGCGGGCGCAATGACGCTGCCGCATTTCGCGCCCTCATTGCCGGTGGCGGTGATGCACATACACAGCATCGATGATCACAGCGCGCTTTATGCCGGCGGCCTGGGCCCCGTTTTCCAGATAACCAACACGCGCGTGTTCCATGCATCTGTCGACGACATGCTGGGGAAATGGACACGTCACAATGCTTGTCCGTCGCAGCCGGAAGTGACGCCTCCGCTACCCGGTAAAATGAACGGCCCCGATGAAACCCATACTGCGACGCGCTTTGCCTGGCGTCCCTGCAAAGATGGCACCGAAGTCATCCTGCTGAAGCTGAAGGGGCCGGGGCATGTGTGGCCGGGCGGGCAGCGCGACTACCTGCCGCAGTTGCTCGGCACACCGACGGCTGTGATCGATGCCAACAGGGAAATGTGGAATTTTTTCAGACGTCACGTGCGTGCCGTAGACCGCCGCTAATCAGGTTCGTTTCCGCTCACGGTTTTATAGGGACTGCGCTCGTTCAGTTCGTCGATGTAATGCGTCATGCCATGCGACTCGCGCGCGAGAAACTGTTCGATGGCGGTGGAAAATTCGGGATGCGCGAGCCAGTGGGCGGAGCAGGTCTGCACCGGCAGCAGGCCGCGCGCGATCTTGTGCTCGCCCTGTGCGCCGCCTTCGAAAAACTGCAGGCCGCGTGCGATGCAGTATTCGATACCCTGGTAGTAACACGCCTCGAAATGCAGCGCCGGATGGTATTCGAGCGCGCCCCAGTGCCGGCCGTAGAGGCTGTGGCGGCTGCGGACGTTGAATGATGCGGCGATGGGATTGCCGTCACGTTTTGCGATGACCAGCAGAGCGTGATCATGCAGGGTGGCGCCGATGCTCTGGAAGAATTCGAGGTTGAGATAAGGCGTCGAGCCGTGTTCACGGTAGGTTTGCCGGTAACAGCGCGAGAAAAACGCCCAATGCTGATCTTTGATGGCCGCACCCTCCAGCCATTCAAATGCGATGCCGGCGTTCCGCACCTTGCGCCGTTCCTGCCGGATTTTCTTACGCTTGTCGTGGTTCATGCCGGCCAGGAACTCATCAAAATCCTGATAGCCGTGATTGGTCCAGTGAAACTGCACGCCATGGCGCAGTATCATGCCGTGCTCCCGCATGCGCTGTGCCTGTTCGTGCGGTGGAAACAGGCAATGTAGCGATGACACACGCAATTCGTTTGCCAGTGCCAGAGCCGCGGCGATCAGGTGATCGCGGTGCTCAGAGGTGCCAGCCAGTATGCGCTGTCCGCTTACCGGCGTGAACGGAATGGCCGACAACAGCTTGGGGTAGTAGGCCAGGCCGTGGCGGTGATAAGCGTCCGCCCAGGCCCAGTCGAACACATATTCGCCGTAGGAATGGGCCTTGAGATAAAGCGGCATCGCGCCTGCAAGACGGCCTTGTTCCCTTAGCAGCAGAAACGTTGGCGTCCAACCGCTCGCCGCGCTCGCGCAGCCGCTATCGTGCAAAGCGGAGAGAAACTCATAACGCAGAAACGGATCGTCACCGGCCAGCAGGTTCCATTCCTCGGGTGCGACTCCGGAAAGAGTATCGACGACCTCTATCGTCACTGCCTGCCGACCCCTTCGGGCGCCTGCCCGGTTTTACTGAGCAACAGCTGCGTCATGGCGTTTGAGCATGAGGTAAAAACGTGGATGATGGCAGTAAACCTTGTCCAGCAGACTCATTTTGAATGCTCCATTTATACGAACCGATGATATATTAGCGCTATGAAAATAGCGATTGCCCAGACCAACTACGTTGTCGGCGATCTTGCCGGCAATGCTGCCAGGATCCTCGATACCGCCGTCCGCGCCCGCGAGGCGGGCGCCACCCTTTTGCTCACCACCGAACTGGGGCTGTGCGGCTACCCTCCGGAAGACCTGCTGCTGCGCGACGATTTTTACCGCGATTGCACGCGGACGCTGGATGATATTGTCAGGCAGTGTGACGGGATCACGCTGGTGGTCGGCCATCCGCATGTCGTCGACGGCAGGCGTTACAACGCGGCCTCGGTGATCCGCGGCCACAAAATCATCGCCACTTATCTCAAGCGCAAATTGCCGAACTACACCGTGTTCGACGAGGCGCGTTACTTCGATTCGGGCAAGGTGCCGTGCGTGTTTGAGCACGAGGGCGTGAAATTCGGGCTCAACATCTGCGCCGATGTCTGGGAAGAGCCTGCTGCAATCGCGGCTCACGCGGCCGGAGCCCAGGTGCTGCTGGTGCTTAACGCATCGCCATACCATATGAACAAACAGCTTTCGCGCCATGAGGTGGTGCGCGACCGGGTGGCGGAGACCGGGTTGCCGGTGATCTACGCCAACCAGGTGGGTGGACAGGATGAACTGGTATTCGACGGCGCGTCATTTGCCGTGGATGGCAAGGGCGGGTTGACACATCAGTTTCCCGCATTCGAGGAGGCGCTGGGATTCATAGATCTGATCGGGGGGGTGCCACTGGCAGGCGGAATTTCACCCCCCCTGGCAATCGAAGCAGAAGTCTACAAGGCGCTCACTCTTGGTGTTTGCGATTACGTCAACAAGAATGGTTTTCCGGGGGTGTTGCTCGGATTGTCCGGCGGCATCGATTCGGCGCTGACACTGGCCATTGCGGCCGATGCGTTGGGCGCGGCACGTGTGCGCGCAGTGATGATGCCATCGCAGTATACGGCGGGCATCAGCCGCGAGGATGCGTGCGCCGAGGCCGAGGCATTGGGCGTTCGCTATACCGAGATCGCCATCAAGCCGGTTTTCGATGCGTTTTCGAAGGCGCTGGCGCAAGAGTTCAAGGGATTGCCGGAAGATACCACCGAAGAAAATCTGCAGTCGCGGATCCGCGGCACCCTGCTGATGGCCATCTCGAACAAGACCGGCGCCATTGTGCTTACTACCGGCAACAAAAGCGAAATGAGCACCGGTTATGCCACGCTCTATGGTGACATGGCGGGCGGCTTTGCCGTATTGAAGGATATCAACAAATTGCTGGTCTACCGCCTCTCCAGTTACCGCAACACCCTCTCGCCGGTGATCCCGCAGCGTGTGATCGATCGCGCGCCGTCGGCGGAATTGCGGCCTGACCAGACCGACCAGGACAGCCTGCCACCGTACCCGGTCCTCGATGCCATCCTGGAGGCGTACGTCGAAAATGATTTGTCCCCAAAGGAGATCATCGAACAGGGATACAGCCGGACGGAGGTGGAGCAGGTGGTGCGATTGGTGCGGCTCTCGGAATACAAGCGGCGCCAGTCGCCTGTGGGTATCCGTATTACCAGCCGCGGTTTCGGCAAGGACTGGCGCTATCCGATTACCAACAAGTATCGTCATAGATATGAATGACGCTGAATGACATATGGCTGCAGCCCTGATATCCTAAGCGGCATGATGTGATTCGTGCGTGAACCTTATTCTGGAGAAGGCAATGAAAAAAATTGAGACTATTTTCAAACCGTTCAAGCTCGACGAGGTGCGCGAAGCGCTATCGGAGATCGGGGTCAGCGGTTTGACGGTGACTGAGGTAAAAGGTTTCGGGCGGCAGAAAGGCCATACTGAACTGTATCGCGGGGCGGAGTACGTGGTGGATTTTCTTCCAAAAGTGAAAGTCGAGGTGGTCGTGCCCGACAAATTGCTGGATAGCGCAATAGACGCCATCATCAAGGCGGCACACACCGGCAAGATTGGCGATGGCAAGATCTTTGTCACCAGCGTCGATCAGGTCATCCGTATCCGCACTGGAGAAACGGACGAGGCGGCGATTTAACTGCAGTAATGAGGGATGAGTGAGTTAGTGATTCATGATTCGAGAATGCCCAGAGCGGTTCCGAATTTAAGTCACCGGTCACCGGTCACCGGTTACGAGTCACGCCCTTCAGCAAAACCACCACCGCGCCGCTGCCGCCTTCTATGTTGCGCGCCTGGCAGAACCCGAGAATTTCGTCGCGCTGCATCAGCCAGTTGGCCACTTTCTGCTTGAGCACCGGTTCGCGGTTCTTCGAGCGCAATCCCTTGCCGTGAATGATGCGCACATAGCGCCATCCCCGGCGCAGGCAACGGTTGAGAAACTCGACCAGCAGCGCCCGCGCTTCCGGCGTGGTCAGGCCGTGCAGATCGAGTTCGTCCTGAATCACCCAATGCCCGCGGCGCAGTTTTCTCAGCGTCTCTGGTGAAATGCCGTTGCGCAGAAAGCTGAGTTCCTCGCCGGTTTCAAGACCGGTTTCCCAAGGTATATGGTCGCTCAGACTGTCCTTCAGCGCAGCCTGCGCGTCGCGCAGCCGCTGTTCGGGAATCGGGCGGGGCCGGGGACGCTCAAGATCAGCCTTGTTGACGTTTGGGCAACGGCGTTACGTCGGCGACCGTTGCGCGAAACATCTCTTTGTCCTGAGGTTTGAGGCGGGGAGTCCTGTCGGGTTTTTTCATCTTGGGTTCCCCGCACCAACAGCAACAGGCCCTAGGCTGATTCCTTGCTTTCAAGGTATTTCTGGGCATCAAGTGCCGCCATACAGCCGCTGCCCGCACTGGTCACCGCCTGACGGTAAACATGGTCCTGCACATCGCCCGAGGCAAATACGCCTGGAATACTGGTCGCCGTGGCATTGCCTTCGGAGCCGCCCTTGGTGGTGATATAACCGTTCACCATATCCAGCTGCCCGGAAAAAATGTCTGTATTTGGCTTGTGGCCGATGGCGATGAACACGCCCTGCAGTTTGGTATCAGTCGGCGCGCCGGATTTGACGTTTTTCACGCGCATGCCGGTGACGCCGCTGTTATCCCCCAGCACCTCGTCGAGCACGTGGTCCCACAGGATCGTTGCCTTGCCGTTTTTGACCTTATCATTAAGTTTGTCGACCAATATCGCCTCGGCGCGGAATTTGTCGCGGCGATGAACGACGGTGACATGGCTTGCGATATTGGTGAGGTAGAGTGCTTCTTCGACAGCGGTGTTGCCGCCGCCGATGACGGCCACGTCCTGACCCTTGTAAAAAAAACCGTCGCAAGTCGCGCAGCCGGACACGCCGCGACCCATGAATTTTTCTTCGGAGGGCAGTCCCAGATACATGGCCGAGGCGCCGGTGGCGATGATCAGCGCATCGCAGGTATAGGTGGCCTGATCGCCGACGAGCGTGATCGGTTTTTCCTTCAGTCTGACGGTGTGAATGTGGTCGAAAATGATTTCGGTATTGAAACGTTCGGCATGCTTCAGAAAGCGTGCCATGAGCTCGGGCCCTTGCACGCCTTCTGCGTCAGCCGGCCAGTTGTCGACATCAGTGGTCGTCATCAACTGCCCGCCCTGGGCCAGACCGGTGATCAAAACGGGTTTTAGATTGGCGCGGGCGGCATAAATTGCCGCGCTGTAGCCGGCAGGCCCGGAGCCCAGGATCAGCACCCGGCTATGCTTGGAAGCGGAAGTCATGATGGGTAGGGAGAGGAAGGAATTGAAAAAAGGAATTTAACAGGTTGTGCAATGCCGTGTCGAGTGGCTGGAGAAGATAGCGGCCCGGGACTGGCCGATGCGATATACTGGGCATAAACGGTTGCATCGCGCCGGATTTTGGTCTGTACTGATCATTGCAACTAGCATGCTGAAGGCGGGGAAACAGATCTCCCATGCCGGCGTTTTGCAGCAATGTGTTGCATGATGCTGTTTACAGTATGATATGCCGGATGCGACAATAATCTGAGGCTGTTGGGAGATTATCTATGACTGCACATGCTTCGTTAAATCCGCAATTATTGAAAACCGTCCCGTTGTTTTCGTCACTCAGTGATGAACAGCTTCGGATTTTGACCCCCTTCGTTCAATTACGCTCTTATCCCCGCAATACATTAGTACTGCGTGCCGGAGAGGACACCGATGCGCTTTATGTTGTCTTATCCGGCCGGATCAAGGTGTTGATACCCGACGAGGAAGGGCATGAGGTCATTCTTACCGTGATGGGGCCGCAAGAGTTTTTCGGGGAGATGGGCTTGCTTGATGACCAGCCGCGCTCGGCAAGCGTCGAGACCCTTGAGCAGTGCGATATGCTGCGGTTTTCGAAAGCGGGCTTCATGAATTGCCTTAAGGACAATTTCGAGCTCGCGATGCTGGTTATTCGTAATCTGGTCAGAAGATTGCGCGACGCTGATCGAAAGATAGAAAGTCTGGCCCTCATCGACGTCTATGGCCGTGTTGCGAGACTGATTATCGATCTGGCGGAGCAGGTTGAAGGGCAGTGGATAGTGCCGCGAGCGCCTCCCAAACAGGAGATTGCGCACATGATCGGTGCTTCGCGGGAAATGGTCAGCAGGGTGATGAAAGATTTGCAGCAAAAGGGCCTGATCCGCGCTGAAAAGCGGAAGATATTCATTCTTGATCAAACCATGAAAACAAGCGCACTGAGCCGCCAGATCTCCCGCCAAAGTATTGAGTAGTTCGGATCCTGGAACGGTGCGCTGCTCGCGTGACCGGCGATCTTGAAAAAACTCCCCGCTTGAAGCGGGGTTTTTTTTGATCTTTGCATAGCTTGGTTCGCGGTGCAGAATATGCGCAACCGGTGGTGGGGGGCACTGTAAATTTCGAAGGAATCACCCTGCTACTTCCGAGCTTGTTCTTTCAGTGTATAATCAAACGGTTAATACAGATATCTCATGTTTTTGAGCGAACATAAACTCAACTCAGGTACTGCCAGGAATCCGCTGCCGCCCAAGATCGCCGCGCTGTTGCGGGAATCATGGTGGCTGGCGCTTTTGGCGCTCGCGCTTTACCTGCTGCTGGTCCTTTCTACCTATAACAAGGCTGATCCCGGCTGGACGCATAGCGTCAACCCGACGGGTATTCGGAATGCCGGTGGTGTGGTTGGCGCGTACATATCGGACCTGATGCTTGCTGTGTTCGGGCTGTCGGCCTATTGGTGGGCCGCATTTTTTGGCGCGCTGGTTTGGTGGGGGTTTCATCGCATCGAGCGCGTTCCCCAAACCGACCGCCGCTCCTATGCGGTTGTAGCAATCGGGTTCATGATCGTGCTCGTAGGCAGTTGCGGCATCGAAGCGCTTCGCCTCTACAGCCTGAAGGCGGCACTGCCGTTCGCACCGGGCGGCATGCTTGGTGGGCTGGTTAGCGACGTATTGTCGAAAACGGTGGGCTTTACCGGCGGTACCCTGATCCTGCTGCTGTTGCTGGCTGCGGGGCTGAGTCTTTTTACCGGCGTGTCCTGGCTGACGGTCATCGAGCGACTCGGTTCGTGGTTCGAAGGTGGGTACGGCTTTGTGATCGAGAAATGGCGGGAGCGCGAGGATCGCCGTGCGGGGGAACAGGCCACCATCGACCGGAAAGAAGTGGTGGAGGTCGGCAAGAAAAAATTTGAAGACCATGTGCCGGTTCGCATCGAGCCGCCGGCCTTCGCCATACCCAAGTCGGCCCGTGCCGAGCGTGAAAAGCAGGTGCCCCTGTTCGAAAATCTTCCGGATTCGCTGTTGCCGCCGTTGAACCTGCTGGACGAGGCGGAGAAAAACGTCGAAGTGCTGTCGGCCGACACGCTTGAATTCACTTCGCGCCTGATCGAGAAGAAACTGCTCGATTTCGGTGTCGAAGTCAAAGTGATTGCCGCTTATCCCGGCCCCGTGGTCACGCGCTACGAAATCGAACCTGCAGTAGGCGTTAAAGGCAGCCAGATCATCAACCTGGTGCGTGATCTCGCGCGCGCACTGTCGGTCGTCAGCATCCGCGTCGTCGAGACCATACCCGGCAAGAGCTGCATGGGGCTGGAAATTCCCAATCCGACGCGCCAGATCGTCAAGCTTTCCGAAATTCTGAATTCCCAAGTCTATGCCGACATGAGTTCCCCGCTGACGCTCGCGCTGGGCAAGGACATTGCGGGCAATCCTGTGGTCGCGGATCTTGCGCGCATGCCGCATCTGCTGGTCGCGGGCACGACGGGCTCTGGAAAATCAGTCGCGATCAACGCCATGATCCTGTCGCTGGTTTACAAGTCGCCGCCGTCGCAGGTCCGCATGATTCTGATCGATCCGAAAATGCTCGAACTCTCGGTCTACGAGGGGATTCCGCATCTGCTGGCGCCCGTGGTCACGGATATGCGCCAGGCGGCCAATGCGCTGAACTGGTGTGTCGGCGAGATGGAGCGGCGTTATAAAATGATGTCAGGGCTGGGCGTGCGCAATATGGCGGGCTTCAACCAGAAGGTGCGCGATGCGAACAAGGCCAAGAAGCCGATCCCCAATCCGCTGACCTCGACGCCGGACAACCTTGATCCCCTGCATGAGATGTCGCTCATCGTCGTCGTGATCGACGAACTGGCCGATCTCATGATGGTCGTGGGGAAGAAGGTGGAGCAATTGATCGCGCGTATCGCGCAGAAAGCGCGCGCCGCCGGCATCCACCTGATACTGGCCACGCAGCGTCCGTCGGTCGACGTCATCACCGGCCTCATCAAGGCCAACATTCCATCGCGCATCGCGTTCCAGGTCGCCGCCAAGGTCGACTCGCGCACCATCCTTGACCAGATGGGTGCGGAGGCGCTGCTGGGGCAGGGCGACATGCTGTACATGCTGCCGGGCACGGCTCATACGCACCGCGTGCATGGCGCTTTCGTGTCAGACCAGGAAGTCCATAAAATCGTCAAATATCTCAAGGGACTTGCGCAACCGCAGTACGTTGAAAGCGTGCTCGAAGGCCCGGACCCGGATGCCGGTGGTGAAGATATCCTCAATGGCGGATCCGATACGGAATCCGATCCGCTCTATGATCAGGCAGTGGGTATCGTGCTCAAGACCCGACGTGCTTCCATCTCTCTGGTGCAGCGCCATTAGTAATACAAACGAAC
>CALOEN010000034.1:0-6033 GCA_942492335.1 uncultured beta proteobacterium | reverse complement strand
GTCACGTGCAGCACGATGGCACCGAACGCGTGCCGCTCATGCGCGCGTCGGAAATCCGCACCATGTCCTTGACGCCCTTTTGCGCAAGTTTTTTGGGAATCGGCAAGTATCCCGCTTCCGGCATGCCGGGCGCGCCCTTCGGGCCCGCATTCTGCAGCACCAGAATATCGTCGGCATTGACGTCGAGTTTGGGATCGTCGATTCGGTTGGCAAGGTCTTCCAGGGATTCGAACACCACGGCACGCCCCTCGTGCCGCATCAGCGCGGGCGTCGCCGCCGCCTGTTTGATGACGGCGCCATCGGGCGCCAGGTTCCCGCGCAGCACGGCAATGCTGCCCCCTTTGAATACCGGGTTATTGAACGGACGCACGACTTTCTGGTCCCAGGCCGGCGCTGCAGCCGCAAGATCTTCGCCCAGCGTTTTCCCGGTCACCGTGCGCGCTTTCAGATTGAGTTGGTGCTTGATCTCGCGCAGAATCACCGCCAGGCCGCCGGCCTTGTCGAGATCTTCCATATAGCCCTGCCCCGTCGGTTTCAGATCCACCAGCACCGGCGTCTCGCGCCCCATGCGATCGAATGCGTCCAGATCCAGTTTGAAGCCCAGGCGCGCGGCCATGGCAGCCAGATGCACGATGGCATTGGTCGAGCCGCCGACGGCCAACAGCGTCTTCATGGCGTTGTTCAGGGACGCTTGCGTAATGATTTGATCCGGTGTCACTTTTTCTTTCGCCAGGCCGACCGCGCGCGTGCCGCTGGCCTCGGCATGGCGCAGGCGTTCCGCCATCACCGCCGGCACGCAGGCGCCGCCGGGCAGCATCATGCCCATGGCTTCGGCACACAGCGCCATGGTGCTGGCGGTGCCCATGACCATGCAGGTGCCTGCCGAAGGCGCAAGCTTGTTGTTCACTTCGCCGATTTCCTGCTCGGAAATCTCTCCGGCGCGATAGCGGCCCCAGAAACGCCGGCAATCGGTGCAGGCGCCAAGGCGCTCGCCCTTGTGATCGCCGGTGATCATGGGGCCGGTCACCAGCATGATGGACGGCACGTTAGCGCTGGCCGCGCCCATCAGCAGCGCCGGCACGGTCTTGTCGCAGCCGCCGATCAGCACCACGGCATCGACGGGCTGGGCGCGCATCATCTCCTCGGTATCCATCGCCATCAGGTTGCGCAGGTACATGCTGGTCGGATGCGCGAACGATTCGTGCAGCGTGATGGTGGGAAATTCCACCGGCAGGCCGCCGGCCAGCATCACGCCGCGCTTCACGGCCTCGATTAACTCGGGAACGTTGCGGTGGCAGGCATTGAATCCGCTGTAGGTATTGGTGATGCCGATGATGGGCCGCTCCAGCGCATCATCGGTGTAGCCCATCGCCTTGATGAAGGCCTTGCGCAAAAACAGCGAAAATCCCTCGTCGCCGTATGCTGTGAGTCCGCGACGCATGCCGCGTTTGGTTGTTGCCATGGCTATATATGTAACTCGAGTCAGGGAGCTAGAAGATACCGGCGCGGGGCGTTGCGCGCAACCGCAGGCGGAAAAACCGGAAATAACGGTGCTGGATTTCTTGACAAAAGTCAAACCAAGATCAGCCTTTTCAGCAGCGCCGATCTGGTGCAAACTTAGCCCTAATCACCACCACCAAAAATCACGGTTATTACCACGCATGCTGAACGCAGAGAGGCCAAAACGATGAATGAAGCAGTAACCGGCGCAGCAACGATTGTTCCCGCCGAGCAGGAAATCAGCCGCGACACGCTGATCGAAAAATACGCCAAGGGCAACGAGACGAGCATTACCGACGGTTCGCCGCCGCGTGGCGCGCGCGCTCGCCAGCATCGAAACCGAAGAAAAACGCAGCCACTGGGAACGCCGCTTTCTGCGAAGCGCAGGAAAACGGCTTCATCCCCGCCGGCCGCATCAACTCCGCCGCCGGCGTGCAACCTGCAGGCCACGCTGATCAACTGCTTCGTGCAGCCGGTGGGCGATTCCATCACCGAAATCGTGGATGGCCGCCCCGGCATCTATATCGCACTGGCGGAGGCCGCCGAGACCATGCGCCGCGGTGGCGGCGTAGGCTACGACTTCTCGTCGATCCGGCCCAAAGGCGCGGAAGTGAAGGGCACGCAATCGAGCGCCAGCGGGCCCGGTGTCCTACATGCGCGTGTTCGACCGCTCCTGCGAGACCGTCGAGTCCGCCGGCTCGCGCCGCGGCGCCCAGATGGGCGTGCTGCGCTGCGACCACCCGGACATCGAGGATTTCATCCACGCCAAGGACGAGGGCGACCTGACCAACTTCAACATCTCCGTCGGCGTGACCGACGCCTTCATGGAAGCGGTCGAAGCAGAACGGCGACGTCGAACTGGCGCACCGCGCCGAGCCCACCGCCAAACAGATGGCCGCCGGCGCCTACCAGCGCGACGACGGCCAGTGGGTGTACCGCAAGGTGCGCGCCCGCGTGCTGTGGGAACAGATCATGCGCTCGACCTACGACCACGCCGAGCCGGGCATCCTGTTCATCGACCGCATGAACCGCGACAACAACCTCAATTACTGCGAAACCATCGAGGCGACCAACCCCTGCGCCGAGCAGCCGCTGCCGCCGTATGGCTGCTGCTGCCTGGGCTCGATCAACCTGACGCATTTCGTCAAGCAGCCGTTCGCCGAGCAGGCGAGCTTTGACTACGAGAAGTTCGCCCGTGTCGTCGCCGTGGCCATCCGCATGCTCGATAACGTCCTCGACGTCACCGCCTGGCCGCTGAAACAGCAGCAGGAAGAAGCCGCGGCCAAGCGCCGGGTCGGCCTGGGTTTCACCGGTCTGGGCGATGCGCTGATCATGCTGCGCCTGCGCTACGACACGCCGGAAGCGCGGCAGGTGGCGGCAAAGATTTCGGAAGCGATGCGCGACGCCGCCTACCGCGCGTCGTCGGATCTCGCGCGCGAGCGCGGCGCCTTCCCGATGTTCAACGCCAACCTCTATCTGTCCGGCCCCAGCTTCGCCGGCCGCCTGCCCGACGACATCAAACAACTGATCCGCAAACACGGCATCCGCAATAGCCACCTGCTGTCGATCGCGCCCACCGGCACCATCAGCCTGTCGTTCGCGGACAATGCTTCGAACGGCATCGAACCGCCTTTTTCGTGGACCTACACGCGCAAAAAACGCATGCCCGATAACACCATGCGCGAGTTCGCGGTCGAAGACCACGCCTGGCGGCTCTACCGCGCCCGTGGCGGCAACACCGAAAACCTGCCGCCGTGGTTTGTCACCGCACTGGAGATCTCGGCGCATGCCCACGAGGAAATGGTCGCCGCGGTGGCGCCCTACGTGGACACCAGTATTTCCAAGACCGTCAACGTCCCCGAGAACTACCCCTACAGCGACTTTCAGGATCTCTATTTCCGCGCCTGGAAATCGGGCCTGAAGGGCCTGGCCACCTACCGCCCGAACAACGTACTGGGTTCCGTGCTGTCCGTCGAACCGTCGGGAAAGGACAAGGCACCCCAGGATTTCCGCAGCGATGACGTCAACCGCCGCATCCATATCCAGAGCCTTCCGGCGCCGGTGCTCGCCAGCCTGCGCTGGCCGGGCCGGCCATCGATGACCGCCGGCAATCCGGCGTGGACCTACATGATCGAGCACCCGCACGGCGCCTTCGCGGTGTTCGTCGGCCATATCGAGGACGGCAACAACCATGCCTTCGAAGTGTGGGTCAACGGCAGCGAACAGCCGCGCGGCCTCGGCGCCGTCGCCAAGACGCTGTCGATGGACATGCGTGCCGACGATCCGGGCTGGCTCACGGTCAAGCTCGACGCGCTGGCCAAGGCCGGCGGCGACGAACCCTTCGATATGGCGTTCCCGCCGCACGGCGAAGTAAAACGCATGCCTTCGGTGGTGGCCGCGTTCGCCCAGGTCGTGCGCTGGCGCGTCGACCAGCTGGGCGGGCTGACGGCGTCCGGCGCGCCGCTGTTCGGTCAGTCGGCAACCCCGGTGCTCGATGCGATGTTTGCGCCCAAGGAACCGAAGACCGGCACCGACGGCACGATGTCGTGGACCGTCGACGTGCTCAACCTGCGCACCGGTGATGATTTCGTGCTCGGCATCAAGGAAATCACGCTGCATGGCGATGGGCGGAATGCAAGCGTCACCCGCCCCTACTCGATGTGGCTCGCCGGCGAATACCCGCGCGCGCTCGACGGGCTGTGCAAGATCCTGTCGCTCGACATGCGCGTCATGGACCCGGCATGGATCGGCATGAAGCTGAAGAAGCTGCTCGAATTTCCGGAACCGCTGGGTGACTTCATGGCCTTCGTGCCCGGCGAGCGCAAGCAGGCCACCTTCCCTTCGACCGTCGCTTACGTCGCGCGGCTGATCATGCACCGCTACGCGATGTTGGGCATCCTCGACGAAGACGGCGCGCCGCTGCGGCAAATGGGCATCATGGAAGCGCCGGCCACGGGCGGCGCAGCGCGCGTCATGAAAGGCAGCCGCTGCCCGGAATGCGGCAACCAGACGCTGATCCGCAAGGACGGCTGCGACTACTGCACCGCCTGTGGTTACACCGGGGCCTGTGGCTAAATCGCAGTTTAATAAAAAACCCCAACCGGGCGTCTGCGCCGGGTTGGGGTGAATGGAAATGCGCCGGAACTGAGGCGCTTCTTAGTTCAGCTTGGGAATGTTGTTTTTCGCCACAACCTGCTTCCAGCGCGCGATCTCGTCCGCGACGAACTTGGAAAAATCCTGCGGCGTACCTATCCACGGCTCCAGACCCTGATCGATGAGCTTGGCCTGCACGGCCTTGTCGGACGAGACTTCCTGCAGGGCCTTGTTCAGCCTGCTGACGACTGCCGTGGGCGTGCCTTTCGGCACGAACATGCCATACCAGGCATAGTAAGTGAAGCCTTTCAACCCGCTTTCGGAGATCGTCGGCACATCAGGCAGCGCGGGAGCGCGCTTCTCGCTGCTCACGGCGATGGCCTTTAGGCGGCCCTGCCGCACCTGGGGCACCAGGGAAGGCATGGTGCCGAACAGCACCTGGGTGCGTCCGGCGGCCACATCGACGATCGCCGGGCCGCTGCCGCGATACGGAATGTGCACGATGTCCAGTCCCGCAGCACCTTTGAGCAACTCGCTGGAAAGATGAATCGACGAGCCATTTCCGGCCGAAGCGTAATTGAGTTTGCCGGGGTTCGCCTTGACGTATTTGACGAACTCATTGTAGTTCTTCGGTGCCAGCGAAGGCGTGACGACCAGCAGGTGGGGCTGCTTTGCCAGCAGATAGACTTCCTGGAAATCCTTGGCCGGATCGTATGGCAGCTTGGTGTACATCGCGGGCGCGGTGGCGAACGAGGCTGAAGCGATGAACACCGTATAGCCGTCCGGTGTCGCATCCGCTGCGATTCCCGCTCCCAGCGTGCCGCCGGCGCCGGGCCGGTTGTCGATCACCATGATCTGGCCAAGCTTGGGTTCGAGCCAGTGGCCAAACTGCCTGGAAGTGATGTCGGTGCCGCCACCCGGCGTGAACGGAATGATCACTCTGATCGGTTTATTGGGATAGGCATCAGCAAACGCGGCGCCCAACGGCGCGGCCGCGAACGCTGATGCGAGCAGCCAGCCCAATACTTTGTTAAGAGATTGCATGTCTTGCCTCCAAGTTTTTATTGAATCGATTTGAAACGGTGTTAAAGCTAGAAATTAAATGCGCCCTGATCACAACGACGCATGCCACGCTCCGGTTAAAATAACGTCTCAGGCATATCGCATACCGATTATGCCTGAATGATAAAAGTGAAACCGCCAGTTTTATTAATTTTTTAACGAATTACCGACGCCAGCCCTCACGCTTCACCGGATGTGACCCCGGTTATTATTCAGAGTTCCCCTGATTTCAGAGCCCGCATGTCATGACACTCACTGAATTTCGTTACATCGTCGCCGTCGCGCGCGAACGGCACTTCGGCCGTGCCGCGGAAAAATGTTTTGTCAGCCAGCCGACGCTGTCGGTCGCAATCAAAAAACTCGAGGACGAACTCGGTG
>CALOEN010000033.1:0-86425 GCA_942492335.1 uncultured beta proteobacterium | reverse complement strand
GGCATGACCCGAATCATGCGATCTCATTATCAATCATCTCCTGTGCACTTGACTGCGTTGGCTGCGCGTTCAAGGTGCAGTGCTCGGTTGACACAACGTCACAGGATTCCCGGATTCGCCCTACAATTTCTCAGTCAGGCATTCCCATTGCCGGAGGTGTTTGTCTTGAGCGTTTGGTGCTGATCGAACGATGAGCTCGCGCGCCATCGTTCTCCGCCGGCCGTCACGGCTGTGGCCCAATGTGTCCTCACGCAGAGCGAGGCGGGTTGTCGAACACAACCCCGTCGAGATCCGGATTCTCAGGCTGCTCGCCACATGTGGCCGGCATTGGCACGCCGTGGGACACGTTCGCCATAGCCAATCAACGCGAAACCACCGTGGTGCATCTTGGTTGCGGCTGCGACCAGCTCAGTCGGGCACGGCGATCACCGCCAGGACCGACTACCGACGCCGCGCTCTCCGCCACCAAACTCAAATGGATGCTCGATCGTCAGCGACGCGACCGCGGCGGCCGCGGCAAATCCGGCACTGGAACGGGGCGGACAGCCGGCTGGTCCCGCGGCACGTGACGGACGTCCGCGCACGCTGCCTACACACCACGAGATGTGACGAGGAATTGCCGAAACTACGGACGCCGCCCGAAGCCGCGCCATCCAGCGTCATCGCGCAATACCGCAGAGGGCTCTCGTAGGCCGGCATCGGTGGGCGACAGCAGGCGGCGCCAGCCCGGGCAGCGCCGCATTGCGTCAACGACGTATGGCACCGGTTGCTTCATGCCGAGACACCGGCGGGCAGCCGGTGGCGTCGCGCAACAAGCTGCTGACGACCGCGGCGTGCCAGACGTGCCGCTGCACGGCGCGCCGAGGGCAGCAGCGCATCGCGGGTCCAGTGATGGCCTGGGCATCATCTCGTCGAGGCCGGCGAACTTCACGGCGCGACGGCGTTCGACGGTGCCGGCGTTCGCCGGGTTGGGCATTACCGGGTACTGGGATCTATGGCAGGGTGTGATCCTTGCCGACAGGCCGGCAGGGCATCGCGTGCTGAAGCGCTACCAGTCGGCCATGCCGCGATCAGGCCGACGGCGGCAGGCCACAGCGCTCCATTACGCCGATGGCGGTGCCGGTGGTGGTGTCTGCGACTGAGAGGCTTGGCGCAGGCGCCGGACTCGCCGTCGGCTTGAAAGGACGAAGGCGGCCGACGTCGCCGCACGGCAGTAATCGACGTTTTGAGCCGGCGACGCGCGCGGAGAGGTCGATGCGCTCATGGATACATGCACTGAGCGCAGTGGGGCGGCCAGGGCGTGCGTCCCGGAGCTGATGTCTTAACCCAGGTGTCGCGCAGCCGCAGGCAGCGCTTTATACGGATACCGCCCAACAGGACCGGGCACGCGCGCGTCCACCGGTTTCGATGTTCGCCCATGATGTCGAGATAGACTGAGCCCGGCAAGTTGGTGCTCCAGACGCTCCGCCAGCGCGCTGCGCAATGACGGCCGCTCGGGCCATGAGGAGAGTAGCGGCCGCCAGAGTCGATGCAAGCATCTCGGCATGTCCGAATACGCACCGACGAAGCGTGGCGCAACTCCACTTGCTCTCCCGACGGAGACCAGGATTCATATCGGCTCCAGGTCGCGGATCATCAAGTGGCGCCGTCAAAAAAGCAAAGGTCGATCATCAGTCGACGAAGATGCGTCCATGCCTAGCGCCACGCGCTCTATCTCGGGATCGCGGAATTTTCCAGGTCGCTGAACGGCGCAATTTTGCGGTGCCGTCAAGCGGTGCCTTCGCAAACCGGCCGGCGTGGTCACGCGGTTGATGTTTACGGCCACGCGCTTGCGCGTGCGTAGCCGAGCAGTGGCTGGCGGATGCCGGTCACGGCCTGCCTTGTGCGCTGACGATGAACCACAGTCCGCCCCGTGCGGATGCGCGCGCAGCAGGCGACTGCACGGTTGCGGGGTTTCTGCCGACAAATCCGCTTTGTTGATCGAGGCCAATTGCACCTTTCCCAGCCCCGTAGTGAAGCTGTTTCAAATGAGCGTGGATAATGCATAGATGTCGGTAATTTCTCTTTAAGCGTTCAGAGGGTAATGGGCGATAGCGTACTGCGGCGCCACAAGCGAGCGCCGTTGCCAGCCTGTTCTGACAGATGCAGGGAATAGCGGCACAATGCGGTAGCGAGTCGTGGCGGCAAGCTGCGACTCCGTCAGGCGGTAATGAACTGAATGGCGCTATCGATGCGCAGACGGTCCATGGGTGGAATATCGATGTGGGATAATCGCCTGCTGGCGAATCCTCACGTGAATATGTTGCTGACTGAATCAGGGCGCACAATACAAATCCATTGATTGAGCGGCTTTTACCGATCTGGAGCAAAAACTGCGGTATTCACCAGAAGGGTACCGGCAAGCACACAACGAATCCGCTGCGCTGCGGGTACCGGCAAAAACTACGGGTCTCGACCCCGCGTATTTATCGGAAATTTCCGCGGCGTTCCCCGCCCGAGCGCCTTATGCCTTTTTATC
The DNA here is from genome assembly GCA_942492335.1 of uncultured beta proteobacterium. Classification (GTDB taxonomy): domain Bacteria; phylum Pseudomonadota; class Gammaproteobacteria; order Burkholderiales; family SG8-41; genus CAKKQX01. The sequence continues at coordinate 83,907 of CALOEN010000033.1, read as the reverse complement.
CAGTATCCCGCCGCTCTCGGCCGGTTCGAGAAAGCAAAAGCCGGCTGGAAAATCGTCTCGTCCAAGGTCGACAACAGTAGGCCCGAACCTGCATGCCGGCATCGTGCGTGAGAATTCGAACAATGCATCGTCCTGATGGATTCTTGTCCCATGCTCGGCTCCTCAGTGTTGAGTCCCCACCTCCACGATACTCCGGGCGCGCACACGTGGAGCGCACGCCGCGGGGCGCTCGAGCACGTGTCCTGCGCACGCGCTCACTCAGATTTGATAAACGGCGCAAGATCTACGTATAGTTGCGCGAAGGCCGAGGCAGCATCACGGAGAATGCGGAGCGTCGCCGAGAGTCCGCTCCGCCCGCTGGGGCGAGGCCCGAGTACGGCGCGCAAGATTATGCCGCGTTACCAATGAATGAAACCTGCGGATTCATGAAGTAAACCGTGTCTGCGGTTCGCAAATCGGTTTCAGTCGCGCTACCGTTTTTCCCGCCTGCCGACTACATATCACACCTTCGAACGTCCTCGCCTTTGGTCAGTTTTGCGCGATGGCACTGAGCACCCCCGGATCTGGCCGAGTTCCGTTCTCGCCTCGGTCGGGCGGCCCGGTGGGCTCGACGGCTAAATGCGGGTACTTGCCTCACGCTTGCCCTCTTGCAAAATTCGCTGACGCGTCGGGCTGTGTCGCGACACGGAGCTGGCGCCGCTTCACGTAATGACGCGACGCCGCCGCCATTTCTTCCGGTTTGAGCGCGCACGCACTTTTCTCGGCGAGCCCACATCACGGAGCCGTCCGAATTTCCAACTTCGGTGACCGTGGAATTGGCGTGATCGTAGGCCTTTCCCGATTTTTTCCGCCAGATCACGTTGATGTCGATGAGGCTGTCGCTCCAGCGATGCTGCAGCTGCGCAGATGTGGCCGACGCTCGCCTATGGTGATAGGAGCGTAGGTCGACGCGTGTAGCACGCGTCGTTCTGCACCGAACCCACCGACAACAATGGCGTGCACCACGCAATTAAACCAGGACGCTGGCGTTACTGCCGGCAAGTTGGGCGCGATCCAGGTCAAGCCCTTGTAGTAATGCGGCGTTCGCCGAGGGAGACCGATCTGTCTTCCCGTGAATACTTACCAACCCCGATATTCAGCGGACCGCCGCAGGCGCGGAGCGCAAACGATGGAATGCGTTTAGCCGGCACGAAGCCGGCGTTTTGATCATGACAAAAATAGATTTGATGATTTGACGGGGCTCGGCGGTGTCCAGAGGGGTCTCACGGTCGCCTTGTACTCGAACGCCCCGTCGTCGCGGACAGCCGTCTTCGATGGCTTGGCGCATCCCACGCGCAAGTGCACATGGAAATGGCGACCGAAGAGACCGGTGATTTCGCATCGCCGGTACACATGCCGATGACAGGGCGACGGCGACTGGCGCCAGCACCGCAACAGCGAGGGCAATTTCGATCGCCGCGCGAGTCAAAGAGGATACGCGGTTTGGCGGTCGATGATGCCCTTGATTTTTTGAACGCACTTCCACCACCAATCAGCAGTCGACGGCTTTCCAGTTCCTCGAACAAACCGATGATCACGGCGGGACAGATCGAATCCTGTGGGTGTAGTCGCCAGCGGGCGCGGCCAGCCCAGGCGCGCCTACGGCCTTGGCGGTACTTGCCTACGGCAGCGTCACCGCGATCACATTCGGCGATGCCGCCGGCGCAATCGGTCCACGCGCGCGTTCGCCCACCGAAGGTTGCCGCAATGGCGATGCCATAAAGACCGGCAAAGTACGAGAGGTAGATGGCCGCCGCTACCGGCCAGGAGGTCGAGCGCATTGATGCAAAATGCCACGTGTTGCACCGGGCCCGTAGTCGGTGCCGGTGTAAGTACTCGGAAAAATATGAATGTGGTCAGCGCAAGACGGCGCCATTTACGACAGACAGGTTTGGATAGACTATCAATTACTGTGTGATGGGGTAGAATAACGTGCCAAGGCCACGGCCAGTCGCAGAGCGTGCCTACGAGTTTTTCCGTCCAACTCGCCGATGATGAAGCCGCCCAACCGCGATAGACCACGACTTCGGGTTTGAGAGCAGTGCCGAGCACCCACCGCGTGGCTCTCGAATGTCGGCGTCACGTGGCCGACACAGTCGGCAACGCGGGGTTGTGGGTCATCCTCGGGGATGCCGGCTTCGAACCTTGCCCACCAGTAATGGCCTTGGCACGCCGCTCTAGCCGCATCGCGTTTAGGATGAGCGGCTTGACTACCTCATCTTGGTGCCCTCGGGTGCAGCGCCGAGCAGGTACCACAGGAACCCGACGGTGCCGAGCAGCCCCAGGCCGACCACCAGCATGCCGGTGATGGCGCCGCCGCGGAAGGCAACGGCCAGCGCGGCATTGATGCCGGAGCGCGCGGCTTCCGCAGTGCGCACGTTGGCGCGCACCGACACGTTCATGCCGATGAAACCGGCAAGCCCCGACAGGACGGCGCCGACCGCGAATGCGGCGGCAGTGGTGCCGCCGAGCGCTATCCAGATCAGCACGAACAACACGGCTCCGACTATGCCTATCGGGAAAATACCGGCGGTTGAGATACGCTTGCGCACCGGCCTGGATCGCTGCCGCGAGATCGCGGCAGCGATCCAGGCCGGTGCGCAAGCGTATCTCAACCGCCAGTACACCACGATAGGCATAGTCGGAGCCGTGTTGTTCGTGCTGATCTGGATAGCGCTCGGCGGCACTACTGCCGCCGCATTCGCGGTCGGCGCAGTCCTGTCTGGGCTTGACCGGATTCATCGGCATGAACGTCTCGGTCCGCGTCAACGTACGGGACGCTGAGCGCCGCGCGCGACAGGCCGCAATGCCGCGCTGGCCGTGGCACCCGCCTTCCGCGGCGGCGCGATCACCGGTTTGCTCGTGGTCGGCTTCGGGCTGCTCGGCATTGCTGGCTATCCTGCGGCACCTGCTCGTCGGCTGGCGACCTGGAGGTCAGCACCAGCATGAGCTGATCTCGAGCACGCAGAGAACGGCTCATCGGTCTCGGCTTCGGCGGCTCGTTGATCTCGATATTCGCTCGGCTGGGCGGCGGCATTTTCACCAAAGGTGCCGATGTAGGTGCGGACCTGGTCGGCAAGGTTGAAGCAGGCATCCCCGAGGATGATCCGCGTAACCCCGCCGTGATCGCTGACAATGTCGGCGACAACGTCGGTGACCGTGCCGCGCATGGCTGCCGACCTGTTCGAAACCTACGCGGTGACGATCATCGGCGAATTATGGTCCTGCTCGGCAATGCTCGATGCTCTCGAGACCCGACGTCATCGGCAATGCTTCGTGCTCTATCCGCTGGTATTGGTCGGCATCGCCATCATCGCCACCATGATTGGTACGTTCTTCGTCAAGACCTCGGACGGCAACAACATCATGCGTGCGCTGTACCAGGGCGGCATCAGCGCCGTGTCGTGTCGGCGCGCTGGCATGTGGATCGCGTTCTACGGCATCACACAGTCGGTTGACGGCATCACCAACAACTCAGAACACTATCCAAACCCGTCCGGCATGCGCCTCTGGGGCACCGCAGTGGTGGGTCTTGCGCTCACCCCATTCATGGTGTGGATCACCGAGACACTACACCGGCACAGACTACGGAAGCCGGCGCAGGACGTGGCGCTCAGGCCTCCGACCACCGGGCACGCGACCAATATCATCGCCGGTATCGGCAAGGGCTATCAAGGCGCTCGACCTCCTGGCCGCACGTGATGGTGGTCGTGCATGGCCATCTTGGTCTCGTTCATGCATCGCCGGTCTGTTCGGGCATCGCGATTGCGGCAACCTCGATGCTGTCGATGGCGGGCATTATCGTCGCGCTCGACGCCTACGGACCGATCACCGACAACGCTGGCGGCATCGCCGAGAATGTCCGAGCTGCCTGATTCCGTGCGCGACGGTGACCGATCCGCTGGACGCGGTAGGTAACACCACCAAGGCCGTGACCAAGGGTTAGCGCGATCGGCTCGGCAGGTCTGGCCGCACTGGTGCTGTTTGCCGACTACACCCACAAGATCGAGGAAGCCGGCCGCACCATTACCTTCGATCTGTCCAATCCCGCCGTGATCATCGGTCTGTTTATCGGCGGGCTGATACCGTTCCTGTTCGGTGCCATGGCATTGGAAGCCGTCGGCCGCGCCGCGGGTTCGGTGGTGGTGGAAGTGCGTCGCCAGTTCAAGGAAATCAAGGGCATCATGGAAGGCACCGCCAAGCCGGATTACTCGCGCGCTGTCGACATGCTGACTCGCGCAGCGATCAAGGAAATGATCGTGCCGTCGCTGTTGCCGGTGCTGGCGCCGATCGCCGTCGCCCTCATCGTCGGCATGCTGATGGGCAAGGACGCCGGCGTGCAGGCACTGGGTGGCATGCTGATGGGCACCATCGTCACCGGTCTCTTCGTCGCCATTTCCATGTGCACTGGTGGCGGCGCGTGGGACAACGCCAAGAAATACATCGAAGACGGCAATCACGGCGGCAAAGGTTCCGAAGCCCACAAGGCGGCGGTGACCGGCGACACCGTGGGCGACCCGTACAAGGACACGGCCGGCCCGGCAATCAACCCGCTGATCAAGATCATCAATATCGTGGCGCTGCTGATCGTGCCCCTGCTGTAATCTATTTTTGTCATGATCAAAACGCCGGCTTCGTGCCGGCGTTTTTTTCGCGCGCGGATCCGCCGGTGATTCCATCGTTTGCGCTCCGCGCCTGCGCTGTTTGTGCACCCCGGTCCCACGCTGGGTATAATCGGGGTTGGTGTATTCACAGGAAGACAGATCGGTGAAATTTTCCCTCGGCGAACGCCGCATTGCCTGCAAGGGCGAATACTGGATCGCGCCCAACGCCATGGTCATCGGCAGCGCGGTGCTCGAGCCCAACGCCAGCGTCTGGTTTAATTGCGTGGTGCGCGCCGACAACGAGACCATCACGATAGGTGAGAATTCCCAGGTGCAGGACGGCTGCGTGCTGCACGTCGACCCCGGTTTTCCTATCACCATAGGCAAAAACGTGAGCGTCGGCCACATGGTGATGCTGCACGGCTGCAGCATCGGCGACGGCAGCCTCATCGGCATCAAGAGCGTGATCCTCAACGGCGCGAAAATCGGGAAAAACTGCCTGATCGGCGCCAATTCCCTGATTACCGAAGGCAAGGAAATTCCGGACGGCTCCATGGTCATGGGCTCGCCGGGCAAGGTGGTGCGTGCGCTCAGACCGGAAGAAATAGCCAAGATCAACGGCGTCGCCGATCATTACGTGAAGCGGCACCAGCTCTATATTCGCGATTTCAAACCCGACGCATCATAGCCGGGCGCGCGCAGTCACAGCGAGAGGGCAAAGCGTGAACAAATATGGCTTCAAAATCCGCACCCGCGGCGGAATGACCGTCGAAAACCTGATGGTACAGGCGCCCGACCGCGCCGAGGCCGAGAACAAACTCGGCCAGATCTACCATCATTGTGAAATTCTCGAATGCCACGAGCTCGCGCAGACGACCAAAGGCGAGGGCGTGGACCTCGAAGGCGTGATATCGCTAATCGGCAGGCAGGAAGAAGAAAACGGTAAGCCATAAGCGAACAATCGCTGTGAACGAGCTGCTTACGAACCTACGCTTACGGTTTACTTCATGAATCCGCAGGTTTCGAGTTCGGTGAGCAACGCGGCATAATCCTGCGCGCCGCGGCTCTCAGGCGCATGCTCGAACACGTCCTTGCTGAGCGACGGGCTCTCGGCGACGCTCACGTTCTCCGTGATGCGCGTCTCGCATACCTCGACCCCAAAGCGCTCGCGCAACTTGCGGTCGATGTCCCATGACATCTTGCGCCGTTTATCAAATCTGGTCATGACGTAACGGCGTTCGACGCGCGTCTTAAGAACGTGCTCGAGTGCCCGCAGCGTACGCTCCATCTGCAGCGCGCCCCTGATGGCCAGGTAGTCGGTGGAGATGGGGATCAGCACGCGGTCGGCGGCAAAAATTCCGCTGAGTGACAGTACGCCGAGCATGGGGCAAGAATCCATCAGGACCGGCCGGTCGGTGTTCAGGTTCTCACGCACGATGCCGGCATGCAGGCGATTGAGTATGTTCGGGCCCTTGCCGTACTGCGTGTCGACCTTGGACAGGTCAAGATGAGAGGGGATGATTTTCCAGCCGGCTTTGCTTTCGTGTATCAGGCCGGCCAGCGGCTGGGTACTGGAATAAAAGGCATAAAGGCTGCGCTCGGAGCGGGGCACGCTTGCGCCGCAGATTTCCGATAAATGCGCCTGGGGATCGAGATCGATAACCAGCGGATCGGCACCGCGCCGTGCCAACAGCGCAGCGAGATTGAGCGTCGTTGTGGTCTTGCCGACGCCGCCCTTCTGGTTGAATACCGCAATTTTTGCCACAACGAGACTCCAGATCGGCCAAAAAAAGCCACTCAATCAATGGACTAACTATTGTGCGCCCTGATTCAGTCCCTTGGCAATGCCTATTCGCGTGTTTCTTGAGTTAACACACCGAAGGTCTTAGGCCGATTCAGAAATATCATCCGGGGTGTCCTCATTGTTCCACCCAAAACATAAACTTAAACAAAATCAGCGGATTAACCCAAGATCTGCACATCGATAGCGCCATTCAGTCCATTACCGCCCTGAGCGGGTCGCAACCTGAACCTCGGCCCCGCCGCTCCCCCCGCCACGATGGTCACGGCTGCTCATACCACGATGTGCCGCGCTGGCTGCACCGTCTGTATTCAGGAACGAACGACAGCGGCGCTCGCTTTGTGACGCCTGGTACGCACTGCTATCATCGCCCGACCATCCGCACACCTCTGAACATCAAAAATGAAAATTGCCGACATAGAATCGCTGCTCGTCAACGCCTCCGGGAAATCCAACTGGTCTTACATCCGCATCACCACCGACGACGGCGTGACGGGCATAGGCGAAGCTTCACTACAGGGCTGGGAAAAGGTGCAATTGGCCTACCTCGATCAACTTAAAGCGGATTTGATCGGCAAAGCCCCGCAACAAGTGCAGTCGCTGCTGCGCGCGCATCCGCATTCGCAGGGCGGACTGGTGGCCAATTCCATCGTCAGCGCACTGGAACAGGCCGTGACCGACATCCGCGCCAAAGCAGCAGGCATGCCCATACACGCCCTGCTCGGCTACGCGCAGCGCAAGGCGGTCCGCATGTATGCCAACATCAACCGCGGCACCCACGACCGCACGCCGGCCGGTTTTGCGAAGAGCGCCAAAGCCGCGGCGGCCGACGGCTACACCGCCATCAAGATTGCGCCGTTCGACGATGTGTACTGGGAAGAATTCCGCGATCCCGAGGCCAGGAAACGCGTGGCGCTAGGCATGGACCGCATCTTCGCCACCCGCGAGGCCATCGGGCCCGGCGTCGACCTGATGATCGACTGCCACTGGCGCTTTGACGAGCCGAGCGCCACGCAATTGATCCGCGACCTGGAGCCGGCAAAATTGTTCTGGATGGAATGCCTGGTCTCGGAAAGTCCGGAGAATCACGCGATGCTGTCACGGCTGCGCAAATACGCCAACGAGTGGGGCACACAGATTGCCGGCGCCGAGCGCCAAGTGGGTGTGGGCGGCTTACGCGCCTTCGTCGAAGGCCGACTGCTGAACGTGATCATGCCGGACGTCAAATATGCGGGCGGTTATGCCGAGATGCTGCACATCGCCGAGCTCGCGGCGCAGCACGGCATCGCCTACTCTCCTCATAATCCGAGCGGCCCGCTGTGCACCCTGGCGTCATTGCATTTATGCGCGCTGGCGGGCAATTTCCTGATCCTGGAGCACCAGCTTGCCGAGAGCTCAGTCTATCTCGACATCATGAAAGGCGAACACCCGAAACTGGTGGACGGCTGCTTCGCCGTGCCCGATACGCCGGGCGTCGGGATGGAACTCAATGACGAGGCGATACGCGCCCATCCCTATAAAGCGCTGCCTGCGAGCGCGCTGCGCGACCCGCGGCTGGGTTAAGGTTTATCAAGCTTCGGGACGCACCCAGCCCCTGGCCCGCCCCACTGCTTCAGTCCATCTACCCATGAGCGCATCGGCCTCTCCGCGCGCCATCGCGGGCTCGAAGCGGCGATCGACCTGCCATTGCTCGGCGATGTCACCTTCGTCCTTCCAGTAGCCGACGGCGAGTCCGGCAAGATACGCTGCGCCAAGCGCAGTGGTCTCGGTCACTTTGGGCCTCACCACCGGCACCGCGAGCAGGTCGGCCTGGAACTGCATCAGCATGTCGTTGCTGGTGGCCCCGCCATCCACCCGCAGTTCTGTCAGCCTGATGCCGGAATCGGCTTCCATGGCATGAAGTACATCGGCCGACTGGTAAGCGATGCTCTCCAGCGCCGCACGCGCGATGTGCCCTGCCGTCGACCCGCGTGTCAGCCCCAGGATCGCACCCCGCGCATAAGGGTCCCAGTGCGGTGTGCCCAGCCCGGTGAACGCCGGCACCAGGTAGACGCCACCGTTGTCGGCGACTCCGGCGGCAAGCTGTTCGACTTCGGCCGAGGTCTTGATGATGCCCAGGCCATCGCGCAGCCACTGGACTACCGCGCCTGCGACAAAAACGCTGCCCTCGAGCGCATAGGCGCGCTGGTCACCGATCTGGCACGCCGCAGTCGTCAGCAGCTTGTTGCGCGACGCCACCGGCTGCCCGCCGGTGTGCATCAACATGAAGCAACCGGTGCCATAGGTGTTCTTGACCATGCCCGGCGCAATGCAGCGCTGCCCGAACAACGCCGCCTGCTGGTCGCCACCGATGCCGGCTACAGGGATACGAGTGCCAAAAAGGCCCTCTGCGGTGTGCGCGATGACGCCGCTGGATGGCCTGACTTCGGGCAGCATTTCCCGCGGCACATCGAATAATTTCAGCAATTCCTCGTCCCAGCATCCCTCGTGGATGTTGTAGAGCAGCGTGCGCGAGGCATTGCTGGGATCCGTCACGTGCACCGCGCCACCCGTCAGCTTCCAGACCAGCCAGCTGTCCACCGTTCCGAATGCCAGTTTGCCGCGGCCGGCCTTGATGCGCGCGTCGCTGACGTTATCGAGCATCCATTTGAGTTTGGTGGCGGAGAAATAAGCGTCGAGCACCAGTCCGGTCCTGGCGGTGATCATCGCTTCGTGCCCCCCGGCCTTGAGCTGGTCGCAGTAACCGGCGGTGCGGCGGTCCTGCCAGACGATGGCATTGTAGAGCGGCTCGCCGCTGTCGCGGTCCCACACCACGGTGGTTTCGCGTTGATTGGCAATGCCTATGGCGGCAATGTCCCTGGCATGTATGCCGGCTTGCACCAGCGCTTCTGTGGCAACGGCAGCCTGAGAATCCCAGATCTCGACAGGGTTGTGTTCGACCCAACCCGCCTCGGGAAAGATCTGGGTGAATTCTTTTTGTGCCACAGCCGTGACGGCGCCGGCGCGGTCGAAAACGATGGCGCGCGAACTCGTCGTTCCTTGATCCAGCGCAAGCAGGTATGACATAAGACGGCAAGCCTCCGGCAATAGGATGCCCGACTATTGTAGGGCGAATCCGGGAATCATGCGGTGATCCAGCCAGACCCCATATCCTGCCGACGGCACCGAGCACCACACCTTGCATTTGCCTCTGTCACGACGCGACAATATGGTTTATGCTTACGGTCAAGTGCATTGCAAGGGAGATAGTTGATGGCTTTCTACGCCTTTTACGGAATCGCGGTCGTCATTTTGATTCTGCACTTCACCGGCTGGTTGAAGCGCAACAACCTCGAATGGCTGGTGCTGGTACTTGCCGTCGCTACGTTTCCCGCCGTCATTTTCCTGAAGTAGTTCGCGCCGGCTTTACCTGTCTGACGCGGCGCCCGGCTACTTGAACAACAGGGCGACGCCGCTGAACAGCAGAACGGCACCGACGACGCGGTTGAACAGTAACTGGTTGGTGCGACCGGCCATGAGCCCGCCGAGACGGGCGCCAATCAGCATCAGCGGTAGCGCCGTCGCCAGCATCAGCAGTGTCCCCGTATCGTAAAATCCTATATTGAAATAACCGGTAACGCGCATTGCCGCCTGTGTCATCAGTATGGTGGTGATGGTCACCCGGAAACTGTTCTTTTCAAGCCGCAATACGCCGAGATAAATCGCATAGAGGGGGCCGGCCGCCCCGCCGAACAGCGTGCCCACCAGCCCACCCAGCGTGCACAACACCACCGCCAGCGGCCACAGCCATTTTCGGGGAGGCGGCACCATGCGCCCCGAAGTCGCTATCGCATAAATCGCATAGAGGATGACGAATACGCCAAAGGCCTTGGTCAGGATGCGCGCATCCAGCGCCTGGAACAGGAACAGCCCCGCCACCACGCCTATCAGCGTAAACGGCGCTGCCCGCAGGATTTCGGCCCAGACGATCTGGCGCCAGCCACCAAGCCAGTGCCCGAGTGATGACACGATGGTGAGCACCGTCATGACCGCCACTACGTTCTGTATCGGCAGCATCAGCGTCAGCAGCGGCACTGCGATGGCGTTGCCGCCAAATCCCGCCGTGCCGCGCACGGCGAAGGCGGTCATCACCACCAGCGCGCAAAAAACGAGTTGAGCCGGGCCCAGTGCCTCCATGCTACCGGGGCGGCCGCGTTGACGCGTTCAGCATCGCGACACCCGGCCGGTGACCGGAAATTTGGGATCGGTATACCCCGGGGTTGAACTATGGCTGCGAGGCACCAGGCTGTCGACCAGCGCCTCGTCCTCCGCGTCGAATTGGTGCCCGAGTGCAGCAAGATAGTCCTGCCATTGCGCAAAAGTGCGCGGTCCGGCGAGCACCGATGTCACCAGCGCATTATTGAGGACCCAGTTCAGCGCGAAGTGCGCTGCGCTCATGCCTTTTTTCTCGGCGTGCCGCCTGAGCTTTTGCGCGATAACCAGGGACTCTTTACGAAACTCGGTCTCCATGAAACGGCGGTCTTTGCGCCCGGCCCGGGATTCGGCAGGCGGCTTGGCGGTGCTCAGGTATTTGCCGGTAAGCACGCCGCGCGCAAGCGGGCTATAGGGCACGATACCCAGCCCATAGTTGCGGCATGCCGGGAACATTTCATCTTCGGCAATGCGATAGAGCGCGTGATAGCACGGCTGCAGCACGACCGGTTGCGGCAGGCCCCAGCGCCGGCATTTCTCGACGATTTCCGCAATGCGCCACCCTTGAAAATTGCTGAGCCCGAAATAGCGCACCCTGCCGGAATGGATCAGATCCGCCACGGTGCCGAGCGACTCCTCGAGCGGCGTGTCGCGGTCGTCGCGGTGAAAATAATACACATCAATGTAATCGGTATTGAGCCGTTTCAGGCTGCCCGCCACCGCCTGCAGCATCCATTTGCGTCCCGCGCCCCCCGAATTCGGATCGTCAGCAACGACTTTGTTGGTGAATTTGGTGGCAAGCACCCAGCGTTCGCGGTTTTTGGCTATCAGCTTGCCAACGATGCGTTCCGATTCGCCATTGCCGTAGGTATCGGCGGTGTCCATGAAGTTGATGCCGGCGTCGAACGCCGAACGGGCGATGCGCGTTGCGGTCGCCGCATCGCAGCGCTCGCCGAACATCATGGCGCCCAAACAGATTTTCGACACCTTCAGCCCGCTGTTTCCCAGCCTGCGATATTCCATGTTCATGGCCTTGCTCCCCGTCAATGATTCCGCAACATTTGCTCGTGGTCGGCAATCCGCACCGACCGCAGCGACGCCCAACCGGCCATCGCGACTGCAGCGAGCAGACTAAAGCACAGCGTGTAGCTGCCGATGAAGCGGTAGGCTGTCGCGAATAGCGCCGGTCCAACCAGTGTGCCGGCAAAGATCCATACCATCAGGCCGCCCGTGGTCACGCCCACCAATCCCTTGGGACTGAGACGCGCGATTTGCGCCTGCATCACGCCATTCCAGCCATAGGCCATCGCTCCAAACACGACGTAAAACACGGCAAGCAGCACCGGTGACCAGGAGGAATTGATGAATGCAGCAATAACACAGCAGGCGGCGACAATCAGGTCCGACACTCTGAGCACCGAGATGCTCCTGCCCGTAGCGTCGGCGGCCCAACCGAGCAGAACGCGGCTGGATATCCCGGCGATTTGAATCAGGGAAAACATGAATCCGGCGACGATCAGACTGTAGTCCGCCTCTTTCACCAGCAAGATGACGGTAAAAGTCCCCAGGCAAAGCTGCACGAACGAAAAGCAAAACCCGGCATATCCGAGCTGCCGCAGGATGGGATAGCGCCACAACAGTCTGAGGCCATCCAGAACATGGACTTGTGTCGCCGCACCCGAATCGCGATCATCGTCCCACCGGGCACGCACCCGCTGCAGGACCATCGCCATGCAGAAGGCGTTGATCATTACCGCAGCGAGCGCCCAGCGCCAGCCCATGCTTAACGTGATAGAGGGCGCAATCAGCGCCACCGCTGCCCACCCGAAGGGCACACCGGTCTGCTTGATCGAGAAAATCAGGTTGTGGCGCCGCGGCAAACTGAAGCGGAACAGCAGATGCGCGGCACCAGCCGTTACCAGGGCCGCGCCGGCCCCGACGAGAACCGCAGCCAGGGCAATCAAATACAGGTTGCCAGTGATGGCCAGGGCCATTCCGATGCCGCTGGCAATCAACGCAACTTGCATCGAGCGGCATGCCCCCCAGCGCGACTCCGCGGTCCCGGCCACGGCTGACAGCACCATCGCAGAACCATACAGCAGGCTCATTTGATATCCGATAAACGACGCGTCAACGGTTAGTTGCGCTGCAAGCTGCGGTGCAAGGACCGGAAAGATGGCGACACTCATCGCCGACGCGATTTGCGAAACGGTAGAGGCCAGGACGACGATCACGACAAAACGATAGTCGGCAGCGGAGGAAGCGTCGCGAGCGGGGTTCACAATGTGGGCATACGGGGAAATTTCATTCGCCCAATTATACGGGCACGCAGCCGATTCCCGGCCAACGGCGCGCCTGCGCTTGCGCGCACACCTACCTCCGCCAATTTTTCCGGCCGTTTTGCGCCCTGGAAACACTGGATGCGCCGGGCAGTGTAGGATATCGGCAACGACATCGAACCGGAACACGCCGGCAATGGCCGCAAAACGAAAATCACCGACATCCAAGGCAAGCAAGCGACTGATCGTTGCGATCACCGGCGCCACTGGAACGCTTTACGGCGTGCGCATTCTTGAAATGCTGCGCGCCATCGGCGGCTGGGAAACCCATCTGGTCATGTCGGAACCCGGCGCACTCAACGCCTGGCAGGATCATGGCCTCAAGCGCAAGGACATCAGCAAGCTTGCCGATGTCGAGCACAATGCACGGGACATCGGTGCCTCGATTGCGAGCGGCTCTTTCATCACCCACGGCATGGTGATAGCGCCATGTTCGATGAAAACGCTCGCCGCGGTGGCCCACGGCTTCGCGGACAATCTGATCAGCCGCGCCGCTGACGTCATACTCAAGGAACGGCGGCGGCTGGTGCTGCTGACCCGCGAGGCACCGCTTAATCTGGCTCACCTTCGCAATATGGTCGCAGTCACGGAAATGGGCGGCATCGTGTTCCCGCCGGCACCTGCGTTCTACACCAAAGCCAGGACCATCGATGACATGGTCGATCACACCGCGGGACGGGTGCTCGATCTGTTTGGCGTCGATCATGACAATATCGAACGCTGGCAGGGTATGAAAAGCGGCACTGCCAGGAAATCATAACGCGCGACGATACGGCAGCGCCTGTATTGCAGCCCCGCCTTTTCGAGATTCCGGATGACCCCAGAAAAAACACGCCTGCACATTGAAAACGCGCGCCGCAAAGCGAGCCTCTTTCATATCACTCCGGAGCGCTGGGCGGCAGCCTGCACGCGCCATCCCGCCCTCGCCCGTCATCTCGAGGTCACTCTGGGATGGGACGGCGATATTCTGGAAAATTCTTTAAAAACAGCTCAAATCGTCATTGGCGTGCCGCCGCATCGCGAGTACCTGCGGCACAGGGCGCCTTATCTGCGCTGGTTGCACGCCACATCCGCCGGAGTCGATGGGTTTTTCCCACTGGACTGGCTGCCGCGCAGCGTCGCGTTCACCAATAACCACGGAGCACACGGCGTCAAAGCCGAACAATATGTGCGCATGGCGCTGACCATGCTGCATGCACGCATGCCGGGGATCATCGCCAATCAGCGCGAACGGCGCTGGCAGCCGATTTTTACGCCCAGCATTGCCGGAAAAATAGTGGTGATCGTAGGCCTCGGCGACCTGGGCGAAGGCGCGGCGCGCGCAGCGCGGCAATTAGGAATGAAAGTGCTCGGCGTCAGGCGTCGCGCAAAAAAATCACGCCACGCCGAAGCTGTATATCCCTATACCGAACTCGATACCGTGCTGCCGCTGGCCGATTGCGTCGTGCTGGCCGTTCCGCTTACGCCGGAAACCCGCCATCTGCTCGACCGCAGGCGCCTGGATCTGCTGAAACCCGCTGCGGGCGTGATCAACATCGCGCGCGCGCCAGTGGCCGATTACGCGGCGCTGTGCGAAAAGCTGAAACGAGGCGAACTCGCGGGCGCGATCCTGGACGTCGTCGATCCCGAGCCGCTTCAGGCAGACTCGCCGTTGTGGGATACGCCCAACCTGATCATCACGCCGCACATCTCGTGCGACGACGGCGAGCATTACATCGATATCTCACTCGATCTGTGGTTCGGGAATCTGGCGCGATTCCTTGAACACAAACCACTCAAACACCGTATTGACCGCAAACTCGGTTACTGAATAATTATATAATAAAAACAGATAGTTATGTAAATTCTCTGCGGTAGCGATAAAGAGTGGGAGGGTATCACTTATCCGCGGTCGAAAAAAAAGCACGCGGCGGTTGCCGCGTGCTTCATTAGAACTTCAGGATATTTTTAGAAACCTCCGCTCACGGGCGTTTAACTATCCCGCTCCTTCATCCGCCGTCACTTCATCGCGCTTCTTCCTTATCGACGGAGCGATCATGAATATCAGCAGCAGGAAGGTGGCGATCAGGAAACCAGCGCTGATCGGGCGGGTGAAAAACACCGTCGGGTCACCGCGCGAAATGAGCAGCGCGCGCCTCAGGTTCTCCTCCATCAGCGGCCCCAGCACAAACGCCAGAATCATCGGCGCCGGTTCGCACTTGAGTTTCACGAACACATAACCCATCAGGCCGAAGAATATGGTCAGGTAAATGTCCATGTCGAGGTTGTTGACGCTATAGACGCCAATCGCCATGAACACCATGATCGCCGGAAACAGGTAGCGGTACGGCACCTGCAGCAACTTGACCCACAGGCCGATCAGCGGCAGATTGAGAATCACCAGCATCCCGTTGCCGATCCACATGCTGGCGATCAGCCCCCAGAACAGATCCGGGCGCTGCGTCATCACCTGCGGTCCGGGCGCGATGCCCTGAATCGTCAGAGCACCCAGAATCAGCGCCATGGTGCCGCTGCCGGGTATGCCGAGCGTCAGCGTCGGAATGAACGCGCACTGGGCGGCCGCGTTGTTGGCCGACTCCGGTCCCGCCACGCCCTGGATCGCACCCTTGCCGAACAGCGCGTTGTCCTTCGCCATCTTCTTCTCGACCGCATAGCTCGAAAACGCACTGATGGTGGGACCTGCGCCCGGCAAGGTGCCGAAGAACGCCCCGATCGCCGTGCCGCGCGCGATCGCACCCATCGAGATCTTGATATCGTGCATGGTCGGCATCAGCCCATGAATCTTCTTGGTCAGCAGATCCCGACGCTCCGCATCCTTGCCTCTCCCGAGATTGGAAAGAATCTCGGCAAAACCGAACAGGCCCATCGCAACCACGACGAAGCTCAGGCCGTCAGCCAGGCCCGATGCGCCGAAAGTAAAGCGCGACATGCCGGAGTTGACGTCGGTGCCGATGATGCCGAAGATCAGACCCAGGAAAATCATGGCCATCGCCTTGAGCAACGAGCCGTGTGCCAGCACCGCGGAAGCGATCAGGCCCATCACCATCAGCGAGAAATACTCTGGCGCGCCGAATTTGAGCGCCATTTCCGCCAGCGGCGGGCCGGCCACCGCGATGAGCAGCGTGCACACCGTGCCGGCAAAGAACGAGCCCACGGCCGCAATCGCCAATGCAGGCCCTGCGCGGCCATTCTTCGCCATCTGATAGCCGTCAATACAGGTCACCACCGAAGCCGATTCGCCGGGCAGGTTGACCAAAATCGCGGTCGTCGAGCCGCCGTACTGCGTGCCGTAATAAATCCCGGCCAGCATGATCAGCGCGCCGACCGGCGGCAGATTGAACGTCACCGGCAGCAGCATCGCTATGGCAGCGAGCGGCCCGATGCCCGGCAACACCCCGACTATCGTGCCAAGAAATACGCCGCCAAAACAGTAAGCCAGGTTTTGCCACGTTACCGCAACCTGGAACCCGAGCATCAAATTCGAAAATAATTCCATGTTATCTCCACCAGAACAACGGATACGGCAGATTCAGGCCCCAAATGAACAGCGCCCAGGATCCAAAGATGAGAAGGATGGTCATGATGATGACTTCGATCCACTTGAATTCGCGTCCGGCGGCGGCGCACAACATGATCAGCGCGGTCATCGAGAGCACGAATCCCACGTTATCCATGCCCCAGCCGAAAATCGAGAAGGCCACACTCAGAAAGATCATCGGCTTCCAGGCGAAAGGCTCGATGGCGGGCCCCTCGACCTTAAAGCCCGTGGCGGCAATGAGCGCGCCGGCAACCACTATCATATAGCCGAGGACGGTGGGGAAATAGCCCGGGCCCATGCGCATGGTCGAACCAAATGGATAATCACGGGATATGATGACTGCAAGTATGCCGAAGCCGATGAACATCATTCCCGCCCAAAAGTCTTCCGGACTTTTAATTTTTAATTTCACAGTTTTCTCCTGACAACCTTTTCTATAATGCACCGTGCATATCAAATATTTTCTGCAGTCCTGCCTGATTCCCATGCCTCAGGTGGAAACAAAAAACGGTGACTCTAATCCCCGAGACTTACAGAATGCTTACTGCGGGAATTTCCAGATGATCCCGAATATGTCCGAACTTTCCAGCCTATCCCGGAAAATCATGCCCACCGGGCGAAAAAAAACAGAACTACTTCGGCGGTCTTCCCCCTGCCCGTCAAACTGCGACACTTTACACAAAACCGTCTGCTTTCGACAATCTGTTTTTTCTTCACTCACAATGCCGCAGCGCAACAATTCGCACAATGCTAGCTGAATTTTACTCTCGGAGTATCGCGCGCGCATTGATCAGCTTTGGTGAGCACGTCAGACATTGCGCTCGTGACCGAGGATAACATTTTAACTCTGCGTGCTGGCCTCTGGATTGATGACATTGACCGGATTGCCCTCGAGATAGGCAAGAATCTGGTCGAAAGCGCCGCTGAATTGTGCTTCGTAGGCCTTTTTTTCGACATAGCCGATGTGCGGCGTGCAGACGGCATTTTCCAGGGCGAGCAAGGGATGACTGGCATCGAGCACCGGTTCCTGTTCGAAGACATCGACCGCCGCCATGCCGGGACGGCCGGCCTTGAGTGCGTTCACCAGCGCGTCCGGCACGATGAGTCCGGCGCGGCTGGTATTGACGAGCAATGCCGTCGGTTTCATGCGCGCCAGATCGGAAGCAGTGACGATGCCTCGTGTCGCATCGTTCAAACGCAGATGCAGGGACAGCACGTCGCTTTCCTCGAAAACCGCGTCACGGCTGCGCGCCAGCGCATAGCCATCGGCGCGCGCCCGGACCAGCGACGCTTCGCGACCCCATACCAGCACTTTCATGCCGAACGCTTTGCCGTAGCCGGCAATCACGGCGCCGATACGGCCGTAACCATAGATGCCGAGCGTGGTGCCACGCAATGTGGTGCCCAGAGTCGACTGCCAGCGGCCTGACTTGAGGGCGGCGACCTCTTGCGGGATATGACGCAACGCGGAAAGAATCAGCCCCCATGTCAGTTCTGCCGTGGCATAGGACGGACGCCCCGGATGCATATTGGATGAGAGGATCACACCGCGGCGGGTGCATGCGTCGACATCGATATGCGGATAAACGCTGTGCTGGCTGATGATTTTGAGTTTGTCCAGCCGCTCCAGCAATGGCGCGCGTATCGGCGTGCGCTCGCGTATCAGCACCAGCGCCTCGGTATCCTTGAGCCGCCCGGCCAGAACACCGATATCCGTAGTGTGGTCGTTCCAGACCGTGACGCTATGCCCGGCAAGCTTGGAAAAACATTCCAGCGTGCGCACCGCGTCCTGATAGTCATCGAGTATGGTGATGTTCATGTATGGGAGTTTGTTCTACAGTTCAAAAGCATTAACGCAAAGATCGCAAAGGAGAGCAACAACCAGATCAAAGAACCTAGGCATGAAGGATGCAAAAGATAAACATAATGATGGTTTCCTTACATCGTCTCCGTTGTGACCCTATATGCACTTGTTAATTATGTATTTTATTTTTACATTTTACCTTCGTGAACCTTTGCGACCTTTGCGACCTTTGCGTTAATGCCTTTTTTAAAATCAATATTGCAATTTAAGTAACTAAATTTCGATTTCCTGGCATCGTCATGAATGCATGCAACACATGCCAGAACTTGTGGCGGTTGATGCCGAGCGTTGCCGCATGCGCAAGACCGGATATGAATGCAAACTGCTTGTCCTTGTTCGGCAGTTTGCCAAAGAAATCAAGCAGGTCTTCCTCGGCGGCTATCCCGTCGAATTCGCCGCGGATGATCAGCACCGGGCAGCTGATCCGCGCCGGATCGACCAGCGGCAGATGCGCGCACATGTCGAGGTAGGTGCCGGTCGGCACCGAGTCATAAAGGGCCAGCTCGGCATCAGCCAGGGCATCTGCCGCCGCAGGTTCGGAAGTTCCAGGCTTATCGCGCGTGAACATGCTGTGAAAAAACGCGCGATCTACCTTGCGCCGGTTGTGAGAACGGTATTCCTCCAGTTTTTCTCGGCGCTTGGCGAGCGTGGGAGAGCCTTTCCCGGTATAAACCAGCGCGGAAAGCATAAGCCGCGCCACATGCTCCGGGCAGCGCTCGGCATAGAGCGCGGCGCGCAGCGCGCCCGAGGAAGCACCATACATGCTCACACCGGACAACCCGGTCTCCTGCTCCACGACACGCATGGCCGCGGCCAGGTCATCGGCGCCGGATGAAATGTCTGAGTAGCCATCGGTCTTGTCCGAGCGGCCGTAACCCTCGTGGTCCACCGTCCACACGTCGTAGCCCAGCCCGGCAAAATGATCCATCAGCGAGTAGTCAGGGTGCCCCGGCACATTGAGGTCAAACGCGGAGCGGCCTGAATTAGAAGAGCCGTGCACCAGAAATAACACCGGCGGTTGCGCCACCCCCTGCCCCGGCGCCGTCAACCGCTTGCGGTAAACATAGAGCCTGATCCCGCCTTTGTCTGCCCAATACTCGGCGCTCCATATGCTGGCCATTGGTTTCTTCCCTGTTGGTCTATACAACGATCATTCGCATATTATCCCAGCGTGCTGTAACGCGCTCTTGCATAGTCCGGATATTGGGCAATGCTATGACGGTGTGCGTGCGCGACCTGCCGCTGACCCCCGATCGCATCGCGGCTGCGATCAATGCGTAATACAATGCCGCACCTGAATTCAAAATAACGCAAACAGAAAGGAAGCGAAATGTCATCTGCCGGCCCCTGGATCGAGCATTTCCCGGGCAATATGATCTGGTCAAACGCGTGCCTCGTCACCAAAGGCATGGCCCCTTACGGCGCGGTGGCGCTGGAAGAAATCGATCAGGTCTGCGAACGGCTGCGCCTGCGCCAGAACGAACCCGATGCCTGGCGCGAGGAATGGTGCGCCATGGGCATGCGCCTGGAAAAAACGGCCGATGCAGCCGAAGCCGCAGGGCATCGGATGAGCGCAGGCAATTATTATCTGCGCGCCGGCATGTACTGGTTCACCGGCGAGCGTTTCGTCCATCCCGGCGAGCAGAAGCGCGAAATCGGACGCAAGGCAATCGAGCTGCAGACCAAAGGCATTTTGCGACGCTACCCGAATGTCGAAAAAGTGGAAGTGCCGTTCGGTGATGCAACGCTTCCAGCGCTGTTCATGAAAGCGCCGGGCGTGAGCAGGCGCGCGCCGACTGTAGTGGTGTTCGACGGCATGGACAACTGCAAGGAAATGAGCGTGCTGTTTGCAGGCATTGAATTCGCGGCGCGTGGCTGGCATACGCTCGCCATCGACGGACCCGGCCAGGGCGAATCGCTGCGTCTGCGCGAACTCTACGCACGCCATGACTACGAGGTGCCCGGTGCGGCTGCTTATGATTACGTGTCTTCGCGCCCCGACGTCGATCCGAAAAAAGTGATCGTCATGGGCTACAGCTTTGGCGGGTATTACGCTGCGCGTGTCGCTGCATTCGAAAAACGCTACGCTGCCGGCGTGGCAATGAGCGCTTTGCACTGGGACCTTGCCGCGTGGCAGGCCGAAATCAAGCGCAAGCAGGAGGCCAATCCGAAAAACACCGCGCAATCGACTTTCCATTTCCGCTGGATCATGGGTTGTATCGACGACGGCAATGCGGCTATCGAAAAAGCGAAGCAATTCTCGCTTGCCGGCGTCGCGGAAAAAATAAGCCTCCCCTTTCTTGTCGTTCACGGCTCGGATGACAAGGTGGTGCCGGTGGCAAATGCGCACAAGCTCTACGAGGCAGTGGGCTCGCAATGCAAAGCGTTGAGGATACTCACTGCCGAAGACGGTGGCTCGTATCATGCGCAGGCCGACAACCGGCAGGTCGCCATTGACCACATCGCTGATTGGATACAAACCGTGAATCGTGAATCGTGAATCGTGAATCAACAACACTATATTGCGTTCGCCAGGTAAACCGTTTTGCTTGTCCTGAAAAAATAGATTTCCATCTGTTTTACCGGGGGATTTTCGCACTTCAGGTAGCGGCGCCGGTGTTTATCGGCATGTTAATATAAGCGCGCCATGCTTCCGCTCGCCGACGTCAAGGTCATTGAATTCTGCCAGGTGCTGGCAGGCCCCTTCTGCGGCTGTTTGCTCGCCGACATGGGCGCCGATGTGATCAAGGTCGAGTCGCCCGAAGGCGATCTGATGCGCGCATGGCCGCCTATCGTTGACGGCTACAGCCAGTATTTCGCTTCGGTCAACCGCAACAAGCGTTCGGTCGTGCTGGATTTGAAGGATGCGGCCGGTCTGGCAGCTGCGCGCAGCCTGGCGTTGTCGGCCGATGTCGTGATCGAAAACTTCCGGCCGGGCGTGATGGCCAAGTTCGGGCTCGATCATGCCACGCTCTCCCGGGAAAAACCCGCACTGGTTTATTGTTCCGTGTCCGCCTTCGGCCAGACCGGGCCACGCGCCAAAGAAGGCGGCTTCGACATGACGCTGCAGGCCATGAGTGGCGTGATGAGCGTCACCGGCGAGCCTGACGGCCGGCCGGTAAAGTGCGGCATCCCCATCGCTGACTTCACCGCCGGACTATACGCCGCGTTTTCGGTGATGGCGGCGCTGCACAAGAGCCGCCGCGATGGAACCGGCGACCACCTCGACGTGTCGATGCTGGGCGCCATGCTGGGTATCGCCAACCTCCAGACCAGTGAATATTTCGGCACCGGACGCGACCCGGTCAAGCTGGGCTCGGCCCATCCCATGAATGCACCCTATGCTGCGTTTCGTTGCCGCAATGGCTATTTTGCGCTCGCAGCCGGCACCGACAAGTTGTGGCAGGCTGCCTGTGCGGGCATCGACCGCATGGATCTTGCCCGGGACGATCGCTTTGCCTCGCCCAGCGACCGCGCCCGCAACCAGGACGCACTGCGCGAAACGCTGGAGCAAACGTTTATGAATTACGATGTCTCCCAACTGCTTGCCATCTTCAACGAGCACGGCGTGCCGTGCGCGCCGATCAACAGTTATTCCCAGGTGTTGGCCGATCCGCAGGTGCAGCATATGCAGTGGATAGAGGGTGTGACGCTGCCGGGCGGGGCCAGGAGCAAGACTATGATTTCGCCGCAGCGCGTCTCCGGCCAGAGGCTGGGTGTGTATCGCCCGCCCCCGGCGTTGGGACAGCACACCGCTGAAGTCATGTCAGAAATAGCAATAAAATCAACGACATGAATAATCCCTCCCGCTTCCGGTCGTTTGTCGCCGAATTCACCCGCCTGAGCACGCGCGCCGGCGATGATGAAACCCGAATGCTCGATGAGGGCAGCACGCTGCTCGCCGCACTCATCAGCCATGACGACTGGCTGCCCGAAGCGTGTGCGCAACCCCACCCTCAGTACTACCAGCAATTTTTGCTCTACTGCGATCCGCTAGAGCGCTTTTCAGTGGTGAGTTTCGTATGGGGACCGGGACAGAAAACCCCGGTGCATGATCACACGGTATGGGGCATGGTAGGCATGATGCGCGGCGCTGAATTGTGCCGGCGTTTCGAATTGTCCGCCGCGGGTCAGCCTATGCAGCCCAGCGCGCCGCAACGGCTGCTGCCGGGGCAGGTCGATCGCGTTTCGCCGAGCATAGGCGACATCCACGAAGTCGCAAATGCTCACGACGACCGCGTCTCGATCAGCATCCACATCTACGGCGCCAACATCGGCGCAGTGAAACGGCATGTGTTCGACCCCGCCAGCAGCACGGAAAAGCCTTTTGTATCCGGCTATTCGAATGCGGTCCTGCCCAATTTCTGGGACCGTTCGGCTGAAGTGCGCGCAACCCTCCAAAAATAACCAAAATCCATTCAGCCACAGAGATCACAGATCACAGAGGAAGGACAAACCGCATATATAAGGTCTGATAACACGTGTATTGTGCTGACATGTCGGCTTGAACATTGATTTGAATCTCTATGCGCGTTTTTTATGCAGTTTCTCTGTGATCTCTGTGTTCTCTGTGGCAAAAACTTTTAGCCTCTACACATCTAATGAGCGACGAACTGATCAGAAAGCACGAAGGCCACGTCACCCGGCTGACGCTGAATCGCCCGCAGAAAGCGAACGCACTGTCCGCCTCGCTGGTGGAAGCACTGCTCGATGCGGTCGAATATGCCGGCTCCGACGGCACGCGGCTGCTGATCCTCGACGGCGCAGGCGATCACTTCAGCGCTGGATTTGATTTCACCGCCTACCTGGACCAAAGCGAAGGCGACCTCGCGCTGCGCTTCATCCGCATCGAGACGCTGCTGCAGCAGTTGTATCACGCCCCCTTCGAGACCCAGGTGCTGGCTCACGGCAAAATTTTCGGTGCCGGCGCCGACCTGGTGGCAAGCTGCGGCGTGCGCGTCGCTGCGCCCGGCACGACATTCCGCATGCCGGGTCTGAGATTCGGCGTTGTGCTCGGCACGCGACGACTCGCCCACCGCATCGGCGCTGACAAAGCGCGGGAAATTCTATCGGCCACCCGCACCTTCAACGCCGACGAGGCGCTGAAACTGAATTTCGTGACGCGTCTCGCCGCACAGCCGGAATGGCCGGCGCTAATCGCCACGACCCGCACCAGTTGCGAACTCCTGGCACCTGCCGCTGCCGCCGCACTGCACCGCCAGACCGCAGATGACAGTCGCGCCGAGGATATGGCCGCGCTGATCCGCTCGATCAGCGCACCGGGGCTGAAGGAACGCATCCGTTTATTCAGGGATGCGAGTAAGTAAATGAAATCGTGAGTAGTGAGCAAGAAAATGTTCAGGATTTACAGGATGAGTCTTAATCTTGTAAATCCCCCAAAAATTACTGCTTACCGCTTACGGCTCACCGCCCGGCGGCGAGCGATTACCCATCAACTGAGGAAAAACATGAGCAGCAAACTGCCCACAACCATGAAGGTCATTGAAATGAGCGGCCCGGGCGGCCCCGAGGTCCTGAAGCTGGCCGAGCGCGCCCTGCCCCAACCCCGGACTGGCGAAGTCTTGATCAAAGTCGCCGCCACCGGCGTCAATGGTCCGGACCTGATGCAACGCAAAGGGCTTTATCCCGCTCCCGCCGGCGCATCGGACCTGCTCGGCCTCGAGGTCGCGGGGGAAGTCGTCGCGCTGGGCGACCAGGTCACGCGCTGGGCCATCGGCGACAAGGTGGCCGCGCTCACGAATGGCGGCGGTTATGCCGAATATTGCGCAGTCGATGCGCAGCACTGCCTGCCCGTCCCTAAAGGCGTAGCGTTGCACGATGCCGCGGGTTTGCCCGAGACGTTCTTCACCGTGTGGAGCAATATATTCATGGGGGCCGGCCTGGCTGCCGGAGAAACGTTTCTGGTCCATGGCGGCGCGGGCGGCATCGGCACCACGGCCATACAACTCGGCAAGGCTTTCGGCGCCAAGGTGATTGCCACAGACAGTCCGGACGCGCGCTGCGCCATATGCCGCGACCTCGGCGCCGATCGCGTGATCGATTACCAGAAGGAGGATTTCGTGGAAATCGTGCGCCAGGAAGGCGGTGCCAATGTCATCCTCGACATCGTCGGCGGGCAGAACATCGAGCGCAACTTCAAAGCGGCGTCCCACGATGGACGCATCGTCCAGATCGCGTTCGCGCTGGGCTCCAAGGTCGAAATCAATCTGATGCCGGTGATGCTGAAACGCCTGAGCTACACCGGGTCCACGCTGCGCACCCGGCCCGCTGCTTTCAAGGCAAGGATCGCCCGGGAACTTGTAGCGAAGGTCTGGCCGCATATCGAAAGCGGCCGCATCCGCGTGGTGACCCGGCAGAGTTTTCCGCTCGCCGAAGCAGGCAAAGCGCACGCGATGATGGAGTCGAGCCAGCACGTCGGAAAAATCGTGCTGACGGTGGAAGAACAGTAAGCGGTGAGCCGTAAGCGGCACATCGTGTAAAGCTGCTGCCGCACTGTTACTGCTTACCTGCTTTCCTATACCCTAGATCAATCGCGGTTGCCCGTCCTCAGGCTGGTCGGACATCTTGCTGGGCGGCCTGCGGCGCAACAAGGATATGTCGCCCTCGGATGCAATCGAACGGGCATGGTTGATGTTTTTCTCGACCTCGTCGACATACAGATTCTGGCCGCCGAAGTGCCTGTCGATGTAGCTGTAGTAGCCGCCCAGTTCTTGCTCGAGCCTGTGGGTTGCTCCGGCAAAAAAGCGCGGTGTCTTGAAAATCAGGTCGGCTGCCGACGAAAATATAACTTCCTCGCTGCCGTCCCCCTTGGATTTTCGATCAATGCCGCCAAGCACGAATTCAGGATACAAGCGGTCGTAACATTTTTCGAGATAGCAGCGGTCAGCCATCTGCGCCAGGATATCGGCACTGCCGAGCAGGTTGCCCATGAGGCGGAATTCGGCAGGCACGCGAATGCGATCCACAGGAATCTCGTAGCCCGTAAAGTGCAGGGTCCGGGCCGCGGCCTGCGCCTGGTCTGCCATGCCGTTCCTGGTCAGGTAATCCTCGAGGAAGCGCGCGCCGCGGGACACGTGGACGGTAGTGTATTCGGCGCCGTTGAAATGCTTGGTGTCCTTGCGGTGCCGGATATAGCCGCAATCGTGATAGAGCGCGGCGATAACCCCGATCCTGAACAGACGCTCATCCAGGAGCGCGCCATCGGTAGCCCGCACACAACCGTCCATCAGCCGCGTCATCGCCAGCGTCACATCCATAACGTGCTGAATGTCATGGTAACCCGTATCGCATTCATGATATCCAGGATATTCGCCGCGGTACAGCAGACCCACATCATCGAAGGCCTGCGCCAGGTTGTCGACCGAGTCTTTCTGGTACAGGTCCTGATAGATACGACAAACCACCGCGGCAACCTGCTGGCTGTCGGTCATATTGACGCTGTTCGTGACATCGTACTCGTTACGTCTGTATTGTGCGGTAGCCAATGCAGGAAACCATGATTTTTCTAACATTAGAATTATTACACTATAATGCCCTCATCATGCAATATAGTACAGCTGGCTCGGAATTTTCAGCATCACGGGACAGCGCCGATGTTGCATAGCGGCAGAAAGTCCGGGCCGGCCGGGAAATATATAAGTCCCTGCTGATTTGTTAAATGACCCTGCATTGGCTTCGTATCCAATAACTGAAAACAAATCAGGACCATGTCTAATAATACCGTCTATACCAAGACCGCCAAAGGCGTGCTTGAAGTCAAAAACAAGACCGTCAGACTGCCTCGAGATCTTGGTCTGCTGTTTCTTGCAATTGACGGCAAATCCACAATAGCCGACCTGGTCCAAAAAACGGGGGTCCCCGAGGACAAGCTCATTCTGGCCCTCAATAAAATGGTCGCCAACGGTCATCTCAAGGCCGTAGATTCTGCCCCCTCTGCTCCTACTGCGGCGAACAAGCCCGCCGCGGACACCGAGGAACTGGATCTGGATTTCACTTCGCCGGTGACCGCAGCCAAGCTTAGTGCCGAAGCGGAAACCCGGGCAAAAGCCGAAGCCCAAGCCAAAGCGCGCGCTCAGGAGGCTGCACGTGTTGCAGCAGCGGCCAAGGTCAGGCAGGAAACGGAAGCACGGGCCCGCGTCCTGGCCGAAACCAAGATGAAAGCCGAATCCGCGGCCAAGGCTAAGGCCGAAGCGGCAGCGAAAGCCGCTAACGACGCCCGTGCCAAAGCCGAACAGGAGGCCTCGGTTGCGGCTGATGCCCAGGCCAAGGCCGCGGCCGAGGCGCGCGTACGCGCTGCCATGGAAGCCAAGGCCAAAGCCGATGCTGAAACCCGTCTACGTGCGATGGCGGAGTCGCTCGCCAAACAGGAAGCCGAGGCCAAGTCTATTGTCGAGGCCAAGGCCCGGGAAGAAGCCGAATCGCGGGCGCGCGCCGAAACTGAAGCAACAGCACATGCCGAGGCCGAAACCCGGGCGCGATCGGCACTTGAAGCACAGATGAAGGCGATGGCCGAGGCATTGGCGCAGGCCGAGGCGCGTGCCAAGCAGGAAATCGAAGCCCGGGCCAGAATGGAAGCCGAAATCAAGGCTCGTGCCGAGGCCGAGGCACGGGCGCGTGCAGATGCGGAAGCGCGCGCCGCGGCGGCTGAAGCAGCAGTGACGAAGGCGCAGACCATGGCCAGTGCTGCCGCCAAAGCCAAAGCTGAGGCCGAGGCACGGTTAAAAGGATCAGCACTGGACGAAAGCGACCCCATGGTCATGGCTCGCATGGAAGAAGCCATGAAGGCGCTGGAGGAGGCCAAAGCCATGGCGCGCGAGGAAGCCAAGGCCAGGGAAATCGCCGAGATCCGGGCCCGTGAAGAGGCCGATGCGCGCAAGCGCGAGGAAGCCGAAAGCAAGGCCCGCTCGGAGGACGAACACAAGAAACGCGAGGAAGCCGATGCCCGTGCCAAGGCACAGATCCGCGAGCTGCGGGAAGAATCCCGCAAGGCGCGCGAAGTAGCAGAAACCAACGCCGATGCCGAGCGCAAGGCGCGTGAGCAGGCTGAGGCCAATGCCGATGCCGAGCGCAAGGCGCGTGAGCAGGCTGAGGCCAATGCCGATGCCGAACGAAAATCCCGTGATGCGGCGATACGCAAAGCGCGCGAAGACGCAGAAAGCAAGGCGCGCGCCGAAGTCGAGTCCATGATAGAGGCGGAACGGGTGGCGCGTGAGGCTGCAGAAAATAAAGCCAAGCAGGAGCTTTCCACCAAAATCAAGGCCGAAAGAAAAGCCCGCGAGGAAGCCGAGCGCCAAACCGAGATCGCACACAAAGCGCGTGCAGAAGCCGAAAAAAAGGCACGCGAAGCCACCGGCAGTGACAGCGGGGCCGCAACCAAGGCACGCGCTGTAGCTGAAGCTGCAGCCAAGGCGGCAGAAGCCGCGCTCGCGAAGGCCGTCGCAACCGCCGATACCGAGCGCAAGGCGCGCGCCGAGGCGGAGCAACGCGCCAAGACCGAAGCCGTGGCGCGCATTCTGCAAGAGAAAGAACTGCGGGAGAAGGCAGACGGCGAGGTCGAGCAGCGCGTTAACGCCGAGCTCAAGGCACGCGAAATAGCCGAGCGCGATCAGGATGCCCGTTACCGCGCTGAGGCCGAGGAACGCGGCCGCATCGCCGCCGAAAAGCAGAAATTGCGTCTTGAACAGGAAGCGCGCCTTGCGGAACAGACGCCCCAGACCGGAAAATCGCGCACCCGGGCAAAAATCATGACATTCGTCCTAACCGTGGTGCTGGTCGCCGCGGCTGCGGGCCTGCTGCAATTCGTGCCGCTCACCGGTGGTCAAATTGCCGGCGTGCAGCAGATCATGACGCAGCGCCTGCAGCAGCCTGTTGCCATCTCCGGCATGCGTTACGCGCTGTTTCCCACACCGCACCTCACGCTCGAGCGGGTCGCCATAGGCAAGTTGCAGGAAATCAAGATCAATTCGATTGTCGTCGAAGTTTGGCCATTCGATCTGCTGGCGGAGCACAAGGATATCGACAGCGTCGAGGTCAATTTAGTGACCATGGAGCAGGACGTGCTCGCCATGTTCCCGGCTTGGGTCAAGCCGTCAAAAACCAGCGCAAATAAGCTGCGCGTAAGCAGGATCAGCATCAGCAACATACGAATGGCCGCCAAATCGCTGGAAATTCCCATATTCAGTGCTGATATCACGCTGGCGCGCAATGGCACGCTCAAGAAAGCGCGGTTGACCGATGGCAAACTCAGGATAGATCTCTCTCCCAGCGATCAGGGCTGGAGCGTTATTGCCGATGCGAACAACTGGCGCCTGCCATTTGGCCCCCAGGTTCAATTCGACGACCTCACGTTGACCGCGCTCATCGACGGGCAGAAGGCCACCATCAAAGGCATCGAAGGACATATCGGCCGCGGCACGGTCACCGGCTCGGCAAGCGCCAGTTGGGGCGATGACGTTCGGTTGACCGGGGATGTCAGCCTGAGCAACGGCGATCTTGGAAACCTGCTGGCGGTGTTCACCCGTCATTTTATAGCGGCAGGGACGATTAGCCTTACCGCCACCTATGCTTTGCAGGCCGCCAGCCTCACTGAGCTGTTCGATCAACCGCGGGTAGAGGCAAGCTTCAACGCCGAGAAAGGCACGCTCAATAATGTCGATATCGTGCGCGGCATACAGTCGCCTTCTCGCGATGGCACGCACGGCGGCAAAACCTTGTTCAACAACTTGGAAGGCTCGCTTCAGGTTACCAGCCAGGGATATGCTTACCGCCAGCTTCAGATTTCATCGGGCCCGATGAGCGCCACGGGCAACATTGACATCACACCCGATGGTGAACTTTCCGGGCGTATCGCCGCTCAACTTGGAACCAAATCGGCGATCATTGCGCGCAGCAGCCTTAACGTATCGGGCCCTGTCGCCAACCCGCTGCTCAAACCCTGAACCGTATTAGCCGCCAAGGCCGCCAAGCACGCCAAGAAAACCAAAAACAATATATATAAACACCCGATACAAAATAAGCTTGCGAGCACCATCAAAAGGCCGCGATTTTAAATATTAATTTTCTTTGTTCTTCTTGGCGTGCTTGGCGGCCTTTGGCGGCTAATTTCAATTGCTCGTGGAGCGCAATGCCGCGATCCGCTCATCAAGCGGCGGATGCGACATGAACAGATATTTCAAACCGTGCGCCACCCCGCCTGAAATCCCGAATGCCGCCATCTGGTCTGGCAGATGAGACTCGTGGTTGAGTTTGAGGCGCTCGAGCGCGGCGACCATCTTGTTGCGACCGGCCAGCCGGGCGCCGCCCGCATCGGCCCGAAACTCGCGCTGCCGGCTGAACCACATCACGATCGTGCTCGCAAGAATGCCAAGCACCAATTGCGCGATGATGGTGGTGATGAAAAACGCCGGGCCGTGCCCGCGCTCGACCTTGAATACCACGCGATCAACCAGATAGCCGATGATCCGCGACAGGAAGATCACGAAGGTATTGACTACGCCCTGTATCAGCGCAAGCGTCACCATGTCGCCGTTTGCAACGTGGCTGACCTCGTGCCCCAGCACGGCCTCGGCCTCTTCCTGGGACATGTTGTTGAGCAACCCGGTGCTGACCGCCACCAGAGAACTGTTGCGGTTCCAACCCGTGGCAAAGGCGTTGATCTCGGGCGAATCAAAGACCGCCACCTCCGGCATGCCGATGCCGGCCTGTTGGGCCTGACGTTTTACCGTATCGACCAGCCAGCGCTCGGTCGTATTGGCAGGCACTTCTATCACCTGGGCGCCCGTCATCCGCTTGGCGCTCCACTTCGAAATTGCCAGCGAAATCAGCGAGCCGCCGAATCCCAACACCGCCGACAGCACCAACAGGGAATTAAAATCGATCCCGGCACCCTGCTGATCGAGCATGCTGTCGACCCCCAGCAGGCGCAGCGTGACGCTGAGCACGAATACGATGGCGAGGTTGGTAACGATAAACAGGAAAATTCGTTTCATGTGCTTCTCAAGCCTCCAGTGATGAACTCGATGCGTTAGATGGAGACGATTGACACAAGTTCAATAGCGCCGCCGCTTTATATTTGATTGTTTTAATTGAATATTTTAATGGCAGCGGCACGCAGATCACTCTATCCCGTCACTCCTGCCAGCAGCATCATACTAGCTCCTGTGAAGTTTCAAGCATCCCGGCGCTCGGCTCATCGGCTGGCTTGCCCGATTGCCTGCTGCGCGTTTGAAGCCTGTTTCGGGTTTGATTTTTCCCATGGAAAAACATTACAGCATATTGAAATTAATGGGATTTGCTTGCCTATGTCGGCTCGACTACGGCACACTTGCTGAGTTTACGCGGATCATACAAATCTAACAGTCGAGAATCCAGGCGCTGCAGATGTCGAGAAATCTCGTGTTTGACCCCCACCTTTCAGCAGAAGAGTTGCGCGGCTTTTCGCGCACGGTGGCCGAAATAGAATGGCTGCTGCTGATCCTGGTTCTGCTTTATCAGGCCGTGCTGGCGCCGGGCGGGGAAATATCCGCCGCACTCGCCATGGCAATGTTCTTCTTCGCCGCATTCATCATGGGCTTTCATTACGCCAATTTTTACCGCAAGGAAACCTACTGGAAACTGGCAGTAGAAACCTGGGCGATGATCGTCTTCATCACATGGGCGTTGATGTACACGGGACGATTGGAAAGCCCGCTGCTCAACCTCTATCTGCTGGTCATCATCACCAGCGCGCTGACGCTGGGAAAACTTTCCACGCTGATTCAGATGACGTTGATAGCGGCGTGCTACGTCTGGCTGGGTTATCCCGATCACGCCGGATCATTCCCGATTACCGCTTACCTGGCCACGCTGGCCACACAACTCTCCCCACTGTTCCTGGTCGCCTATATCACGACCATGCTTTCGGCCGACATTCGCCGGGCATTGATGCAGATCAAGCTGCTGTCGGAAGTCGACGATCTTACCGGAGTGCTCAACATGCGCGCTTTCAACATCATTTCAGAGCGCGCTTTCAGGCAGGCCACGCGTTACTCGCACCCATTCAGCGTGCTGATGATCGATTCCGACAGCCTGAAATCAATCAACGATGCTCACGGCCACGAGGCCGGCAACCGCCTGCTGAAGATAATCGCGCAGAGCATCCAGGGCCAGTTGCGGGATTCCGACTACGTTGCGCGTTACGGTGGCGACGAATTCATTGTGCTGCTGCCCGAAACGCCCTGCAGCAGCGCCACCGGGGTCGCAAGCCGGATACGCCAGCAGATCGAATCCGCGGCACTTGCAACGCGCACCGAACCGGTGAACACGACCGTCAGCATCGGCATCGCCTGCTACCCAGACCATGGCAGCAATCTCGATATCATCATGGAAAAAGCCGACATCGCGATGTACTCGAGTAAAACCGGCGGCAAGAACCGCACTACTGTTTACAGCGTGAATAACTAGGGCCTGTTAATAATTACCACGTGAGATGCGTTGTGGCCAAAATTGTCGATAACAAGGCGCTTGTCGCAGCCCATATCGCGAATATGGGCAAGACGAGCAACGATGGTAGCGGCAATTTTGGCCGCAACCCGAAGGGACGGGACGCTGATCAACGGCTTTGCCGTTGCACATCGCATTATGGGCGAGAATAAGGCCCGCGAGCGCGTAGCGCCCACTCGGGACCCATGGCGTTGTCGCACCTTCGCGTATTTGCCACGGGGCAAACCGCGCCCGGCACTCCCAGCCCTAAGCCCAAATCGCCTCCGTCGCACTCATGTGATAATTGTTAACAGGCCCTATGGCCTGCCCGAGCGGCCAGGCCGGAAATAATCGAGGTTGTCGTAGTAGGACTCGTATTCATTGTCCGGGCACCAGCCTGGCATCCCGAGTATGGGCACCGGCGCAAGTTCGCGCGTCCCCTTCAAGGCACCGGTATCGAGCAAACGCTGCTCAAGCATGGCATCGAGCCGATCAAGCTGTACAGTAACCGGTGCCGAATGAAAATCCGCCCCGACCTGAAACAACAGGCCACGTCCGGTCATGCCGGTGTAGGGTTGCAGCGCTTTTTCATACAACGCATGGCCGAACAGATAACAGCGCATTTCAGATTTGACCCGGGCACGATGGTGCCAGAACAGGTCCTTCCATTTAAATTCGCGCATCTGCTGCAGCAGTTCGCCATCGCTCGCCGCGACGATCACCCCGCCTTCATCGAACAGAGTCAACACATCCTGTATCGGGCCGCGGTCGGACTCCCCCTTGGCGTGCTGTTGCCTTAGTGCCAGGTAATGCCTCTCGTTGAGCGCCGCCTTGGCGCGCGGAAAGGTCAGCCATATCAGCGCATTGAACAGGTCATGCCAGTTTTCCGACCGGATCTGCACTTCGCCTTTGAGATAGATGCGCGCTTCGTACTTATCCTCGAAAGCCGCCGCCTTGACCGACTGTTCCACGAAACGCAAAGGCGCGCCACAGCGTGTCAACACGCCGGGCTCATGCGCGTCCGCCATCCGCTGCAAGTCATCCAGCGTGGGCCACCGCGGGGAACGCAGCGCAACCCCGAGCGGATACAGCGGCCCGAACATCGGCGAGCGCTCCAGAAAATCAGAAGACCACTGATCCATTGCTTTTGATGAGGTAAACTGACGGCTTTTTCGACTCCGAATTATGGCAGAAAGAATCGACTGCGTTGTGATCGGCGCCGGCGTTGTCGGCCTTGCCATCGCACGCAGGCTTGCGATGTCCGGTCGCGAAGTGGTAATCCTCGAGGCCGAGGACGCCTTCGGTACCCACACCAGTGCGCGCAATTCCGAAGTCATTCACGGCGGTATCTATTACCCCACGGGTTCGCTTAAAGCGCAATTGTGTGTGGTTGGAAAAAAAACGCTGTATCAATACTGTGCCGCGCATGGCGTCAATCACCAGCGCATCGGCAAGATAATCGTCGCCACCGACGAGACGCAGCTCGCAGGACTGAAAAAATACAAACAACAGGGCGAGATC
Organism: uncultured beta proteobacterium; assembly: GCA_942492335.1. Taxonomy (GTDB): domain Bacteria; phylum Pseudomonadota; class Gammaproteobacteria; order Burkholderiales; family SG8-41; genus CAKKQX01. Next base: position 50,531 of record CALOEN010000033.1, on the reverse strand, counting down.
AACGGGGTCGATGATCTGAAGTGGCTGACCCATGATGAACTGGCGGTGCTCGAACCTGAAGTTCTGGGGGTGGCTGGCGTGTTGTCGCCTTCGACCGGGATCATCGACAGCCATGGGCTGATGCTCGCCTATCTCGGCGATGCCGGGGAACACGGCGCTTCGCTCGCGCTCAAGAGCCCGGTCGAATCCGGCGGCATTACCGGCGACGGCATAGCGCTCAATGTCGGCGGCGACGAGTCCATGACCCTCGTTTGCAATACCGTCGTCAACTCCGCCGGCCTCCACGCACAGGCGCTCGCGCGCAAGATCGCGGGCATTCCGCCTGAAACAATTCCGCCCACCTTTTACGCCATCGGCCACTACTACACGCTGACCGGTGCTACGCCGTTCAGGCATTTGATTTATCCGGTGGCGGGGCAGAACTGGCTCGGCGTGCACGTGACGCTCGATCTTGGCGGGCGTTGCAAATTCGGCCCCGACTTCGCATGGATAGACCGCATCGACTACACCTTCAATACCAGCCGCGAAGCCGCGTTTTACGAAGCGATCCGCCACTACTATCCCGGACTCCAGGACGGGCAGCTCCAGCCCGGCTACACCGGTATCCGTCCGAAAATCCACGGCCCGGGAACGGAAGCCCCCGACTTCATGATCCAGGGCCCACGTGATCACGGCATCAAAGGACTGGTAAACCTCTATGGGATTGAGTCGCCGGGCCTGACCTCCTCGCTCGCGATCGCGGATTACGTGCACGGACAGCTTGCTTAGAAAACCCTTATAAAACCAAAAAGCATGAACGCAAAGGGCGCGAAGGAACGCCAAGGAAAAGAAGGAAAAGAAGGAAAATGAGACTGCGTTTGTCGGGTTGAGAATGACGTGACACTGGCATATGATGGGCACCAAACTAGTGCGAAGTGTCAACTACTACACGTTGGGTGTCACAAGAATGATCGGTACATCGGCTTTTCTTCTTGCGTTTCTAATTCCAGCGGTCTGGTTCTTTGTCCGAGCCCAGCCAAAAACAGATCGAGTTGCTGAACTAAAGCGTTTCAACGGTATTGTGGTTGTTCTAGCTGTTGTCACGGTTGTTGCGACCACAGTCTACTTCTGGGCTACCACAGGGCATAACGCTAGGTGGCCCCCCCCCCCCTCTCTATATCTCCTATCCCCAACCACCCCCTTCACCTCCTCCCTCCCCCCCCCTCGTTCGAGGCGTGGATAAAGGCTGGTGGGTTAAGCTCTGGCAATTCTGGGCAGTGTTTTTTTTGTCTGCATCCTGCTTGCCTTGGCCACAATTTTGCGATTCTTTATTTTTCGTAGCCGAGCAGCCACATGAAAAGTTCGGTGCCACCTAACCCTGCGCTCAAGCTCGCTTCCTCTGGTCCCCCCCCCCCGCGTTGCGGACGCTCCGCAAGCGTCGCGCGTCCCTTAGCTCCACGTTAGCTACCGCGTGGCTAATCGAAGCTTGATCGCCTACTTGCTTGAGAGGAATAAAACGGGCTGAAATAATATTTTGAATAAAGCGCAGCAAGGCCATACCCCTGATGCCGATGATCGAGATAAGAGACAGGAGGTGGAGCGGTACCCAGGAACAAAATGGTGCTGATAGAATATCCCTTTCCCCACCCTTTTTGGGTTGACCAATTAAATTGATATGGAAACTTGCAATGAATTGGACTGTATATCTCTCAGGTGAAATACATACGGACTGGCGTCAACAGATCATAGACGGCGCCAAGGCGCTCGATTTGCCCGTCACATTTACGTCGACGGTGACGGATCACGCAGCCAGCGATGCGGCGGGAGACCTGCTGGGCACGGAGACGAACAATTTCTGGCGTGATCACAAATCATCGAAGGTCAATGCAATCCGCACCAAAACCCTGATCGAAAACTGTGATGTGGCGGTCGTGCGTTTCGGTGACAAATACAAACAGTGGAACGCGGCCTTTGACGCCGGATATTGCGCGGCCGCCGGAAAGCCCTATATCACCCTTCACGATGAAGACGTCATTCACCCGCTTAAAGAAGTGGACGCGTCTGCCCTGGCCTGGGCCACGACAACAGGACAGGTCGTGGAAATACTGAAATATGTCACCAGCGCCCGATGATACCGGGCGCTATCGGATGACATTTAATATATAATATAAACAGATACTTACAATAATATTGCAGTCTGCGGAAAGCAGCTATCGACGGTTTCCGGCGCGCCCTGCATCATGCCCGGAACAGGCTCTAGTCGATTACAGGCGACCGCCTCTATCTCGCCGAACCTGACCGGGTGCCCGTGGAGGGGGAAGGTTCTGCCGACCTTGTGTCGGCGGATGTGACCCCGGAGTCGGGCAATGGCGCGTCGCGATAACCGTTTAATGCCAAGCTAGTCGACAACAGCGACCGCATCTATCTCGACCAAGATACCTTCCCGCGCCAGCGCCTGCACCCCGACCAACGTGCTTGCCGGCGGGTTGTCCTTCGAGACATAGCGGCTGCGCACTTTGTTGAGCAGATCGCGGTATTCGGTCTTGTAGTCGACAACGTAGACGTTTATTTTCACCACATCGTTGAAGGTCGCGCCTGCGCCCGCCAGCGCAAATTTCAGGTTGCGGTAAACCTGCTCGATCTGCGCCGGCAGATCATTGCGCCCGACCAGCTCGCCGGTGGCGTCATGTGGCACCTGTCCCGAGATCCAGATCGTTTTGCCACCACGCACAGTAACAGCCGGCGTATAAGCTCCCGGTCGCGCCAGGCCCTCAGGATTAATAAATTGTTTTTCCACGCTAATTCTCCTTGTGGTAAGCAACGCAAAAAGACCAGAACCGAAACATTTCAGCCACAGAGTTCACAGAGATCACAGAGATCACAGATATTAAGTAAAAAATAATTAGATGCACGCATTTGATTATTAATTAATAAATATCCCGAGATTCTCTGTGACCTCTGTGAACTCTGTGGCTATATATTTTCGCTCTTAAACAGCGGTTATTTCTTTTAACTGCGCGGCGCGCCGCCATAATGCTCCAGAAAAGCCGCCAGCGCCCCCACCCATTCCTCGCGCATGAAAATGAATCCATCATTATGCCCGCCACGCATCTCCAGAAACTTCTTGGGTTCACCGGCAGCCTCGTATATTTTTTTGCCGTGCGCAAACGGGATGATGTCGTCGTCGCGACTGTGTGCAACCAGCAACGGCACATTGATCTGCACTATGCGGGCCAGGGTATCGTAGCTGAAACGGGAAATCATCCGTACCGGGATGAAGGGATAGACCTGGGCACCGAGGTCTGGCACCGAGGTAAGCGTAGACAGCAACACCAGCGCGCGCGGCGCATGGCGTGCCGCCAGCCCGCTTGCCACCGCACCGCCCAGCGATTCGCCGACGAATATGATGTCTTCCGGCTTCAGGCCGCGTGTTTGCGTCAGCCAGCGCCACGCCGCAACCGCGTCGCGATAAGTGCCCTCTTCCGAAGGCGTGCCAGTGCTGTTGCCGTAGCCGCGATAATCGAAAATCAGCGTCGCATAGCCGAGTTTGTGGAACATCCGCAGGTAATCGATGCGATGCGAAATATTGCCGGCATTGCCGTGAAAAAACAGAATAGTCCCGCGCGCGTCTTGCGCCGGCACCCACCACGCATGCAGTGTTTCGCCGTCTTCGGTGAGAATGTTCACCGATTCGAACTCCAGTCCATAGGCTTGCGGCGTGGCGACGATCTCTTGCCCGATCTGCGGAAAGTAAACCAGCCGTGACTGAAAAATAAACAGCAGCAGCACGATCGCAGCGTAGGCAATCGCAACGACCGCGATGATGTTCCATAGCACGGGAGACTTCACCTTGCCAGCTCCAGGGGCTCCTCATCCAAAGCCGCGGCCTGTTCGCGCAGGGCGAGGATGTGGTCCTGCCAATAGCGCTGGGTGTTGAAGAACTGAAAGTTCGCCGGAAATGCCGGATCATCCCAGCGCCGGGCCAGCCATCCCGCGTAATGAATCTGGCGCAGTGTGCGCAAGGCCTCGATCAGCGCCAGTTCGCGGGGATCGAAGTCGTTGAATTCGCGGTAGCCCTCGATCACCGCACCCAACTGACGAGTCATGGTTTCCCTGTCGCCCGCCAACAACATCCAGATGTCCTGCACGGCCGGTCCCATACGGGCGTCATCGAGATCGACGAAATGCGGCCCCTGATCGGTCCACAGAATATTGCCGGCATGGCAGTCGCCATGCAGGCGGATACCGGGAATTTTACCGACACGCTGATAACAGCGTACCACTCTCCCCAGCACATCATCGACCACGCTGCGGTAAGTCTCTTTAAGATCGACGGGAACGAAATCGTGCTCGAGCACGAAGCACGATGGCTCGCGGCCGAAGCTTTCAATGTCGAGCAGCGGACGGTGGTTGAAAGGTTTTAGGGCACCCACCGCGTGGATGCGGCCGATGAAACGTCCGAGCCAGCGCAAAGTGTCGTGGTTTTCGAGCTCGGGACTGCGGCCGGGACGCCGCGGATAAAGCGCAAAGCGGAAACCATCGTGCTCATGCAGCGTCCGGTCCCGGATCACCAGCGGCGCCACCACCGGTATCTCGCGTTCGGCCAGTTCCAGCGCAAATCGATGTTCTTCATCTATCGCCGCATCCGTCCAGCGTTCGGGGCGATAGAACTTCGCGACCAGTGAGGTGTCATCCTCAAGCCAGACCTGATAGACGCGATTCTCATAGCTGTTGAGCGCCAGCAGGCGCCCGTCGCAGCGAAAGCCCGCGCTGTCAACGGCATCGAGTATGCAGTCCGGGATCAGTCGTTCGTAGGGTGGCGTCATGGTTAGTCATCGAAAAGAGGGGCACCATAACACATCACTGCAGCAAGGACGGTGCAGGAACGCCTGTCAGGCCGTCAGTGCGGCAGCGCGTCGCGTTCATTCCGGTTAAGATCCGCGGCGCGGATGAATGGCGAACGTCCGGCAAGTTCGTCATCAGGCGCGATTGAGCCGACCAGCCGTATGTCAGCTATCCGGCACTCCTCCAGCAGTTCCGTGATGCTGCCGACGATGCGCCCGAATTCGTCGAGCGGATGCAGCGGCCAGCGAAAGCCCTCTAGCACCGTGTCATCGAGCACCGAGCTCATGCTGATGCGAAGTTCGGCCGAGCCTGCCGCATCGCAGTGTGACGAAATAATGGCCGTGGGATCGCCGCTGGTCGATCTCATCGTTCTGGCGGCATTGCTCACGAACAGGCTGAACGCCAGTTCAAGCTGGGCGCAGCGCCCGGCATGGGCCGCTTTCAGCAGCGGCACCGGGGGACGCGGCAGCGCCAGCAATTCGACACCGGGCCGGGCCAGTTGCCGTGACAGCAACTGCGTCAGGGGCACACCCCACTTGCCGATATGGGACGCGGTCTCGACAAATGATGGCGCCCCAACGGCACCTATGCCCGCACCGACCAGAAAGCGCAGATGGACCTGCTCCCGGCCGGGCGCCACAGTTATCGGATCGGCCGCAATGTCGCACGGTGCGCCGGTCCGCATGAAATCATGCGCCCAGCGATACGCCTGTCCCGGCGTAATGCGTTCCAGAGTCTGCAGCGCTGCAGCAGCATTGCTCAGGCCGAAATTGCGTGTGCCCCCGATCGCGCCGTGCTTGTCGAGCAGCGCCGTGATTTCAGAAATGTCGGGAATGACGCCGGATACCACAGTCCGGCTTTTCGCCCCCGCGACCAGCACAACCGGAATGGCAAATATTCTCGCGACGATGGCGCCATCATTGTCCTGCTGCGGCTCGGCCGCCGCGCATACCTGATGCCACAGATGCGCATACACGCCAGCCGTCATGGCAGAACGCAGCGCATCCAGGATGACCTGATCCCTGCCCTGTTCGACACATTGCTGCAATTCATGCGCCAGGCGTTGCCGTGCCGCCGGATCGCCTGCTTCGCTCGCCAGCGCCAACTGTAACAACGGAATATCCGCACCCTGCGCCGGCCAGCGCCGCGGATCGGGGAGTTGCGCCATCTTCGTATGCAGTGCGGCGTCAGTCAACGCGCGCGCCGGATGCCTTGACTACCTGCGCCCACTTGGCGAAATCGGCCTTGATTACATCGGCGAAATGCTCCGGCGTTCCACCCGCGGCATCGGCGCCGCGCGAATTCAGTATTCGGATCAGATCGGGAGATTTCAAGGCCGTGTTCAGCGCGGCATTGATCTGCGCCACGATCGCCTTGGGTGTGCCCGCCGGCGCCAGAATGCCGAACCAGTTCACGACTTCATATCCGGGTACCGTTTCCGCGACAGCCGGCAAATCCGGAAACGCGGCGGAACGCATTGGGCTGGTCACCGCCAGCCCCCGCAACCTGCCTGCCTTGACCTGTGGCGCAAGCGGCACTGCGCTGGCGATGGTCAATTTGACCTGCCCCGCAATCAGGTCGGTGAGGAGCGGCCCCGTTCCCTTATACGGAATATGTGCGAGATTCACGCCGGTCATGGTCTTGAACAACTCCATCGCCAGATGGCTGGAGGAACCGTTGCCCGCCGATGCGTAGTTGATCTGGCCGGGATGCGCCTTGGCGTACTCGATCAGTTCTTTTACCGACTTTGCCGGAAGCGAAGGGTTAGACGCCATCATCAGCGGCACGGCAACGAACTGTACGACCGGCGTGAAATCCCTGAGCGCATCGTAATTTACCTTGCGATACAGATGAGGATTGATGACATATGGAATGGAAGTAAACAGCAGTGTGTAACCATCGTCCGCGCTTTTGACGACGATCTCGGTGGCGATCAGGCCACCCGCGCCGCCGCGGTTGTCGACCACCACCTGCTGGCCCAGCGCAGGGGTGAGTCGTTGCGCCACGATGCGACCCAGGATATCCGTCGCACCCCCCGGCGGATATCCGATCACCATACGAATCGGCTTGCTCGGATAATGCGTTGCGCTTTGCGCCAGCGCCGGGCTCATTGTCAATGCAACCACTGCCATGAAAATATATAATATGTTGTTTTTACTCATTATTTAATCCTCCATGCGTATGGTTATCCCTTGCGAAAGACACTGCCTTGTTACCTCTACGCTACCAACCCAGCACATAGGCCGGTCTGCGCGGATCCGCCCCGCCATGCAACACACCGTTCTTATGATCATTCAGGATCGTGCACACTGCGCCAGCGAGCCATGTCATGTCGTCCCACCAGAAGATCTTATGACCGCGTTGCGCGAGTACGTCAGCCACCTTTTTATCAACGCGCGATTCGAGATAAAGCCGCCCGGGAAAATACGCATGCGGTTCGAACGATCCGGGGTAACTATAGGTCGCAAAACGCGGTGCTTCGATTGCATCCTGCGGCGCCATGCCGAAAACATTGATGTTGAGGAACACCTGCAACATGGCCTGCGGTTGCACATCGCCGCCCGGTGTTCCGAACGGCATGTAAGCCCGACCGTTTTTGAACGCCAGTGCCGGGCTGGGCGTCAGTCGCGGACGCTTGCCTGGCGCGACCGAGGACGGATGCGCCGGGTCGGCCCACGACTGCGTACCGCGGCCCGAACACAGGATGCCTACACCCGGGATGATCGGCGTCTTGTCTGAACCGTCGCTCGGCGTGGAGGGAAAACGCATTGCCGTGTCTGTCTATCACGCACACATACGAGGTATCGCCCGGGCCGGGCGCTTCATCGGGTTGCGGCACGGGCACGCAGCGATGTTGCAGCATGGAAAGCGTTTTGGGATCGCCCGCCGGCGGCATTTCCGGATACGCTTTTCCAATGCTGATCTGCGAGCGCCGGTAGGCAGCGTACTTGTCGGACATCAGTCCTGCGATCGGCACCTTGACGAAATCTGGATCGCCGAAATGATGATGGCGGTCGGCAAAAGCAAGCTTGAGGGCCTCAGTGACAACATGAATGTACGCCGCCGAATTGTGCCCCATCTGCCTCAGGTCATAACCTTTGAGAATATTGAGCGCCATCGGCAACACCGGACCCTGCGACCACGGGCCGCATGCATGCAGATCGATGCCCTCGAACCGCGTACGCACCGTTGGCTCGAATTTCACTTTGAACGCGGCGAAATCCTCGTAGCGCATCAGGCCGCCTTCTTCCATGATGAACTTCGTGACTTGTGCCGCCACGTCGCCTTTGTAGAAGGCATCGCGAGCGGCCTTGAGACCGGCCTTGCGCCCCTTGCGGCGCGCAGCCCGCTTCTCCTCATCGACCATGTACTGAAGCGTGCAGCCCAGATCAGACTGTATGAAAACCTCGCCTGGCAGCGGCGCCTTGCCCCTGGGCAGAAATACTTTCCGGCTCGACGGCCAGCGCGCATAGGCCGCGTGATTATCGGCAATGAACTGCGACATCAGCGGATACATCGGAAAGCCATCGCGCGCGAAACGTATCGCGGCTGATGCCACTTCGCCAAAATTCATGGTGCCGAAGTTCGACAGCGCGGTAATCCAGGCATCGGGTGCAGCCGGAACCACGCAACGCTCTATCCCCGGCGGAATCTTCCCGCCATGCTTTTTCATGAAATAATCCGGCGTCACCGCCTGCGGCCACACGCCAAGGCCGTCTATGCAATGCACCTTGCTGTTTTTGGCGGTGAAGATGATCTGTGGCGCGACGCCCCCGAGATTGACCTTGTCGGTCTGCAGCACGCCGATGGCCAGACCCGCGGCCACCCCGGCATCGATCGCATTGCCTCCTGCTTCCAGAACCTGGAAACCGGCATGCGCCGCCAGATAATGACCGGCGGAAATAACATGGCGGGTGCCCATGATGGTCATGCGACTGGATGTCATGTCATCTCCTGAAGAAAATCCAACAAAACACCGATTTTACCTGACGCGAAGGCCGCGCATTGGACAAAATTTGGCAAGCATGATGCAGTATCATCCGCGTCTCGCGGCAGATCCGGGAAGCGCGAATCCGACACTCTTGTCAGAGGGCGCCTTTGAAACACGCTGCGGCACATGTGCGCCGCAGCGTGTTTTTTGAGGCCGGATCCAACCCGTTTACCGCATTTCACCGCAACGCCTCTTTACAGCATCCCGATTCCGGTAAAATCCGGATTCCATCGCAACAGGCAAATAACATGACACCATTCGACTGGCAATTCCCCTACACCTCGCAGCGCATGCCGGTTCTGGCGCGCAACGTGGTTTCGACCTCTCAACCGCTCGCGGCACAGGCCGGACTGCGCATGATGCTCAAAGGCGGCAATGCCGTGGACGCCATACTGGCGACGGCCATATCGCTCACCGTGCTGGAACCCACCAGCAACGGCATCGGCAGCGATGCGTTCTGCATCCTGTGGGACGGCAAGAAAATGCATGGTCTGAACGCCTCCGGGCGCTCGCCTGCCGCGTGGAACCCGGGCCACTTCAAGGGCATGAATGCCATGCCGCAACGCGGCTGGGATTCGGTTACCGTGCCCGGCTGCGTATCGGCATGGGCCGAGCTGTCGCAGAAGTTCGGCAAGCTGCCGTTTGCCGATTTGTTCGAGCCGGCGATCAAATACGCCCAGGACGGTTTCATGGTGACGCCGACCATCTCCCGGCTGTGGGCCAATCAGGCGCCTTTGCTCAAATCTCAGCCGGGATTTGCCGAAGCCTTCATGCCCAACGGGCGTGCGCCGGAAGTCGGCGAGATGTTCGCATTTCCTGATCAGGCCAAAACGCTCAGGCGCATCGCCGAGACCCGGGGTGAAGCGTTCTACAAAGGCGATCTCGCCGAAAAAATTGCCGCTTATTCGAAACAGTGCGGGGCGGTGCTCACGCTGGACGATCTCGCCTCGCACACCAATGACTGGGTCGAACCGATCGGCATCGACTATCGCGGCTATACGCTGCACGAAATTCCGCCCAACGGCCAGGGCATCGCGGCCTTGATGGCGCTCGGCATCCTGGAAAACTTTAATGTCGCGAAACTGCCGCTCGACTCTGCTGAAAGCCTGCATCTGCAGATCGAGGCGATGAAGCTCGCCTTCGCCGATATTTACGAGCACGTCTCCGATTCGGAGTCGATGCGCATCAAACCCGCCGAGTTGCTCGACAAAAGCTATCTCAAGGAACGCGCCAAGCTGATCGACATGAAAAAAGCCGGCGCACCCGCATTCGGCAACCCCGGCAAAGGCGGCACGGTCTATCTTACTGCCGCTGACGAATCGGGCATGATGGTGTCGTATATCCAGTCCAACTTCTCGGGTTTCGGCTCCGGCGTGGTCGTTCCCGGCACCGGGATCAGTTTGCAAAACCGCGGTTCAGGCTTCAGTCTGCGTGCCGATCATGCCAACGTGGTCGCGCCACGCAAGCGCCCGTTCCATACCATCATTCCGGGCTTCGTCACGCGCAAGGGAGAGCCACTGATGAGTTTCGGCGTGATGGGCGGCTCGATGCAGGCGCAGGGGCATGCACAGGTGATGGTACGCATGGTCGATTATCAGCAAAACCCCCAGGCGGCGTCCGACGCACCGCGCTGGCGCATCGACAGCGGCGTTACTGTCGGGATCGAACATGGCGTGTCCGCGGACGTAATCAATGATTTGAAAAGTCGCGGTCATGACATGCCACAGGCCGACCGCTGGTCGACCGATTTTGGCCGGGCACAGCTGATATATAAAATGGACGATGGCTATTTAGCGGCTTCCGAACGGCGCACTGACGGCCAGGCGGTGGGATACTGAGCGCTCGCCGGGACGTCCAAACAGTCAGATCGGCCCGAGGCAACCCTAACGACAGTCTTGGCCTTTAAAGCAGGTATTGCAGGAATACCACGTCGAGCCATCGGTCGAACTTGTGGCCGACTTCGCGAAAGTGGGCGACGCGGGTAAACCCCGATGCCTCGAGCAAAGCGATGGCGGCGACCGTCTCGCTGCAGCAGCCGCCAACGAGCGTATGGTGTCCGAGCGCGCCGGCGCGCTTGATCAGGTCAGCCAGAATGGCGCGGCCGATCCCTAACCGGTGCCGCTCGTGGTGGACGTAAACGGAAAGCTCGGTTGTATGGCGGTATGCAGGCCGGCTCCGGAAGATCTCAAGCGCACCCCAGCCGACGATGGAACCGTCGTCTGCCTGCGCAACGATGACCGGGTGCGCCTGCGTGCGGCCCTCGAGCCAAGCCAGGCGCTGCTCCAGAGTCAGGGGTTCGGTAAGAAAGGTAGCCGTGGAGTGCAGGACGTAATAGTTCTGGATGCCGTTGATGTCCTCGGCAGCAGTCACGGTGGCGAGTCGGATCGAATACGCGCTCATGAACACCGCGCGGGAGAAAGTTACCCGGCCCCGGCCTGTGCCCTCATTGGGGCGTTCCGGCACCACAACACCCAATAGCCGACGAACAGGCCGATCGGAATGCACGTGAGCGCCGCGACCTGCTGATCCGGATGAAATATCACCACCAGAGCAAGAACGGCCAGCACGAGCCGCAGCGTCACGTCGATCGCGCGGCGGACGGCGAACTGAGCCTGGATGCTGAAGCTGATGCCTATCGTCGCTGCCATGAGCAGCAGCATTGCGCCGACTTGTGCGAGCCCGGGCTCAATGACGAGTTCCGGCCGGGTGAAAACGCCGCCCATCAGGACGAACAGCGCGACGCAGATTGTTATCGCGTGAAACAAAGTCTGCAGGAAGGGGGCATCCGCGATCTTGGCCGTGACCGCGGCAACGACCGAAGTGGGGGGCGTAAGCTCTCCCCAGACCGCGATAAAGAAATCGAAGAAGTGGACCACCCACTGGTTGATGCCGACATGGATCATTGCCGGCGCGATCACCAGGGCGGTGATGATGTAGGTCGGCGCCGGCGGCAACCCGGTTCCGAGCAGCGCGCCGAAGAAAAAGGCGACCATCGCCATCGAGAAGAGGTTGACCCCGGCGGCCGCGATGAGAATGGCGCCAATCTTGGTCGGCACGCCGGTAATGACAAGCGCCCCTGCCATGATCGACAGCGTCGCCAGCAGCAGCGTCAGGTCTGCGGTCATGCTCGAGAAGGAATCGATAAGGCGCCCGAGTGGGGCAACCATGGACCGCAGGCCCGACCCGCCCGCCGACACGGTCCGCCACAATGTGCGCAGCTGCGAGCACCACGAAAACCGCAAGAAAGATGTACAACGCAGCAAACATCGGCGGCAGGTGGAGCACCGCCATCAGGCCGATCAGCCCGCCAACGACAACGACGAAAACGCCGATGTTCGTCCAGTCGGTCCAGAGCATGATCTCAGCGACGACGCCGTCGAGGCGTGCGCGATAGCGCGTCGACAACAGGTAGACAGAAACAGCGACGCCGACGAAATAAACCAACGCCGGCGCGTAACCACGCGCAATCACGTCAAAATAACTGACCCCTAGAAACTCCGCCATCAGGAAGGCCGAGATGCCCATGATCGGCGGCATCAGCTGCCCCCCCAGCGATGACGCCGTCTCGATGGCGGCGGCCGTCACGCGCGGCATGCCAGCGCCAATCATGGCGGGAATGGTGGCCGAGCCCGTCGTGATGGCGTTCGCCGCGCTGCTGCCGCTTACGGCCGCGACGGCCATCGAGCCGAGCACGGCGGACTGCGGCAGCGCATGCGGCGAGCGCACGGCGATCAACGAGGCCCCCCTCAAGATCGAGTCCACGCAACCAAAAGCGCGCAGCGTGGCGAGGACGAGGATGAACGAGCCGATCAGCGTCAGCGCGAGTTGCGGCAGGTTGGAAAAGATACCGGTCGACGTCTCGACGCTCATTGAGGTAACAATACGCTCCCAGCTCAGCCCGGGGTGGTTGAACATACCGGGAACCACAAAGCCATAGACGGCATAAAGAATCAGGAAGATATTCAGGATGAACAACGGCATATAACGCTTGCGCGCGTACTCCATGACCAGCATGGCCATCAGCGCACCCATCGTGAGATCGGTCGTGTTCCAGAACCCGGCGCGCACCGTGCCGATTTCCTCGTATTCGACCACCATGTATACCGCAACGGTGATCGAGATGACGATGTAGACCGCGGCGATGATGTAGTTGGCGACGGCCGGGAGCCGCGGGTAGAACTCGTTGTTGCGCAGCGCTTCCAGCGTGTAGAGGATGAAAGTGACCGGAACCAGTGCGAAGGCGAGCAGGACCGGACCGCCCTCGCTCGTCCAGTAATAAAAGAAGAGATAGACGAAGAAGAAAACCGCCGTAAGGTAGTAAAGCCACTCGACCGCGAGGCGCGGCCGTGTGAAAGGCACGGCGGTCTCAGACATGGCTGGAGCCGGACTCGTGCGAGCGATAAAAAAACGCGCGGGAGGATGCCCGCGCGTTTCCCCGTTGGCTTCACGAGGCCTGGGTTACTGCTTGGCAACCCGGGCGTCCCACTTCGCGTCCCACACGCCCTTCTCGCGCATGTATTTCGCGAGGCCAGGATGGATCAGCACGAAGTCCGCCGCGGCCATAACGCCGCGGCGTTGGAAGCCGGGCATGTCCTTGGCGATCTGCGAAAAGGCTTTATCAGCCTTGGCCAGTGCGGCAACGTTCTTATCGACTATCATCAGCATCTGGTAGACATCCTCTGCGGGCACTTCGAGGCCGACGTGAAAGCCGTAGTAGAACGGCAGCAGGATGACCTTGTCGGTATGAACGTCCCGCTTGAAGACTTCGGGTTTTTGCTCGAGGATGGCGAAGCCGGCCTTTTTGAGGGTGGCGATTTCGTCGGCGCTCGGGTTGAGGGCAGCCCAGTCGGCCGCGAGCGAGGCCTCGGTGATCCAGGGCGCCACCGCGGACTCGCCAGCGGTGTAAAGGCAGATCCCGTCAAGACCACCGCGTTCGAGTATCGATCCGGCGGCAGACAAGTCGACCTGGCGGTAGTTGTACTTCACGCCGAGTGTCTCGAATGCGCGCTCAAGTTGGGCGCGCGTGTCCCACGGCGGGTTCCCGGTGAAGAGGGCTTTGCCGGCCAGGTCATGCCAATTTTTTATTTTGCCTTGATCGCGCTCGTGTATCGCGACGCCCATCTCTACGGTGTACGTCCAGAAGGACTGCACCGGCTGGCGCTTCATGCTCTTCTTGAAGCCCTTGAAGCGCTTGATATTGTTGGCGAGTTCGTAGAAGGCAATATCAGCGCCGTAGTAGCCGTCGAACTGGCCCAAAGCATAACCCTTGACGGACACGATCGCGCCGGGCGTCGGCTGCGCGGTGACCTGGTACTTCGGCATCTCGCGGTTCAGCATCTCGGCCAGCGCGACGAGCGCGCGGTGGCCGGATGATCCCACTGCAGAGGTGCCCCAGCGAATATCCTTCTGTGCCCAAGCGGCGGCGCCCAAAGTCGCCATCAGGGTCGCGATGAGTAAGACCAGCGTGCGTTTGAACATGACTGAGCCCTCCTTTGTGGATAACGGAGGATTCTGCTGATCCTCCTGAGATTTTATTGTATAACAAACGGGACTGCGGCGGGCAAGCGGACGGGACGGGGCATCCGAACTTCGAAAACACCATTCCGGTTCCCACTGTTCCGCGAATCGCAGCAGATCCGCGCGGTTCCGGTCCGAGTCGTTCCGGGACCTGCGACACTGCCGCCGCGGCCTGCCGTTAGGCGTTGAGCGTCGGCGAAGCGTCTTCTTCGACCAGGGCCTTAAGCGTCCTCGATGCAAATTCGCGGTGATAGAGGATGAGGACGACCCATCCCGTGGCCGCCATCATCAGCCACGGATGAAGAAACCAGGCCATGGCGGCAAGCGCAAAATAATAGGCCCTCAGGCCATTATTGAAATTGACCCCGGCATAGGAAGTAATGCGCGCGACGCGGTTGATATACGGCGCGTATTGCTCAGGGTTGTCCTTGGGCTGTTTGGGGGCCGCACCGACCAGCACCGAGCACGAGCCAAGCTGGCGGATGCCCCACGAGAACTTGAAGAACGCATAAACGAAGATCACCACCAGTAGCAGGATCTTGATTTCAAGCAGCGCCTGGGAACCTTTCACGGTAAAGGGCAGGTCCGACATCACGTCGAGCGCCCTTTGCACATAGCCCATCAGTGCGATCAGGGCGCCCAGGATCAGCATCGTCGTGGATGCAAAAAACTGCGAGCTGCGCGCGAGGTTGCGAATGATGTTTACATCGAGCATGCGGTTGTCGCGCTCGATCATGCGCACCATCCAGTCACGGCGAAATCCGTCCATCTTCGAGTGCAGACTGGGCACGTGTTTCGCGCGCCAGGCTGCAAAAGCCACGTATCCCACCCACGCCAGGACCAGAAACGCGAGCGCAAGCATATCGAGCAAGGTAAAGCTGAGATTGATGAAAAGCCAGTCGCTGAGCATGGTTTTACCTTATTGGACCGTCAGTAGCTTCATACAAACAGCGTTAATACGCCAGTGTAGCCATAGAGCCGGTTGTGGGAAATCTCGCCGTTGCAGAAAAAACCCACCAGCGGAAATTCACCGAGGGCCTCATGGATCATTTCGAGTTCCGCCGAATCGGGCCCGAACAGTCCGGCACCGCGCCCCAGGCACGAGTAATACACCCCTCCTCGCGGCGGCGAGTATAACCCCTGCCTGATGCTTTCCAGCATGCGCGCCATGTCAGTACGCGCCGTATCCCTGTCGCGCCGGCAAAACATGACTGAGGCGCCAGGCTCGACCAACTCCCCGATTGCGATCAGATTGTTGACCGGGTCAATCCCAACCAGGTTGCGGACGAGATAATCGCCGGTATCACTGCCCGTAATCGGCAGCCCGGCAAAAATGTAACCGCCAACTCGGTTCAGGTCGCGCGCCGTCTCTTCCCCGATGTCTTCCCTGAACACGTCGAGTGCGGGCCGCCCATCAAGACTGATGATGACATTGCGCTGGCACGTGGTAATCACGTGCCTGTGACCGATCGGCGTACATCCCTGTGTCAGACGGGTTGCTATGGTGATGCCGTCCGAGAATGACACGCCGGAAAGGCCCCCTTCGACGATCTCGTCTGCTATCTGGATATTCTGGCGCCTTGAACTGGTCAGTCCACCGACCAGAAACCCGCTTTCCACGCATTGCGCCAGTCCGCTGACGAGTTTGCTCACCTGCGGGTTACGGGGATCGGCGTGAACGATTGCAAAGTTGGCTGGATTTTTGCCACATTGGAGAAGCGCACCATTGATGTCGGCTTCGTCCCCAATTCCGGAAAAAACATTAAATGAACCAGTCTCAAAATCACCGGCCATCACCGCGATCGCCGGTTGATCGAGATATTCCTTCCCGGTAACGCAGATGCCGATGCCCACGGCGCCGACCCAGTGCTGTATGCCCGTCGCCTGTTTGAGCAGGGCCAGGATGTCGCCCATGTGATCTGCCAGCACATCGCAGACGTACAGGAATCCGAGATTCGCGCGACCCTGCCCGAGCTGCGCCAGGCATGATTGAACTGCGTCGCGCCACGAGTCAGCTGTAGCGTGACCATAACGAAAGCCGGACATTCCGGTCATCTACCCGGAAACAAGGCCGGCTATATTTAGCCTCATAGGTTTTTCCCCTGACAGTATCGCCGCACGATGCTAGACCATCCTAGCATGCCGCGTTTGACGCAAAGCCCTCCAGATACTGCAGTCAGACGGCTGTGAAACTCTCAGCCCACGCCGGACCACAGGCTGTTTTCGCGACGCACCCCCAGAAAGCTTACTCCCCGGACTATGCCAGCGCCCCGGGCGGGCCTTGTGACTCTCGCGGCATACCCCTGACCCAATTGAATACGGCCCGCGGCAAGTACATTTGACCGCCTATGCGGCCCCTATTAGGTCAGGTGCACGCCGGAAATCCAATTTTAGATCAATTTTGAAGTAAGTTATTATTTATATTCAACACGATATTGGCATTCTCCTGCCAATCAGAATGACAATTAAAACCTAACATAATGATAGATTTGCATTATTTAGTTATGCCTGTATGATTTCCTCTGTTAGTTCAGGCAACAACCACTACTGCAAAAAAACATTGAAGGAAGACGTCAGAGCTTCCGATGACAATGGATGCGGGGCCTTCGTTTCGGTAGAACGGGGGCATTTACGGGACAGTGCATCAGCTGCAAATGACATCAACCGCGCGCGGGCGAATGCTATCGCCGTGCCGCAGGTTACCGTAAAACCGCAAGCGGTCAGCCAAGGGGAAAAATACAGTGACAGGTCCGGCGACAAGCGACACCAAGGTCCTTGTTATCGATGACAGCAATACTATCCGGCGCAGCGCGGAGATATTCCTGCGCCAGGCGGGTTATGAAGTCATTCTTGCCGAAGATGGCTTCGATGCCTTATCGAAAATCAGCGACCATCAGCCCCAAATCATATTTGTGGACATCATGATGCCGCGCCTCGACGGCTATCAGACATGCGCGCTGATCAAGCAGAATCCGGTTTTCAGATCAACGCCGGTAATCATGCTCTCCAGCAAAGATGGCGTATTTGACAGGGCCCGCGGCCGGCTGGCCGGCTCCGACTGTTATCTGACCAAGCCCTTCACGAAGGCAGGACTGATACAGGCGGTCCATGACTACACCACTCCGGCCACCGCAGAGCAATAATTTTCAGGAGACTACATTAAACATGGCCATACAGAACATTCTCGTTGTCGACGATTCACCTACCGAGCGCCAATATTTGGCCGACATGCTGGTCAAGAATGGCTACAAAGTGTCCACCGCAGAAAGCGCTGAAGACGCCATGGTCAAGGCCAAGCAACTGAGCCCCGACCTGGTGTTGATGGATGTCGTGATGCCCGGACAAAACGGCTTTCAGGCAACGCGGGCGCTGACCCGGGATGACTCCACAAAGCATATTCCAGTCATCATCTGCACTTCAAAAGGGCAGGAAACCGATAAAGTCTGGGGGCTGCGCCAGGGCGCCAAGGACTATATTGTTAAGCCGATTGATCAGGCCGACCTGCTGGCCAAGATATCGGCTCTCGGATAAATGTCTGATAAACCCTCATTGCGCGAATACCAGCGCGATCTCTCTTCGCGCCTGGCCAACCTTGAAGCCAGTCAGCCGGCCTCAAAGCTGGGTCTGCAGGTTGGTTCCGAAAGATGGCTGATCGACCTGACTGATGCCGGTGAGGTTATCCCGGTGCCGCCCATTGCCGCGGTGCCGCTGACGCGCGCCTGGTTCTCGGGCGTGGCCAATATTCGCGGCAATCTTTTCAGCATCATTGATTTTCCCGCATTTCTGGGCGGCGCACCACTGGCCGCCACTGATCAAACGCGTCTGCTTCTGATCGCCGAAAAATACCGCATGAACAGCGGTCTCCTGGTCAACGGTGTCCTCGGCCTGTACCGCGAGGACCAACTGCGGGCCGGAAACAATACAGCCACGGCACAATGGTCGAAGGCTGAATATCTCGATTCACAGGGAAACAAGTGGAAACAGCTTGACGTACCCGGGCTGGTAGCCCATGCCGATTTTCTTCAGGTCGGCGTTTAGAACCGAAGTTCAACCCAACAGCGCAGCAGCGAGGCAAACATGCAAATCACCGTTCCAGCGATAAAAGCCATTCTTGGCAAGAAAACAGACAGCGCGCCTGCCGGTGCCGCAAACGCCGCGCCCGCATCGCTGCCGACGCAGAAACGGATCGGCGGCGGGCTGCCCGTTATTGGCCACTGGACGGTGGCGCGCCAGTTTCAGGTGCTACTCGCAACGCTGGGGGTGTTTCTGCTCCTTGCCGCAATCACCGTGGTTGTCATCTATCGCGAAGCGTCAAAGAATACAGTTTACATTTCGACTGCAACCGAGATGCAGATGCTTTCGCAGCGCATTGCCAACAGCGCACAACAGGCGACGCAGGGCAGCGCAACGGCCTTCGATCAACTTCAGAAGAGCCGCGACCAGTTCATTGAAAGCCTCAGCCTGCTGACGAAAGGCGGAGATAAATTTGGCGTCAGCGTTCCTCCCTCAGTGTATGAGGCGCAAACAGTCCTTCAGGATCTGGATAAACTGTGGAAGCCGGTGCACGCGAATATCAACCTGATCCTGGAGCAAAAGAAGACCCTGATCGATCTGAAAGTGCTTGAGGGCACCATAGACAAATCCGCTCCTCGCCTGTTCCTGCTGACCCAGGAACTGGCAGCCGCCGTCGTGGACGCAAGAGAGCCATACAGCACGACGACCTTTGCCCGGCAGATGTACGCGGACGTAGCCAACTTCGACTTCATCAATGCCATACGACTGCTGTCCACCGACAGTCCCAACCCCCAAGTTGCGTCTCAGCTCGGCGCCAATACGCGCAATTTTCAGAACATGCTGAACACGCTCCTGGGTGCTGCCAAAGCGCAAGGATCGCCCCCCCCGATCACCGATGCGGCCGCAAAACGCAAAGTGGGTGAACTCAACAAGCTGTTTGCGCCGTTTGCTTCGAGCGTGCAGACCATCATTACCAACATGGCGGCGTTGTCAAAAGCCAAGCAAGGCAGTCGCGAAATCTTTGCGGCCAGTGAAAACCTGCTCAAACTACCGGTCCAGCTGACGGAGTTGTATCAGCAGCAAGCCGCCAGCCAGGGCTACCTGATTTCCGGAGCCGTGCTGTCCGCCCTGCTCGCCCTCGCCAGTCTGATCCTGCTGGGCAAGGTCTTTCTGGATGACGCGCGACGCCGGGCGCTGGACAGCGAACAGGAAATTAAACGCAACCAGGACGCGATTCTGCGTTTGCTTGACGAGATGGGCCGGGTAGCAGATGGCGACCTTACGGTACAGGCCAGAGTAACCGAGGACATCACGGGCGCCATCGCCGATTCGATCAACTACACTATTGAGGAACTGCGCCGCCTGGTATTGGGCATTACCAAGGCTGCAACCCAGGTGACATCCGCGACCGGAGAAGCGCAGAAAATCACGACCCAGTTGCTGGCAGCGAACCAGAAACAGTCAAGCGAGATCCAGACCACCGGCCAGTCCGTCATGCAGATTGTTAGCTCGATCAATGATGTGTCGAACACGGCCGCCCAGTCAGCGATGGTTGCGGAGGGCTCGCTGAGCGCTGCGGAAAAAGGCGCGCAGGCGGTGCAGAACGCGATCCGCGGCATGAACGACATCCGCGAGCAGATCCAGGAGACTTCCAAGCGCATCAAGCGCCTGGGAGAGAGTTCTCAGGAAATCGGGGAGATCGTTCAGCTGATTACCGACATTACCGAACAGACCAACGTGCTGGCGCTGAATGCGGCCATTCAGGCGGCGTCGGCAGGCGAGGCCGGACGGGGCTTTACCGTGGTTGCGGAGGAAGTACAGCGCCTGGCCGAGCGTTCCGCCGAAGCGACCAAACATATCAGCGCCATCGTAAAAAGCATTCAGCGCGACACCCAGGACGCGGTGGAAGCCATGGAACGAAGCACGCAGGGTGTCGTTGACGGAACCAAAACTGCCGATGAAGCCGGCCAGACTCTGCATGAGATTGAGCAGGTATCGACGCGCCTTGCGGAATTGATCGGCTCGATTTCGAACGCTACGCAAGAGCAGGCCAAGTCCGCCGCCAAAGTCGCATCCAGCATGAAAGGCATCCTTAACATTACGCAACTGACCACCGATGGCACCAAGAAGACCGCGGCCTCGGCGACACAACTGACCACGCTCGCGAACGACCTCAAGAATTCGGTATCCGGATTCAAACTCAGCTAAAACTCAGTATTTTTATGACTTCCCTCGTAGCCACCACCTTGTTGTCCTGGGTCAAGACCGAGATCGACTACGCCCTAAGAACGGTCCGCGACAATATCGCCAGGTTCACGGCTGCGCCTGATGACCTCGAGATACTCAGCGTTTGCCCCGATCAACTCCATCAGATAAAGGGAACGCTCCACATTCTTGGACTAAACGGGGCCACTCGCTTCTGCGAGACCATAGAAACCGCGTTCGAGGGAGCCAGCAGAGGCCAGCGCCTGAGCCAGTCGAAGCTGGCCGTCATCGACCGGGCGGTGCTCGCGCTCAAGGAATTCATAGATGGCCTGGCAAAAGGCGAATCCAACCTTCCCCTCAAACTTTTCCCGATATACCATGAACTCTCTACCATTCAGGGGAAACCAGGAGTTTCGGAAAAGGACCTGTTTTATCCCGACCTCAAGCTTGCCGTGCCGCGCCATCCCGCCAGCATCACTGTCCCAGACAATGAACTGGCCGCATTTCTCCAAACTCAACGCTCGCGTTTCCAACGCGGCCTGCTGAACTGGCTGCGCAATCCGGCGGATGCGTCCGGTCTGCCGGAGATGCGCCAGGCGCTTGATGCGATGGACCAGATCGCCTCGCTGTTACCCGAAACGGGCGCGCTGTGGTGGGCCGCCTGCGGTCTCATCGACTGTCTGTCTCATTCGCCGGCACCGGAGTGGGTGGCTGACGCCAAACCCATCTGCAGCAAGATCGACCTGCAGATGCGCGACCTCGCCAAAGGAAGCAAGGCGTCCAACGAAATGTTGTTGCGGGAAATGCTGTACGCGCTATCAACATGCAAGGCCGACAGCCAGCGCATCAAGGACGTCAGGCAGTTATATCAACTCGACAGCCTGTTTCCGGAACCGGACATGCTGGGGTTGATGGAATTTGACATGGATTGGCTGGAACCGACCCTGCATGATATCCGCGCACGGCTTGAGGCCATCAAGAACACCTGGGTCCAGTACATATCAGGTGAATCCGGCACCCTTTTGAAGTTTCGCGAGTTCGTCACCGCACTCAAGGCCAAGATAAAGGAGCTCGGCAACCCCCAACTGGTCAGATTGCTGGACGTCGTCATAATGGTTGCAACCCGCCTGCCCGACCCGTATCCCCGGCAGAATCAGATGATGATCACGGAAATGGCCTCTGCCTTTCTGCTGATCGAAAACATCATAGACAATTTCACCGACCCGTCCCCCTGATCTTGAGCAACAGGTCGGCGTCATGGCCGGCTGGCTGCTTGATGCCGCCAAAGGCAAGTCAACCGGCCAGCCTCCGGCCGGACTGCACGCTGAACTCAGTCAGCAGATCAGCGAAATGCAGTTGCAGGCCCAGGTCGCCAGGGAAATTAAAAGCAACCTGCAGCACGTTGAACAAGTCCTGGACGCATTTGCGCGTGATGCCGAAAAACGCGAGGGCTTGCTGACGCTGCCAACGCATCTCAAGCAGATCAAAGGGGCGTTGATCATGCTGCGTTTTACGCGCGCCGCAGAACTGCTGGCAGTCTGTGAGGAAATGATCAATGCGTGCGCTCAGCCCGACCATACGGCAACGTCACAGGACATGGACTGGATTGCGGAAGGCCTGAGCAGCCTGGGATTCTTCCTTGATCCCTGCCTGCGTGGCCGGCCGGCCACGGAACCGGCGCTCGAGCTTTTTTTCGAGCGCTTTGAAAAACGCGCTGAAATATCCGCCGAGACGGAAAGCGCTCTCGCCAGCCCCGCTCCTGCCGGGACATCGCCTGCAGTGGGTGCTGCAGCCGAAACCGTCGCCACTGAACCTGTCGCGGAGGAAGCCCCCCCTTCACCCAAATCCGAACCCGGGATTACCACGCTGATCAACGAGGAATTGCTGGGCATTTTCCTTGAGGAAGCCGAGGAAGTGCTCGCGAATATCAATACTGCAATACCAATGTACCAGACCCAGCCCGACACCCAGGAAGCGCTGGTCACGATACGCCGCGGCTTTCATACGCTCAAGGGCAGCGGACGCATGGTCGGGCTTACCGACCTTGGCGAAATTGCGTGGGAAGTCGAGCAGGTCATGAACCACTGGCTTGAGCAACATTATCCCGCCACCCCGGAACTGATGGAGTTCATCACCTCGGCAAGCGCCTCATTCTCGATCTGGGTGGATCAGCTCAAATCGAGCAAAGAACCGAAAATTGACGCGCAGCACATCATCACGACCGCCCGGCACCTTAAAAGCGCCCCTGCCCCGGACATCGCTGGTGCAACCGGCGTTAGTACCCAACCCGCTGCGGTTGAGCAAGTCCCCGTGGACACCGTCCCCGCCGCACCCGAACCAGAAGTGGTCATCGGCACGGTGCGTCTGGCCCGTCCGTTTTATGATATTTATCTCAAGGAAGCGCAACAACACCTGGCAATGCTGGAAACGGAATTCATGTCATGGCGCGACCACCCGGGCACGCCAGCGACAGACCTGTTTTTACGCGCTGCTCACACCCTCGCCAGTATTTCACGCACCGCCGGCTTCACCTCGCTGGCCGATCTCGCTTCGTCTCTCGAGCACTGCCTGCCCCATGCGCGCGATATCTCGGCCGACACCGATGTCCGCATCATAGAGGCCGCAATCAGCAGTCTGAGCGAGAAGCTGTCGAGCATTTCGCAACTGCAGCCTGCGGCCGATTCTGCCGCCGAAGTGGCAACGGTGCGGGCGTTGATCGAGCGCCTGCAGGCAGCACCAGTCGAACCACCCGCCCCGCCCGCGGCAGCAAAACCGCCGTCGGTTGAAAGTCCGGCCCCGCCGCCATACCACCCCGATGCCAGCGAGGAGACGATCATCGCAAGGGCGGCCGCAGCCTCGCCCCGGCAGACAGAACAGCGCGCGATACGCGACGATCTCGATCCACAGTTGCTGCCGATTTTCCTGGAGGAGGCGCAGGAATTAGTGCCGCTCATAGGCAACGACCTGCGCGACTGGAAGGCCAAACCCGGAGACATGTTGATTCAACAGTCTCTGCAGCGCACCCTGCATACGCTCAAAGGAAGCGCGCGCATGGCCGGAGCCATGCGACTGGGTGAACTCGCGCACCTGATGGAAAGCAGAATGGAGAGCATGCTTGAGTCTGGTACCTCGCCCACCGCCAAGCTGATCGAAGAACTTGAATCTCAAATGGACCGCCTGAGCGAAGGCATAGAAAATCTGCAAGGAGCCGGCGGCGCGATGGCAATACAGGCGCAGGCCCAGCCCGAAACCGGTTCTGCCGCCATACCGGCGGCTGCCGCTCCCGGAGTCGAACCGCCATTGGCGGGCCCCGTGGCAATGTTGCGGATCAACGCCGATACGCTGGACCGGCTGGTCAACGAAGCGGGGGAAGTCGGCATTGCCCGCTCCAGGATCGAAGGTGAATTACGCACTCTGAAACAATCACTGGTCGACCTCAACGAAAGCATCGCGCGGTTGCGCGGCCAGCTGCGTGAAATGGAACTCCAGGGTGACAGCCAGATGCAGTCACGCCAGTCGGTACTGGATGCAGGCAAGCACGATTTCGATCCTCTGGAGTTCGATCGCTACACCCGCCTGCAGGAACTCACGAGGATGATGGCGGAAAGTCTGAACGACGTGACGACGATCCAGCAGACGCTGCTCAAGAACATTGGCGAAGTCGACGCCGCGGTGCTGCAGCAGGCGCGCATCAACCGCGATCTGCAACAGGAACTCATGCGCACACGCACGGTGCCTTTTTCCAACCTCAACGAACGCCTGTACCGCGTTGTGCGCCAGACTGCCCGAGAACTCGACAAGAAAGCCAATCTGGAACTACGCGACAGTCATGTCGATCTGGATCGCAGCGTGCTGGAAAAAATCAGCGCGCCGCTCGAGCACATGCTGCGCAATGCCGTCGCGCACGGGCTTGAATCGCCGGATGCGCGCCGCACCGCGGAAAAGAACGAAATCGGAGAGATCAGTCTCACGCTGCGCCAGGAAAGTAATGAGATCGTGATCATCGTGAGCGACGATGGCGCCGGTCTTGATCTCGACAAACTGCGCCGCAAGGGGCTGGAAAAAAATCTCCTGGAAGCGGGACGGGATCCCACAGAGGCTGAGCTCATACAATTGATTTTCACTCCGGGTTTTTCAACCGCAGATGAAATCACCGAGCTTTCCGGACGGGGTGTCGGGATGGACGTCGTGCGCAGCGAAATAACGGGCATGGGTGGACGCATAGAATCGGCGACGATTCACGGCAAAGGCACGACATTCTCCATCTATCTGCCGCTTACCCTTGCCGTGACCCAGGCCGTTCTGGTGCGTGGCGGTGAAAACATTTACGCGATTTCTTCGGCCACTGTGGAACAGGTGCTGAGGATAAAACCGGAGACGCTGTCAGGGTTCTATGAGCGGGGCGCGATAGAATCCCAGGGCAACACCTATCCACTACATTACCTGCAACACCTTCTGGGATCAGGTTCAACCGCAGCCCAGCTCCAGAATTACAATTCCGTCCTGTTGCTGCGTAGCGGCATGCAGCGCGCGGCATTGCATGTCGATGAGCTGATCAAGAACCAGGAGATCATCGTAAAAAACATCAATCCGCAACTGGCGCGGGTGCCCGGGATTGCCGGCGCAACCGTCCTGGGAGACGGCAAGATCGTGCTTATACTCAATCCTGCGCAGCTCGCTCAGCACACGCGCGTAACAGCCAGTCCTGCAGCTTCTCAGCCGGTCATGAGCAAACCGCTGGCCCGCGTGGTCATGGTCGTGGACGATTCGCTGACAGTGCGAAAAATCACCAGCCGGCTGCTCGAACGCGAGGGTTATCACGTACTGACGGCGAAAGACGGCGTTGACGCGCTGGAACAGATCAAGGAGACGATCCCCGAAGTCATGCTGGTCGACATCGAGATGCCCCGGATGGACGGATTCGATCTAACACGAAACATTCGTCACGACTCCAGAACGGCCGCCGTCCCTATCATCATCATCTCTTCGCGCACCGCTGAAAAACACCGCAGCCACGCCGAACAACTGGGCGTGAACGCTTTTCTTGGCAAACCCTACCACGAGGCAGAGTTGCTGCAACTCGTCGAGCAATACCTGAACGAGACGCAGACTGCCCTTCACTGACCTCCGGGCCAAGGGCGGGGAAACCCTGTTGGTCAATCACGGCACCGTTGCCGGTTTGAGCGCGCCCGCCACCTATGCCACCGGCAATCTCCGACCTTCGAGTTCACGATTGAAGCCATGGCGCCGTGGCCGCGAGCAGCGCCACGCGACTTAATCGACAGCGATATAAAGTAACGTCAGCGCGGCGCCGACCCCCGCTGGCACGCCAAAGCGTTCAAATTTCGATACCGAATCGCCGGCTATCACCTCGACAGGCACCGACGTCAGTTCGAGCACCTTGTTGGTGACCGAATCCTCGATCATGCGGGTAAATGAGTTCTTGCGTGCCGTACCCATCACGATCTGGTTCACATGCAGGCGCTGCGCCAAGCGATGTATCGTCTTCGCCTTGTCGCCAAGCTCGATATGGGCGGCATACGGCACACCAAACTTCTCGAGCAAGCCACGGGCGGGCTGCAGCGCCTTCTCGGCTTCGTCGCGATGAAACGATGCACGGTCACGCTTGCTGATGAAACGTGCCGTATGCTGCGTTAGTGGCGTCCTGACGTGCAGCAGGTGAATTTCCATCGCATGATTTCCCATGAACTGATTGACTATATGCCGCACCGCATTGAGCGAGTTGGCTGAACCATCTACCGGAACCAGTATTTTGGTCATATCTGCTTCTCCTTTGGTTAAATCCGCCATGGCATGCGCCGAGGCAGTCGTGCTTGCCACATCGACCAGATGCTCAGCTACGCGCGCCCTGGCCTTGCCATGATTGACCCACATCCCGCCCGCAAGCACGCCGCCGACAACGGCGATATAGGTCGCCCACAACAGCACCGGATACTGCCCCAGCACCTCTTTCACCATCGGTTCGCTGGACATCATCTTGACCGATGTCCACGCCAACACGCCGGCACCGATATAGACGATCATCGGATAACGCTCGACAAACTTGAGGATAAGCTGGCTGCCCCAGATCACGATGGGAATGCTGATCAGCAGCCCCAGCACGACCAGCAGGAAGCTTCCATTCGCCGCGCCGGCCACTGCCAATACATTGTCCAAACCCATCAACGCATCGGCAACGACGATGGTTTTCATCGCCCCCCAGAAGCCGCTGGCGGCATCGAGTTCGTGATTATCTGCGTTCTCGTTATCGATGATCAGCTTGTAGGCGATCCATACCAGCAGCAGGCCACCGACCAGAAGCAGGCCGGGTATTTTAAGCAGCCAGACGACCACCATGGTCATCGCGGTACGCACGGCAATCGCGCCCAAAGCGCCCCAGATGATTGCTTTCGTCCTCAAATGCGCCGGCAGATTGCGCGCAGCCAGGGCAATCACTATCGCATTGTCGCCCGCGAGCACCAGATCGATGATGATGATGGCTACGAGAGCCGAGAAAAATTCCGCAGAGAAAAATTCCATTGTTATGAGCCCCGTTACATGCGTTGATCAACCTCCACCAAGACACGAACGGAAGCAGGATCCGCCGTATCCGGCGAGGTCTCGCTTGTGACCACGGCAATACCACTGACCTGGTCACCACTGCGACCGGGGACGAATCCCGGATTGACGGCCGCATTGCAGGCAGCCAGACAGGCCTGCCGGAAGCTACTCCCCTCTGCGAGGAATCTGCGCGGCTGCCGACGTCCTGGGACGCCGTCACAACCGATGTCTCATCATGAGACGCTGCTGATTATGCACATTCGCAGCCCCCGGGTGAAATGATAATTTGTAATGCATCTAATTGAATAATATAACTATATTTTCACTTGTTGATCATGATCATTAGATAATGCAATGGTCTGCGGATTGACCCGCCCTGACCGCAATGTTCTAATGGTCACGCGTTTCAAGACGAAACGTTCCCTCCAAAGGGGAGTAGCTTAGGCAGCGTGGAAAACATGCTGCTGCGGTTGGGTCGTCATTCCGAGTCACTTACGTGCTCCGGCCCAATCGGCAACCGATGCGTTGTGAGCGAGACCTTTGCCCAGACAGGCAAGGTCTTTTTTTTCGGCCTTTGCCTGTTCGAGGTAAAGGCCGCTTTGCTTTTGGGCGCGCGTTGCGCGCCCGGCATGCGGGTTAATTAACGTTACTATTAATAGAACGCGAGAAACTCATGCCTCAAAGCAAAATTAAACGCTATCTCAAGCACGGTACCCTGCCCCAACTGAGCGTTTTTGAAGCCGTGGCCCGTCTCGGCAGCTTCACGCGCGCTGGCGAGGAACTCTATATGGCGCAGCCAACCGTCTCGGTACAAATCAAGAAACTCACCGGGACCGTCGGCCTGCCACTGTTCGAGCAGGTCGGCAAGCGAGTACACCCGACTGACGCCGGGCGCGAGCTTTACGCGACGTGCCAGGAAATCTTCGAAAAACTCGCCGCCGTCGAGGATCGCTTCGCCAATCTGCGCGGACTCGAATCCGGCAGGCTGCGTCTCGCCGTGAGCACAACGGGGAAATATTTCGCGCCGCGTCTGCTCGGAGCCTTTGTGCAAAAGTATCCCGGCATCGAAGTGTCGTTGCAAATCCATCATAGAGAAACGCTTCTGGAGCGCATGGCGAACAATACCGACGACCTTTATATCTTCGCGAGTCCTCCGCAGGAAGGCGAGGCCGTGGTCCAGAAAATCCTACCCAATCCCATGGTGGTATTCGCCCGTGCCGATCATCCGCTGGCGCGCCAGAAGAGCATTTCCTTCGGACAATTTGCCAAAGAGCCTTTTCTGATGCGCGAGCCCGGCTCCGGTACGCGCATGGTCGCGCAGCAGATATTTGAGTCCCACGGTGTCAAACCATCGATACGAATGGAACTGTCAACCAATGAAGCGATCAAGCAGGCGATCCTCGCCGGCTTGGGTCTATCCATACTGTCGCGCTATACGCTGGGACTGGATGTCGAACAGGATCAACTCGTCACTCTCGATGTGGAAGGCTTTCCCCTCGAACATCACTGGTACTTCAGTTACCCCATAGGCAAACAATTATCTACTGTCGCGCAGACATTCATGGATTTCACACGCCAGCACGCCAAGTCCATGGTGCTGGATCACCTGTCCCGGACAAAACAGTGACGCAGTCCAAATTCGTTTTGTCTATTGTTTCATAAGGTTCTCAAACCCAGCGTTGCGTGAAGGGCTTAAGCGGGCTTAAGCTGGTCTCGACAGCGCTAGTCAGGTAAAATTTCCTCCTCAAGAAGAGGCGTGACGACTGAAGTCGTTGCGAGCAACCAGACCATACTCGTGGTTGGAGGCGGCATCAGCGGCGTCACTACGACGCCGGAAGCGGCGGAATGCGACAAAAACGTGCTGCTAGTGGAAAAAAGTCTGGCCCTTGACGGCCAATCACTCATCACTCACATGCGACTTGCTACCTACACCCTGAAATCAGAAGCAGCACATCCGCGCATCGGCGCCCTGCTGGGCAACCAGATGCTGGATCTTTATGCCTGTGAATGTGCGATGGGTGGTAGGAACATTATTCCGGCCTCAATGAAACAACTGCTGGCGCTGGGCAAACCCGGGCTGGATCGCGCGCGCATGCTGCTGGACTACGCCCAGACCCACGCTCCCAAACTGACCCCGGGCGTGCTCAGCAGACTCGATGCCATCCATTTTCTACCACCTGTTCCTGATGCCGACAAATTCCTGTGCGTGGGCAAGAATTACCGCACCCACCTCGAGGAGTTGAAAAAAAACGACCTGATCAAGGAAATGCCGGGGGAACCGACCGGCTTCATCAAACTCAATACCTGCTTGACCGGCCATGACGCCGAAGTCGAGCGCCCCGCCACCATTTCTCGCCTCGATTACGAACCCGAACTGGTGTTCGTCATCGGCAAACGCGCTTTTGGCGCCAGGGGCAAGGATGCGTTCGATCACGTGGCGGGCATCACCATCCTCAACGATCTGACCTGCCGCGACACGCAGAAACGCGAAGTGGCCTCTGGTTCGCGCTTCTGGACTTCCAAGAACGCGCCCGGTTTCGGCCCGCTCGGTCCCTACATCATCACCATGGACGAAGTCGGCGATCCGTACGATATCTGGGTCACCTGCAGCGTCAACGGCGAACAGCGTATGCGGGTGAACACCAACGACCAGATCTGGAAACTGCCCGACATCATCGAGCATTTCTCGCGACTGTTGCCGCTCGAGCCGGGCGACATGTTCTCGACCGGCGCACCGGGTGGCGTGGCCGTCGGCAAACCCAACGCCGAAGATCTCTATCTCAAACCCGGCGATATCGTCGAGTGCGCGTTCGAGAAGCCTGCGATGGCGCTCAGAAACCGCATCATCGCGGCCAAGGCATAGCACGCAGCAAGATCACAATGCGGCCGGCGGGCCGCCTTTTTCATTGTGCCGGATTATAATGGTTCGGCCCACTGTTGCAGGAGACATCGGTGCAGACACACGCTTTCGACGCTACGCCTGATCCGATATTGCTGCGCCAAGACGTTGGCGGCATCGCTACCCTGACGCTTAACCGCCCTCAGCACTACAACGCGTTGTCCTCGGCGCTGCTGACCGAACTTCAGGCTGCGGTCGATGCCATCGCACATGATGCCTCGGTGCGCGTTGTCGTCATTGCCGGCGCCGGCAAGGCATTCTGCGCCGGGCACGACCTCAAGGAAATGCGCGCGCAGCACGACCGCAAATTTATTCAGGACGTGTTCCAGCGCTGCAGCCGCCTGATGCTTAGCCTCACGCGCCTGCCCCAGCCCGTGATCGCTCGCGCGCACGGCATTGTTGCCGCGGCGGGTTGCCAGATCGTCGCGCAATGCGATCTCGCAGTCGCTGCGGACGATGCTCGTTTTGCGACCTCGGGTATCAACGTCGGGCTGTTCTGTGCCACCCCCAGCGTCCCACTGTCGCGCAATATCCCGCGCAAGCAGGCGATGGAAATGCTGGTGACTGGCGATTTCATCGAGGCGCAGACCGCGCTCGACTATGGGCTCGTCAACCGCGTAGTGCCGCCGCAGGAACTGGATGCCGAAATCAGCAAGCTCGCTCAGGCTATCATTGCCAAGACGCCGGTCGCAATCGCCTCCGGCAAGAAACTGTTCTACGAGCAGCTCGACGCCGGGCTGGAACAGGCTTACGACCTTGCCTCTGAAGCCATGGTCTGCAACATGATGACCGAAGACGCAGCCGAAGGCATCGATGCCTTCATGCAGAAGCGCAAACCGCAGTGGAAAGGCAAGTGATGGAATCCGTGAATGGTGAATGGTGATTACTTGAAAAATGGACCCGCGATGAAACTTTTAGCATGCCTGCTCATGGTCGTTCCACTCGCGGCGTTCGCGGGAGGCTCGAATTACGGAATCACGCCTGGCGCGCACCCCAACCTCGCCAGCAAGATCACGGAATGGTCGGTGCCGACGCCGCGCTTTGCGCGCGATCCGGCGCCGGCGCCTGATGGCAGCATCTATATCTCGGTGATGAGCGGCAACAAGGTAGCGCGCTTTGACACCCAGACCAAAACCTTCAGGGAATGGGATATGCCTTCGGGCCACCGGCCGCATGGCGTGCTGGTGGACAAGCAGGGCATCGTATGGACTACCGGCAATGGTAACGGCACCATCGGCCGGCTCGATCCCGCGACCGGTAAAATCTCCGAGTTCAAAACCCCTTCTGGCGGCGGCGGGCCGCATACGCTGGTGATTACAGACGACGGCACCACGATCTGGTTCACCATGCAAAGCGGCGACAAGATCGGCCGCCTCGACACCCAGACCGGCGTCATCAGGGAATACCGCACTTCAGGCGGACCCTATGGCCTGGCGCTCGACAAGGCAGGCAACGTCTGGTTCTGCCGCATGGGCGACGACAAGATGGGCAGGCTCGATCCCAAGACCGGAAAAATGAGTGAGATTGACACTGGCCGCGGCTCGCAGCCGCGCCGCGTTGCGACCGCGCCCGACGGCATGCTGTGGATTGCGCTCTACGGCAACGGCAAGCTTGCGAAACTCGATCCGGAGGCCATGAAAGTGATCAATGCGTATCAACTACCTGCGGGCGATGCCGGGCCCTACGCCGTTACCGCGGACGGCGGCGGTATGGTGTGGGTCAACGAAATCAACACCGATACCGTGGTGCGTTTCGACCCGAAGACTGAACAGATGAGCGTGGTGAAACTGCCCTCCTCCAACACCGGCATCCGCAAGATGATCGTCGATGCCAACGGCAGGTTGTGGTACATGGGTTCGCACAACGGCCGTCTTGGCATGGTCGAGTAAAACCATATCATGACCGCTCAGACTCAAACCCCATTGAACAAGCCTGCCGGTTGCGAAATTGCGCTTAAATCCCTATCCTATCCTTCATCCTGAGACGTTGGGCCGGCCGGAGATATCAAGAATGTGGAGCTTGTGCAGATTGTCGTTTGTTGCGGCGATCCTGCTTGTGCTGGCCGGCTGCGCATCCTCGTCATCGGTGCAATCATCGGCGGCGGCGTTCCCGCAACAGGCACCGCCGCGCCTCCCCCGGGGCCATCGCCGCAAGCATCGTCGCCCACACCTCCGGAGCCATCGCCGCAAGCATCCTCGCAGGACGCCAAGAGGCAGGGGCCATCCATACCGCCCAACGCTGCGCCGAAACCTGCTGGAATGGATGCGGCGCGTGACCCCGGCTCCCCGCAAGAGAAAAACGCGACCGCCGACCCGTTGCGTGGAGCAAAGACCGGGGCGGAAGACGGCGGCGAGCGCGCGCTTGCGCCCGGAGACGGTCTCACCGAGGCCGAGCAGCAGGCCATTCTGGACGGACGCTTGCAGCAATCCCTCAGTGAATTCGAGCGGCGACTGCAGCGGGAACAGTCCGCCTTGCAGCAGCAACGCGAGGCCGCCGCGGAAAAAGCCGGCGCAGAAAGTGCGAGAAGCGGCGGTTCGGAGGATGCAGAGACCGGCGCAGTGGCACGCGGTTCCGGCGTTCCTGCCCCGGCGAGCGTCAGCGGATCGCCGCAGAGGGTTCGTAACACGGCGGGGCCGGGCGGCGCACCCGGCAACAACCTGCCGGTGCCGAAGGACATTCCCGACGGTCGCGATGACGACGTCGTCGCCCGACAGCTGCGCGAGGCGGCCGAGAATGAAAAGGATCCGGCGCTGCGCGAGCTTCTGTGGAAAGAATACAGTGAATACAAGAAAAAACAGTCCTGAGAACGAACGCCCACCGACACTCATGATCGCCTCTGCCGCCCCTATGCGCGTCTTGTTCGGGCTGTTGCTGACGGTAGTCCTCGCCGCGGGCTGCGCATCGGTAAAGACAGTCAGCACCGTCAAAGCCGATCACGCCGAGCGCGATCTGCCCGCCGTCGAACTGCTCGACATGACGATCGTCGCCTTCGATCCCGGAGTGCCGGATACCATTCAGGAGCAGAAGGAACAGAATGTTTATCCGGCCATCCGCCAGGCCGAGGCGAGTTACATCCCCTACCGCCTGCGTGAGGTTTTGCAGGGCACCGGCTACTGGGGCGCCGTGCGCGTGCTGCCCCAGGCAAACCCCGGAACCGATTTGACCGTCACCGGCAAGATCATCAAGTCCGACGGTGAAAAGCTCAACCTTCGCATCCAGGCCGTCGATGCCAGCGGCCGGCTCTGGTTCGACCGCAATTATGAAGAAACCGCCGCCGAGTTTGCCTATACGGAAAAGCTTCCGGCAGGTGTCGACCCGTTTCAGGACGTCTATAACCGCATTGCCAACGACCTGCTTGCGGAGCGGCGCAAGCTGAGCGCTGCGCAGTTGCAGGAAGTGAAGCGAGTGGCGAACCTGCGCTTTGCCGCGGATCTCGCACCGCAGCGCTTTGGCGTCTATCTGGACGCCGACGAGGTCGGGCGCTATTCCGTGAAGCGGCTGCCACCGGAGAATGACCCGCTCCTTGCGCGAGTGGCGGCCATTCGCGCGCGCGACGAGATGCTGGTGGATGTGCTGGACCAGCACTACGCGACGTTTCAGAGCAAGATGCGGCCTTCCTATCAGGAATGGCGCAAATCCAGCTACCGGGAAATCGTCGCGCTGCGGGAACTGAAGCAATCCGAATTCTGGCGCAAGATAGTGGGAGCAGCGGCCATCGTCGGCGGGATTGCCCTCGCCACCCAGTCCAATAGCAACGGTAGTGCTGACCTCAGCCAGCTCAGCGTGATTGGCGGCGCCTATTTATTCAAAACAGGGATGGACAAGAGCGAGGAGCAGAAAATCCACGTCGAGGCGATACGGGAATTGAGCAATTCACTGGAGTCCGAGGTGAAGCCGCAAACCGTCGAACTGGAAGGCAAAACGGTCACCCTGACGGGCTCCGCCAAAGCCCAGTACCAGCAGTGGCGCCAATTGTTGCGGGAAATGTACGTCGTCGAGACCGGGCTGTCCGATGGCGCTGGAGTACCTGCACGCCCGCAATGACTCCTGCTCCGCGCAACGCACGGGGCGGCCCCGACCAGATGCAGCCAATCATGCCACACAACGTCCCAAGCTCCGATGAGGTCTCGTTCGAGCGGATTGCGCCGATCGACCCGACTCCGGGGGCGCAAGCTCAAAGGCCCGTCCCGGCGGCGCTTGCCCGCAAGAGCGTGCCGGCACTAGCCGTCGTCGTCGGCATGCTGCTCGCCCTTGCGCTCGGTTTCGTCGCCTTCGTCTACCTGCCGAGCACAGTTCCGCTTCCGGAGAATCGCCTCACGCCCCCCGGCGGCACAGCTGAGCGCACCCGCCACCCATAAGCCCACTTCGGCGCCGGCGCAGGTGAGCGCCCCCGATCTTGCCGGACCCGCTTCCTGGGATGACCCGGCCATACTGCGCGCCCGCCAGGCCGCACAGGACGCGGCCAAACGTGTCGCAACGCGGGCTGAGACGCTGCGCGCGCAGGCCGTGCAGCAATGGGCGGAGGCGCAATTCGCTGCCGCCCAAGCCGATGCCGACACGGGATCACGGGCTTTCGAACACCGCGACTTTACCACCGCGCTGACTGCGTACAGAAAGGCATTGGAGGGACTCGATGCACTCGCCACGCAGGCCAAACGCGAACTGGCAAAAGCGCTTGCCACGGGCACCGCAGCGCTTGCGCGCGGCGATGGCCCTGCGGCTGGCATCAGTTTCGATCTTGCGCTGGCTATCGCGCCGGAGAACGCAGCCGCGCGTCGCGGTCGGGCGCGCGTTCAAACGCTGGATACGGTGATGTCCAGAATCGAGAGCGCCCGCGCGCTGGAACGCGCCGGTGATCTGGAGGCGGCGGCAGCCGGCTATCGCGCCGCCCTGAAGCTGGACCGCGAAATGGCGCCCGCGCGCGAGGCGCTGACCCGCGTCGAGGCAATACTATCCGAGCGCCGATTCAGGCGTGCGGTGGCCGAAGGGCTGAGCGCGCTGGAACACAATGATTTCGATACGGCCGGGCAGGCATATGCGCGTGCCCGTGCGATCCGTCCGGATGCCCCCGCCGTGGCGGACGGTCTTGCGCGCATACAGAATGGACAGCGGAGTCGGAACATCACCACGCTGCGCGAGCAGGCGCAGGCCGCGGAGCGCAACGAGGACTGGCATACGGCGCTCGCCCGTCATCAGGCGGCGCTGGCGCTGGATCAGACCCTGAGCTTCGCCCGCGAAGGGCTCGCGCGCAGCCAGATCCGCGCCAAATTAGCCGATCGGCTCCAGTTTTTCGTCGACCATCCGCGACGGTTGTACACGCAAGCGGTTTACACAGAGGCCGAGACCCTGCTGCGGGATGCACGCGCAGCAGCCGCCGGCCCGCTGCTGACCCGGCAGATCGAAGCGCTGACACAAGCCCTGCGCATCGCCGCCACGCCGGTGCCGGTACGCCTGCAATCGGACAACGCCACCGAGGTAACCGTCTTCAAAGTGGGAACGTTGGGGCGTTTCGAATCGAAGGATCTGCGCCTCAAGCCTGGCCGCTACGTCGCCATCGGCGCCTGCCCGGGTTATCGCGACGTGCGCCGTGAATTCGACGTCGGGTCGGGCACGCCGGCGGCGCCGATCATCGTGCGCTGCGAGGAGCGCTTATGAACGAGCCACGGCAGCCTTTGGAAGACGAGCCGCCGCTGATTGAGCCGGTTGCCTACCGGCCTATGGCGGGAAGCTCGACTGCACCGCGACGCGGGCTGCGCTTTGCCGCGCTGGCGCTGGTCGGGGCCGGGTTGGTCACGGCTCTGGTCGCATGGTTCCTGTTCACTTCCCAGGCGATCCAGATCGAAATTAATCCATCACCGGACCGGCAGGCGCTCTCCGGCGGCCTCGATATCACCTTCGGCGAACGCCGGCTGCTGCGCCCCGGCGACTACACGCTGCACGCGGAAAAAGAAGGCTACCGCCCTCTCGATGTTACGATGAAAATCGGCCCCGGATCCCCGACGCGATTTCAGTTCCAGATGCAATTGCTGCCGGGGCTGCTTTCCGTGCGCTCGCAACCGGCGGGCGAACTGGCAGTGGACGGAAAAACCGTGGGCTCCACGCCGCTGGATAAACTCGAACTGGCGCCCGGCTCATATAAACTCGCCCTGCGCGCGCCGCGTCACAAGGTGTATGAAACCGAGCTGACGATCGAAGGCGGCGGCAAACAACAGAGCCTGGAAGCGATTCTGGTGCCGGACTGGGCGCCGGTGAGCTTTAGTTCCAAGCCTGCGCAAGCAACGCTCCTCGCCGATGGCAAAGTGCTGGGTAAAACGCCGCTGACCGTGGAACTGGGCGCCGGCCGCCACGAGATTGCGCTGCAACTCGACGGCCACAAGACCTGGAAGAACACCATTACCGTTACGACGAACACACCGCTCAGCGTGCCGCAAGTAACACTGGCGCAGGCGGACGGCGGCGTCAGGCTCGAAAGCAGCCCCTCCGGCGCCAGCGTCACTGTCGGCGGTGGGGATTATCGTGGTGAGACCCCGCTGGACCTTGCCCTGAGTCCCGAAAAAGCGCATCGCCTGAGATTGTCCAAAGCCGGCTACCAGACGATGGAGCACAGCATCAAGCTCGCCCCGAACGAGCACCGCAAGCTCGCCGTGAGTCTGCAACAGATCGCCGGGGTGATCGTGGTCTCGATGCAGCCGGCGGATGCCACGCTCTACGTTGATGGACAGGCGCGGACCGCGGCAAGCGGCCGGCTCGAACTCTCCGCCACCACCCATCAGATTGAAGTGCGCAAGCCGGGCTATGCAACTTACACGACCACGCTCACGCCACGGCCCGGTTTCGAACAGCGCCTGAATGTGACCTTGCGCAGCCTGCGCGAGGAAAAGGCCGGATCCATTCCCACACTGATCACCACCTCCGGTGGACAGAAGCTCAAGCTGATCCAGCCGGGCCGGTTCACGATGGGCTCGCCGCGCGGCACGCAAGGCCGGCAGACCAACGAGGGGCTGCGTCCCGTGCACCTTACGCGCAGCTACTATCTGGCCACTACCGAGGTGACCAATGCCCAGTTCCGCCAGTTCGATCCCACGCATTCCTCCGGCATCTTCGCGCGCGAAACACTGAATAACGACGCGCAGCCGGTGGTGCGTATCCGCTGGGAGCAGGCGGCACGCTACTGCAATTGGCTCAGCGCACGGGACGGACTGCCACCCGCCTATCGTGAAAACGGCGGCAGGTTGAGCCTGATCGAACCGGCCACGACCGGCTACCGCCTGCCCACCGAGGCTGAATGGGCCTGGGCCGCGCGCTTTGCCGGCAACGCGCAGCCACTGCGCTACCCTTGGGGCGAGCACATGCCGCCCACCGGGCGCGCCGGAAACTACGCCGACCGCTCGGCAGCCGCGCTGGTGGTGCAGCATCTGAAGGACTACCAAGACGGTTATCCTGCGAGCGCGCCGGTCGCGAGCTTTGCCGCCAACGGACTCGGTCTGCACGACCTCGGCGGCAACGTCGCAGAATGGGTCAACGATCTCTACGGGCCGCCGCTGGTGATCGGTGCGCAAGAAGCGGTGGATCCCACCGGTGCGGCCACCGGTACGGACCATGTCATCCGCGGCTCCAGTTGGATGCACGGCCGTATCACCGAGTTGCGCCTCGCCTTTCGCGATTTCGGCAATCAGCCGCGACCGGATCTGGGCTTTCGCATCGCGCGTTACGCGGACTCGCCGTGAAAGCGACGCCGTTTGTCCTACCATTACCACTG
The DNA here is from genome assembly GCA_942492335.1 of uncultured beta proteobacterium. Taxonomy (GTDB): domain Bacteria; phylum Pseudomonadota; class Gammaproteobacteria; order Burkholderiales; family SG8-41; genus CAKKQX01. Next base: position 12,761 of record CALOEN010000033.1, on the reverse strand, counting down.
CCCTTTTAATGTCCCACGCCATCGTGACGAGCGTCCCGCCGCCAGGCCGCGCAACAGAAACTGCCGGAAGCGCATCGCCAACTTGATGATGCCGAACTGGCAGGCAGGCTCAGGCTTTACCAGGCGCCGGATTACGGATACCCTACGACTTCGATGCGGCAAACTCCATGCGAATCATGATCTTGATCCTTACTCCGGCGCTGGTGGCGGCGGCGCCACAGGATACGGCGCCTGAGTCAGCTCCGAGGTCAGCGCCCGTGACGGCGCCGCAAAGCCAGCCGTCGCAACAGAAACATACGCCGCAACCCATTGAGCCTGTCCGGCGCTTCGTCCCGTCTGAGGAAATTTCGCCCGACGCCGAAGTCGCTTTTCCGGGGAATATCTGATGCGCCTTCATTTTCCCTTCGAGTTTGTCTACCAGTTGTTCGCCCTGATCCTCGGCGTGATCATCGTGCACGCCTTCTATGTGGTGGAGGTGCAACCACAGGCGCTGGCAGTGCTGACCGAGCAGGCCGCACGCATGAGTGCGAATCCGAACTACGTGCCGGAGCGCTCGTTCTGGGTACTGATCAAGGACTATGAGCAGGAAATCTGCCTCATCCTGATGCTGTGGGGCTCGGCGATAATCGGCTACAAGGGATGGATGATCATGCACGAGTACCGGCTGTTTGACGCCGACCTCGTTCGGCTGGCGGAAGGCCAGAGCATCCTGCCCGAAGACACGCGCGAGTACGCCCGCGCGATCGAGTCGCTGCCGCCGCGCAAGCGCGATCTTCTGTTGCCACGCGTGCTGCTCACGGCGCTGAACCGGTATCGCATGACGCGCAGCATCCAGGACGTTTCCGCAGAGGTGGGGCGTGTGTGCGAAACCCATACTGATCGCCTTGATGCCGAGTTGGCGGTGGTGCGCTATATCGCATGGGCGATCCCGTCGATCGGGTTCATCGGCACCGTCCGGGGTATCGGCGGCGCCCTGGGTCAGGCGCACAAGGCGATCCAGGGCGATATCAGCGGCGTTACCGAGAACCTGGGCATTGCCTTCAACTCGACGCTAATCGCACTGGCGCTCTCCATCGTGCTGATGTTTTTCCTGTACTGGCTGCAACTGATGCAGGAGCGTCTGGTGCTCGACGCCCGCGCGCACTGCGACCGCCAACTGATCCAGCACCTGCAAGCGCGCTGAGAGGCCGAGTGCGCGTCATCGAATTCAACGACGCTGGCCTGGTCGTCGCGGACCGCGACAATCTGCGGATGGTGAGCCCGGGCTACGCCGTGACCGAGGGCCGTGACCTGCGGGTCGGCGACGCTGCCCGCGCCCGCGCCCGCCTCAACCCGCGCCGTGCCCACAACCATTTCTGGTACCAGCTTGACCAGCAGCCGCTGGAGAACGCCATGGGACATGCGCGCAACAACGCGGATCTGGCTTTCGCGCACGTGCAGTCCCTGGGCGCCGCAGTCGGGGATGCACCGGTCCTGCTTGCCGTTCCGGGCACGTTCGACAGGGCCCAGCTCGGTCTTCTGCTGGGTCTCGTGCGCACCGCGCAGTTGAAGGCGGTCGGCCTGGTGGATTCGGCCGTGGCTGCCGCCAGCCTGGTCGAGACGCAGCCGCTGTGCCTGCATCTGGACGTGCAACTGCACCGCTTCGTGCTGACTCGGCTCGACGGCGGCGGGCAGGTCGTGCGCCAGCGCGTGGACGATATCGTCAAGCCGGGGCTGGCGGTGCTGTATGACCGCTTCGCGGCGGTAATCGCCGAGGCCTTCGTGCGGCAGACGCGTTTCGACCCGCTGCACGGCGCGCACACCGAACAGGCGCTTTATGACCGCCTGCCCGATTGGCTCGCGACCTTGAGCGCGGCGCCCGGCGCGGTGCTGGAGATGTCGGCGGGCAACCGCGGCCACCGTATCAGCCTCCAGCGCGATACACTGAGCGAAGCGGTCGCGGATTGCTACGCTCAGATTGCCGCCGGCCTGGTGGCGGCTGTGGACCACGGTGGCAAGACCCCGGCGCAGGCGAGCCTACTGGTGAGCCACCGCATCACCGCTCTGCCGGGGCTGATCGAGTTTATCGAGAGCGAGTGCGGCCTTGCCGCGACGCGCCTCGATGCACAGGCCGTGACCCGTGGCGCGCTCACGCACGCGGCGCAGATCCGCTGCGAGGGCAATGCCCTCGCTTACGTTACGCGCCTGCCCGGCCGCGTCGCGGCAACCGCTGCGGTGCACACGCCGGCCGCCGCCCTCCCCCGCCCGACGCATGTCCTGCTCGATGCGCATGCCTACCCGCTGCCGGACGGGCGCGTGCGCAAGACGCTCGCTTTCGGCACCGGCGATCTGCCCGTGCCGGGGGTTGAGGGCAAGGTCAGCCTGCGCGACGGACAACTGTGGCTGGAATGCCCTGCCGGCTCCGGTACCCGCGTCAACGGCGAGCCGGTGGCCGTGCCGAGGACACTGGTGCCGGGCGACCGCATCGAAATCGGCGGGCGGGAATTGCAGCTGATCGTTGTAGTCGGCACCGATGAAGCGCGCACGTAGACAGATTCCGGCGTTGGGATTGTCCTTCCTGGACACCATGTTCTCCGGCTTTGGCGCTGTGATCCTCGTTTACCTGCTCATCAATCACTCCAGTGTCGTGCGCTCCGAGGACATCAACGAGCAGTTGATCACCAATGTCAATGCACTGGAAGACCGGGTGCTGGACGGCAGACAGAACGTGATGCGTCTGCAGGCGGCTCTCACCACCACGCGCAATGCCGAGCGCACCGCGCAAAGCGAAGCGGAGCGGCTGCGGCGGCAGACCCAGCAAGAGCAATCCGCGCTAAGGGGCAAGGCGCAATCCACCGACGCCAGCCGCTCGCGGGTGATCGCGCTGCAGGCGGAACTCAAGACGCTGGAGACCCAGGTCGAGCGCCTGCGGGCGCAGGTCGCCGACGCTTCTGCCAACGCCACGCGGCAGATTGCCGGTGAAGGCAAGCGGCAGTACCTTACCGGCCTCAAGGTGGGCGGACAGCGCGTGCTGATTCTGGTAGACGCCTCGGCCAGCATGCTTGGCGAGACCATCGTCGAGGCGGTGCGCCGTCGCAACATGGATGACACATCCAGACGCGCCGCGCCCAAATGGCGGCGCGCCCTGTCGATCGCAGACTGGCTGAGCGCCCATGTGCCCGCGGCGAGCCGATTTCAACTCTACGTCTTCAACGAGACCGCCAGAGCGGCGATCGCCGGCAGCGAGCGTAACTGGCTCGACACGGACGGCGGCAAGCGCCTGACCGAGGCCATGAACGCATTGCGTCAGGTCATTCCGGAAAAGGGCACCAGCCTTTACGCCGCCATCGCGGCGGCGGCGGCGCTGCAGCCACCGCCGGACAACGTGTACCTGATCACCGATGGTCTGCCCACGCAGGGCAGTCGCGTGCGCGAGGGCACGGTGTCCGGCCCCCAGCGCCTGGAGCATTTCAACGAGGCGGCGAAAGCGCTGCCCCCGAACGTCCCGATGAACGTGATCCTGTTGCCGATGGAAGGCGACCCGCAGGCCGTCGCCGCCTTCTGGCAGTTGTCGCGCCTCACCGGCGGCAGTTATATCACTCCGTCCCGGGACTGGCCATGATCCGGCGCCGCGAGGTCGAGATGTTCAGCATGTCCTTCCTCGATACCATCACCTGTGCTTTCGGGGCCATCATCCTGCTGCTGGTGCTGACCAAGTCGGCGGAGCCGATGATTGTCCAGCAAAATACCGAGGAGCTGGAGGCACGCACCGAGCAGTTGCAGCAGTTGGCGGAGAAAGCGGCAGACCAGGCCCGCGGCCTGGATGCGGCGCTGGCTGCGAGCCGTTCGCGGCTCGCAGCAGCCGAGGCCGAACTGTCGGGGTTGCGGGTGAGTACAAACATGCTGCAGAAGAAAACCACGGAAACCCGTCAACGCAGCGAAGTCGCTGAAACCATCGAATCGCGGCTGGCGACGGCCAAGCAGTCCCTGACCGAGGAAATGCGGCGGCTGTATGCCAGCGCCGCATCGCGGAAGTCGGAAGCGCCCGTCGGCGGAATCCCGGTGGACAGTGAATACATCATCTTTGTCATCGACACGTCCGGCAGCATGCTGAACTACGCCTGGAACAGCGTGCGCCAGAAATTGCGCGAGACGCTCGATGTCTACCCCAAAGTCAAGGGGTTGCAGGTGATGAGCGATATGGGCGAGTACATGTATCCCCAATACAGCGGCAAGTGGATTCCGGACACGCCGGGACGGCGCAAGGCCGTGCTCGACCGGCTGCGCAGCTGGCAGCCGTTCTCCAATTCCAGCCCGGTGGAAGGCATCGAGACAGCGCTTCGCACGTTCGCCGCGCCGGACAAGAAAATCAGCATCTACGTCTTCGGCGATGACTTCACCGGCGGGTCGATCAATGCGGTGCTCAAGGCGGTGCGCCGTCTGAACCCGAAAGACGCGCACGGCAATCGGCGCGTGCGCATCCACACGGTGGGCTTCCCGACGCAATTCGACAACCGCGGCATGGTAACCGTGACCGGTATGCGCTTTGCCACGTTGATGCGTCTGTTGGCCGAAGAAAACGGCGGCGCCTTCGTCGGGCTGCAAAGTTCTCGATGACACCGGCCTCTACGCCGTCATCGTGGACGGCAGCGGCATGGTAGAGTAAAACCGGATCATGGCCGCTCAGACCAAAGCCACTTTCCCGACCATCGTCAGTGTGAATGTTGGTGCGCCTTTCACCTGGCTCGCCGCAGGGTGTCGCGATTTCCGGGCGGCGCCAGGCGCCAGCCTGTTCTACGGCATCGCCTTCGTCATCATGGGCTATCTGCTCAACGTCTTCTTTGCCTCCCAGCCGCATGTCACGCTCGCACTCGGCACCGGCTTTACGCTGATCGGGCCTTTCCTCGCACTCGGGCTCTACGATCTGTCGCGCCGCCGCGAGCGCGGCGAGCAGCCGCAGCTCGCCGCCAGCCTGACGGCGTGGAACAGGAATCCCGGCTCGATTGGTTTTTACGCGCTCATCCTGCTGCTGCTGTTCGCAGGCTGGGCGCGAGTCTCGGTGGTGCTGGTTGCCCTGTTTTACTCGGGCAGCATGCCCAGCATTGCGACGTTCGCGCAGCATCTGGTTTTTTCGCAAGAGAACCTGGAGTTTCTGGCGATTTATTTCGGCGTCGGCGCGGGTTTCGCCTTGCTGGTATTCTCCGTCAGCGTGGTCTCCATTCCGCTGATGATGGACCGCGGCACTGACACCGTCACCGCCATGATCGCGAGTTTTCTCGCGTTGACGCGAAACTTCCCCGCCATGCTGGTATGGGCTGCGCTGATCGGCACGATGCTCTTCGTCGGACTCGCAACGCTTTATATCGGACTGGCGATCACGGGCCCCATTGTCGGTCATGCCACCTGGCATGCCTATCGTGCCCTGGTGGCGCCAGCCGCAGACTGAAGGACAACCGTCATGAACGAAACGCTCGTTCTCATCGTGATCGCCGCAGTCATCCTGGTCCTGGCCATCATCATCTGGATTGCCAGTCGCCGCCGGCGCGAATCCGCATTGGACACGCTGCGCGCCAAAAGCAGGGCCGCGCACGAACCCGCGCCTGCCTCCGACACCTTTTCGCAAGTGCGAGAACTCATGGCACAGGACGAAAAAATCGAAGCTATCAAGGTGTTGCGCGAAAAGACCGGCATGAGGCTCGCCGAAGCCAAGGCGGCAGTCGAGCGACTGGACGAAGGCGGCAATCTGGATAACCCTTTACCGGCTTCGCCGGCGCCCGCGCAATTGCCCGTGAACTGGCCGCCACAGTGCGCGGACTGCTTCAAAATGGTGACAAGATAGGAGCCATTAAACTGGTGCGCGAACCATATTCGAGTGGACCTCAAGGACGCGAAGGATCTCGTCGACCGGTTTGAGTAATGCGGTACCACCCCTGCGCGCCATGCGCTGAATCTCAGCGTCGGCAAGCGCGGTTTCGCCGGATGTCTGGGGCTGCCTATCCACCCATCGCCAACATCAGCTGATTCAGCCGCTTGACGAACCCCGCCGGGTCTTCGAGCTGGCCGCCTTCCGCCAATAACGACTGATCGAACAGGACCTGCGCGAGATCGTTGAAACGCTCGTCCTGCGCCTCCGACTTCAGACGCAGCACCAGCGGGTGGTGCGGATTGATTTCGAGTATCGGCTTGGACAGCGGCACTTTCGGTCAGGCGGTGCGTCACGCGCACTTCCTTGACCCGCTCGCCTCGTCGAGCGCTTGTCTTGATCTTCTCGATCAGCTCCTTGAACTCGCCGGCTTCCTTCTCCTGCGCCTGTTTCTTCTCGGCCTCGTCTTCCAGCTTGCCCAGGTCGAGCCCGCCCTTGGCCACCGACTGCAGCTGCTTGCCGTCGAACTCGGTCAGGTGGCGACATCACCCATTCTCGTCGACCCGGTCGGAGAGCAGCAGCACCTCGATGCCCTTCTTGCGGAACACCTCGAGATGCGGGCTGTTCTTGGCGGCGGTGAAGGTCTCGGCGGTGACGTAGTAGATCTTCTCCTGCTCCTTCCTTCATGCGCCCGATGTAGTCGGCCAGCGACACGGTTTGCGCCGGCGTGTCGGCCTTGTGCGTGGAGGCAAAGCGCAGCAGCCGGCGATGCGCTCGCGGTTGGCGTAATCCTCGCCCGATGCCTTCCTTGAGCACCTTGCCGAATTCCTTCCAGAAGGTCGTACTTCTCCGTCATCGTTCTCGGCCAGGTCTTCGAGCATGGCCAAGCACGCGCTTGGTCAGCCGCCTGCGGATCGCCTCGATGTCCTTCGACTCCTGCAGGATCTCGCGCGACACGTTGAGCGGCAGGTCGGTGGAATCGACCACGCCGCGCACGAAGCGCAGGTAGAGCGGCATCAGCTGCTCGGCGTCGTCCATGATGAAGACGCGCCGCACGTAGAGCTTGATGCCGTGGCGGGCGTTGCGGTCCCACAGGTCGAACGGCGCGCGCGCCGGAATGTAGAGCAACTGCGTGTATTCCTGCGCCCCTCCACCCGGGTATGCGTCCAGGCCAGCGGCTCCTCGAAATCGTGCGCCGACATGCTTGTAGAACTCGTTGTACTGCTCGTCGGTGATCTCGTTCTTGGGCGCGCCCACAGGGCCGACGGCCTGGTTGACCGTCTCGTCCTCGTCCGTCGCCACTTGCTCGCTCCTTCTCCTCGTCCCATTCCTCCTTCTTCATCACGATGGGCTGGACGATGTGGTCGGAGTACTTGCGAATGATCTCGCGCAGCTTCCAGCCGCTCAGCAGGTCGTCCTCGCCTTCGCGCAGGTGCAGGTGACCTCGGTGCCGCGCGCCGCCTTGTCGACCGTCTCGATGGTGAATTCGCCGCTGTCGCGCCGTCCGATTCCCAGCGCACGCCCTGCTCGGCCGGCTCGAGTCCGGCACGGCGGGTCACGACACGGTGACCTTGTCGGCGACGATGAACGAGGAGTAGAAACCGACGCCGAACTGGCCGATGAGGTGGCGTCCTTGGCCTGGTCGCCGGTGAGTTTCTGGAAGAATTCGCGCGTGCCCGATTTGGCGATGGTGCCGATGTGCTCGCACCACTTCGTCGCGCGACATGCCGATGCCGTTGTCTGAGATGGTGACGGTGCGGGCCTCCTTGTCGAAGCGGATACGCGAATCTTCAGGGACTCGATCGCCTTCGAAAGCAGCTCGGACTTGTCGCAGCGCCTCGAAGCGCAGCTTGTCGCAGGCGTCCGAAGCGTTGGAGATCAGCTCCCGCAGGAAGATCTCCTTGTTGCTGTCCAGCAGCAGCACACCGATCCCGAGCTGCGCACCCAGGCTGCTCGGGTCTTTGGACATCGCGTAACCCGCGCTCGAGTACAGCATGTAAGCACACATCGCGCAAAACAGCAGCGGCGTCACCGGATAAAACGGCACGCGGAACGGCTGATCGTTGATCGGCGCCTGCCGCCGCAACACGAACAGCGACACCCCGGTCAGCAGAAAGAACAGCCAGAATGCCGGCGCGGTATAGGCGACCATGGTTTCGAAACCATCCGGCGTAAACGAGGCAAGCAGCACCAGCAACAGCGCCACCCCGCCTTGCAGCAATAAGGCGTTGACCGGCGCATTGGATTTTTCCTGCCATACGCCGAGCACGCGGAACACGGCGTAATCGCGTCCCACCGCATAGTTGGTGCGGGCGCCGGTGAACACCGTGGCATTGAGCGTGGACAATGCTGCGGCCATCACGATCAGGCTCAACACCACCGCACCAGAATCTCCCAATGTCACCTGCATCAGATCCGCCGCAACCGCTTTCGAAGCCTTCATGCCGTCCAGTCCGAGCACATTGAGATACGCGAGATTGAGGAGCACGTACAGCACCGTCACGATCAGGATGCCTGACACCAGCGCGCGCACGATGTTGCGCCGGGCATCACGAATCTCGGCCGTAAGGTAAGCCGCCTCATTCCAGCCGCCATAAGTCAGCAGGATGAAAATGAGCGCGAGCTGCGAAAACATGGGACCGGATGACGATGCTGCCGGTTGCGCTGCGGGCACCGCGCCGCCGTGCGTCAGGCCGGCGACGATCAGCGAAAAAATGGCACAACCCAGCGCCAGCGTCAGCACGTTCTGCAGCCTCTTGCTTCCGCGCGTGCCGGCGATATTGAGCGTCGTGACTGCAATCACAGCGAGCATGGCATAGATGACAGAACTGTTTGCACCCAGTGAAAACAGCCGGGTTGCATAGTCCCCGAATACGAAGGCTATGGCGGCGATAGCCCCGGTCTGCACCACGCTCATGCGCGCCCATGCAAAAATGAACCCGAGCCATCCACCAAATGCACGAGTCAGGAAGAAATATTCACCGCCGGCATTGGGATAGGCGCTGCCGAGTTCGGCATAACACAGCGCGCCCACCAGGGAGATGACCCCGCCCGCTATCCACAGCGCGATGAATACCTCCGCGGTGGTAACACTGCCCGCAACAATGGACGGTGCTTTGAATATGCCTGCTCCGATGACGATGCCGACGATGATCGCTACCGCGTCAAAAACACTGAGCGTCGGCTGCGGCCGGGCAGCCGCGGCAGCGCGAGGGGCGCCACTCATCGCAGCACGCCGCCAGCGGCATCAAGTGCGCTGATACGGAACTCGCCGCGCACTTTGAGGCGTGCCTTCCATGGCAGGGGTTTTTTCGCACCGCCTATCATCAGCGTTCCCTCTATTGTGTCCTGCCGGACGGTGCCCTGGAAACGGTATTGGGTCATGCCCGCCCGGTGCGGCACTCCCACTTCGAAGCTCACCTGGTCACCGCTCATCTTGAACAGCGGCAGGCGCGTCCGCTTGCCGTCGATGCGCACTTCCCCGCTCACCCGCTGAAATCTTTGATCGAAATCGAATTCGCAGATCACGCCGTGCCTGCCGCTGTAAACCAGGGATTCCCACGCGCCGGCGATGTTTGCCGGGACAACATAGAAAAAGACGTAGCTCTTGCCAGGATCCCCGACTTCCTTTCCCGGTACGGAGATCGACTTCTGCTCATCGGGAGGCCAGTCGCCCATGTCGTAATCGTGTGCAATGATACGAGTGCCCGGCTTGAGCGCGAGCAACTTGGGAAGCAGTTTTTCGTTCAGCTCGGGCAGCAAATAGCTGCTGATTACGGTCGCGCGTGAAAGATCGGTTTCGAACAGGTTCTGCACGACGAACTGCGCCTTGTCGGCAACGCCCTCAATACGCGCGCCTTCGCGCGCCTTTTGCACCAGATAAGTATCCAGGTCGACCCCGATCCCGCGCGTGCCGTATTTTTTGGCCGCCGTAATCACGATACGTCCGTCGCCGGAACCCAGATCGATGAGGAAATCACCGGCGCCTATTTTGGCCATGCTCAGCATTTCATCCACCACCACCTGTGGCGTCGGCACATAGACAACATCGCCCTGGCCGTCCTGGGCGGCCGCAGGCAATACGGTCAGCGCCAGCAGCAGTGCACAAAAGAATCCGTGTTTTACACTCATCACCGCCCCTTCTTTTTTATTTCAAAAACTAAAAATATCAGCTAGAGACACATTGGCCCCGGATCACAGAGAAAACCAATTATTATTTTATAAAAACAACAGAGTATGCATCATGTTTTGATGCTTGTTTTCCTCTGTGTTCTCTATAGCTTAAAGTTTTTGATGTTAATTGGTGAATTCACCGGCAGCCCACTTATTGCATCGGCGGTTTCGGCGGAGGCAACGACGCGTGGGCCGGCGCCCAGGATTCGGTGCGCGCCGCTTTCCAGGCCAGTTTTTCAGCCGCTGCGCCCGCATGATCCGCGCCTGCCCCTTGATCGCATCACCGGCGATGCGCCCGGTAAAGGTGAGGCGCACGGGGGCGCCATTCTGACTGAGGGTGGCAGAGAAACTGATCTGCGTGCCGTTGAGCCCTGCCTCTTCAATTGCAATTTTTTGGCCATCGACCGACAAAGTGCCTTCGAGGTTCTGGAACATCTGATTAAGTGCCAGTTCGAAAGTTTGCGGCTTGCCCTCGCCAGCGAGTTGCCAGCGCCACTTGCCGGAAGCCTTCGCCGGCACGACCCAGTAAAATACCTTGCTCTTGTTATCGCGCCACACAGGCTTGCCCGGCGCATCAAGAGTCAGCGCCAAGTCAGGCGTCCATTCGCCCATGTCGTAATCATGGGACACGATGCGCGTGCCGGGCTTAAGCGTGGCGAGCAGCTTGGGCCTCACCATGAGGTTGACCTCGGGCAGCAGGTAAATGGTGACCACGGAGGCCCGGCTGAAATCGGTTTCGAATAAGTCACGATCATAGAATTTGGCGCGATCGGCCACCCCGGCCTTGGCCGCGAGCCGGTTTGCTCTGTCGACTAAATTCTTGTCGAGATCAACGCCAAAGCCGCGTGCGCCGCGTTTTTTCGCCGCTGTAATGATCATGCGCCCGTCGCCCGAACCCAGATCGATCACATAGTCTTTAGGCCCGACCTTGGCGACCTCGAGCATCCTGTCGACCACGTTCTGCGGTGTCGGCACATACGGCACCTCGCCGTAATCCTGCGCATATGCCGGCGTCGCAAGCATTCCAGAAACTAAAAACGCGCCGCACAAAACCGCAGCAACACCACCCGCCCTGGGAACCGCCATACCAAATATCATTTCACGTCCGTGACAAAATTTGAAAATTAACTGCCGATCAAGCGTAATTACCGCAGAGCTGCAAGACTGCGCGTGGCTTCTGCGGTTTTTGCGGCAACGCGTTTCGCATTCCAGTCGGCCTGCCCCAGAATGCGTCTGCCGGAAAGCATCACCTGGCCGGTAATTGTATCGTCCTCCACCCTGCCGCTGAATTCATGCTTGATGGGAACGCCATCGACATCGACCGTAAAGACAAAATTGACCTGTTCACCGCGCAAGACAGGATTCTGCAGCCTGACGGACTGGCCGCCAATACGGACATCGCCGGTAAACGTCTGGTATTTCTGGCTGAGGGTCATTTCATAGTCCCGGTTCTTTCCGGACACCGGCAACTGCCACCGCCATGTGGCCGCAACTTTGGCCGGGATGAGCCAGAAAAAGATGTCGCTGGCACCGCCCGCCGTGCCGTATTTGTCCTTCACATTCATGTTGATGTGGGCGTCAGGTTTCCAGTCGCCCATCGAGAAATCGTGGGACACGATGCGCGTGCCGGGTTTGAGCGCGAGCAGCCTGGGACGCAATTTGATGTTGACGTGCGGCAGCAGATACATGGTGATCACGCTGGCATCGGACAGATCGGTCTCGAACAGGTCGCGCTGGTAAAACGCCACCTTGTCGGTCACGCCCGCCTTCCTGGCATTGGCGATCGCTTCATCGATGCGCACCGGATTGAGATCGACACCGAAACCGCGCGTGCCGTATGTCTTTGCCGCGGTGATCACGATGCGGCCGTCACCCGAACCCAGGTCGATCAGGTAATCGCTGCCGGAGACCTTGGCGATTTTCAGCATGGCATCGACGACGTTCAGCGGCGTCGGCACGTACGGCACAGCGAGCTCCGCCGCGCTGACCGCCGTTGCAAATACGCCGGCCAGCAGTGCGGCCAGAGCGCCTAGCCACAGGCGTTTCATGCCATCCAGGAAAGCATATCGAACTCCAAAACCCGAGATTTGTTGCACGATTTATTCTCCTTCTCCGCAGTGCTGCCCGGCCGGGTCCTGCATCCCATGTTTCTCCGGCGTTACGACTCGCATCAAGCATACAACTCTGGTAGATTGCGCGTTTGTCAGCGGCGGGAATTATACCCGATAGCCCAACGTGCCACTGCTCTACGCAATCATTTTCATCTCCGGCGGCGCCATCCTCGCACTCGAACTGCTGGCCTCGCGCATCATGACGCCCTACTTTGGCGTCAGCCTCTACATCTGGACCGGAATTCTGTCGATCACGCTGGTGTCGCTCGCGCTCGGCTACTGGGCCGGCGGGCGCTATACCGGTGGCAGCGGTTCGCGTCCGGCGGCCCGGCTGCTGCAGATTTACGCGCTGATGCCCGCGCTGGCGGCATTGGCGATCGTCGGCGCCTGCCTCGCCTATCCGTTCCTGTTTTCGCCGCTTTCCGCCTGGAGCCTGGTGCTGGGGGCTTTCGCCGCCTGCCTGATCCTGCTGTTTCTGCCGCTGGTCGCCACCTCGGCAATGAACCCGCTGCTGGTGGCCATCCTGCTGCACAGCGCCAGCAAGCGCGCGGGCGATGCCGGCGCCGGCAAAGTTTTTTTCGTAAGCACCCTGGGCTCGGTTGCGGGCGTGCTTATCACCGCGTTCGGGCTGATTC